>JAFUXG010000064.1 GCA_017470935.1 Lachnospiraceae bacterium
GCGTATGTATTCTTCTACTGTCGGCGCATCCGAAGTTACAGGTCTTAGCTCAGCACCCATATATTGCAAAATTTCTTCGGAATCAATATCAATATTATCGTAAAAGGTACCGTCCTCCGTATATATTTTACTCGGGATGATTCTAATCTGCATCTCACTTTGTATATAACCCGGAATGTCAGCCATACTTCCTGTTGCAATTGCAACCGATCTCTTTTTGGAATATCCGGCTGCTGTATTCATAGAAGCTCCTGTCATTTCAGTGACACCGGTTCTCACAATTTTTTCCTCCGGAAGGAATTTAAGAAGTTTGTCCTCTAACTGTAATCCTGATACAGGCTTTACCAGATAATCATCAAAGCCTGCATTGTTATAAAGCTCCATATTATCACTTCCGGCATTTGCCGTAAGTACGATAACAGGTACATTGGAATTCATTTCTCCCTTTTGGGTGGTTATATTTTTATAACATTCTATACCATCCATTTCCGGCATAAGATGATCCATAAATATAACATCATACCGGCAGTTAAGAGTAAGTAAAAGAGCCTCTTGTCCCGACTTGGCCAGGTCTATGTTCATCCCGGTTCCTTCAAGCAGCTTCTTTTCCACTTCAAGATTCATCTCGTTATCATCAACAATTAAAATTCTCGCATCAGGTGCATGGAAGCTATGTGCAAATCTCTCTGCATTTGATATGCTGCCTGTACCGGATATATTGATATTACCTATGTGCTTTTCTGATGAAATTCCCTGTCCGAGTGTGACAGTAAAGGTTGAACCTTCAGAGTAAACACTGTTTACGGTAATCTCTCCACCCATCAATTCCACAAGCTGCTTAACTATCGAAAGTCCAAGTCCCGTACCCTCTATATGGCGGTTCTTCTCCTCATCCACTCTCTTAAATGTATCAAAAAGGAACGGAAGAGCTTCAGGCTTTATTCCTATTCCTGTATCGGATACTACTATCTTCAATAAAACATTTTCATTATCGGTTGTCTCACATTCCATATGTAAGCTGATGGAGCCTTCTTTGGTATACTTTACAGCATTATTAAGCAAATTAATAAGTATCTGTTTAATCCTTACCTCATCACCAAACAAAGTTTCAGGAACATCAGGATCGATATCAACATTAAATTTAAGTCCCTTTTCTTCTGTCTTAAGCCAAATCATATTAACGATTTCAGACAAAAGTGATGCCACATTATAGTTTACGGGAACTATATCCATTTTACCCGCTTCTATCTTGCTGACATCAAGGATATCATTTATAAGCGCCAAAAGAAGCTTACCGGCTCCCTGGATATTTCTTGCGTCCTTTTTGATTTCTTCAGATGCATCCTCCTGACGCAAAATAATCTCATTCATTCCAAGCACTGTATTGATAGGAGTACGAATTTCATGGCTCATGCTGGAAAAGAAACGATTTTGTGAACGGTTTAATTCCTCGGCTCTTTTGGTCTCCTCTTCAGCACGCTTATTCTCATTTATGAACAGCATTTTCTGAAAACATACCACAGCGTATACTACAAAGCCGACAAGAATTACAGATACAATCGTATCCTTAAAAAAAGCATCAAAATCATGTGCGTAAACGATTTCCGGATTGAAATAATATATAAGAAACTCTGCAAATGTTATCAAGCTTAGTATGGAAACCATGATTACACGCCATTTGCCGGACAGTATCAATCCTGCATACATATATGTTACGGCAAGCCAGAACACACCACCTCCCTTAGGACCTCCACCAAAGAAAAAGGTAATCGGCATTACAATAAAAACAAGAGCAGCGACCTGCAGCTTGCCTCCAAGCGACACCCTGTTGTGTCGTATGCACCATTTAGTGGTAACGGGTACCGCTATAATCAATATGCCCAAAGCAACTGTTTCAACAGGATTTTCACCGATTGCTATATCACCTAACATTGCCAAAAACAAAGCTATATCACTTATAACGGACATAAATGTAATCATATGCTGTTCAAAGCTTATATTGGGATTATGAATTCTGCTATAAAGGTCTTTAATTATACGCATTAGTTTTCACCCCCATTAACAAATTTGGCTGTTTCCGGCAAAACCCTTTTCATAACTCTTTCAAACTCAATTATATCTATTGGCTTTGCAATAAATCCGTCAAAGCCTTCCTTTATAAACATTTCTTTTGCTCCGCTTAGAGCATTGGCAGTAAGTGCAACTATTATCGGTGTTCTTCCATCCGACAAAGCAATCTGTCTGATCTGCTTCATAGTCTCGACACCATCCATCTCCGGCATCATATGATCCATAAATATAATATCATAGCTGCCTGATTCGTATTTCCTGATAGCTTCCTTTCCACTCTCTGCCGAATCAACAATCATCTTATAATCTCTGAAAAGCCCTGATGCAACCACAAGATTCATAGGCTCATCATCCACAACAAGAGCACTCACCCCAGGGAAATATATTTTTTCTTCCTGATTTGAATTAATATTATTATCTTCCTCACCATTAAGTATCCGCACAACAGGAAAAGCATACAGAGGTTTTTGCATTACCAACACACGGCTTCCGTCAGAAACCTTAAATCCTGCATCTGCCGATACCACAATTTTATAACCATCCCTTGATAATTGCTCTATCCAATCTGCTTCTGCCTCATATTCTTCCACTCCCATAAAGATATGAGATACATCCATTTCTTCCAAAAGATGCTCAAGCTCTTTTCTGTCACTCGCAGAGTAAAGCCTTGTTTTAAGACCGGTAGCAAGGTTGATTACCATATTTTTGTAGAAATCTCTTACTTCAGGTACCTTAAACTTATCAAGTCTTGAATAGAATACAAGACCATCCTTCACATTGTCGTTGGTCATAAGACAAGGAGACATATCTACTACCTTCTGCGGGATAGTAAGTCTTACAGTTGTTCCTTTTTTCTTTTCACTGTTTATCATTACAAAGCCGCCCATTTTATGAACAAAGCCATATA
>JAFUXG010000010.1 GCA_017470935.1 Lachnospiraceae bacterium
CGGATGCGAGGCATGGATGCCGAGCAGGTGCGCCGGAGCCATGGATGGCGACTAAGCACCTTGCCGCGTACGTCATCAAAGCTTTAACGGGATACTTAGAAACTCTTATCACCGTACAGAAAGTCATATAAAACGCACCATGCTGTCAGTTTACCTGCGTACGTGATACAAAAACAAAAATTCACTAAACAGTAACATATTGAGGTAGAAAGGAAGAGAGAGATGACAAGAATAATTATGCATGGATGCAACGGGCATATGGGCCAGGTTATTACGGATCTGGTGGCTAAGGATAATGATGCTGCAATCGTTGCGGGAATTGATATAGCGGATAATAGGGATAACGGCTATCCGGTGTTCACAGACATTTTTGCCTGTGATGTGGAGGCTGATGTTATTATTGATTTTGCAGCGGCTGCTGCAGTTGATAATCTATTAAAGTATAGCAAGGAGAAGCAGATTCCTGTTGTTTTGTGTACCACAGGACTTTCGGATGCACAGCTTCAGCTTGTGAAGGATACAAGTAAGGATGTGGCAGTTTTGAAGTCTGCCAATATGTCCCTTGGCATCAATGCACTGCTTAAGCTCCTTAAGGATGCTGCAAGGGTGTTTGGACCAGCGGGATATGATATTGAGGTGGTTGAGCAGCACCACAGACTTAAGAAGGATGCCCCGAGCGGAACGGCTCTTGCTCTGGCAGATTCCGTTAATGAAGCCTTGGGGAATGAATATGAGTATGTGTATGACAGAAGTACAAGAAGCGAGCAGCGCCCGGATAAAGAGATTGGTATTTCTGCTGTGCGCGGTGGTACTATTGTGGGTGTGCATGATGTTATATTCGCAGGAACTGACGAGGTCATAACATTTAACCACACAGCATACAGCAAGTCTGTGTTTGCAAAGGGAGCCATCGAGGCAGGGAAGTTCCTTGCAGGAAAGCCTGCCGGTATGTATGATATGGCAGATGTAATTGAGGCAAAGTGATACCTATATTCAAATAGCAGTATTTTGTTTCAAGCAGATATGAGGAGGCATTACATATTGGCTGGCAATATGAATGTTCTTATACTAAGAAATAAATGTCGTATAGCAGTAAAGCCTGTTATACGACATTTTATTATCACAGATATATAGACCATTAAGAATCGGAGCTTATGGCTGTCTTACAGCTTCCGGGTGCCTGATTACGTTAAGCGTTACAGATTTTCAAGATATGCCTTAAGAATCCGGTATATCTTCTCATGCCCCGCGTTATTAGGGTGCAGACCGTCAGGATTATACATGCTCTGCAAAAGTGGTATCTCCGGCTGCATTCCGCTTATGCGGTACAGGTCTATTACCGGAAGGGCATAGTAAGCTGCCACCTCCATGATAATATTCACGTAATCCTCAAGAGTTCCCACATTTCTTACCCCAAAGCCGTTGATGACATCATGCTCCCCTGTGCGGTGCAGTGGTGTTAGAACTGCTATATGAGCCTTTGGATATTTCTCTATTAATGTGAGGAATAAATGATGCAGCGCCCCATAAAAGGTGTCATCAGTTCTGTCCTCAAAGCTTCCGATAGGAGCATCACCATGACCGTGATCATTGGTGCCTCCAAAGACAAATACCACATCAGCCTCGGGGGCCATGTCAGGAACCCTTGTGATAAAGTGCTGGTCATATTGGGGCTCCTCAGAGGGTGTGTGCTGCTTTGCAATCCTGGTGCCGCCAATGCCGTATGCGTGAACGACTGCATTATCGTTTAATTCGAAATGCTTCCAGAATATATGGTTTTCATCAGATGCGCCGGCTCCCTCGGTTATACTGTCCCCTAATATATGTATTCTCAGATTCTCTAATTTCATTGTAACCTCTCCTAGATTTTTTTTGATGAATAATTATTAAATGCCATGGCGGTATATCAATGGCAGATAATATAGGTTTATAATAACAAAGTTCGGGTTTAATATCAATTATACTTTCTTAATATTTTGTGAAAAAATGCAAAAAAACTTTAAAAAGACGTTTTTTGTGCTATAATTATCCACGTTGAAAAAATATGTGTATCATAAGATAAGGCTTTATGTATGTGAAAGCCATGGCCTGGAGGATGGATTTTATTGGATAAGGTTGTTATTGAGGTTAATGATTTATATAAGATATTTAAGGTTGGATCTTCTAAGGTGCATGCCTTAGATGGAGTGGATTTTAAGGTATACGAGGGTGAGTTCTGTGCCATAGTGGGAACATCAGGCTCCGGGAAATCTACCCTTCTTAATATGCTGGCCGGCCTTGAGAAGCCCACTAAGGGTGAGGTAATAATTGACGGCAATCATATTGAGAAGATGAATGAGAAGAAGCTTGTTAAGTTCAGGCGTGAGAATGTGGGTTTTATCTTCCAATCCTTTAATCTATTGGGAACTATGAATGCACTTGAAAATGTTGCACTTCCGTTATCCTTTAGAGGGATTCCTAAGCCTATAAGACTTCGAAGAGCTATCAAGATGCTGAATCTTGTGGGACTTAAGGAGCACGCAATGCACAAGCCCAACCAGATGTCAGGCGGACAGCAGCAGCGTGTGGGAATGGCAAGGGCTCTGGTGGTCAACCCTAAGATAATGTTTGCGGATGAGCCCACCGGTAACCTTGATTCGAAGACCTCGAAGGAAATGATGGAGCTTATGCGTGATGTGGTTAACAGGCACCATAAGACACTTGTAATGGTAACCCATGATGACAGTCTTGCCGCTATAGCTGACAGAGTTATCAGAATCGTGGATGGGAAGATCGTGGGTATTGAGCATAGAAGAACAGAAGCTGTGGAGGAATTAGGATAATGAAGTATATGAATATAACAATGGGGAAAAAAATGAGAGGGGCTGCACTGCTTGCTATATTTGCGGTTGCTATTTCTGTATTTGGAAATGTTCCCGGATATACCGGAAGGGTATATGCAGCTGATGCCGATGGAGCTGCTACTGAAGCTGCTACAACCAGTACAACAACTACTTCCGCAGGTACATCATCCACAACGGAAGCAGCCTCCAATATTGATCCCAATGGAACACTGGGAAAGAATTCGGATGTTGGTGTCGAGGTCACAGAGTCTATTATAGGAGTTGCCGGCAAGGATGTAACAGTATCATTTAAACTGAATTCCGGAAATGCTGATACCATCAGGATTAAAAGTGTTTATCCTGTTATTGATAGTGTATTTCCTTTTGATACAAGTGGTGATGCGTATAAGGTGGTGTCAGCAGGTGATGATCCTGCAAAGCAGCTGTCCCTGGATGCTTCCTATACGATGAAAGCCCGCTCTGATCTGTCAGACGGCTATCAGAGTGTCAGGTTTATAGGAGAGTATTCTAAGCTGGATGCGGATGGCACTTCAAAGGATTATTATGTAATTAAAACTATTAATATATATTTCTCTGCAACCGAACCAACAACAGCGTCGAAAACAACAAGCTCTAAATCATCCAGCAAGAAGACCGAGACTACAACTACCGTGTCTGATGATGATTCGGATGATGATTCCAGCGGAAGCACATATTCAGGAGGCGGTTATACAGGCGGATCCTCAAGCGGTGATGGTGAGACAGAGGCACCTAAGCTTATAATAAAGGGCTTTGACACTGATCCTAAGAAGGTAATGGCCGGTGACAGCTTTAAGATGACTATTCATGTTACCAATTCATCTAAGACCACCAATGTGTGTAATGGCAAATTTTTAATAGGAGATGAAGGCGGCAACTTCCTTCCAACCTCCGGCTCAAATGCTGTATTTGTGGAAAAGATAGCTGCAGGTGAGACCGGAGATATAGAAATAGAATTGAAGACCTCCGCGGAGCTTGCACAGAAGAATTACAGGCTGGTGCTAAAGGGTGATTTTGATGATGGCAATGGCAATACCTTCTCAGCAAGTGAAAGCGTATACCTTCCTGTTTATCAGGAGGTTAAGATGAATATTACAGATGCCAGCATGACACCAAGTTCTATCGGCATTGGCTCCCAGGGAAGTCTGGTATTTACCATTAATAATCAGAGCAGTGCAAATGTGTTTAACGTAAGTGTTTCATCTGATGATGATGCAGTTAGCGCTCCAGAAAGCTATGTTGGCAATATTGCAGCTAATTCCTCTGCTTATGCCACCTTGGAGGTCACAGGCAAGGCGGACAATTCTGACAGAGGAACCATTAAGGTAAAGATCACCTATGAGGACGCAGACGGCGCGACAGGAGAGCTGGAATTAGATGTTGCATGCAGTGTGGGCGTTGACGCATTTAGTGAGGGCTTTGAAGACTATGATGAGGATTATGAGGATGAGTATGATGAGGGTATTCCATGGTGGGTATGGCTCATTATAGGTGCAGCTGTTGTCGCAGTTATTGTAGTTGTCAGTGTTATCCTGGTAAAGAAGAAAAAGAAGAAGCTTGCTGAGCTTATGGCGGAAGAGGATGATGACGACTTTTTCGGTAATGGTGAGAGTGAAGGCAGTAATCATGGCGATAACGAGAATGAAGGCAGCGGTCATGACTATAGTGAGAATGAAGGCAGCGATCATGACTATAGCGAGAATGAGGGCAGCAATAGTGATGACGGTTATGCAGAAGCTAATGGTGATAGTGGCAACGAACAAGCTTATACAGAGGCTGATGGCAGTGAAAACGACATGTAAAAATGCTGATGAATTACTGTTTTGTTAAATTGATACAGATAATATTGCAGCTTAAGATGCTTGTATGAAAATGATGGTGGTATGTTATTGGAACACGTGCAATCAATATAGATAAGGAAGATTAACAGATGAAATTATCGGATATATTGGAAATGAGTGTGTCAAATCTGTGGCGGAGAAAAATTCGTGCCCTGTTGACTGTTCTTGGCGTTGTGATAGGTACGGCTTCCATAGTGGTAATGCTGTCTCTAGGCCTTGGGCTTAGGCAGGCCATGATGGCGGAGGTCAGCTCTGCAGGTGGTCTTACTGAGATATTTGTTACCTCTGAGGCATATTATGGAGATGGAGAGCTGCTTCTGGATGACAGTACCATTGAAAAGCTTATGGAGATCAGTAACGTTAAGAGCATTGAGCCGCAGCTTAACTTCACAATACCTTTGCTTGCGGGCAAGTATGAGGCAGAGGATGTTACAATTGTGGGGGTAACACAGGAGTACCTTAAGAGTATTGAGCTTGAGACAGGAAGAATACCGGAAACGACAAAGGATGGCAGCCTTGAGCTGCTGTTTGGTAACCAGGTTCTAAAGGAATTTTACGAATCTGCTACGGGTATATATCCATATTACGATAGGGATGAGGTGCCGGATGTGGATCTTATGAAGGCGGCTGTGTTTGCCGGTATCAGTAAGGAACAGGATGATTTTGATACAGAGCAGGCTGACAGCTTACCTGCTGTAAAGAATGACGTCGATCCAGCCTTTGCAGATGAAACAGATGATTTTTCCTCTATTTTTTCTGTTGATGATGATTTCAGTGTTGATGATTCAAGTGATGGCGGTAGTGTTGATAATACTGGCAGTAATAGTGATGGAAGTGAAGAGGGGAATAATACCCCGCAAAACAATATCACTTCGGAAAATGATACTGGTACAGACACTTTATCAGACGATAGTATATACAGCTCAGTAGGAAATCTGACTGATCTTACAGGTGATAACAGTGGTAACAGCGCCACAGTATTCACATCAGATGTTAAGAGGGTGCCTATAAAGGTATGCGGCATTACAGTGGGCTCGGAATCAGACTATTCAGATTTTTCATATAACTGTTATGCGGATATGGATTCCCTTAAGGCATTTATTAATAAAAATTACAGCTTAAATGATGTTGTGCCTGAACAGCCCGTAGATAAGAACGGAAAACCATATAAGGATCTTAAGTATTCACAGCTGGTTGTAAATGTTGATGGTTCTGATAATGTGGAAGAGGTGCTGCAGACGATTCAGGATATGGGATATCGTGGTGATGCCAATAAGGAATGGATCGAGGAGACCGAGAAGCAATTCATCATAATTGAGGCAGTGCTTGGTGGAATCGGTGCGGTTGCCATGCTGGTTGCCGCCATTAGTATTGCCAATACAATGATGATGTCCACCTATGAGAGGACTAAGGAGATTGGTATTATGAAGGTGTTAGGATGCAGTCTTTCTAATATCCGTTCGATGTTTTTGGCGGAGGCAGCATTTATCGGATTTTTAGGAGGTGCTATCGGCATAGTGCTAAGCTTTATCCTGTCAATTGTGGTAAATCATTTTATTGCACCAACTTTTATGGAGGATTATGGATTTGGAGAGGCAGCAAAAATTTCTGTGATCCCAATATGGCTTGTGCTTATTGCAATATTATTTGCAACTATCATAGGAATGCTGGCAGGCTTTTTCCCTGCCCAGAGGGCAACCAAGCTAAGTCCTCTTGCGGCTATACGTAACGAGTAGAAGTCCGTAATGCCAGAAATGTGTGAAATATAACATAATTTTGGCATTACAGGTTTTGTATGAAAAATCCGCCACATATAGAACCAAGCCGTATATAGCTCTGGCAATAATAGAAAAGCATATGATTCTGGAATTACAGAATTGAAAAAATAAAAACTCTGGTATAACAGAAATTCGTTAGGAAAATCTGGTATGCCAGAGTTTTGTTATAATGGTAACATGCCAAGGTGCTTAACTATGAAGCAGCCTTCCTTGACGCAAAATCAATCTGCTGCATTACCCCTGCAGAGCCGTCAGATTCATGTAAGAAGAAGCCTGATTGTCTCACAACAGCCTGGGTATTATTGTTCTCCATATTCTTATGAGAGAAAGCAGTGTTAACCGCTCCTAGGTATATTGCACCCACATCTGAGTCCTTAAGTCCTGTGAGTACATCATTGCCTGCTGCATCCTTTTTCCAGACCTTAAGACTTTCGTAGATGGAATCATTTTCATCTATCCACCCATTTCCATCCTCATCAAATTCTGCAAGCTCGGCAAAACCGTTACCCGTTGTTGCGCCGAATAATTCCTTACCGTTATCAATGGTACCGTTACCATCTCTGTCTAAGGCAAGAAATGCATTGCCGCTTGCAAGCTTGCTGATGTTTTCCATCCTTCCGTCACCGTCAAGATCAAAGAGCCACTCCTGGTCGCTGATGGTTTCCGGAGCGTCATCCAGATTCAATACAAGAGGATCTGTCAGAACATAAGGGACACCCTCGGATATCTGGGAAATGCTCTGTGTAAATGATCTGCTCATGTTAAGTGTCATATTAAAGTCAATGGAACGTCCATCTGCAGTTGTAACCTTTCCAACGGTGGAAAAGGTTGTTGTCTCAGCCTCGGAATAAGAGGAATAGCTTTCCTGTCTGACCCATAGATTGCCGGGCTGTCTTGAGGATGTTGTCAGGTCAAGGACTGAGCTTTGCTTGCCAGTGCCTTTTCCGTGATACTCCCTGCCAAGAAGCTGTGCCTTGATCCGTTCCATAAGCTCTTCGATCTGCTGGATCATTTTCTCATGGAAGGTCATGATGGAGCTTCTTACGCTTGTGATTCCCATAGGACCACGATAGAAGCTGGAATATAGGTCTGAGCCTAAGTATTCCGGTTCCTCTAAGCCTGTCTGTTCAAAGCTGTCATACTGGCTGCCGGTGTCCCCCACACCATTGTTGTTATACCGGCTGCCGGTGCCGTCGTTGCTTGCAAAATACATATAGCTTGCGGCAAAGCTTGTGCCGGTATAAGCCCTAAGGCTGTTGCCTTTGCCGATGGAAGTACTGGTACCCGGTGTGCCGGATATACTTCTGGTGCCGGAGCTGCTAGTGTTCGTATAGAATCTTTCAGAATCCATACGGATGGAGCTTGTGTCAATTTTCATACGTCTCACCCTTTCGATATAATGGATTCCAGTCTAACCTGTTATATATTTCGGAATTATTTGCAAAATGCTGTACATTTTTTTGAAAATTGTAGTGAATGGATTGTAAGTATTCAAGCATCAGTTTTTCGTTCCCCGATCTTTAAGCTTCACCAAATGGATGAGTCAAATTTGCATATGGGAAGAAAAACAGACAGCAATAGCATTATGCAGACTTTACAACAGGCGTAAAAATAAGTATAATAGGCAAAGTGTGAAAAACACAGACAAAAGAATGTTAAGGTACATATGATGTGACAGGTCATATGTGGTATTGTTTGGAATGATTAATTCAGGAAGTAAATGATATGTATAAGATAATCAAAACGGATGGCAATGCCAAGAGAGCGGTCTTTAAGACAGTGCATGGGGAGGTACAGACGCCTGTGTTCATGAATGTCGGTACGGCTGCAGCAATTAAGGGTGCTGTTGCCACAACGGATCTTCATGAGATAGGAACACAGATCGAGCTGTCCAACACCTATCATCTCCATGTCAGACCGGGAGACCACATTGTGAAAAAGCTTGGAGGGCTTCACAAATTCATGAACTGGGATAAGCCTATCCTTACTGATTCCGGAGGATTTCAGGTATTTTCCCTGGCGGGACTTAGGAAGATCAAGGAGGAGGGAGTTACATTTAATTCCCATATTGATGGCAGGAAGATTTTCATGGGGCCAGAGGAGAGCATGCAGATACAGTCCAATCTGGCATCCACCATTGCCATGGCCTTTGATGAATGTCCTTCAAGCGTGGCTGACAGAAGCTATATTGAAGCCTCTGTGGACAGGACCACCAGGTGGCTTTCAAGATGTAAGACGGAGATGGCAAGACTTAACTCCTTAGAGGATACCATTAACAAGGAGCAGCTTCTGTTTGGAATCAACCAGGGAGCCATCTTTCCTGACATAAGAATAAGGCATGCAAAGGAAATCTCTGAGCTAGACCTTCCGGGCTATGCCATAGGAGGCCTTGCAGTGGGCGAATCCCATGAGGAGATGTATCATATAATAGAGGAGACCGTACCATTTCTTCCTAAGGACAAGCCTACCTACCTTATGGGAGTGGGCACGCCTGCCAATATAATAGAGGCTGTTGACAGAGGGGTGGATTTTTTCGACTGTGTATATCCCAGCCGTAACGGAAGGCATGGACATGTATATACCAACCGGGGGAAGCTCAACCTGTTCAATGCCAAGTACGAGCTTGATTCCCGTCCTATATCGGAGGAATGCAGCTGTCCTGCCTGCCGAAATTATTCAAGGGCATACATAAGACATCTTCTTAAGGCAAAAGAAATGCTGGGAATGCGTCTTTGTGTCTTGCATAATTTGCATTTTTATAATAATATGATGGGTGAGATTCGAACTGCAATAGAAGAGGAGCGCTTTAAGGAGTATAAGAGGATGCGCCTTGAGGGCTTTATGCAGGGAGAGGATTAATAAGCAACATGGGTGATTGCAAAGCTTTAAGCAGTGTTCTAAGCATTTGTACAATTGCCTGGTATATAAATATTAATTATAGAAAAGGAGTTTAATATTATGTTTTTAACAATACTTGCAAGCGGAGCTAATGGAGCCAGTTCACAGGCAACAGGCGGGTCTTTAGTAATGACCTTGGTTATGGTGGCACTCTGGATCGGAGTTTTATACCTCATTATGATCCGTCCCCAGAAGAAGCAGCAGAAGGAGATGGACGAGCTTAGGGATTCCGTAAAGCCGGGTGACAATATTATGACCACCGGCGGATTTTACGGAGTTGTATTAGACGTTGTTGATGATACAGTTATTGTTGAGTTTGGTAACAACAAGAACTGCCGTATCCCAATGCATAAGAATGCCATTGCAGAGGTTGAGAGGGATGAGGATGCCACATCTGAGGAGTAATGATTTTTCAATGCAAGAATAATAATGGCTCTGTCACAGCATACGTTGATGACAGAGCCTTATTTATATAATAAGAAACTTCGTTTCTTATCATATAAAACGCTCCGCGGGATGCGCACCTCGCGGAGAAGAAGATAATTGCTTCGCAATACCGCTCGGGCGCGAAAGAGTCGCAAGCGACTCTTTGTTCTATGATACATAATTCCTTAGCAATAGGTTGTTTTCAGGAGGGCTTGATCTGTGCCCTGTACTCGATAATATCCATAAGCAGCTTCTCCGGAACTCTAAGATTGCCCCATCCTGTGCCGATTGAAATGTCGGGCTTGATGGCGCCATGGAAGTCAGAGCCGCCGGATACAAGAAGCTTTTTACTTATAGCCATACTTCTAAGCTCAGAGGTCTGGCTATTGTCATATGTGGAATAGTAGCATTCCATTCCTGCAAGCCCTGCGGGGATAAGCCTGTCAAGCAGCTTTTCCACCTGGGATCTTGTAAGCTTATAGGAATAAGGATGGGCAAGTATTGCAGTACCGCCTGCCTTATTGATAAGACCTATAACGTATTCCGGTGTCACCTTGGGCTTTGGAAGATAGAAGGGACAGTTGATGCCTATGTATTTGTCGAAGGCGGCTGCCTTGTCCTTGCACACTCCCTTTTCCACCAATACTCTTGCAAAGTGTGCTCTTGTTATAACACTTCCTGGATTGCCGTGCTTCAGCTCTTCTATGGTCAGTGGAATGCCTGCGTCAACAAATTTCTGGACCATCTGTTCATTTCTAAGCTCCCTTGCCCTTTCAAGTGACGCAAGTGCCTCGTTAAATTCCTTGTTGTTGTAATCTAAGAAAAGTCCTACTATATGTATCTCCCGCTCTCCCTCGTAGCAGGAAAGCTCTGTACCCGGGATCACATTTATCCCGCCTGTTTTCTCAGCGTGTGCTATGGCAGCAGGTACTCCCTTTACAGTGTCGTGGTCTGTGAGGGCAAAGTATGTAAGCCCTGCCTCCTTGGCAAGCTCCACCACCTCCTCCGGTGTAAATGATCCGTCAGATGCAGTCGAGTGTACATGTAGATCTATACAGTTCATTGAAGCCTCCTTTTTGATGACTTGATATATAGGTAACTGTACAATGGCTATTAATATTCTTATGCGTCTTGCAGTTACATTAGGTTAATATATTCATTTCCATAATAGCTATATTGATATTATACTTTATCTTACAATTCCATTGCAATAAATAATTGTTTTTGCTATAATTAATTTTGTTAATCATACAGTAGGAGGGAATAATTAATGGATGCACGAACGACAGGTATTGTAGCTTACATTACATGGATTGGGCTATTAATTGCATTGCTTGCGGGAGATAAGGACGGAGCAAGATTTCATATCAATCAGGCACTTGTAATATTACTTTTCAGTCTCTTGTCACCTATTCCATGTATCGGATGGGCGTGGGGAATATTCATGATTGTATGCTGGATAATGGGACTTATTGCGGCTATCAACGAGGAAGAGAAGCCTGTTCCGTTGATCGGCGGAATTACATTGATTAAGTAATTTCATTTACGAATGATAAAGCACTTACGGATATGACCTTAAGTGCTTTTATTTTGCAAATACCTAATTTTTGCAGATAATAAGAGAGGAGTATTATAAAATGAGTGATATTTGTAAAGAGGTGGTTGATTTACTTATTGATAAGGGATATCATATATCCTTTGCTGAGTCCTGTACCGGCGGACTTGCCTGCGGAACCTTAGTGGGTGTAGCAGATGCGTCAAAGGTACTTGATGTAAGCTTTGTGACCTACGCCAATGAGGCTAAGATGGAATATTTATCTGTTGATGAAAAATCAATTGATTCCTATGGTGTTGTAAGTGAAGAGGTGGCTTATGAGATGGCAGCGGGAGTGGCTAAGGCAGCAGGCTCTCAGGTTGGAGTCGGAATCTCAGGAGTTGCCGGTCCTACAGGCGGTACCAAGGATAAGCCGGTGGGGATGGTGTGCTTTGGGTTTTCCATCAATGGAAATGTAACAACCTATACAAAGCAGTTTGGTGATATAGGACGAAACAAAGTCCGCACCAAGAGTGTGGACTTCGTATTTGAAACATTATATGAATTATTGTCAGATCAAGGTCAATAAGGTTTAGTGCTGTATTTCCTCATAAAGCCGTAAATATCAGTGTATAAGCTTTATTGCTGGATCGCCTTACTTCTTTCTCCAGGTCGCAGGTGATATGAGTACCAGCAACGGGAACAGCTCAAGTCTTCCTGCTAACATATCAAACATCAGGATAAACTTGGAGAAGTCAGAATATAGGTCGAAGTTCCTTGTTGGACCAACTAACGCAAGACCGGGACCAATATTGCCTATGGCAGATGCGACTGCGGTGAAATTGGTCTCTAAGTCAAAATTATCAACGCTTATGAGAAGAGTTGAGAATGCAAACATAAGTATATAGACAATGAAGAATATGTTAGCCGAACGGAGAGTGCTGTGTCCCAATGGCTTTTCATCTATCTGGATTATCTTCACATTTCTTGGATGGCATAGCTGAGCCAGCTCCTTCTTAACAGTCTTTAGATAGATTATGATACGTGATACCTTGATTCCTCCACAGGTGCTTCCGGCACACCCGCCAATGAGCATTAGCAGAACAAGTATGCTCTTGGAAAATGATGGCCACAGATCGAAGTCGGTGGAAGAAAAGCCTGCGGTGGTCATTATAGAGCCTACCTGCACGAATGCATGACGGAAGGCTTCTTCGCCGCCATATCCCTTTCCTGTAATATTGCCTGTAATAAATATTGTAGAAATAATGAATACGATAATATATCCATGGATTTCTTCCATTGCAAAAGCATCCTTAAAGCGCTTGATCCATACAAAAAAGAAAAAGCTGTAATTAAGTCCTGATAAGAACAGAAATACACCTACAACATACTGTATTGCAGGAGAGTATGCACCGAGAGAAGCGGCTTTGATTCCGAAGCCTCCTGTACTTGTGGTCGTAAATGAAGTACAGACCGCATCAAAAAGAGGCATGCCTGCAATTACCAGAGATACTATCTCTAAGGCAGTAAGTATAAAGTATATAATATAGAGGTATGTGGCAGTCTTCTTAACCTTTGGGGCAAGCTTGCCCACATTGGGTCCCGGACTTTCCGCCTTCATAATATACATATCCTGTCCGCCGGATAGCGGAATAAGAGCGAGCATGAATACTAGAACGCCCATACCTCCTATCCACTGTATGAAGCAGCGCCAGAAGTTCATGCATCTTGGAAGCTTCTCCACATTTTCAAGTATTGAGGCGCCGGTTGTTGTAAAACCGGATATACATTCAAAAAGTGCATTGGTAAATGATGGGATCGATCCACTAAGATAGAAGGGCATACATCCCACAAGAGAAAGTAAAAGCCATGAAAGGGCAGTCATCACGTACCCCTCCTTGGCAAAGAAACGATCGTTTTTTGGATGTTTTCTTGTTAGCAGAATGCCTATCGCGGCATAGATGAGAGCACAAAGGATAAAATATATTCCGCAGTGCTCCTTATAGTATACAGATACCAGAAATGGAAATATCATAAGTGCTGCGATCGTGTTAAGCAGCCATCCTAACATATAGAATATCATTGCTACGTTCATTATATTAAACCTCTGTTCTTCTGCAATTATTATATAAAGCCCTTGTATTGAAACATCAGGCAAGAATATCCTTAATATCGGATAATCCTTTGTTGGTTGTGACAACAATAACCGTATCACCGTTTAATATCTCGTCCTTGCCACTTGGAGTGATGATCTGTCTGCCTCTTATGATGGCACAGATAAGCAGGTTTTTCTTAAGCTCTAACTCCATCAGTGGGGTGTTTGTGACCTTTGAGTCCTGTCGTATATGGAATTCCATAGCTTCAACCCTGTCATCCAGCATCCTGTAAAGGGTTTCTATGTTACTGCCAAAGGAATTTTCCAAAGCTCTGACATACTGAATGATGGATTTTGCTGTTATGTTCTTCGGACAGGCAATGGTGCCGATGGGCATCTCGTCAATTACCTCTTCGAATGAAACCCTGTCGATCTTTGTTACCTTCTTGGCGTTACCCACCTTATTGGCAAACAGTGATAGTACCATATTCTCTTCATCAAGATTTGTCAGGGAGATAAATGCATCAGTATCCTCAATTCCCTCCTCTAACAAAAGCTGGCGGTCAGAGGCGTCGCCATTGATTATCATTGTATGTGGCAGCTGCTCAGAAAGACGCTGGCAGTGCTCAAAATTCTGCTCGATGATCTTTACCTGGAGATGGGCTTTGTTAAGCTTTGCTGCAAGGTAATATGCGATCATTCCGCCACCGATTATCATAACAGATTTGATGGGCTTTGCCTTGATTCCGATCTTGGAAAGAAAATGATGGATCTCGTCTGTTGGAATTATAATATACAGATTATCACCTGAACAGATCAAGGTATTACCATCGGGGATAATGACCTCATGCCCCCTCTCCAGGGCACATATCAGGGTATTGCTGTGGATCTTGGTGGCATACTCATATACTGTCATGTGATGGATGGGAGAGCCCTCCGGTACCGTAACCTGAACCATATTGACCAGTCCCTTGGCAAAGGTAATGACATCTAAGGCACTTGGTATTTCTATAAGCTTTGCAATGCTGTGAGCACATGCATATTCTGGATTGATAGCCATAGATAACCCAAGCTCCTCACGGAGGTAATCCGTCTCCTCGAAGTATTCCGGATTCCTGACTCTGGCAATTGTATTACAGTTACCGGATTTCTTTGCAATAAGACAGCACAAAAGGTTTATCTCATCCTGCCCTGTCACGGCTATGAGCAGGTCGCTGTCCTTAATACCGGCCTCTAATTGTGTACGGAAGGTGGTACCGTTACCGGTAACAGCCTGCACGTCCAAAACCGAAAGGGCTTTATCAAGCTTGCTTTCGTTGGTATCTATAAGAGTAATATCGTGTCCTTCGTCACTGAGCTGCTGGGCTAAAGTGTATCCTACCTTGCCGCAGCCCACTATAATTATTTTCATAAGTGCCTCCCTGATTGAAGTATGCGTTCATGCTTATCGTTCATTATAACACCAAAAAAAATAAATACAATGGCTGATTTTGTAATTAATTACTGTTTAGTTCAGTTTTGGTTCCGTATGACGTACGCAGGTAAGCTGACAGCATGGTGTATTTTGTATGACTAGCTGTACGGTGATAAGAGTTTCTAAGTATCCCGTCAAAGCTTTGATGAAGTACGCGGCAAGGTGCTTAGTCGCCATCCATGGCTCCAGCGCACCTGCTCGGCATCCATGCCTCGCATCCGCTATATAATTATCGGGATACTAAGAAACTCTAATCATCTCCCAGATGTCATACAAAACGCACCATACTGCCAGCTTACCTACTGTCCGTGGATACCGAAACTACAACACAATATACTTTGTAAATCTTACTCATATAAATAATTGTTCAATATTTTCATTTTATTAAGTATCTTTTGCCAACAAACAGCCGTCTGCCTTGTGCAGATGCCCTCAGGTCAGATGGCATTTGGAAAGGGATTAGAACTTCTTGGTGTCCCGTAAGAAACCCAGTGGATGCGAGGCATGGATGCCTCGCAGGTGCGCCGGAGCCATGGATGGCGACTAAGCACCTTGCCACGGACGGTATCATATTATATCCGGGGCACCTAGAAGTTCTTATCCCGTCCAACACGCCATCTGACCTGAGGGTATCTGTGCAAGTCAGACGGCGTACGGTTTCAAAACTGACATAAACAGTAATTTACACATACCTCTTAATGTGCACATAGGTCTTCCCCTTGCGGGTGCTGCCGCCGGCGTGGTCAAATATGAACTTGCCGTGTCCTCTTACTGAGAACACATCGCCATCCTTTAGAATAGTACTGTTTCTTCCGGTGGTGCGCCCATTTAATGTGACACGCTTTTCCTCAAAGAGAGACAGGGCTTCCTTTCTTGAGCATTTGATGAGACTTGCGATTATGCCGTCAAGACGAAGGGAGGCCACCGGGAATTCCTCATCCACAAGTGTGGGTGTCAGTGCGGGAATATCAGGATCTGTGATCTCGCATTTTACATTGGTGTGCTTTACCTTTGTAAGCTCATCACATATAAAGTCTGCAATCTTGTCAAGGCAGAATACATAAGCAGTGTTATCTTTGATAAGAATATCCCCCAGAACATTTCTCTCTATTCCAAGGTGCATCAAAGCCCCAAGAAAATCCCTGTGATTTAAGTCGTCAGAGAATTTGGCGAGCAGAGGCGTTATTGTTATAACGGAGATGGGGAAATGTCCGGGATATCCGAACTCTTCTTCGGAGCCAAAGCCTACTATCTGGCGTTCGCTTAGTTCATTTCCTCCGAAGCAGGAGTGATGGATGTAGGAGATATCATCACTGATATCCTCTAACAAAGACAGCTCCTCCGAGGAAAGAAAATTACTATATGTATATATGTTCTGGTTATATGCAAGTTTAGCAAGGTCTGTAAGATGTGCCTTGGTTATCTGTTCTTCAGTCATGGAAAAATCTCCTTCTAAAAAAGTCTGTAACAACTTGTATATCATTGGATGGCAAAAGGTAATTTTGGCACCCTTATCATAAATATAGAGTAATATCAGCAATTATACAATATTAAAGGGGATGCGGGCAAGTCCTGAATGTGTTTTTGGGGCAAGCATAAGACCGCGTTTGTTCTATGCCTGCTGATAAGCAAAAAGTATGTATAAAAAGCTGATAGGGCATTGAAACTTTTGAAAAAAGGAATATAATAAGAAACGTTAGCGGTTTTTTGCTGTGTGAATCACATGACAGTTTGTGGTTTGAGACAGAGCGTCGGGTGAGAACGCAGTATAGATAAAAGAAGGTTGAGGGTAATACAATGACAAAGGAACAGTTTCGTACATTGGTGGAACAGAAGATCCTGGTGCTTGACGGAGCCACGGGGACCAATCTGCAGAAGGCGGGAATGCCCACGGGGGTGTGCCCGGAGCAGTGGATACTTGAGCATAAGGATGTGATGGTCAAGCTTCAGACAGATTATATAAATGCGGGCAGCAATATCATTTATGCCCCCACATTTTCCGGTAACAGGATTAAGCTTGAAGAGTATGGATTGGCGGATAAGCTTGCAGATATGAATAAGGAGCTGGTTGCCCTTTCTAAGAAGGCGGTGGCAGCTACCGGCTTTCGCGCCTACATCGCAGGCAACCTTACCATGACAGGCAAGCAGCTTTATCCCATCGGTAAGCTTACCCTTGCGGAATTGATCGATGTATATAAGGAGCAGATAAATGTGCTTGTGGATGCAGGGGTGGATCTTCTTGTGGTGGAGACCATGATGAGTCTTGCGGAGGCCAGGGCTGCTGTTATTGCCGCAAATGAGACCTGCGATCTGCCCGTCATTGTATCCATGACCTATAACGAGGATGGAAGAACCTTGTACGGTACGCCGCCGGAGTCGGCAGTTGTTGTCCTTCAAAGTCTTGGGGTTGATGCGGTAGGAGTTAACTGTTCCACAGGCCCTGCGGAGATGGTGCCTATTGTGGAGCAGATGAAGAAGTACGCCAATGTTCCTATTCTTGCAAAGCCCAATGCGGGAATGCCTGAGCTTATCGATGGTGAGACTGTGTATGCCATGACGCCGGAGGAGTTTTCTGAGTGTGGGCAAAGACTCGTCGAAGCAGGCGCCAACATTGTGGGAGGCTGCTGCGGGACTACCAAGGATCATATAGCGGCTCTTGCAAGAATTGTGAGACTGATGGATGTGCCGGAGATTTCTGATAAGAAGAGAAGGGTGCTGTCTTCTGAAAGACAGGTGCTTGACATAGATATAGACGGAAGATTTTTCGTGGTGGGTGAGCGCATTAATCCCACCGGTAAGAAGAAGCTGCAGAGTGAGCTTCGTGAGGACAAGCTTGATCTTGTGGTGGAGATGGCAGAGCAGCAGGAGGAAAAGGGTGCGGCAGTCCTTGATATCAATGTGGGTATGAACGGAATTGATGAGGATGCCATGATGCAGAAGGTCATCTACGAGGTGACAAACACTGTCAATCTTCCTCTTTGTATTGATTCTTCATATGTGGATGTAATAGAGCATGCGCTTCGCATTTATCCCGGAAGGGCGCTTATCAATTCCATCTCCATGGAGTCTGAGAAGATGGAACGATTGATGCCTATTGCTAAGAAGTATGGCGCCATGTTCATTCTCCTTCCACTTTCAGACGAGGGGCTTCCGGAGAATATTGAGGAAAAGATCGATATCATCAACAAGGTGTATGAAAGGGCAGTGGAGCTTGGCTTTACAAAGGAAGATATTATCGTTGACGGCCTTGTGGCAACGGTGGGAGCCAATAAGAATGCGGCTATTGAAACATTAGAGACCATTGAATACTGCAAGAAGGAGAGAGGACTTGCCACGATATGCGGTCTTTCCAACATTTCCTTCGGTCTGCCGGAGAGAGGCTTTATCAATACTGCGTTCCTTACCATGGCAATTTCCAAAGGACTTACAATGGCTATTGCCAATCCTTCTCAGGAGCTTTTGATGAACGCGGCATATGCCTCAGATCTTCTTATGAATAAGGAAGGGGCAGATATTGCTTATATAGAAAATGTTAAGCCCATGGCTGAGATCGCTCCTAGCGGTGTAAATGGGGGTGCTGCCGGCAGCGGTGCAGCGGGGAGTGTAGCAGCAGGTGGCAGTGCGGCAGGAAACGGAACTGCAGGAGGCAATACAGCAGGCGGTAAAGGAAAAGTATCAATCGGCAGCGAAAAATCAGATGTCTCAGGTAAGGATGCCTCAGGCGGAGAGGCCTCACATGAAGAAAAATCAAAATTATACATGAACGTGCTTAAGGGCAACAAGCGTACAATGGTATCGGATGTTAAGGAGTTCCTTGCTGATGGTTATGAAGCCCAGTCCCTTATAGAGAAGCATTTAATCCCTGCCATCAATGAGGTGGGACTGTTATTTGATAAGAAGAAATACTTCCTTCCCCAGCTTATCGCTTCTGCTGAGGCTATGGAGCTTGCTATATCCGAATTAGAGCCCCTGCTTCCAAAGGCAGAGGCGGGCAAAGAGAAGGCTACAATCGTCATTGCGACCGTTGAGGGAGATATACATGATATAGGAAAGAATCTTGTAGCCATGATGCTTAAGAATTATGGTTTCAGAGTTATAGATCTTGGTAAGGATGTGCCAAAGGAGGTTATAGTTGATACAGCCATTAAGGAGCATGCGCAGATTATCGCACTGTCGGCACTTATGACCACCACCATGATGAGGATGAAGGATGTGGTGGATTATGTCAAGGAGTTAGGTCTTGACATTAAGGTGGTGATCGGCGGAGCTGTCATAACCCAGAGCTTTGCTGACGAAATAGGAGCAGATGGGTATTCGGAGGATGCAGCTGTGGCATGTAAGGTTGTGGAGAGCCTGTTAAAGTAGGCGGTAAAATAGGTAGTTGCGGGGGGGGCTTTAATAAAGCAGATGGTTTCGCAATTGCCTATAGACAGTATGAGTATAGCAGATTGATTTTACGAAGGAGACTTATAATGAAGTACAGATGGATGATGCTAATATTTGCAATATTTTTTCTAGCACAGCCGATGCTTGTGGTTAAGGCAGGGGTGGTTGCTCCTGCAAATGGGGGAGAGACTGAAGCAGGGGTTAGAAAGTACGACAACAAGGCTATTCAGGCTGAGCTTGATAAAACAGGTGAAGTCACACTTGTAAATGGTGGAGTATATTACCTGTCAAAACCTATTTATCTTTCAGACGGGGATTCATTTGATGCCACAGGGGCAACAGTGTATTGCGGCAGCTTTATATTTATGGGACCTACAAGTAAGCCCGGATATGATTCATTAAAAAATGTTACCCTTAAAGGAGGGAAATGGCGTTCTACCTTAGAGGATGGATTTACACAGAGCAGTTTTCATATCAGGCATGCCAGAGATATAACTATTTCTGATATGGACATCAAGGTGTCAAATTATGAAGGACATACAATGGAATTTGTGGCATGTAAAAATGTTACGGTAGAAAACTGTAAGATAATGCCCCTTGGTAAGGCTAAGAAAAATTCGGTGGAGGAGCAGATACAGATAGATATTGCGGCTCCGTCAACGGCATCTGATTCAAAGGAGGCGACTGACGGCAGTACATGTGATAATATCAAAATAATAGGCTGTACAGTAAAGGGCTGTCGTGCGGTATGCTGTAACTATGCAGCGGTTGATAGGGGAAAATATCTTAACAAATTTCACACCAATATAACTATTAAGAATTGCACACTGACAGGCGTAAGCGGTCAGGCTCTTGCATTGTTCAATACCACCAGCGCAGTAGTTACCGGTAATAAGATAATAAGCAAAGCTCCTGCCAGTCGTAATTATTATGCTATTGGCTGTCATGCTGCTTTCTTTGGAAAGGCTCCGGGAAAGATAAAGAAACGTAATCTTAATATATCCAAAAATGTTATAAAGGGTGTGAATTACGGACTTCTGATTTCATCCTCCACATCATCACAGTTTAATAAGCTTACCCTTAAAAACAATAAGCTTTATGCAAAGAAGGGTGCGGAGTCTGCGTTATCAGTCCGGTCCGTCAAGGAGGTCAAAAAATCAGGCAACAAGACAGCAAAATGGAAGTAGAAATGATGAAAAAGTGATTATTGACATAGAAGTGAATAGTTGATAAAATATGAAACAGTTTTGTGAATTTGAAAGGTGGAATTGATGTGAAGAAGATGGTATTATCCCTGTTAGTAGATAACAGCTCCGGAGTATTATCAAGAGTATCGGGATTGTTCAGTAGAAGAGGATATAATATTGACAGCTTATCTGTTGGCGTTACGGAGGATCCTAAGTATTCCCGTATGACCATTGCAGTGAGCGGTGACGACCTTACCCTTGCCCAGATTGCCAAGCAGCTTAACAAGCTTGAGGATGTGGTAGAGATTACGGAGCTTAAGGATGGCTCATCTGTGTGCAGAGAGCTTGTTCTTGTAAAGGTTAAGTCAAATAGAGAGGAGAAGCAGCAGATTATTACGGTGACGGATGTGTTCCGCGCCAAGATCGTGGATGTTTCAAAGGATTCTCTTATGATAGAGCTTACAGGTAATGCCAATAAGATAGAAGCGTTTATCGGATTACTTGATGGATTTGAGATTGAATCTATTGTGAGAACAGGACTGACCGGACTTACCAGAGGCATTGATGGATCTGGCAAGAAGACAGAGTAAGTATTTGCTAAGTTTATTTTAATAAGCTAAGCTTATAAATATAATATTTTTAAAAAGCATCGAAATAAGATAGAGATGCAGAATTTTAAAAACAGCATCGTAATGAAATGAAGATGCGGAACTTTATTAGGAGGATGTGTTAAAATGGCAAAGATTTTCTATGAATCAGATTGTAACTTATCATTATTAGAGGGCAAAACCATTGCTGTTATCGGTTATGGAAGCCAGGGACATGCTCATGCATTGAATGCTAAGGAGTCAGGATGTAATGTTATCATCGGACTTTATGAGGGCAGCAAGTCCTGGGCTAAGGCTGAGGCGCAGGGTTTTGAAGTATATACAACTGCCGAGGCAGCTAAGAAGGCAGATATCATTATGATCCTTATCAATGATGAACTTCAGGCTGATATGTACAAGAGTGAGATCGAGCCTAACTTAGAGGCGGGCAACATGTTAATGTTCGCACATGGCTTCAACATTCATTTCGGATGTATCAAACCGCCTGCAGATGTTGATGTAACAATGATTGCGCCTAAGGCACCGGGACACACAGTACGTTCTGAGTACCAGGCAGGTAAGGGTACACCTTGTCTTATCGCTGTTGAGCAGGATGCTACAGGTAATGCACAGGAGCTTGCTAAGGCTTACGGTCTTGCAATCGGTGGAGCAAGAGCAGGACTTCTTGAGACAACCTTCCGTACAGAGACAGAGACAGACCTCTTTGGTGAGCAGGCAGTTCTTTGCGGTGGTGTATGTGCTTTGATGCAGGCCGGTTTTGAAACTCTTACAGAGGCTGGATACGATCCTAGAAATGCATACTTCGAGTGTATCCATGAGATGAAGCTTATTGTAGACCTTATCTATCAGTCAGGCTTCGAGGGAATGAGATATTCAATCTCTAACACGGCTGAGTACGGTGATTACATCACAGGACCTAAGATCATTACAGAGGATACTAAGAAGGCTATGAAGAAGATTCTTTCTGATATTCAGGATGGATCATTTGCTAAGGAATTCCTTCTTGATATGTCACCTGCAGGACGTCAGGTACACTTTAAGGCTATGAGAAAGAAAGCTGCCGAGCATCCTTCAGAGGTTATCGGTAAGGAGGTTCGTAAGCTTTACAGCTGGAACAATGAGGATGACAAGCTCATCAACAACTAATCATTAATGCATATGAGGTTGTTTAACATTAGTATTTAATGAATAGATTAATTACTGGTAATAATAACAACGTATACAAAAGCCGGCTGTGACCGAAATTTACAGCCGGCTTATTTCTTATCGCAGGGCATCTGATAGGGAAAAGTGGAAGCCTTTGCTTATCGGAGGCTTGCAGGCGGGCGTGTTTCCTGCTCAATTTGTCAAAATATAAGGGGTCTGTTTATGAAGATGATCAAAGGTGTACTAAGCATAATAATAACGGCAATACTTGCTTTGACCTTAACCTCATGCGGTGGCAATAAAGCAGTTTTTAAGCTTAACGGGACTAAGGTTGACAGCAGGGATGTGGATGTCTTTGGCTACATGTATGTCATGGAGCATGGCATTGTAGATGTGAATGAGCTTGATGAGATATATGATAACGGTGAGACTTATGCCGAACATTATAAGGCTGATCTGGAAAAGGAGATAGTTCTTTCAGTTCTCTTATCTAAGGAAGCAGATGATAATAAGGTTGTTTTATCATCAGAGGATAAGGAGAAGGCTAAGAATAACGCGGCATATCTTGTGGACAAGCTTGGAGAGGATAAGCTTAAGGAGCATAGCATTGAGAAATCAGATGTTGAAAGAATATATGAAATGAGACTTAGAGGAAGCGCATACGCAGCCTCCGTTGGCGATAAGTACGCAGATGTACTTAGTAGCTCCTCGGTGAATATGAAGGGGGATGATAAGGCTTCAGAAGCATCCTTAAGTGGTGATTCATCCGACAGATATGTGAGAGTGTTTCAGGTAACATTTCCAACTGCAGTCTTTGATGAATCAGGAATAGTTAAAACTGATAAGAATGGAGAAATTATCACTGTTTCTAATGATGAAAAGGAGCAGATGAAGACAGCCGCTTCCGAATTTTCTGAGAAGGCAGGAAATGGAGAGGATATAGAAAAGCTTCTTAAAAATGAGCCTGCAAATGTTACGGGTGTAGAGAGGACCTTGAAATATTCTGATCTTTCTGAGGAATATAAGGCTGCCGTTGACAGCCTTTCTGAGAACAAAACAAGCAGTGTAATAAATGGAGATTATGGCTATTATGTTATCAAGCTGCTTGAGAAGGATGACGCAGAACACGCTGCAGGCATTGAACAGTATGAGAAGCAGCTTAAAGCCATTGAGGCTAAGAATGAACTTTATGAGAAGCTTCTGAACACCTATGTAGGAAGCGACAAGGATTATCGTAATGATGAACTGTGGGAGCAGGTATCCATTATTGAATACGCGAAAAAGTGAGCAAAGGCTCCGGTACGTTGATGCCGGAGCCTTACCTCGATTTTATCGTGGTTTAAAGTGCTCTTGCAATCTCGTCATAAAGATCTAACTTGCAGTGCTCGTCACTGGCAAAATGTGCACAGTTAAGACAGCTGTTGCAGTCATCTCGCACACAGTTTGAAAGCTCGCTTGCATTTGTCTTGTGATAAGCAGAGCATCTTCTTGCCACATCCTCATAGGTCTTTTTTGTGCTTCGCATATGCTCACCTCTTTCCATTTTTATTATACTAAGGTTTAATTCTTGGCGTACATTTATAGTATTACTTGACAAGATATATTTCATTCAGTAAAATTACGAATTAGCAAATTTTTATTAAGGAGAGTGATCTTTTGGACCCTGGAGAGTCGATGCAGCTTATTGCAATCGTTATAATGGTGTTGTTATCTGCTTTTTTTTCGTCAGCGGAGACAGCTCTTACAACAGTTAACAGACATAGGTTACGTTCCCTTGCTGAGGATGGGAACAGGACGGCTGCAAGAGTTTTGAAGCTTCTTGAGAATCCGTCCAAAATGTTAAGCACGATTTTGATAGGCAATAATATAGTCAATATTTCAGCCTCTGCCCTTGCTACCACATTTACCACATCAGTCTTTGGTAATAAGTTCATAGGCGTGGCTACAGGAATCCTTACATTGGTCGTTCTTCTTTTCGGTGAGATAACACCCAAGACACTTGCCACGATGTATAGTGAACGGATTGCCATGGTGTATATTCATATAATCGCACCCCTTACGGTTATTCTTACGCCGGTTATCTGGCTGGTGGATGGACTTAGCCGTGTTATATTCTTTATATTAAGGGTTGATAAGGACAAGACTAAGGACCAGATGACTGAGGGAGAGCTGAGGACCATCTTCGATGTCAGCGAGGAGGACGGAGTCATCGAGAAGGAAGAGAAATCCATGATCAACAATGTAGTGGATTTCGGTGATTCCAATGCAAAGGATGTTATGGTGCCCAGGGCTGATATGGCATTTATTTCCGTGGATTCTACACTGGATGAGGTGGTGGAGGCCTTCCGGGAGGAGCACTATTCAAGACTGCCGGTATATGCAGATAGCAAGGACGAGGTTATCGGTATAGTATATATGAAGGATTTGTTTTTCTTCCAGAACGAGTCGGGCAAAAATGCAGGCTTTTCTGTAAGAAATATTATGCGGGAGCCCTTCTTTGTGTATGAGTATCAGAAGACCTCCTCAATTATGACGGAAATGCGTAACCGCTTTGTTTCCATGGCTATAGTACTGGACGAGTATGCAACTGCTGTGGGGCTTATAACAATAGAGGATCTTATAGAGGAGATTGTGGGTGAGATAAGAGATGAGTTTGATATGGATGAGCTGGAATCCATAACCCAGGTTTCCGAGAGGCAGTATGAGATTGACGCATCGGTTAAGCTGTCTGACCTGGAGGACAGCATAGGAATCAAATTAGAATCACAGGATTACGATTCCCTTGGGGGATATGTTATAGAGCTGCTTGACCATCTTCCGGATGAAGGGGAGACAGTCAAGAAGGATGGAATTACATTTCGCGTTGTGTCCGTAGATAAGAACAGGATTGAGAGGGTTGCAATCCTTATCGACCCCGAGCTGCAGTGAGGGAAGCTTGATTATATATGAGTTCTGCTTTTGGAAACTATATCGATGCTTCACAGCACAATATACGTTTTCAAGAGCTTCGCGCATAGGCAGTGGGGCGATAATGATGCAACAAGAATAGAAAGGAATAAGGAAGGAAAGAGAAATGATAAGTGCTAACAATGTTACATTAAGATTTGGAAAGAAGGCTTTGTTTGAGGATGTGAATATCAAGTTCACCGAGGGTAACTGCTACGGTCTTATTGGTGCAAATGGTGCCGGAAAGTCCACATTCTTAAAGATTCTTTCGGGAGAGCTTGAGACAACTAAGGGTGACGTGGTGATGAATGCGGGAGAGAGGCTTTCCATTCTGCGTCAGGACCATTTCAAATACAATGATTATACAGTATTGGATACGGTAATCATGGGTAATGAGCATCTTTATCAGGTTATGAAGGAGAAGGAGGAGATATACGCAAAGCCGGACTTCTCCGACGAGGATGGTGCCAGAGTTGCAGACCTTGAGGCGGAGTTTGCCGAGATGAACGGCTGGGAGGCTGAAAGTGACGCGGCTACACTTCTTAATGGCTTGGGGGTTGATACTGATTATCATTATAAGCAGATGTCTGAGCTTGAGGATACATTGAAGGTTAAGGTTTTGCTTGCACAGGCTCTCTTTGGCAATCCTGACGTGCTGCTCCTTGACGAGCCTACTAACCATTTGGATCTTGATGCCATTGCATGGCTTGAGGAGTTCCTTATTAACTTTGACAATACGGTTATTGTTGTATCCCATGACCGTTACTTCCTTAATAAGGTATGTACGCAGATTGCGGATATAGACTACGGAAAGATTCAGCTGTACGCAGGTAACTACGATTTCTGGTATGAGTCAAGCCAGTTGATGATCAAGCAGATGAAGGAAGCTAATAAGAAGAAGGAAGAGAAGATCAAGGAGCTGCAGGAATTCATTCAAAGATTCTCTGCTAATGCTTCTAAGTCTAAGCAGGCAACCTCAAGAAAGCGTGCTCTTGAGAAGATCGAGCTGGATGAAATGAGACCTTCAAGCCGTAAGTATCCTTACATTGACTTCCGTCCTAACCGTGAGATCGGCAACGAGGTGCTGACAGTTGAGAATATCAGCAAGACAGTGGATGGCGTAAAGCTTCTTGATAATATTTCATTTACAATTGGAAGGGAAGATAAGGTAGCATTCGTTGGGCCTAATACATTGTCAACCACAATGCTCTTTAAGATATTGGCAGGAGAAGAGGAGCCTGATGAGGGTACCTATAAATGGGGAGTTACCACCTCTCAGGGTTATTTCCCTAAGGATAACACAAAGGAATTTGACAATGATATGACCATTGTTGAGTGGCTCACCCAGTTCTCCGAGGAGAAGGACCCCACTTATGTAAGAGGCTTCCTTGGAAGAATGCTCTTTGCAGGGGATGACGGTGTCAAGAAGGTGAAGGTGTTATCCGGAGGAGAGAAGGTAAGATGCCTCCTTTCCAAGATGATGATAATGGGCTCTAACGTATTGCTTCTTGATGAGCCTACAAACCACTTGGATATGGAGTCCATCACAGCCCTTAACAACGGACTTATCAAGTTCCCGGGGGTGGTGCTGTTCTCATCTCAGGATCATCAGTTCATTCAGACCACTGCCAATCGTATTATGGAGATCACCAATACAGGTCTTATAGACAAAATGACCACCTATGACGAGTATTTGGAAAGTGATGAGATGGCAAGAAAGCGCCAGGTTATGAATCTGGAGACATCAGATAATTGATGCCGGAACATAGTTGTTTCTGGATAGCCCTTCTCCTTTGGGGAAGGTGCCCGAAGGGCGTATGAGGGCTTTGGAATTATTTATTTGATATAACTTTATGGTAATTTTTAACAGAAGCGCCTTTATCCTTATAGATAGGGCGCTTTATTACATATAGAATGATACACGATTTTACAGGTTTTGCGAATTTTTACCAACAAAATTTCCTTCCTGTTGTGTAAAAATGCACAAAGAATCTGAAATTTTGAAATAAAATCAAAAAATTTTCAGCCGAATACGACAATGTGAACAAAAAACATGAATAAAACATAAAAAAATACTTGCCAAATTGTCTAATCTGTCCTATAATGTACCTATGTTGAATTGAGAAATTCAAACATATCCCGTCAAAAATACTATAATCAACTATTGGCGGGTAACACACACACTTTTTTTAAAAGGAGGGTTTTTTGTGAGAAAATTAAAGAAAGTTATGGCGCTTTCCCTTGCATTAGCTATGGGTGCATCACTTGTTGCATGTGGTGGTGACACAGCGTCAACAGACACAGAGGCTACAGAGGCTACAGAGGCAGCTGAGGAGACAGAGGCTAGCGAGGAGTCAGAGGCTAACGAGGAGACAGCTAAGGCTGAGGCTGATCTTTCAGCAGATGGTAAGGTTCTTAACATCCAGTGCTGGAATGATGAGTTCGCTCGTCGTTTAACAGCTCATTATCCTGGTTATGAGGCTAATGATCCTGATGATGCTACAGCTGGTGGTAAGATTGGTGACATCGAGGTTAAGTTCACTGTAACACCTTCAGATGACAACGCTTATCAGAATAAGCTTGATCAGGTTCTTCCTGGCAATGCAGATGCAGCTGATGATGACAAGGTTGACCTTTTCTTAGTTGAGGCTGACTATGCTCTTAAGTATGTTAATACAGACTTAACAAAGCCAGTGTCTGACCTCGGAATTGATGATTCTGAGCTTTCAGCACAGTACAAGTACACAAAGGATATTGTGACTGATTCAAACGGTAACTTAAAGGGTGTTTCTTGGCAGGGATGTCCTGGTGTTCTCATTTACAACCGTGAGGCTGCAAAGGAGATTCTTGGAGCAGACGATCCTGATACAGTTCAGGCAGCTGTTTCTGACTGGGATACATACAATGAGACTGCTAAGAAGGTAGTTGAGGCTGGTTACAAGATGACAGCTACAGCTAACGATACATTCCGTGTATTCTCTGACAACGTATCTACACCTTGGGTTGTTGATGGTAAGATTACTGTTGATGACAACATCAAGAAGTGGGTTGATATGTCTAAGGAGCAGGTAGACGCAAAGATCTGTGGTACTGGTGATCTTTGGGGTGATGAGTGGTCTGCAGGATTCTATCCAGATGGTAAGGTATTCTGCTACTTTGGACCAGCTTGGTTGATCGACTTCTGTATGGCTGCTGATGATTCAGCTTCTATCGCTGCTGCAGGTGGCTGGGGTGCTACAGAGGGACCTCAGGGCTTCTCATGGGGTGGTACATGGATCTGTGCTGCTGAGGGAACAGATAACCCGGCACTCGTTGCTGATATTATCAGAAAGTTAACAGTTGATACAGATATCATGCTTGACATCGTTAAGCAGGATAACGACTTCGTTAACAATAAGCCTGCTATGGAGCAGATGGCTGCAGATTCAAGCTACGGCGATGCTGTACTTGGTGGACAGAACGCACTTGCTATGTTCGCAGCTGGTGCTGATAAGATTGACAAGTCTAACATTTCTGAGTATGATCAGGGATGTACAGAGTCATTCCAGGCTGCTATGAAGGATTACTTCGAGGGTAACACAGCTACTTATGAGGAGGCACTTGATGCATTCTATAAGAGTGTAACAGAGAAGTATCCTGAGCTTACATACTAATTATAAGACTGGACTGATATTCAGATTCAACTTAGAATTAGGGTAAGTTAACCTAAGTATCTTTTGTAACAATGATGCGTGCCTGTTTGGCGCATGCCGGATGGGTACGCATTTTTTAACGAATTTTTTAAGGTGTAGCGGAGGTGGCGGAATGAAAACTACTGGGAAAAATGTTGTACGCTATAACCGTTGGGGGTATTTCTTCTTAATTCCCTTTGTAGTAGTGTATGTAATTTTTCAGTTGATTCCATTGGTTTCAACAATTTACAACAGCTTTTTCGAGCATTATTTTAAGAATGGTTTGACCGAGGTTGGACCTACATTTATTGGATTATCTAATTACGCTAAGTTGTTTAGCGGTGGAGATCTTTTCAAGTATTTTGGAAATACAATGATCATGTGGCTTATAGGTTTCATTCCTCAGATTATTGTATCCCTTTTATTAGCTGCCTGGTTCTCAGATCCAAGCTTGAGACTTAAGGGTACTCCTTTCTTCCAGACAGTAATCTATATGCCGAACCTTATTATGGCTTCAGCATTTTCAATGCTTTTCTTTGCATTGTTCTCAGATATTGGACCTATTAACAGTATGTTACAGAACATAGGTGTAATTGACGAAGCATATAAGTTCCTTTCTCATACAGGCAGTGCAAGAGCTTTGGTTGGATTCATGAACTTCGTAATGTGGTTTGGTAATACAACTATCCTTCTCTTGGCAGGTATGTTGGGAATTGATACTTCATTATATGAAGCAGCCGAAGTGGATGGTGCAACATCAACCCAGATTTTCTGGAAGATTACATTACCAATCCTTAAGCCGATCTTGATCTACGTTATGATCACATCTTTGATTGGTGGTCTTCAGATGTTCGATGTACCTCAGATTCTTACAAGTGGTGAGGGTGGTCCTAACAGAACTACTATGACACTTATTATGTTCCTTAATAAGCACCTTTATAGTAAGAACTATGGTATGGGTGGTGCATTATCAGTATTATTGTTTATTATTACCGGTATACTTTCACTTATAATATTCCGGTTTAATACATCAGACAAGTATAAGTAGGAGGGAGGACGCATATGGAAAGGAAAAAAGAAAACGGCGTTAGTGTTAAGACTAGACGAGTAATTGCATATGTTGTTCTTGTTCTTGTAACAATCCTTTGCTTGTTCTGGTTTTATGTATTATTTATCAATGCAACACGTTCTAACTCAGAGTTAAAGCGTGGATTTACAATGATCCCAAGTAGTTATTTGGGACAGAACCTTAAGAATGTTATACATAGTAGCAACTTACCTATTTTATCAGGTTTGTTTAACAGTTTCTTTATTGCTGCTTGTACAGCTGCATTATGTACATACTTCTCAACAATGACAGCTTTCGCTATTCATGCTTATGATTTCAAGTTGAAGAAGTTCATGTTCACATTCATCCTTGCGGTAATGATGATTCCTACACAGGTAACTGCTTTAGGATTCCTTAACTTAATCCGTAAGATGGGACTTAATGACAGCTTTATACCTTTGATCGTACCTGCAGTAGCAAGTCCGGTGGTATTCTTCTACATGAAGCAATCTATGGAGGCAACACTTCCTATGGAGCTTCTTGAGTCAGCGCGTATTGATGGAGCCGGTGAGTTCCGTATCTTCAATACCATTGCATTACCACTTATGAAGCCTGCTATCGCAGTTCAGGCAATCTTCGCATTCGTAACAAGCTGGAATAACTACTTTACTCCTGCTCTTGTTCTTGAATCAGACAACAAGAAGACATTGCCTATCTTGATCGCAACATTACGTTCTGCTGACTTCCTTAAGTTCGATATGGGTCAGGTTTACATGTTCATTGCTATGTCAATCCTGCCTGTTATTATCGTATACTTATTCCTCGGTAAGAACATTGTTGGTGGTATGACAGCAGGAGCCGTAAAGGGTTGATTGCTGCCACATATTCTAATAAGAAGAACATTGTTGGTGGTATGACAGTTAGAGCTGTTAATGCTGATTATGTTTAAGTTATTGGGCTTTACGTTCAATATTTGTATAGAAGCGTACGCATTTTGCGTACGCTTCTTGCGTTACGCCAATAAATTACTGTTTAGTTAAATTTTGAAACCGTACGCCGTATGCCTTGCACAGATACCCTCAGGTCAGATGGCGGATTGGACGGGATAAGAACTTCTAGATGTCCCGGATAGACTTTGGTACTGTCCGTGGCAAGGTGCTTAGTC
>JAFUXG010000011.1 GCA_017470935.1 Lachnospiraceae bacterium
ACCTTGCCGCGTACGTCATCAAAACTTTAACGGGATACTTAGAAACTCTTATCACCGTACAGTCAGTCATACAAAACGCACCATGCTGGTAGCTTACCTGCGTCCGCCATACGAAAACAAAAATTCACTAAACAGTAATATACTTACAGCGCAAGACTTACCATAAGCGCCCTGTTTACATTCCCCATAACCTCATCATTTAAGTGGCTTACCTTTTCAAGCAGCCTTTTCTTATCTATCGTTCTCACCTGCTCAAGCAGTACCACAGAATCCTTTGAAATGTGGCATTCATTTGCGGCAAGCTCCACATGTGTAGGTATCTTCGCCTTATTCTGGCGGCTTGTTATGGCTGCACAGATTACTGTAGAACTGTGCTTGTTCCCCGCCTCATTCTGTATAATAAGTACCGGACGAACTCCGCCCTGCTCTGACCCGACAACCGGTCTTAAATCTGCGTAAAAAATGTCTCCTCTAGTAACTGGCAATGGTATCACTCTCCGATCATATAAACTCAAGAAATAATCAAAACAATTTCTTTAATGAGAGTATTACCATTCCAACTTTATCTTATTCTTAAGATTTTCTTTTGTTTATCCAATATTCCTTTCGTGATATAATCATCTTGTTGTCTCTCCAATCCAGTTAAATTGGAAAGGAGGTGATTATTATTGCTACATACACTTATTAGTTTTATTATTTCTGTCATGGCAGGTATATCTTGTCACTATATCTGCAAATGGCTGGACAGAAAAATCAGAAAAGACAACCAGCCTAAAAAGGATTAGATCTCCTATATAAGTGCCGCTCTTACCTTTGTCGGTGCTTCTAATGAGCAAGAAAACCCCGGTAGTAGCCGCTACCAGGGTTTTCGTTTTGTGATTATAATGCTACATACCACGTCTATTCATCTGTCAACATAAATTATAGCATACGTACCCGATAGAAACAATATTTTTTTCAATTTTATATATATTAACTATGATCAACCTATAAATCTTACCCCTCAAGATAATTAACCACACCCACCTTAACGCCATCTTTGAAGAACACCCTGGGCACCCGCCTATTGATATCACACACAAACTCATAATTAAAGCTTGATGACATATCTGCAGGCTCCTCTACAGGAATGCATTTATCCCCCTGGCTGCCAAAAAGCACAACCTCATCACCTGCATTAACACCATCTATATCACTGACGTCGATCATTATCTGATCCATACATACCCTTCCAACAATAGGAGCATATTCTCCTCTAACAAGCACCCTTCCCTTATTGGAAAGTGCTCTGGGATAACCGTCTGCATAGCCCACACCCACTGTTGCTATCATTTTATCACAGGGAAGTGTATATGTACCGCCGTAGCCTACAGTCTCTCCCGCTTTCACCATTTTCAGATGTGTAATATGGCTCTTAAATGACATGGCAGGATACAGCACACACGCTTCCTTATCCATCTCCTCTGAAGGATAAAGTCCGTAGGTTGAAATGCCGGATCTCACCATATCATATGTGTCATTGGGCATCTCCATGATTCCTGCGCTGTTGGATATATGTCTTATGGCAAAATGTACCCCTGCCTTAGAAAGCCTGTCTATCATATTGGTGTACTTTGAAAGCTGCTTTCTTGCACTTGTCTTATCAACGCTGTCAGCCTTGAAATAGTGGGTGAATATCCCTTCCATATCAAGGTTCGGAAGCTTACTTATCTTAACTATCTCTGCAAGGCTGTCATCAAAACATTCCTTTGTACACTTAAAACCTATCCTGTTCATTCCTGTATCAAGTTTGATGTGCAGTTTTGCCCTCTTACCGATTCGTCCCGCTGCATCCGACAAAGCTTTTGCCTGTTCGTAAGAATATATTGTCTGCGTTATATCATATTTCACAATATCATTAAACTGACTTTCATTCGTGTATCCTAATATAAGAATGGGTTTAACAATATCTGCATTTCTAAGTTCTATCGCCTCATCAATGCAGGCAACTCCGTAGTAATCTGCCAGATCATCAAGCGCATTTGCAACCTGTATTGAACCATGGCCATAAGCATTAGCCTTGATAACTGCCAGAAGCTTCTTTCCATCCGGGATACATCCCTTCATAGTCTCAATGTTCCTTCGAATAGCAGATAGATCAATGTCTGCCTCCACCCGATAATATGTGTCCATTTCTTATATCCTCCAACTCAAACTCGTCCCTCATAACCTCTCCAAGAGAAGAAATGATATCAGACGCCAGCATAGCATACTTGCCCTTCTTTTCTGCTGCTTTGTCTCCTGCAAGACAATGCACATAGGTTCCAATCTGTGCAGCGGTGAAAAGATCAAGTCCTCCTGCAAGCATTCCGGCTATTATTCCAGCAAGCACATCACCTGAGCCGCCGGTGGACATACCGTTATTGCCTGCCAGATTCATATATGTCTGCTCTCCGCCATTAGTTACAATGGATTTGGCATCCTTAAGCACAAGATTAACCTCATATTCCTTAGCAAACCTCTTGGCTATGGCAAATCTGTCCTTGGCAATCTTAGACACATCCTTGCCGATAAGTCTGCTCATCTCCATCATATGAGGTGTCATTACTATTGGCACCGAACATGTCTTTAACATACCCATGTTATTAGAGAGTATATTAAGTGCATCTGCATCAAGCACCATAGGCACTTCTGAATTCATCAACAGCTCATATAGCATCCTTTCAGATGTGGAATCCACACCAAGTCCAGGTCCAACCACAATTACGGAAGCCCATTTAACTGCATCCTCAACACATGAAAGTGCTCCCTCGTAATCATCATAGGTCATCATCACCGCCTCAGGCAGCTGGGACTGCAATACCACCCGGTTACTCTCATGGGTGTATATCTTCACAAGACCCACGCCCGTTGAATATGCCGCCTTGGAGCAGAGAAATGCAGCACCGGACATATTCTTGCTGCCGGCAATTACCGCCACCTTTCCATAGCTTCCCTTGTTGGAGTTGTTGAATCTCTTAGGAAGCTTTACAAGATCCTGGGGCTCATAAGCATATATCTTAGGCTTGACCGATTGAATCGATACCTTAGGAAAACCGATATTTTTGCAAACAATCTCACCACAGCAGTCAATGCCTGCTGCAAAGAACATACCAAGCTTTTTAAGTCCAAATGTTACCGTATAATCAGCCCGAAATGCAGTACCAAGAATCTCTCCTGTTGTTGCGTCAAGCCCTGAAGGAATATCGATTGCCACCTTGATTCCATTCATCTGATTGAGACTTTCTATAGCCTTCTTATGACTCCCTGTAACCTCTCTTGATAGTCCTACTCCAAATATTCCGTCTACAATAATTGCATAATCTCTATTGGGAATTGCCTTTCTGAGACGCTGTCCTATCTGAGTAAGAATATTTTTCTGAAGTTCAAACTGCTCAGACACATGCTGGACTCCTCCCACATAATAGATATCCACAGGATATCCTCTCTCTGACAGCATTCTTGCAGCAGCAAGACCGTCACCGCCGTTATTACCTCCCTCAACTGCAATAAGAATCCTCCCCTTACGACGATCAATTCTTTCAATCTCTTCCACAACCGCAAGTGCCGCCCTTTCCATAAGAACCGCCTGGGGAATCCCCACTTTTTCGATTGTGTAGGCATCTATTGCCTGCATTTCATTTTTTGTTACAATGTACTCCATACGCTTTTCCTATCTTTCTTTCAATCTTCTATGATATAAAATATGAGTTAATAATTAACACTTGACATTTATCCATTAATATATATAATATTTTTAGAGGCAGTTTTTTGTCGTGTGCTCATTCTTGTAATGATTATCGCGGGTTACTTGCCTCTTTTTTTATATTTATTATATCATACAAATATAAACCACGATCATTAATTCTAACAATAAGCGTTGCTCTATAATCATTCCACCTTACTTCATCTTCCGACTGTACCGGAACAGAAAAGAATGTATCATATCTATACCAGCCCTTGCTGGCATTATTATTGTGTTTTTCACTATTATTCTCGACCCAGCGTCTGTTTGAAGCATTTTCTATCATCTCAGGAATAATTTGAACTATATTTGCCTTTACCTTTGCCAGAGAACCTTTTAATTTCCAAGTATATCTTGAACCTGTATATTCTTCTATTGTGGTATAGTTAATATGAATTAAATCATTATTTTCATTTACTTTATAACTTTTTCCCTGAAAAGATTTTAGGTAATTTGCAACATCTTTCCATTGAATATTTTGACGCCCCCTAAATATAATTTTATTAACTTTTATATATTTCATTAATCCTCCCAACAATTAGTTCTTATCTTCTCTTCCCCGACGCATAATCCCCCATATTAATATCTATAACCGGTCTTATAGGTTGAATAAGAGAATCCTCATATCGACATTTCCACTGAATCTGTTGGTTCATCTTTCCATCTATAATACCATCTATGGTATCACCGTTCTTAATAGGGCTATCACCTTGATAAATGTAGCTTAATACATTATACGCATGATTAACTACCCAATTAGGCTCCATTCCATGGAAATGATACTGCAAGTCAGGCAGGCATATCGTACTCATTCCAATAGTATCAACAAGCATATCATCAGTACCCTGAATATTGAAAAACCTTACATTAACCGCATAATAAATGAACCTGTCCTCTTTAGGTATTTCCTTGCTCAATATTGATTCTTTTGAAAACATTTTTTTTGAATTATCAAATAAAACTGCCTCAGTAGAGGGGTATAATTCTAACAATGCCTCCATATAGTCCATCAATATATCTGCATGGTCTTTATAGCTCAAGCCCGCCGTCATCATATCAGTTGCAATAACATGATATCTGCATCTATTAAGTATTTCTTCATGTTCAGGACAAGCCCACATCTGGCTAAGTGCGATTTCATCAATTTGATAATCCTTTGCCTCTGTGCAATTTGTTATCATGAGCATCGGTGGCACATTTCCCTCTTTGAATTCAGATATATATTTCTTAACGGAAATGCCAATAACATTTTCATCGTATGAAAATATATCTATATCTCCGAATTTATCTTCAAATACCTCTGTAACTCTTCCCTTTTCAGGAACATCGCACCATTCTTCCATAAACAGATGAATCGGACATATGCTACCCGGCAAATAAGATTTTTCATCTAAATTTTGTTTAAGTGAAGCATCTTTTTTCTTCTTAAATAACCCCATCAGATAATCCCCCAAAAATCAGCTATGGTTAAAATTGAAATCGCTTTGTATATCATACATCCATCCTACTTGAAATACTCCACACCGCTCTCAAAGATCAACTGATTCTGGTCACCGTATATATTAATAGCCACATCTGTATCACGTCTCTCAGAGTGAGCCATCTTCCCGAGCACTCTTCCGTCAGGACTTGTGATACCCTCAATAGCCTCATAAGAACCGTTGATATTGTAATCCTCATCCATAGTGGGATTGCCGTCAACATCCACATACCGGGTTGCCACCTGACCATTCTCAAATAACTTATCAAGCCACTCCTTATCTGCAACAAATCGCCCCTCACCATGTGAGATTGGAACTGTATATACATCACCAAGAGCTGCCTTTCTAAGCCAGGGGCTCTTATTGCTCACAATCTTGGTATATACCATCTTGGACTGATGACGTCCGATACTGTTCATTGTAAGTGTAGGCGAATCTTCCTTCTGGGAAGTGATCTTACCGTAAGGCACAAGACCAAGCTTGATAAGAGCCTGAAATCCGTTACAGATTCCGAGAGCAAGTCCGTCTCTCTCATTAAGCAGCTTCATGAGCTCATCCTTCAGCTTCTCATTGCGGAATGCTGTAGCGAAGAACTTAGCAGAGCCCTCCGGCTCATCACCGGCTGAGAAACCACCAGGCATCATAACGATCTGTGATTGGCTTATTGCCCTTCCAAATGCATCAACAGAATCAAGAATGTTCTGCTCCGTCATATTCCTGAATACGATGGTCTCCACCTCTGCCCCTGCTCTTTCAAAAGCCTTAGTGGAATCGTACTCACAGTTAGTTCCAGGGAATACCGGAATGAATACCTTAGGCTTAGCCACCTTGTTCCTGCAGACATACACCTTGTCTGTCTTAAATATATCATTTCTTACCTTATTCTGCTTAACATTAGAAGATGTGGGGAATACCTTCTCAAGTGTTCCTGTCCATGCTGCAAGTGCATCCTTCATGGATACCTTGACATTTCCATAGATGAACCTATCTTCTGCTATTGTCTCACCGATTCTTGTTGCACTAACTGTTAACGACTTCAGATTCTCTGACTTGATCTCACATATTATAGCACCGTAATCCTTCTTAACAAGATCCTCTCTGGTAACCGTGCCGTCAAGGCTTACACCTATTCCGTTACCAAATCCCATCTTAGAAACCGCCTCAATAATACCACCATATGATACAGCAAATGCAGATAATATCTTACCCTCCTGCATATCCTTATAAAGTGATGAATATGTCTTCTTCATATCCTCATAGTCAGGAAGTCCGTACTCGTCACGCTTAATATCTATCTTGATTATAGTATTGCCCGCACCCTTGAACTCTGATGTGATAACATCTCCCGTCTTAGCCACATCTATAGCAAATGAACAGAGTGTCGGAGGAACATCTATATCATTAAATGATCCCGACATGGAATCCTTACCGCCAATGGAAGCAAGTCCGAAACCAAGCTGAGCACTGTACGCACCAAGAAGGGCTGCCATAGGCTCACCCCAGCGCTCAGGATCGGTTCCCAGTCTCTTGAAATACTCCTGGAATGTAAAGTAAATCCTGCTCCAGTCACCTCCCGCTGCCACGATCTTGGCAACAGAATGAACTACCGAGTAGATTGCTCCGTGGTATGGCGACCAGGAAAGCATATACGGATCAAGACCATAAGACATCATGGTCACAGTATCGCATTTACCCTTATCAAGGGGAAGCTTTGCAATCATTGTCTGTGTAGGAGACAGCTGGTACTTACCGCCATAAGGCATAACTACCGTAGCCGCACCGATGGAGCTGTCGAACATCTCCACAAGACCTTTCTGTGAGCAGACATTAAGGTCAGAAAGGGTCTCTAGCCATGTCTTCTTAATATCAGTGACCTTCTTATTATCCTCAAAGTAATCCTTCTTTTCAGGCATCGAAACTGTTACATCACTTTCCTGATGTGCACCGTTGGTATCAATAAATGCACGGGATATATTAACGATCTCCTTGTCTCTCCATGTCATGACAAGCCTTGGATCCTCTGTAACCTCTGCGACCACTACTGCCTCAAGGTTCTCCTCCTCACAATATCCAAGCATTTTATCTACATCTGATCTATCCACAACAACTGCCATTCTCTCCTGGGATTCAGAGATAGCAATCTCTGTTCCGTCAAGACCGGCATATTTCTTAGGTACCTTGTCAAGATCTATCATTAGTCCGTCAGCAAGCTCACCTATTGCCACAGACACACCGCCTGCGCCGAAGTCGTTACATTTACGGATAATGCTTGCAACCTCACTTCTTCTGAAAAGCCTTTGAATCTTTCTCTCTGTCGGAGGATTACCCTTCTGAACCTCAGAACCGCATGTATCTATGGACTTTGTTGTATGCTTCTTAGAGCTTCCGGTAGCACCGCCGATTCCGTCACGTCCTGTTCTTCCTCCAATAAGGATTATTACATTACCCGGATCTGATGTGAGACGCTTAACATTCTCCTTAGGAGCAGCCGCCACAACAGCACCAATCTCCATTCTCTTTGCAACATAGTTGGGATGATATACCTCATTTACAAGTCCTGTTGCAAGACCTATCTGGTTACCGTATGAGCTGTATCCATGAGCAGCTACAGTAACAAGCTTTCTCTGGGGAAGCTTACCCTCTAATGTCTCTGAAAGTGCTTTAGTCGGATCTGCCGCACCTGTCACACGCATAGCCTGATATACATAGGAACGCCCTGAAAGCGGATCTCTGATACAGCCGCCAAGACAGGTTGCAGCACCACCGAATGGCTCGATCTCCGTCGGATGGTTGTGAGTCTCGTTCTTGAACTGAATAAGGTATGGAACCTCCTTGCCATCTATCAATACCGGCACCTCGATGGAGCATGCATTTATTTCATCGGAAACCTCCATCTCCTGTAGCTTACCCTCTGCACGCAGCTTCTTCATAGCCATAAGTGCTATATCCATAAGACAGGTGAACTTATCATCCCTGCCCTTATATAATTCCTCCTTGTCGGCCAGATATGAATTGTACGAATCCTCAATAGGCTTCCTGTAATAGCCCTCCTCAAAGCTTACATTGGTAAGCTCCGTTGCAAATGTAGTGTGACGGCAATGGTCAGACCAGTATGTGTCAAGCACCCTTATCTCTGTAACGGAAGGATCACGCTTCTCGTCATTTCTAAAATAATTCTGTATATGAAGGAAATCCTTGAATGTCATTGCAAGTCCCAGGGAATCATAAAGCTCCTTAAGCTTACTCTCCTCCATATCCTTAAATCCATCAAATATAGCAACATCAGCAGGTTCATCAAAGACCTGAACCAATGTCTCCGGAATATTCTTATCATCTGTTTCCCTTGAATCAACAGGATTGATACAGTATGATTTGATCTTTTCAAACTGTGCATCATCTACTTCACCCTTGATAACATAGGTGGTGGCGCAACGAATGACTGGCTCCTCCTTTTCATTTAAAAGCTTCACACACTGCTCAGCGGAATCAGCTCTCTGATCGAACTGTCCAGGCAAAGCTTCTACAGAGAATACCATATCATTATCATCGTAAGGAAATGTTGTCTCATATACATAGTCAACAGGAGGCTCAGAAAATACAGTCTTCAATGCCTTCTCATAGGTCTTATCGGAAACATTCTCCACATCATAGCGGACTAAAACCCTCACATCCTCGATCTTAAGGTCAAGGTAATCGGTAAGCTCCGACTTAAGCTCATGTGCCTTAACTGCGTAGTCCGGCTTCTTCTCAACATACACTCTTTTAACTTTGCTCATGGTATCCTCCTTATTCCAGTTCCGTATCACTGCTTCCGGCTCCTTTTTCACCGCCCCAATGATGCTTTTATTAAAATTATAAATGATAAAATAATTTACTTATAACGATCATCAAAATCTGACGTTTTATATTGTATCAAAAACAGACTGTAAAATCCATAAAAACATAAAAATATTATTACTATAAATACACCATATAATTATTGAATTCATACATACTTATAAATAAAAAGAAAGAGAATAATCATATCCTCTTTCTATACAAATCTCTATTTTAGCTTACTACTTTATCAATAACAGCCTTAAGATTCTCAGGTTCAAATGGCTTTGCTACAAATTCATTGGCTCCGCTCCTTATAGCTTCAACCATCTTAGTCTTCTGCCCGGCAGCAGTAACCATAACAACCTTGGCCTCAGGGAAATCTCCCTTTATTTTCTTCAATGCCGAAATACCATCAAGCACCGGCATTGTAATATCCATTGTCACCACATCAGGCTTAAGCTCGGCATACTTGTCATAGCCCTCCTGTCCGTTAGTAGCCTCTCCTATAACATCATATCCTTCACTCTCAAGAATACCCTTAAGTATCTTCCTCGAAGTCCTTGAATCATCAACAATCAGCACCTTCGCCATCTTAACTTCACCCCATTTTCAAATATTACAAAATCCCCGTCCCGTATGTCTATTATCTATACATTCTATATTAATATATTACAAGCAAATCATCACTCTAAAGACCATCTTGATTCACGGCATATTACAAGATCCACATGCTGATCCCTTATATAAATCGGAACCTTAACAATGTTGGCATCATCCTTGATGCATGTAGGTGCATCACGAAGAATCGGAGGAAGCATATCAACATCAACATATTCATTGGATAGCTTTGTGGCAAACAATCCATTGTTACAATTGAGGAACTCACAGGCTGCATCCACAACATCAATATCAATCACTTCAAATTCTTCCTTTGCATAGGCCTCTGCAATAAGCTTCAAGGCCTCGCCTTCACCAAAAAATCCGGTGAATATCTTATAATCTCCATCTAACACCTGTGCCGCAGCAAATGGGGCTGAAACCTGGTCTACAACGTCAACCATTTCAATTCTGAACTGCCTGTCGATAAAACGTCCAATATTTCTTGCAGACAGAGCAATATAATCCTTGATTACAGGGGATATGACACAATTTCTAAGCAGCACAGGAATTATCTTATCCACATCTCCACTCTTAATAGCATCTACATCAAGATCTGACAGCTTCTCAGCCTTCTTATATGCCTTAACATGCTCCTGTATCTCATCAAGCGTCAGAATATCTCGCTCCACCATTGCCTGAACAAACAGAAGATAGCTGTCTCCCTGCTTCTTCAAAAGATACTCAACCTGCGAATCTGTAAGATATCCACGGCTGACAGCAATATCACCAAAACGCTTATCAAGTCTGTGCTGTGCATCATTGATCTCGTCAGCTTCCTCTTCCGTCATAAAGCCTTCCGCTACTGCCAAAAGTCCAAGCTTAACCCTTGAATTCTGGCTTGCCACAACAACCTCCTGATATTGCTCCTTTGTTATTATTCCTTGGTCTTCAAGATATTTTCCAAAATATGCTTCAAACATACCTTTCTCCTATTCTTATTATCTCAACCATCAACCAGTATGGTCTATATCAGTTATTTGCAGCAATAATATCCCCTCCAAGACATATAGGCATATTATAAACATTTGCATAACTAATATCATTGCACTTTGCTTTCACTACATAAAAAATCGATATTATTATAGCAAATAGTATAATTAAATGCAAACTTTTATACAAATTTTTTTGTGATTTTTTACAATAAATAAAATATTACTCATTGAATTATCCACTTATTTTCTATATAATGTTAATTAAATGAAAATGCGCATGATTAAGACTAGGCTAACATGTGTCTAAATCTTGCGTAATAACATGAAGCCTGCAGGCGACATGTATAAAATTTCTATGTTTTGAAAGGACTTAGACAATGTCAATTAAGAAATCACTTCAAAGCTCTATTCTTTTTCTGGCGGTCATTCCTGTCATATTAATGGCGCTTCTGGCATACTTTGTCTCACTATCAAAATATGCCAATATTAATGAAGTTAATACTACAAAAACGGCTCTTGATTACAGCTTTGGCCTGATATCCCAATTAGAATCGCAGATTATAGAGACCGAAGCCTTAGCCAGCACCAATAACATCAAAAGCTATCTGTTAGAAAAAGTCAATGCCCCGGATGTGCTGTTAGACCGCTCCTCTGCTGCTTACCAGAGTATCAAGGAATCAATTGTCCAGCTGTCTAACAATGCCGATCACAGCGTCAACTACTATTTTTATGATGTGGATGGATATCTTGTTATATCAACGGATGACAGAGGCAATTCAGACTGGGCTGAGTACATGGAAAAGCCAATAGGAGACTACACTAATACAACCATCATTCCAAAATCATATTTTAATATGGATACTCTGGACATAATAAGCCCGGTAATCGTAAAGGACCAGATTGTTGGACTTTTGCGGACCAACATATCAAAGGAATACTTCGGTATTTTCTTATCAGAGGAACGCGGAACCTTCCTGATAGATTCAGAAGGCAATCCAATGTTTGGATATACAGGTGCTGATGAAAGCGGCCACGAGGACGCCGCTTTTTTTGAACACATAAAAATGGTTATATCCTCCTTTTCTGATCCTGCTCTTATGGAGGAGGTCAATGATGCATTTTCCGGCGATTCCAAATATTTATATGGCTATGCTACTATTCCTACCTATGACTGGATCTACGTTGTAAAACAGGATACCTCAAGCTATACCAACATCGTATCAAGCCTGCCAATTATCATGGTCGTGCTTTTGGTATTTGTTATCATTTTATCTGTTGTCATAAGCGGCAGCCTTGCAAATTCCTATACCAAGCCAATTTTTGAATTGCAGGAGGATATCAGAGAAGCGGCAGCAGGAAAGCTTGATGTGCACTGCGATGTAGACAGTGATGATGAGTTTGGTGATCTGGCAGACAACTTTAACCAGATGATGGAGATAATCTCTGCCAATTATAAGGAGATTAAGCTTGCCCACAAAAAGCTTGAGGATAATCAGGTGGAGCTGCAGAACAACTACACACATATCGAGAATCTTGCTTATACCGATGCTTTAACAGGTCTTTATAACCGTATGGCATTTTACAAGTTTGCAGATGATATTCTAACAAACGAGGCTTCAAAGCATCAGCGCCATGCTGTTATTTTCATTGATTTAGATGGTTTCAAATCAATTAATGACACCCTGGGACATGATTATGGAGATCTTCTGCTCCAGGCTGTTACTGCAGACCTTTCAAGCCGTATTGCAGATAACGATATATTGGCAAGAAATGGTGGTGACGAGTTTGTTATTTTGAGAAATACCACCGGTACAGATAAGGAGCTCCATGAATTTATGGCCTCCCTTGTGAATATTGCCATGCATCCCTTTGAATTAAATGATGAAACAGTCAGAGTTACACTCAGTGCCGGAATTGCCGTATATCCTACCCACGGTACTGTTCTTACGGATCTGATGAAAAAAGCCGATATCGCTATGTATTATTCAAAAACAAGCGGCAAAAACAGCTATACCTTCTTTAATTCAGACATGGAAAAGGAGGTACAGCGTAAGAATGAGCTTATTGAAATTCTGCGGGAGGCAGTGGAAATGCAGGATGTTCACCTGGTATACCAGCCCCAGTATGATGCCACCACAAAGGAGATCATTGGCTGTGAGGCGCTTATGCGGCTTGACTCCATAGAGCTTGGAACTGTTACTCCGGACGAATTCATCCCTGTTGCCGAAGAAGCAGGTCTTATTGATGATATCGGAGAATGGGCGCTCATAGAAGCCTGCAAATTCAACACCCGTCTTATACATGGAGGCTTTAAGCCTTTGCAGCTTTCAGTGAACATTTCAACCGCCCAGCTTAGAGGTGACAGACTCTTAGGTATCGTGAAATCCATTCCAGAACGCACAGGAATGCCTATAGAATATCTTGAAATTGAATTAACTGAAAATGTACTTATGAAGAATTTTGAACATAATCTGGAAATACTGAATAAGCTTAAGGGCTTAGGTGTTAAGCTGGCTCTTGATGATTTCGGAACAGGTTATTCCTCATTTAATTACCTTACTAAGATTCCTATAGATATATTGAAGATCGACCGCACATTTATTGCAAGAATCAATGACAACGAAAAGGATGCATTTATTGCGGATACTATTATCAATCTTGCTCACAAGCTTGGAATCAAGGTAATTGCCGAAGGCGTTGAGAACACAAGCCAGCTCACACTTTTACAGGAGCAGACCTGTGACATCCTGCAGGGATACTTCTTCAGCCGGGCACTTAACGAGGAAGAGTTTGTTCAGATGTTAAAGGAAGCACAATTATAGGTATTCCTGAAGCTTTTTCACTGAGCATTCAATATTAACTAACAAATCGGCAGCTGCAGTAATGCCCCGGAACAAAAGGAGGATATATGATGAATAATACAAATAAAACAGAATATACAGAGGACACAATTACATTATTATTAGATGGCGGCAAAGAGGTGGAATGTGACATCCTTGCTATCTTTCCCATAAGAGAACAATTCTACGTTGCTCTCATGCCACAAACCCCTATTGAAGGCTATGAGGAAGGTGAGTATTTCCTTTACCGGTATTCCTCTGACGGAGAAAATGTTGAGCTTTCAGACATTGAATCTGATGAGGAATGGGAAGCCGCAGAAGACAAATTCGAAGAATTATTGGATGAAGATGAATTTAATTCTATGGAAGATAAAAAATAGCAGACATGATAAAAGAGGTATGTGTTTTCTTTCTATCACACATACCTCTTTTTAATATTATCGCAGGGTGCGATTACATCTTCCCTACTCGATTTAATTCAACGCTGACTTCAACTGCTGGAATAGTTCAAGGTCCTCTGCTGACACCTTCATATTAGTTGTCATCTTTTTCCCTTCCGGATCAGTTATGCTAATTTCTATAACACTACCCTCTCCTATATTTCCCCCTGCTGCCTTGAAAAACATGGGAACCTTAGGATGATTTGCCTTGAACTTATCATACAGACCTTTTAACTGCATCAATGCCATTGGATTCATCTTCTCACCTCTTTCCTGAAATATATCTTGAGCATTTGCGAAACTTGGATACACACTTTCTCTGTTGTGAACATTGTATAGTTCCAACGCAATGTGTGTGTTAGATGAGTTTCGCAAATACATAATAATTTCTCTTTAACAAAAATCACGCTCATCAAAAGTATAACCACAATTACAAATCATCAGACAACAATATAAACAAAATATTATAGTCTGACAAATCATATATTCCTTATAACATTTACTGTAACAACTAATTATGTATAACAGAACTTTCGACAAATTGCAACAAATTACACAAAAAATTTTATCAAAAAAAATATAATTTCCACTTGTACTTTTTCTCATTTTAAAGGATAATAGGAAACAGTATTGAGTAGTAGGAGGCAAAAGACAATGTCAAAGAGAACAGACATACACAAAGTATTGATCATTGGCTCCGGTCCGATCGTTATTGGTCAGGCCTGTGAGTTTGATTATTCCGGTACCCAGGCTTGTAAAGCCCTTCGTAAGCTCGGTTATGAGATTGTATTGGTTAATTCCAATCCCGCAACCATCATGACTGATCCGGAGACAGCTGATGTAACTTATATCGAACCGTTAAATGTTGACCGACTGGAGCAGATAATCGCCAAGGAGCGACCTGATGCTCTTCTTCCTAATCTGGGTGGACAGTCCGGTCTTAATTTATGTTCCGAGCTTTATAAGGCAGGAATTCTTGACAAGTATAACGTTCAGGTTATCGGTGTTCAGGTGGATGCCATTGAGCGTGGTGAAGACCGTATTGAATTTAAGAAGACCATGAATGAGCTTGGAATCGAAATGGCAAGAAGCGAGGTTGCCTACAGTGTTGAGGAGGCTCTATCAATTGCTGATAAGTTAGGTTATCCCGTTGTACTTCGTCCTGCCTATACCATGGGAGGAGCCGGCGGTGGTCTTGTATATAACAAGGATGAATTGAAAACAGTCTGTGCAAGAGGTCTTCAGGCAAGTCTTGTGGGACAGGTTCTTGTTGAGGAGTCAATTCTCGGCTGGGAAGAGTTAGAGTTGGAGGTTGTCCGCGACAGCGAAGGCAATATGATCACTGTATGCTTTATTGAGAATATCGATCCTCTTGGTGTTCACACTGGTGACTCCTTCTGTTCTGCTCCTATGCTTACTATTTCCGAAGAATGCCAGAAGAGACTTCAGGAGCAGGCTTATAAGATTGTTGATAAGGTACAGGTTATCGGTGGAACAAATGTGCAGTTCGCCCATGACCCTGTATCAGACCGTATAATTGTAATAGAGATTAATCCACGTACATCCCGTTCTTCTGCTCTTGCATCTAAGGCAACAGGCTTCCCTATCGCGCTGGTCTCTGCAATGCTTGCAACAGGACTTACACTTAAGGATATCCCATGTGGCAAATATGGTACATTAGATAAATATGTTCCTGACGGAGATTACGTTGTTATCAAGTTTGCCCGCTGGGCATTTGAGAAATTCAAGGGCGTTGAGGATAAGCTTGGAACGCAGATGAGAGCCGTTGGTGAGGTTATGAGTATCGGCAAGAACTTCAAGGAAGCCTTCCAGAAAGCTATAAGAAGTCTTGAGACCGGCCGCTACGGTCTTGGCCATGCAAAGAACTTTGACTCTCTTTCAAAGGAAGAGCTTCTTCAGATGCTTATCACTCCATCCTCTGAAAGATATTTCGTTATGTACGAGGCTCTTCGCAAGGGCGCTACTGCTGATGAGATATTTGAGCTTACAAAGGTTAAGCATTATTTCATTGAACAGATGAAGGAGCTTGTGGACGAGGAAGAAGAACTGCTTAAATCCAAGGGAAGTCTTCCTGCTGATGACCTTCTTATTCAGTCAAAGAAGGACGGTTTCTCCGATAAATATATCAGCCAGCTTCTTGAAATCCCTGAGGATGATGTGCGTAACAAACGTATTTCCCTCGGCGTAGAGGAGGCCTGGGAGGGAGTTCACGTAAGCGGAACAGAAAACAGCGCTTACTACTATTCTACCTACAATTCAGAGGACAAGAATCCTACAACTGATAATAAGAAGATAATGATATTAGGCGGCGGTCCTAACCGTATCGGACAGGGTATTGAGTTCGATTACTGCTGTGTACATGCAGCCCTTGCTCTTAAGAAGCTTGGTTTTGAGACGATCATAGTCAACTGTAATCCTGAGACAGTATCAACGGACTACGACACATCCGATAAATTATACTTTGAGCCATTGACACTTGAGGATGTACTTAGCATTTACAATAAAGAAAAGCCTCTTGGCGTAATTGCACAGTTCGGCGGACAGACACCACTTAATCTTGCAGCAGACCTTGAAAGGAATGGCGTTAAGATTCTTGGTACTTCTCCTTCTGTCATTGATCTTGCCGAGGACAGAGACCAGTTCCGTGCAATGATGGACAAGCTGGAAATTCCTATGCCGGAATCGGGAATGGCTACAACAGTGGATGAAGCAATAGATATTGCCCACAAGATCGGATATCCGGTTATGGTCCGTCCTTCATACGTTCTCGGTGGACGCGGCATGGAGGTTGTATATGATGATGAGAGCATGACAGACTACATGAATGCTGCTGTTGGTGTGACACCTGACAGACCAATCCTCATTGACAGGTTCCTTAATAATGCTACGGAGTGTGAATCAGATGCCATTTCTGACGGAACGCATGCATTTGTTCCCGCTGTTATGGAGCATATCGAGCTTGCAGGAGTTCATTCCGGTGATTCAGCCTGCATTATTCCGTCAATTCATATCTCAGAGGAAAATGTCAAGACTATCAAGGAATATACAAGAAGGATTGCAGAGGAAATGCATGTCCGCGGTCTTATGAATATGCAGTACGCCATTGAGAAGGGCAAGGTTTATGTATTAGAGGCAAACCCCCGTGCATCCCGTACAGTACCTCTTGTATCAAAGGTATGTAACATCAGGATGGTACCTCTTGCTACAGACATAATCACCAGCGAGCTTACAGGCCGCCCATCTCCTGTTCCGGAACTTAAGGAGCAGAACATTCCATACTACGGAGTGAAGGAGGCTGCCTTCCCATTTAATATGTTCCAGGAGGTTGACCCGATACTTGGACCAGAGATGCGTTCAACAGGGGAAGTACTTGGTCTTTCACAGGCGTCCTACGGCGAGGCCTTCTACAAGGCTCAGGAGGGTGTTCAGTCTAAGCTTCCTCTCAAGGGAACAGTCCTTATCTCCGTTAACAGAAAGGATAAGGAATTTGTTGTGGATGTGGCTAAGAGCTTCAAGGATGACGGCTTTAATATCTTAGCAACCGGTAATACCTTCGAGCTTATAAGCGAAGCAGGCATCGAATGCAAGAAGATCAACAAGCTGTATGAGGGACGTCCTAATATACTTGATGCGATCACCAATGGCGAGATTGATATTATCATCAACTCTCCTGTTGGCAAGGACAGCGTGCATGATGACAGCTACTTAAGAAAAGCTGCTGTCAAAGCAAAGATTCCTTATATGACCACTATTGCCGCAGCCCGTGCAACTGCTGAGGGTATCAAGTATGTAAATGAGCACAAGACCGGCGAGATTGCTTCACTGCAGGAGCTCCACTCAAGGATTACGGATAAGTAAAACTAAATTCTTATATAATAACATTTTCTATTATTATCATATTGAATTAACTTAATAAGGTATTCTAAGTACAAGCCCCTATATTGATCAAGGGGCTTGTATTTTTCTTTATTTCTAAAAATAAAATGCAACACTTTTTCAAATTCTATACACATATGTAATATAACACCCACTTCATTAAAACTTAAGTGGTAGAATAAATGTATATATGATATACTTAACAAAACTTATAACTTATGCTTTGCAAAGAAACAAAGGAGGCGTTATATCAATGAAAAAATTATTAGGAATATCACTGGCATTATGCCTGGCACTTACCGGATGCGGCAGTTCCAACGAAACCGCAAGTGAAACAGCTGCCTATGACAGCTATGACGAAGCCTATAGCACCAATAAGAGTGCAGGACTTAACTATCAGTCAAATGGCGATTATGAAGACTATGCCGAAGAAGCTGAAGGAGATTACAGCTATGATGAGGCTGTAGAAGATGAATCCTATACTGACTATGCAGATGCCGGCACATCTTCAGATAATGCACTAACCGATGCTGAAAACAAGAAGACCTCTGCCGGGAGCAAGGGAGCTATCAACACGGAAATGCTTGTCTATACCTGCAACGTGGCAATAAGAACAGAGAAATTCGACCAGTCATACGACATGTTAAAGAACCTGATAAGCGACATGGAGGGATTTATCGAGAGCGAGAACTATTCGGAAAGTGATTCCTCATATAGCTCAAGCAAGGTTGCTCATTTTACCGTCCGGATTCCTTCTAATAATTATAATACATTTCTTGATTCATTTGGCGACATCGGCACTGTTGTCAATAAGTCATCCAATGCTGAGAATGTTTCCCAGGAATACAGTGACACAGAAAAGGCATTAGAGATATACGAAGCAGAGCTTGCCAGATATATTGAGAGAATCAAGACCATCAAGGACGAATCAACCCTTATGGAATTAGAGGGCAAGATTACAGAGCTTCAGATCAAGGTTGCACAGCTAAAGAGCCGCCGCTCACAGATTGAGACAGATGTAGCCTATAGCTATGTATATATTACACTATCTGAATCAATATACAAGGAGGAGACAGAGGAATCATTTGGCGGCCGCTTCCTGAACACTATTAACCGCTCATGGCACAGCTTCTTAGATATGTGTGAGGGACTTCTATTCTTCCTCATACTTGTACTTCCCGAGGTCATTGTAATATTCATCATTGTCCTCGTAATAATCAAACTGATTAAACGTTCAAAACGCAAGAAAGCTGAAAAGAAAGCTAAGAAAGAGGCAAAAGCTGCAGAAACTAATGACTTAGCAGAAACTGACGTCAATATAGGCAGCCCATCTGTTGAAACCGACAATAATATTGGCAACACAATTGACAAAAATATCTAAAAAATTATTATAAGACTCTGCCCCAATATATAGCTTATTCTATATGTTGTGGCAAAGTCTATATCAATATAGGAGTTACATCAGATGGAAAATCAATATTTTAAAGAGGCTTTAGGAAATTTTGTAACAGATTTCGGATATGGCGGTGCAATCCGCCATTTAGTAGATCATGGATATGATACTGACAAAATCATTCGTGAATTTCATTATCCACTATCTCGTGAGACTATTGACAAAATAATAGAGGAATACAAGAAAAGTCAGGAGCATTAACCTCCCGACTTTTCTTGTATACATGCTATTCTATATCGAATAACTCATCAAAACTTATCTTAAGATTGGGGAACATAACAATCTGCAAATCATCTTTATTCTTTTCTGTTACTGTTTTATAGAGATACGAATATGGTGTATCATCTTCTTTCCAATCAAACATATAAATCTCAACTTGTTTCTTTCGCCAATCAACTATCCAATATTCTGAAACTCCAACCTTACAATATATATTCATCTTCTCATTTCTATCATATTCTTCCGTTGCATCAGATAATACTTCCATAACAAATCTTGGAATTCCAGTAAATGAAACATTTTTCCTATCTCTCATATTACAAATTATAGAAGTATCTGGAACAACAATTTTATCATCATTATCCTTCCACTGATATTGAACACCATCACCAAATACTCTGCATAAACTATCCTTTATCTGCCCTCCAATTTTAATAACAAAATTGTTGATAACCATAGAATGTTCAATATAGGTTTTACTCATATCTTCTATTGGCATAGCATCCATATTATCACCTTCCTTCTACCAATTATAATTCATATTACCATCTTTTATATAATAAAGCAATCAACAATCCCAACATTAACACTCCTGCCGCAGCTCCAAGCCACAATAGCTCATCATTAGTTACTTCCTTCTGACTGCTGTATGTGGCAGTATCATCTTCAGAAGCTTCCTCTGTAGACGCATTTTGATCATTCATGTTCTGTCCCGGCTGGAAATTTCCGCCATCATTCCCACTCATATCCGGTGGTGTAAAATCACCATTTTCATTCATGCCAGGCGGTGTTCCACCAGCTCTGTCCTGCATACCTGTATTCTGCTCGCTTGTTGAATCCTGTATACCTGCATCGGTCTGCTCTCTTGCTGAATCCTGTGTACTTGCATCGGTCTGCTCTCTTGCTGAATCCTGTGTATTTGCATCATTCTGCTCATTTGTTGAAGCTTGTGTGCCAGCATCATCACTCTGTGCATTTGTGGAAGAATCATTTTGGTCGAACATTCTGCCTCCACGCATTCCTCCGTCCTGCATTCCGCCTCTCATACCACCGCCCTGCATTCCACCCATGCCTCCCATGTTGCTTATAGCAGTTCCATAGGTTCCAGCTACAGATTCAACGGTTATCTCCTCCTCTGTGTCACCCATAACAAGAGTATAAGTATAATCTTTTTCAATATATGGTGAACTAAGGCAGATGGAACTAAAGCTGCATGGTACTTCATAAGAAATAACTTCTCCGCCGCCATTTGCATACTTCAAAACTACATAGGTACCCTCTTCAACAGCTTCGCTAAAATTATACAAAATTGAGCATTGTGCAGAGGTATCGCTGATCTCTTCAACCATTCCGCTTCCACCACACGCAACTACAATACCACCATTGATCTCACATATTCCGTTATTCTCACTGGCATAATCAATGGCATTGTTGGTGCCGTTACCGGTAAGACTCACATATACCTCTCCGCCGTTAATATATATGTCTCCATTAGAATCCAAGCCATCTGCATCCTGTCCCTCATTATTAATAATCGTAAGTTTACCGCCGGAAATATTGATATATGTTTCTTCCGCCTCTGTCGTATCACCATTTTCTTCACTGTTTTCAGTTGTATCAAAAGATATATTGTTATCAGATGTATTCACGTTTGCTTCAGTAGACACTTCTCTACCGGATGTATTTTCGCCAGAGGTATTCTCCATCCCCTTCATATCAGGCGGCTGCATATCACCATTCATCTGCCCAGGCATACCTGATTCACTTTCCTGTGAACTGTCAGAGCTGCTATTATCAGCTGCATTTTCACTCTGCTGACCGTCAGCCATGATATCATCCGTCTGCCCACCGGAATTATCTGTATCACCTTCAGTTTCAGAAGAAGTGCTCTGGTCAGTCATGTTACCCGGATTAAAGTCACCACCCGGACCACCCATGTTCATACCCTGACCGTCCATGCCTCCCTGCATGCCGAACATATCACCGCTTCCGCCGTTTGCATTTATTCCATCATCTGTAGGATATATCCATATCTCTCCACCCAAAATATCTATTGTAACAGCCTCAATACCTTCATAACACTGAGGAATATCAATATATCCGTCATTGACAGTCACATTGGTATCCGAATGGATTCCGTCATCACCTGCATAAATGCTAAACTCTCCGCCATCAACAATAACATCCCCTGCAGCATGTATACCGTCATCCTTGCTATTAATATCAATACAGCCTGCAATATACACATAACCGCCCTCATTGACAGTTGCAATACCGTCATCGTCTGCATCAATAGCAATTTCTTTGGCACATATTCTAACGCTGTCATTGACATGGATACCATCCTTTGGCGCACTAATAGATAATTTGCAATTATAAATCATAAGATCATCATTGGCATCTATCCCATGCTTATAATTTGCCGTTATATTAAGACTTCCATAACCGTTAATAGAAAGGTCATCATGGGCAAATATCACTCCTCCTGTACCATCCTCTAACGCCTCATCAGAATATTCCTCACCGCTTTCAAAGGTATTCTCTGTATCTTCATCAAGTGTAAGAAATACTTTATCAGCCTGATTCACACGAAAGCATGCATCATCGCTGCAATATATATTGACTCCGGTCAATTTGATGAACACCTTGGATGATTCATACGCATCCACAACTATACTTCCGTCATCCCATGTACCGGAAATTACATACTTTCCGCCACCTGATATGACCACCTGATTGCCATTAACATATGCACCATTGCCTGAAATCTTACATGTATCTCCGTTAAGAGTTACCTTAGTGGCATCAGTATCATCCCAGCTTCCGTTCTGATCGTTGGTGGTAAAATATGCTGAGTCTTCATAGGCTTCCGCATCCTCATCTATTACAGACTTAAGTCCCAGCTTCTCGCCATTCATAAACAAAATGGTGAATACAATGGCCATAACGGTGATAACCACACATATTTTATTAAAATTTTTATGTGTTGACATATATATCACTTCCTAAAAATAATTATCCCACAGTCACCTTTTCCCGTTTTATCCCATATCTCGGCTTCGCCTCGATATCTGCGTTCGCAAAAGATCTCCATCTGCATGCAAGCATGCAATGAGCTCCTTTGCTCACTATCCCATATATTCTCCATTGAAGCTTACAAGAACTGCACTTTCTACGCCATCAAGCTCTGCAATCTCATTGATGAAATCTGTGTTGTCACATTTAAGCCTAACCTCCACATTAAGCTCCACACTGTTTTTCATGGCAGTCTTACTCTTTACGACATATTTCTTAGCATTACCCTTAAGGCTATCAAGTGCCTTAACCTCACTGTCGTGTCCGTCACAGCGTATTACAACTATATAAGGATGGGTGTTGTCCTTCTTATTTACAAAAATAAGAAGAATAATTCCAATGAACACACTGCCAAAAACTGCAAGCGGAATAAGTCCAGCTGCCAATACGATACCTGCAGCAATCGCCCAGAACAAAAATGCTATATCAAGCGGCTCCTTAATAGCTGTACGAAATCTTACGATAGATAACGCACCGACCATACCAAGAGATAACACCACGTTACTGGTAACTGCAAGTATTACCAGAGTAGTGATCATTGTAAGTGCCACCAGCGTTACTCCAAAGCTTGCGGAGTACATAACTCCCGAATAAGTCTTTTTGTAAATTAAGAAAATGAACAAACCAACTGCAAAAGCAAGTCCCATGGCTATAACCATGTCAAGCACAGTAACTGCTGTTACATTTTCCAAAAAGCTTGATTTAAAAATGTCTGAAAATGTCATAATCCTTTATCTCCTTTTTATAATATTTAAGTTCATTAATATGTTCATATTTGCCATTCTATAGGCTGCTATAAAACATTTATAATTAACTCTTATCTTTAAATAACTCTATTCGTTTCCAACATCTATCATCTTAAGTATCTGTTCAACCGATTGAGCCTGCTGTTCTTCATTACTTATGGTCGCCTCGCCATCACCACTCTGAACTCCATAGTCCCCAAAGCCTGCATGGTTACCACCTTTAATAATATACTCAGTAGTATCCTTCGGCCAATTTCCCACATTTGCTTTATAGGTCTCCCAATTAAGCACCTTATCCTTATCACCTGCCAATAATATCAGCTTCATATCATCCCTAAGGTCTCTCGGTGTATAGGCCGCCATCAATACCATGCCATCAAGGTCATCCCCATGCTCAAATGCATATACTGAAGCCATGGCACCTCCTAAGGAATGTCCTCCCAGATACCATTCATCATAGCTGTAGCTATTTATTATTTCTCCAGCTGTGTCCTTTCCAAGCATTGCCATGTTAAGAGGCATCCTTACAAGGAAGCAGTCAACACCGCCAGCGGCAAGCTTATGCAGGATTGCCGAGTATGCCTTAGGATCAACCTTAGCTCCGGGATAGAAAATGAAAGCCTCTTTATCTCCAGAACCATCAAAGAAATATCCCTTGTCAATCTCACTTATCTTAACATCATCATCACTTTCCATAAATGACATTCCACGTGAATTTGCCCTATAATAGCTGCCAAAATATACAGCTCCTCCACCTACAAATAGTATTAATCCAACTGACAGAAAAACTATTATCTGTATGATGTATTTTTTCTTAGCCGGCATTTCCTTCTTTCTAAAGATAAAATGCGTGATTACAGCTGCTATAAGGAAATTAATAGCAGCCATTCCTAAGCAAATTGCAATAAATATTTTCATTTCAACTCAAAAACCTCATATAAATATTCAAATCTTATAATTGAATCATCATCCGTACACACGGCACTGTGCATATTTAGAAAATGAACCTGCCCTCACATTAGGCTCCTGTATCAGATCCTTTATAATACCTGGCAGGTATGCGTCCCATTTCACCTCAAGAATAATCGGCGTATCCCCTGCCGGAACAGTCACACATTCTGTGTTAAGAAAATCAGTACATTTAATGCCCGTTCTTATATCATAATCAAAGGTCACCCGCACGTTGCCTGGTCCATATATAAATGGCTCTCTTGTGTAATCAACAATGGTCATGGGCTTCATTCCCTGATAACGCATCTTGCAATAAAGCTCCTTTATCAGGTCGTTATCTGAATCCATCATCCATGATATATCCCCATTCACAATTCTCTCAGCCTGTTCTGCCGAAAGATCAGCAGAGAATTTGGTTCCCAACCCGTTCAGCTTGCTCTTCTTTTCAAGATGGATAAGGGATGTATCACCATTGTAATAACGTATGCGGAACTTCTCTCTCATATTCACACCATCGATCTTCTCACGCAAAGCCTTGTCATTATCATTGTCAAAATAAAGACTCCTTATGATATATTTACCATCGATAGTATGGGAATCCTTAAGAAGAACTGCTGATACTCTTGAACGTATGGCCATCATCTGCGCATGATTTAACTCATGCTTCCATTCATGCCTGTATTTATCTCCGATCATTCTCACCCTCTTTCTGTCTTAATGTCCCACCATATTATTAAAACCGGTATGGCAGGCAAATATCCATGAAAACAACATTAGAATTATATACTTTTATATCAACGATATCAAGTTATCTTTCCTTAAAACTTTCATGAATTTTTGAGTAAATGAATATCTATATTACAATTTTTGTATAGAAAATTGTATATTAAAAACCTTAAAAAAACATTGAAAAAAGGCCTGAAACAGCAATGTTCCAAGCCTTCTATACCTTTTTCAACCCTTTTGTATCTATCTTTTATGCATGACTAATTTATAAACTACGCCACATCATTACCATCTTTTCTGCCTTCCTTAGCTTCCATCAGATTATATAATGTAGTCTCAGCTATAGAAGCCAACGCCTCCATTGTATAGAAGCCTTGATGAGAAGTAATGATAACATTGGGGAATGCCAGAAGTCTGGCTGTTACAGAATGCTCCATTATATCATCCGAACGATCCTCATATACATTGCCAGTCTCCTCCTCATACACATCAAGTCCAATTCCCAGGAACTTCTTCATACGAATTCCTTCAATCAATTCATTAGTGTCTACTAAAGCTCCACGAGACGTATTAACAAGGATCACACCATCCTTCATCTTCTTAATATTCTCAAGATTGATCATATGATATGTGGAATCAAGCAACGGACAATGCAATGAAATGAGATCACTTTGAGCCAATAATTCATCCAAAGATACATATTCCACAAAATCCTTAAGGTCAGGATTTTCATACACATCATAGGCTATTACACGCATACCAAAACCTCGACAGATTCTACACATCGCAGCACCAATCTTACCTGTTCCCACAATGCCTGCAGTCTTTTCATAGAAATTAACACCTCGAAGACCTTTAAGACTGTAATCATTTTCCCGAACCTTATTATATGCCTTATACAATCTTCTATTAGCAGCCAATGCAAGAGCCATTGCAAGCTCTGCTACGGACTCCGGAGAATACCCTGGCACGCGCTTTACAATAATTCCAAGCTCCTTAGCCTTTTCTACATCTACATTATTAAAGCCTGCACATCGCATCAATACTATATTAACACCATTCTCTTTAAGGACCTCCAAGGTCTTAGCACCTACATCAGCGCTAACAAAAGCGCATACCGCATCATATCCTTTAGCTAAGGCCGCTGTTATGGGTTCAAGCTCGTGATCGATATAATCAATCTCCACATCCTTATACTTTTCGAGAAGCGGATCAAAGGACTTCCTGTCATATATTTTTGCAGCGTAAAATAAAAGCTTCATAATAATCCTCCATCATTCATTTTCTGAATATTAATCTATTTCACGAATCATAGAATTCCTGACCCTTATCAGTTACGAGTCTGTCAGACTTAGGATATTCAAATATTTTGGGATTATCAGCGTTAGAAACAAGGTATTCTTCAAATCGTGCTGCGTACCATTTTGCCATCTCAAGGTTGTGCATAAGATAATTGCCACAGTTCTCCGGTAATGCACCCGGAACAATATCATTATCCTTCACTGATTTGAACGCATTAAGTATCAGTTCATAGATCTCCTTAGGTGAACGGCTGCCTTTGAGAATCAGATAAAATCCTGTCAGACATCCCATAGGTCCCCAATATATAATCTCATTCTTCCATTCGGGATCATTTCTAAGAAAAGTGGCTATAACATGCTCTAAAGAATGCATTGCTGCCACATCTATTGCCGGCTCCTTATTCGGTTTTGTCACCCTAATGTCATAGGTTGTTATTATCCCATTGTCAACCTGATCCTGGCGGCTGATAAAAATACCCGGAACAATTGCTCTATGGTCTACAGAAAAGCTTGGTATTAAATCCATATCATATCTCCTTTCGTGGATATAGTTTTCACCAAAAAATAGTAACATAAGGAAAAGAAAGAGTCAATAATCAAATCCCATTTACATTTTCCAATAGTTTGTTATGGACCGATTATGTGCGTTGCAGCTTCTCCTTTCTTCTTTTCATGACTGCTTTTTTGACTACGTTAGAAAAGAAAATGGCTTAAAACATTGCTGTTTCAAGCCATAAGAACAGGGGATGAGGGAATCGAACCCCCGCCAAAGGTTTTGGAGACCCCTATCATACCATTTGACCAATCCCCTATGAACAATTATAGATTACCACAAAAGCAGTAATCTTTCAAGGTACAAATATTTGATTCCTGTACCTTCAGAACTTCATACAGATGATCAACATCTAACATATATTTCAGTCAGAAAGCGGCGCACTCGTCTTCGTTTTACTACGACTCGTTC
>JAFUXG010000065.1 GCA_017470935.1 Lachnospiraceae bacterium
GCAAAAATTGTTCTTCTTATATATAATTTAATCCTTCTTATTCTTCTCTTTTTCTTCTTAAGCTGTCTTTTTCTTTCTCTTTCGCTCATATCCATCACCTAATCCTATATTATACTCCACAACAGAACAAATTCAAAGGGATTTTACTTTTTCTTTATTCAAAATTTTATTATTGAAGCCCTCTTTAAAGTCAGTTATAATAATATTTGTTACACGGAGTTATTACTACAGACATGCATTTTAATGTGTCTGCATTTAACACAATATAATGTTTTGTAACTAATTTTGTTTGTGGATATCATGTCGCCTATCGGCTCCATTTGTCCATTTACAAAAGTGTGTTTCATGCAGGCATGACGCACCCTTGCTCATTCTATAACATTAATTATATATTGGTGCACATAATCACTGGAGGTTATTACTATGTTATTAATTAAAAATGGATACATTATAGATCCCAGATCCGGACGCGAGGGTATCTATGATATTCTTATCAAGGATGACCGTATTGTTAAAATACTGCCTTATATTATGGATTACGATATTCCCGAAGAGGACAGGAATAATATTTCCACCATCGATGCAGATGGCATGATGATAGCGCCCGGGCTTGTGGACGTACACTCACATTTTCGTGACCCTGGCTTTACCTACAAGGAGGACATTTCCACAGGTGCAAGGGCTGCAGCTGCCGGCGGTTACACAACCGTTGTCTTGATGGCTAACACAAAGCCAACAGTGGATAATTCTGAAACCCTGAGCTATGTACTGGATAAAGCAGATCAGACTGACATCCACGTCTTTACATGTGCCTCCATCACAAAGGGCTTAAAGGGCAAGGAGCTTACAGACATGGATACCCTCTATAAGCAGGGAGCTGTTGGCTTCACCGATGATGGAATTCCCTTAATGGATGAAGCTATAGTAATATCAGCCATGAAGAAAGCAAAGGAGCTTGACGCCCCCTTAAGCTTCCACGAAGAAAATCCCGATTTCATCACTAATAACGGAATCAATCACGGCAAGGCATCTGAGCACTTTGGAATTGAGGGCTCACCCCGGGCAGCAGAGATCGATATGATCTCACGGGACATAAAGCTTGCAGAGGAATATGATGCTCCTATTGACATCCAGCACATCAGTACAAGAGAGGGCGTGGAATTGATCCGCCAGAAAAAATTGGAGATAATCAAGAAGAAAAATCTATTCATACCACTTCCCACAACTGGAGAAAATGTCACCGATATTTCCTCGGATGTGGATTACAATAATTCCGGTGCACAGATCATTCCAATGAATACCTCCTGGGAAATCAATATACATGGCGAGGCTACTCCTCATCACTTTTCTCTAACCGAGGATGATGTCATCAAACATGGCACCCTGGCCAAAATGAATCCTCCCCTAAGAACAGAGAAGGACAGACAGGCAATAATACAAGGTCTTAAGGATAACACAATTGATATTATCGCCACTGATCATGCACCCCATAGTTCGGAAGAGAAATCAAGGCCTATCACTGAAGCACCAAGCGGCATCATTGGTTTGGAGACCGCTCTTCCACTTGCCATAACTAACCTTGTTAAGCCGGGACATCTAACCTATAAGGAAATGCTCGAAAAGCTTACTATTAATCCTGCCATGATGTATAATCTGGATTATGGTTATATTGAAGAAGGCGGTCCTGCGGATTTGGTGGTATTTAACGACAACTCTCATGTGGTAGGACAGCCAGCTTCCAAATCTTCAAATTCTCCGTTTATCGGTCAAGAGCTATTTGGAGAGATTCAATATACTATCTGTGATGGTAAGGTAGTATACAAAAAATAGCTTTTTAACATATCACGTAATATTTTTTTATTATATATTATAGAATTATGTTTTCTTACCCTATTAACGTTTCACGTGAAACATGAACTTATTTGCAATGGTGCTTTTGATAATGAATTAGTTCTTGTGTAATTAATAATATTATCATGTTTCACGTGAAACATTTCACTCTTCACTTTGCTATAATCAGACTGCCTTCCTTATATGCCCTTTAATTCTGTATTTTGTTCTGCCTCTTATTCTATCTTTTGTACCATCTTTTGTTATATCTCTGATTCTGTGTTTTATTATTCTATTTTTAATTCTGTCTTTTAAAATTCATTTTTATAACATGTCATTACTGCATAATTCTGTTCAGTATATTTACATGAATATATGCATGCCCATATAATCATATACAAAAGTGTAAATTATCTCTCAATCCTACAAATTGTGTTTTATCAAAATAAATTTACTATATGTCGTCTTTCTCTTTTTTCCTAATTATGATATAATTGGCAAGGTGATTATCCATGCTTGACCTCGAAGCATAGCTTTATGTTTGTGATATAAATGAGCAAAGGTGCGTCATGCTTGCATGCAACACACTTTTACGAAAAAACACAGGTCGACGACAGTCGATGTGATATGAATGAGCAAAGCAGCTGATTTGCACACCTGTGTGCAAAATCGGATTTACGAGTGTATTAATTATTTCAAAAAGAAAGTCAATCAAATTGGCATTGATTAATAAACACAAAAGGAAGAGTATAAATATGGGAAGAATTATTGCTGTTGCAAACCAAAAGGGTGGTGTTGGTAAGACCACCACTTCTATCAATCTTGCCGCCTGCCTGGCAGAGAAGGGCTTCAAGGTCTTAGCGGTTGATATGGACCCACAGGGACATCTTACTACCGGACTTGGAATCCAGAAGGATGAATTGGAGCTTACAATTCATGATGTTATCAGAGATGAATGTAATATTGGCGAAGCAATGATAGTGAATGTTTTCCCAGGACTTAATATTATTCCTTCTAACAGATACCTGGCAGGTATAGAGGTTGAGTTTGCCGGAAAGGAAGACACACAATATAAGCTGAAGGAAAGACTGTGGAAAATCAAGGATAGATTCGACTATATAATTATTGACTGTCCACCTGCCCTTGGATTACTTACTATCAACTCTATGACAGCAGCCAACACTGTTCTGGTTCCTATCCAATGTGAATTTTTTGCACTGGATGGTCTTGCTCAGTTGATATACACCATTGAGCTGATACAGGAAAATCTTAATAAGGATTTGAAAATTGAAGGTGTTGTCTTTACAATGTACGATTCAAGAACTAATCTCTCACTTCAGGTTGTAGAAAACGTTAAGGAAAATCTTAATCAAAACGTATATAAGACTATCATTCCTAGAAATGTAAGACTGGCAGAGGCTCCTAGTCACGGACTTCCTATTATCAAGTATGATTCCAGATGTCCCGGTTCAGAAAGCTATAGGCTTCTTGCAGATGAGGTTATAACAAATATATATGTTTAACATTTTTAATTCAAAAAACAACTAGTATATTATTTAAATTAAACAATAAATATATGATAGTATATAGAATATGTATTGTAATGACAAGCAAGCATAACACATAGATGGGTGTTGTATGTAAAACTAACAGACAAGGTTTCACGTGAAACATTTTTGGAGGATACAGGCAGTTTGTATAGGAGGATAAGAAATGGCAAAAAAAGCATTGGGTAATGGATTGGATATGATGTTAGGCATCAACAAATCCCAGGGGAAATCCAAGACATCTTCAGGTGCAAATCCAGCTGACAATAAAGAGAACATCAAGGAGGTCATAAAGGAAGTAGAAGTAATCAAAGAGGTTCCTAAGGAAATGACCTTAAAAATAAAGGATATTGAAATCAACAAGGATCAGCCGAGAAAGCAATTCAATGAGGATGCTATCCAGGAGCTGGCAGATTCAATATCCCAGCATGGTGTCATTGAGCCTCTTGTTGTTACTAAAAGAAAAAATTATTATCTCCTTGTTTCAGGTGAAAGACGCTGGCGTGCAGCGATGAAGGCAGGACTAACAGAAGTACCTGTGATCATTAAGGACTATACCGATCAGCAGGTTTTAGAGATCGGTCTTATTGAGAACATTCAGAGAGAGGATCTTAACCCTATTGAAGAGGCCCAGGCATATCAGAAGCTTATAAATGAGTTCAACCTAAAGCAGGATGATGTGGCTGAACGAGTATCAAAAAGCCGTACTGCTGTTACCAACATATTAAGACTTCTCAAGCTATGTGAGCCGGTTCAGGAAATGGTAATAGATGAAAAGCTGTCTAACGGTCATGCCAGGGCACTTCTCGCAATCGAAAATCCAGAGCTACAGTACGATACTGCCACTAAGGTTTTTGATGAAAGATTGTCCGTAAGGGAAACCGAAAAGCTTGTTAAAAGGATAGCAAATGATCTGAATAATCCCAAGGCAGAAAAGGAAGCAGCTCCTACTGAGGAGGATCTTTCCTTCCTGTATAAGGACTTAGAGGAAAAATTCAAATATAAGCTGGGTGCAAAAACAACCATCAAGGCAAAGAATAACGAGAAGGGCAAGATAGAAATTGAATACTTCTCAAAGGAAGAGCTTGAACACATTATGGAAATGATATTCTCAATCCAAGGATAAAATATGATCAAAGAGGTAAACAATAATCATGGGTGCAGATATATTTGAATCATTTGGAATAGGTACTGATCTGATAGTCATTGTATTGGCTGCGTTAGTAATCATACAATTTATTTTGATATTTGTACTTTTGTCAAAAACAAGTAAATTGAATAAACGCTTAACCCGGTTTACCACAGGCAATGATGGTGCTAATCTTGAGCAGGTCATTATGAAACGATTCAGTGAAATACGCCAGGTTGTAAAAAACGAGAAGAACCAGAATAATGAAATCAAGGCGATCAATGACAAATTTCTCACCACCTTTTGTAAGATTGGTTTGGTGAAATATGATGCATTTAAGGAAATGTCAGGAAAGCTGAGCTTTTCTCTCGCACTGCTGACGGAAAACCATGACGGTATAATCATTACCTCAATGCACAGCCGGGAGGGCTGCTTTACATATTGTAAGGAAGTAACCAATGAGGAATCATATTACATACTATCAGAGGAAGAACGTCTTGCACTAAATGTTGCCATGGGAACAGACGGTGCGGAAAAGGCAGCCAGAGAACGAGAGGAAAGAAAACCTGAAATCGGATTCTAATTATATACAACACATTATCTTAGAACAAGGGTATGATTATACACATATATATTAATAGCTAGACAAGGATATGATTATATGAATAGTTACTTTCGTGCAATCGGATTTTCAAAACTGAAAAATAAAATAGAGCAGAACACCCTTGTTAAAACTGCCTTGAAGGAAGGTGCTGACAGAAGAGAAATTGAAGTTGGAGCTGACACAAGGCTTATTCAAGTGTTCTATAATATAGGTAATGGCTTTGGTTTATCAGTTGTTTCTGAGGGAAACTCATCAGGAATGATAATGGTAGATAATTCCTTTCCATACTGTATAGGTGAATATTATACCTCACAATCCGATATACAAATTGAAGGGCATACAGATACAGAAGCTTATTCCGGTGTATCTGATGATTTCAATCTGGGTATGACTTTGATATACAAGCTTCAGAATGTTGTTGATTATGTAAGAAATACATGGCTCAATGATTATTATAAAAGCCCTCAAAAGGTAAAATTCGGAGCACTCTCTCTTAATGGGAGAATATTGTATGGCGTTCATTTAGACCACATATCACTCCCTTATGAAAAACAACCTATAAGTAATAAGGAGAGAAGAAATCTTATTGCCAAAGCCCGCTCCGGAGATGCTGGCGCATTGGAGGAGCTTACCATTGATGACATGGATACCTACTCTCTTGTTAACAAAAGGATAAAGGAGGAGGATCTTTTCACCGTAGTAGATACCTATTTCATTCCCTACGGAATAGACAATGAGCATTATTCCATATTAGGTGTTATTAAAAAATTTACTAAAATAACTAATGCTTTTTCTGACGAAATGGTGTATAATCTATCTGTACTATGCAATGATTTATACATTAATGTTGTAATCAACTCATTGGATCTTGAAGGTGAGCCAGCAGTTGGCAGGCGCTTCAAGGGAATAATATGGCTGCAGGGACAGGTACAGTTCAGATAGAAGCAGCCAATAAGTTATTATAATAAGATTAATCTTTAAGATAGTACAATCATTAATCATCGCAAGACTGTCATAGATTAGATTTAAGATAATTGCATAATAGGTACCCGTAGTTAAATGGATATAACAAGTCTCTCCTAAAGATTAGTTGTGGGTTCGATTCCCGCCGGGTGCATTTTTGTTAGTTACATCGAATTTATCATTATCTTGATTTTGGTGTAACTGAATATACCGCAGTCTGTTTAATAATATTATTCTGCGTGTATATTGGCTCTAAAATATTTAGAGGAGGTATATAGAATATGAATATTAAAAAATCTAATCTTACCTTCAGTGCAGTTGGTTTCGTGGCATCCATACTCATAATGTTTTACCTGATCATGAATGCCCATGAAATGATACAATTAATTATCGTCTTTGGAATAATTGCACTGGCAGATACCTATTTTCTTGTGGACAGTATCGTTAAGAAAATCGATGAAATCTCAGAAGCAACAATGGATAAGCAGACAGAGCTTGTGAAGGTTGAGAAGGGAATCTACTCTGTAGCCAAAAGAGAAGAAGCTGCCAATGTTAAGCAGAACAATGCTCTTGTGGCTCAGATCAGAGAGCTTCAAGAGGAAAACAAAAGACTCAATGCAGAGCTTATTGAACAGCAGAAGCTATGTACAAAGATACTTATCAAAAAATCTCAGGAAAACAGCAACAGAGCACTCAACAGCTCAGACAGGATCTCTAAGCTTCTTGTTCAGCTGAATGGAAGTTCAAGCAGCACCTCTAAGGAAACACTTGAGGTATTAGAGGAGATCAATAAAACATTAGACACCTATTACAATGACAGTAATGACAATGTAAGAAGAATGCGTGCTAATTAATTCTTCAGAGGACAAATATGAATTATATCGTTTTAGATCTTGAATGGAATCAAGGTCGAAAGGACAGTACCAATTTCAAACGTCTTCCCTTTGAAGTGATTGAGATAGGAGCAGCCAAATTAGATGATAATTTCAACATAGTGGATCAATTTGGCAGTATTGTAAAGCCACGGCTGCACCGGCATTTACACCCTGCAATAAGAGAGCTGTTAAGCTATGACGAATCACTTTTGAGAACGGGACGACCCTTCTATGAGGTTTACCAGGAATTTGAAGATTGGTGCGGAGATGACTACATGTTCTGCACATGGGGTCCTTTGGATCTGATTCATTTACAACAGAATATGGATTACTACTACTTTGACCATTTACCTTATCCTCTTAAATATTATGATATTCAAGAGATATATGCCAGGACCAAGCTTAATGATGCAAGTATACATCCAAGTCTTGAAAATGCAGTTGAGAAGATGAAGATTCCCATAGACGGAGCCTTCCACTGTGCAAAGAATGATGCATACTACACCGCCAAGGTCTTCCAGAAGATCAGTCATCGAAGGCTTTCCGATATGTGCAGTGTGGACTGCTACCACTATCCAACCTGTGAAGAAGAGGAGATTACTGTCCGCCATTCCAATTATACTGAGTACATAAGCCGAACATTTCCTGATAAGAAGATAGCAATGGCAGATGACCACGTATCATCTATGAATTGTTATAAATGCAACCGTAAGCTCAAAACTAAAATAAAATGGTTTTCCAATAATTCTTATCAGATCAGTGTAGGAAAATGCTGGACCCATGGTCTTCAATGTGGAAAGATCAAATTCAAGCCTGCAAAGTATGACGAATTATTTGTTATCAAACGAGTAGAGAAGATCAATAAGAAGGAATATGAAAGAATAAGAGACCGACAGAAACAGATACAGGCGAAACGCATGGAGAAACGCCATCAAAAACAGAATGCTTCTTAATACCGATAAATAAAAATACACTCAAACTGCTGAGTGTATTTTTATTTACATACTTATTGTATTATTTAAATACTGCTATTTTTTTACCATAATATACAACTAATATTTACTCATTTGCATTTTCTGATACTATGTATTTTCCGATTATCACAGGGGATTCTTAGTGGCCGTTCCCGCCTTTCTTGGATATGTCTTTGGTGTTTTTTTTGTCTTATGGATAATAACAAAGGCCCGCTCAATATCAGAACCGGGAAGAGTTAATTTTTTAACCGCAGTTAATTTTCCTCCCAATATATTAATTGCATTTGAAGCATCTGATAACTCCTCTTCTATATCAGCTGACTTATAAGAAATGAAGCAGCCATCCGACTTAACAAAGGGCAGGCAATACTCGCTAAGTGTTGACAGATTGGCAACTGCACGGCTTACACAGATATCAAACTGCTCTCTGTAATTCTTTTGCCGGGCCATCTCCTCTGCCCTGCCATGAATGGCAGTAATACCTTGAAGTCCTAATTCGTCAATTACAGCTTTTAAAAACTTAACCCGCTTATTAAGGGAATCCATCAAAACAATGTTCAAATCAGGAAATGCGATCTTTAATGGAATACCTGGAAATCCTGCTCCCGTACCCAGATCGAGAACACTAAAGCTGCTCCTTGTTCTGCCATCAGTATCTTTAAAAACCAAAGCTTCACTACTATCAATGTAGCCATTGTCATTGTAACCATTATAATCGCCACTAATATTTGCATTTATATCCGGATATGCCTTTGCTAATGCAATGGAATCAATAAAATGCTTTGTTATCACTTCATCTAATTCTGTTATGGCAGTTAGATTCATGACCTTATTAGTTTCAATCAGCATTTCATAATATGCCTTAAACATACCGATCTGTTCATCCGTTAATTCAATTTGTAGCTCTTTTGCGTATTCCTTTAATCTGATCATTGTATATCCTTCTCTGTCTTATATTTCATCATTCATGAACTTAGAGAGCTTTTCATTTTTATCTATATATTTTTTCAAATGCTTTTTATACAGATCCGTGTTAATAATCATCATTTTAAATTTGTGTGATGCCGCTGCAAACAGAAAAATGCTAACAGCAAAAAACGGTATCTGAGGTATAATCGGAATTAACAAGCCTACAATTCCCAAAACAAAAAACAGTGCTGCAGGAATGACTAATAATCTGTTCATAACATCACTCCAATCTGATTATTTTTTCAATATAAAATCTTCATCTAAACTATAGTTATTAACATCTAAGATTATTAAATAATCCAGACAAACTTAAAATATTAAAACACATCAATCTCTTATTATACTATTATAATTAATAATAAAATCATCTACTTAGTGCATATCAATTATTCAGATATATCAACAGCACAGATATATCTGCCGGTGATACTCCGGAAATTCTTGAAGCCTGTCCGATATTTTCCGGACGGATATCATTTAACTTCTGCCTTGCTTCCTTTCGGAGATTCTTCACATCATCATAATCAATATTATCAGGTATTCTCCTGCCCTCCAGCTTTTTGAAATGCTCCACCTGGGAGGTCTGTCTTTTAATATATCCATCGTACTTAATCTCAATATTAATCTGATCAATAACCTCTTTAGATATATTATTCCTGTATAAATCAGATTCTATAACTTCATTTCTTTCTGTGTCAATAATTGCCACGCTCTCATAATCAAGCTCCGGTCTTCTAATAAGATCGGCTAGAGATACAGCTGTCTTCAATGGTGTACTGCTCTTTGATTCAAGAAAATCCTGTATCCTCTTATTACCGCCAACCATTGTTTCAGACAAACGCTTCACTTCACTGTTGATAAGCTCTCTCTTTCCACAAAATCTTTCATATCTGTCATCAGGTATAAGACCTATATCATGTCCTATATCTGTAAGTCTGAGATCCGCATTGTCCTGACGGAGCAGCAGACGATATTCTGCACGGGAGGTCATCATACGGTAAGGCTCCTTTGTCTCCTTGGTAACAAGGTCATCGATCAGCACACCTATATAACCCTGGGACCTGTCTAATACCACTTCTTCCTTTCCCTGAAGCTTTCTTGCTGCATTTATACCAGCCATGAGACCCTGGGCTCCCGCCTCCTCATAGCCGGAGCTTCCGTTCATCTGACCTGCACTGTAAAGACCCTCCACATCCTTGAACTCAAGAGTATGCTTAAGCATCAAGGCACTGATACAGTCATACTCAATAGCATAGGCATTCCTCACAATCTTAGCATTTTCAAGTCCTAGCACACTTCTATACATGGCATACTGAACATCCTCCGGAAGCGAAGAGCTCATACCGCCAATATACATCTCATTTGTAAATTCACCCTCCGGTTCAATAAACACCTGGTGTCTGTTCTTATCAGCAAACTTCATTACCTTGTCCTCAATTGAAGGACAATACCTCGGTCCCGTACCTTCAATGGCACCTGAAAAAAGCGGTGACCTGTCAATATTGGCACGGATTATATCATGGGTCGTCTCATTGGTATATGTAAGCCAGCAGCTAATCTGCTCCCTTGCAATATCACAAGCCTTATTAGTAAATGAGAAGGGAGTGATCTCCTCATCACCAAACTGTTCCTCCATCTTAGAAAAATCAATGCTTCTCTTATCAATTCTGGCTGGTGTTCCTGTCTTAAACCTTCTTACCGGAATTCCGTTATCCACTAATGAACCGGAAAGAAATGTTGCAGCAGATAATCCGTTAGGTCCTGTGTGATTCACCACATCACCATAGATACATCTTGCATTTAAGTATACTCCGGTACATAGGATAACAGCCTTTGCATAATATGTGGCTCCGGACTTGGTGCGGACACCACGAACGATCTTTTTATTATTAAATACACTGCTTTCTTCGTTAGTTATACTGTAATTATTATTTTCTATATTTAACGAATTATCCTTAATTTTATTATTAGCTGTATCTATACTCTCAATTTTATTATTAGTTGTATCTATACTCTCAATTTTATCTGCAGTTAATTTTGTATCATTATCATTGTAATGCATTGTCTGGCTTTCCAGTAACAACTCTGCCACCTCTGCCTGTCTTAAAGTCAGGTGGTCGGTATTTTGCATGGTCATTCTCATCTGCTTTGTATATTCCACCTTATCAGCCTGGGCACGAAGTGAATGAACAGCAGGACCCTTAGAACGGTTGAGCATCTTAGACTGAATATAAGTCTTGTCAATATTCTTACCCATCTCACCGCCTAAAGCATCAATCTCACGAACAAGATGTCCCTTAGATGAACCGCCAATATTAGGATTACATGGCATCATAGCCACACTGTCCATACTCACAGTAAATATAATTGTCTCAATTCCCATTCTTGCCATAGCTAAAGCTGCCTCACATCCCGCGTGGCCTGCACCCACAACTATAGCATCATATGTTTCTTCCAAGTTATTCATTATAATATCTCACTTCCCCATCTCGCCTTCGGCTCGATGTACTACGTTCCAACTCACAAATTCGCACCTTCGGTGCTTATCCGTCTGCTTCGCAGACAATTTGTTCGTTGATGTGCCGGAAAAAACAAATGCCGCTTATAGCGTCGCTTGTTTTTTCCTTGCGCACATCACTTTCCCATACAAAACTCTCTGAATATTGTATCCACCAAATCATCTTCAACAGATTCACCTATGATAAATCCCAGTTGTTCATAGGCTGACATAAGATCAATGGTGTAGAAGTCCTCCGGCATTCCGTCCTCAATACTTCCAAGCGCCATCTCAATAGATGACAGAGCATTCTCCAAGGCCTGCTTATGTCTTGCGTTAGTAATATATATTTCATCATTATAGGATAGTCTTCCTTCAAAGAATAAATGATTCAGCTCCTCATACAATTCTTCAAAGCCTGACTGCTCCTTAGCACTTATCTCGATTATCCTATGATCAAGGTATTTTCTGACATCCTCTTCTTTGATCACATTTTTCAGATCAGATTTGTTAGATAAAATGATGACCTGTCTATCCTTAATTCTCTCCATTATCTGAATATCATTATCATCAAGGGGAACTGACGAGTCAATTATATAAAGAATCAGATCAGCCTGATTTGCAGCAGATATAGATCTGTCAACACCAATCTTTTCTACCACATCTTCTGTATCATGTATTCCTGCAGTATCAATAATGTTAAGTGGAATTCCGTTAATAGAGATAAATTCCTCTAATGTATCTCTGGTTGTTCCCGCCACATCAGTGACAATAGCGCGGTCCTTGCCTGCAAGAACATTTAATATGGATGACTTTCCTGCATTAGGCTTTCCGAGAATTACAGTCTGAATTCCCTCCTTCATCATCTTACCGTTATCAGCGGTTTCAATTAAGTGACTTATCTCCTGCTTCTTTTCATTTAATATAACAGAAAGCTTGTCCTGAAATCCGTCTAAGCTGTAATGCTCCGGATCATCAAGAGCTGATTCGATAAATGCGATATTATGGATCAAATTCTTTCTGATATCAATAATCTTATCCCTCAAGCTGCCCTTAAGCTGTGAAAGAGCAGTCTTTGCCGCAATCTCACTCTTCGCAGAAATAAGATCCATAACAGATTCAGCCTGTGACAGATCAATACGGCCATTAAGAAATGCCCTCTCTGTAAACTCTCCTGGTCTCGCGAGACGGACCCTTAAATTTAAATTGTCTAATTCATTATTGTTATTGGATATTATATTATCTATGCTATTATCTATTTCTCCATCTGTATTATTAATAACATCATCAACATTACAATTGTTATTCTTATCTAAATATATATTATTCAAATTTGTAAGCACATGAAGTATCTCCTTCATTACCTGCATTCCGCCATGACAATCTATCTCCACCACATCTTCCTTAGTATAAGTAGAGGGTGCCTTCATAACCAGCACAATAACCTCATCTATTATCGAATTATCTGTCGGATTCATCACATTACCATAAGCAGCAGTGTAAGAATCAAGATTTCTGACCTCTTTACCCTTTTTCTTAGGGACAAATATTGAATCCACAGCAGCAACAGCCTGGTCACCGCTTACACGGATCACACCTATTCCACCCTGATTCATACCTGTTGCTATAGCAGCTATTGTATCGGATAATCCTGTCATATTATGATCTCCCTAATTATAATGCCGCAGAATTAATATATCCTGCGGCATTCATTATACTACACATTTTTAGAAATATATATTATTTTTTACTATTTCTTCAAATATATAACAACCTTACGATACGGCTCCTCACCCTCTGACCTGGTTGCAACATACTTATCATTCTGAAGTGCTGAATGAATGATCCTTCTCTCATAAGGATTCATTGGCTCAAGGGTTACACTTCTTCTGCTTCTCTTAACCTTGAATGCAAGATTCTTAGCAAGATGCTCTAGTGTCTCTTTTCTTCTTGCACGGTAGTTCTCAGTATCAAGCTTTACGCGGATGTATGCCTTGCTGTCCTTATTAACAAAAAGACTTATAAGATATTGTAATGAATCAAGTGTCTGGCCTCTCTTACCAATAAGAATACCCATCTCAGGTCCCTCAAGGTTAATGTTCATATTGTTATTGGAATCATCAAAATCAATAGTAACCTTTGTCTCAATCTTCATTGCCTTGAATAATTCATCAAGATAAGCATAAGTATTCTTAATGATCTCATCCTTATTCTCAATCACCTTATCAGCCTTATCTGCACCCTCATCACCTGATGCCTTACTGACATTATCACTGCTATTAGTCTTTTTCTCTTTCTTTTTATCATCATCAAGCTTTGAGTAGTTCTTCTTAACAGGTGTTACTGTCTCTTCAGAATCGTCATTCTTCTTCTTAGCCCTGATAATTGCCTGTTTTGCACCAATACCAAGAAAACCAGATGATCCCTTATCAACAACCTCATAATCAAGCTCTGTGCTTGCAACTCCAAGCTCTACTGAAGCAGTAGTAAGTGCTTCCTCAACTGTCTTACCCTTAAACTCACTGTAACCCATTTTTATTTCCTCCTTA
>JAFUXG010000012.1 GCA_017470935.1 Lachnospiraceae bacterium
ACCTTGCCGCGTACGTCATCATAGCTTTAACGGGATACTTAGAAACTCTTATCACCGTACAGAAAGTCATACAAAACGCACCATGCTGGCAGCTTACCTGCGTCCGCCATACAAAAACAAAAGTTAACTAAACAGTAATTTTACAAAGAAAGGAGACAGACATGAACGAAATCTTAGATGAAATTATGGAGTTTATAGAGAGGGAGGATGCCAAGTTCATCCGCCTTGCGTTCAGGGATGCATTTGGTGTGCAGAAGAATATTTCTGTAATGCCATCGGAGATTAAGAAGGCGATAGAGGATGGTATTCCCATCAATCCGCGTGATATTGCAGGCTTTGAAGGCTGTAAGGGGGCAAGTCTTTATCTGAAGCCGGATCCATCAAGTCTTGCTGTGCTTCCATGGAGACCGGACAGCGGCAGGGTTGTCAGAATGTTCTGTGATGTATGTACTGCAGATGGCAGCTCCTTTGAGGGTGACACCAGAAATATCCTGCGTAATGCGGTCAAGAAGGCAAAGCAGGCGGGAGTTCAGTTTCGTTTCAGTTCAGAGGCAGAGTTCTATCTTTTTAAGAAGGATGATAATGGTGAGGTGACCAACATTCCATATGATGAGGCAGGATATATGGATATTGCACCGAAGGACAGAGGTGAGAATATCCGCCGTGAGATATGCCTTACTATAGAGAAAATGGGACTTATACCTGAACGTTCACACCATGAAAGAGGTCCGGGGCAGAATGAGATAGACTTCCATTATGGCAAGCCGTTAAAGGCTGCAGATCAGATGACCACATTTAAGATGGTGGTTAATACTGTGGCAGACAGAAACGGGCTTTGGGCAGATTTTTCTCCGGTGCCCCTTGCAGATAAGCCGGGTAACGGATATCATATCAATGTTTTTGCAGAGGATAGCAATGGACAGGATGTTTGCAAATATGCTGCTGCAGGAATACTTGACAAGATATCTGATATGACCATATTCCTTAATCCAACAGATGGTTCCTATACCAGGTTTGGCAACACCACTGCTCCTGACAGGATTAACTGGTCCGGAGAAGGAGAGGCGGGACTGCTGTATATATCAGAGATTAAGGGGATGACAAGAGCGGAGCTTCGATCACCTGACGCACTAAGCAATCCATATCTTGCCTATGCGTTGCTCATTTATGCAGGGCTTTATGGTATCGAAAATAAACTGACACTTCCGAAGGAAATGGATCCTGAGGGAATACTGCTTCCGAAATCCAGACAGGAGGCAAGTGAGCTTGCAAAGGCAAGTGACTTTATTAATGAGCTTTTGCCGAAGGAAATTATTGAAAGCTATATAAGTATATAAAATAAATGATAATGAATGAAACAAATGACTTTGTTATAAATATTGTTTGAGGTTTGTATTTAGGTTGAAAATAATTGATTGTAGTATTATGCAAAAAGACAGGAGATCAAATGAAAGCAAAATCTGAAAGACAATATTCTCTTATGATAGTCTCAGCATCCGAACAATTTAATACACTTGTAAAGCGATCGATACCAAATGGAAGCTTTGATGTTATAGAGATCAGAAAAAGCATATCTCTTGCACAGCGTGAACTGTTATCCAGAAGATATGATGTTGTCGTGATCAATTCTCCGCTGCCGGATGATCTTGGGGTGAACTTTGCTCTGGATATTGCGTCAAGATACACATCAGGAGTATTGCTTGTTGCTCCCGGAGAGATATGTGATGATGTGGCGGAGCATGTTATCGATCAGGGCATTATCCCGGCACCTAAGCCAATTAATAAGAATACAATAGAACACAGCATACGACATTTGTGTGCAGATCAGGATAAGATCAAATCTCTTGAGAAAAAGCTTTCAACAGCTGATGATAAGCTTGAAGAGATGCGTATTGTGAACAAGGCAAAATGGCTCTTAATAGCCAATGAGGGCATGACAGAGGCAGATGCCCACAGATATATTGGTAAAAAAGCGATGGATAACTGTGTCTCAAAACGGATAATAGCTGAGGAGATAATCGATAAATGGGAGGACTAGTCAGGAGCTGCTGCTTGTTTCACAAATGTAACAAGCAATGGTTTTGCTGTGTTCATCTTAAGAGAAGGTATATTTCGTTTGTTCTTGCATTTACATACTGTCCGTGATAATATTTACGCATACTAAAAATATTTGATGTTTTTATTGGTTAGAAGTGTATATGAAAAGGACGTGATGATAATGAAACAGTACACATATTCTCCTAAGGGCGTATGTTCAACAAAGATCAGCTATGAGCTTGATGATGAGGGAAAGATATATAATCTTCAATTTACAGGAGGCTGTAATGGCAACCTTAAGGCTATCGGAAGACTTTTGGAGGGAACTGATGCAAAGCGTGCAGCTGAGATACTAAGAGGCAATGATTGCAAGGGACGGGGAACCTCATGTGCTGATCAGCTGGCAAGAGCTATTGATGAGGCACTTGGAGCATAATGTACATGGTCAAGGCATAAGAAGATTTTTTTTGGGCATGTATAATGCTTGATGTTATGGTTAAGGGATTTTTTTTCAGATTGAATCGGTGGAGAATTGTTGCATGGCAGATGAAATAGACGATAGGCTAAAAAAGCAGCTTGATTTTGCTTTGGAGATAGATAAAGAGAAAAATATATTCAGGCAGACTCATCTGTCCGGTCATGGAAGGAATGAGAATGATGCCGAGCATGCATGGCATATGGCGATAATGGCATATATTCTAAGGGAATATTCCAATGAAGAGGTGGATATTGCAAAGGTCATGCTTATGTGCCTTATTCATGATATTGTGGAGATTGATGCCGGAGATACTTATGCCTATGATGATGAGAATTTGAAAACTCAGAAGGCGAGAGAGGATGCGGCTAAGGAGCGTATATTTTCATTACTGCCTGAGGATCAGAAGAAGGAGCTTGTTGCCCTCTTTGATGAGTTTGAGGAATTTGAAACACCGGAGTCTAAGTTCGCCCATGCTATGGATAATCTCCAGCCCTTAATGCTTAACAATAGTAATGATGGGGGAGACTGGAAAGAGCATGGAGTAAGTGCAGCCCAGGTATATGGAAGGCAGAGTAAGACGGCTCTTGGCTCTGAGAAGCTTTTTCAGGTTATTGATGGTATTATTAAAGATAATATACAAAAGGGAAGCATTAAAGAATAGATTTTGTAAGACGTGATAATATTATTTTCCAATTTAGTTTTTGTAATTTTTACGGAGCACATGCTCCGTATTTTTTATCTGTAATTATTGGAAAGACTTATAATAGCTGCTAGAGTAAATATAATATAATTTATTCTGACTATGTCTCTTTGATGTGAAATTGAACTCAATTATATAAAATTGAACTTTTTTTATAATAATCTTACATTTAGTATTGAACTTTTTTTGATAAGGTGTATAATGATGAAAAAGTTCAAAATAGAAGGAAAGGCGTGAAGCATGGATAATTCAACATTTGCAGACAGGTTAAACAGCTGCATGAAGGAAAAACAGATCAAGCAAATTGAACTTGTCCGTATGGCAGAGCAGAAGGGAATAAAGCTTGGCAAGAGCCATATAAGCCAGTATGTATCTGGCAAGACTGTTCCAAGAAAGGAAATACTTCAGTTTCTGGCGGATTCATTAGAGGTTGAGGCTGGCTGGCTGATCGGAATGGATGGTAAAAAAGCCGATGATAGTATTGCAGGTTCAAGATTCAAAAGTTCAAAAGTGATCAGCACAGGTGAAAAGAATACAAAGGAAAACAATATAAAAATAAATGATATTGGAAAAGCAGAACACAGTAAGAATACTAGTATAGATATTAATAGCAAAGAAAATAAATATATAATTGCAGAAAAGAAAGGTAAGGGTGAGGGAATGAGAGAGTTCAAGAAATCAACAAAGCTGGATAATGTATTATATGATGTCAGAGGTCCGGTTGTGGATGAGGCTGCCAGGATGGAGAATGAGGGTATGCAGGTGCTCAAATTGAACATTGGTAATCCGGCACCATTTGGTTTTAGAACACCTGATGAGGTTATATATGATATGCGAAGGCAGCTTACAGACTGTGAAGGCTATTCTGATTCAAGAGGCCTTTTCTCTGCAAGAAAGGCAATCATGCAGTATGCGCAGATCAAGAATATTCCTAATGTTACAATGGATGATATATACACCGGTAATGGTGTCAGTGAGCTTATCAATCTTTCTATGTCAGCCCTGCTTGATGATGGGGATGAGGTGTTGGTTCCGTCTCCGGATTATCCCCTTTGGACTGCATGTGTAACTCTTGCGGGTGGTAAAGCAGTTCATTACATATGTGATGAACAGGCAGAGTGGAATCCCGATATTGAGGATATGAAGAAGAAGGTTAGCCCAAGGACTAAGGCGATTGTTATTATTAATCCCAATAATCCAACAGGAGCATTATATCCAAGAGAGGTATTGAAGCAGATTGTTGATATAGCCAGGAAACATCAGCTTATGATATTCTCTGATGAGATATATGACAGACTTGTAATGGATGATGAGGAGCATGTTTCAATTGCTTCCATGGCACAGGATCTTTTCTGTGTAACCTACAGTGGTTTGTCCAAATCACATATGATAGCGGGATTTAGAATAGGATGGATGATTCTAAGCGGTAATAAGAGGATTGCAAGGGATTATATTGAGGGTATCAACATGCTGTCAAATATGCGTCTCTGCTCTAATGTCCCTGCTCAGTCCATTGTACAGACTGCCCTTTGGGGTTATCAGAGTGTTAAGGATTATATAGTTCCCGGAGGAAGAATCTATGAACAGAGAGAATACGTATATAAGGCGTTAAATGATATTCCGGGTATTACGGCAGTTAAACCTAAGGCAGCATTTTACATTTTCCCTAAGATTGATACGAAAAAGTTCAATATTACAGATGATGAGAAATTTGCCTTAGATCTCCTTAAGGATAAAAAACTGCTTCTCATAAATGGAAAGGGATTTAACTGGATGGAACCTGATCATTTCAGGGTGGTATATCTTCCAAGAATTGAAGTGCTTGAGGATGCCATGGAAAAGCTTGGGGACTTCCTGTCATACTATAAGCAGGTGTAATTACTTGATTAAAAGCTTTATAAAGTAAACCGATATTGTTCATTATTTGGGTATCAGCCTATTATTAATAGGCTGATGCCCTTTTTTGCTTTATCACAGTGGCTTTGTATGGGATTTTATTAGTCATATAATTATATTTGAAATGTTCATGTATGAACAAAAAAACATTGCCTGGTGGTGTAATATGATGCCAACATTTACTTGTTAGGGAATGTTATTAGAGCTTATCAACAATAATTAAATGCTGAGATTAAGGAGGTGGTACTTTGTTTAAGAGTGCAAAGATTACAGATAGGTTTGGATTTGCTAAGCCTAAGGAGTTTGACTTCATTTTTCCGGAAAGGGAAGAGATAGATGGGCATGAACTCATACATGTGGGGTCGGGAGTGTATGTCTTTAAGGAGAATATATTGTTTGATCATAATAATCCTCAAAAGAAGATAATTGATGAACTTATGGTGAATAACCCGGATATTTCATTTATTGTATATGAGAGATGGCCTAACTGGATTAAGGATTTGCCTGCTGAAAGTGTTAGCGGAATAGCATTTGTAGTTTCTAAGGTACAAGGACTTTATTACGGAGAGATATTGAATGTCATGTTGAGGGATGGCTCATTGGAGGATTATTTCCATATTCCGGAAAGCAACAGATGGTTTATAGATGATTATAGAAGGTATCTTGAAGATGATGAAAAGAATCCGGATTTCTACGAGAGATTATCGGAAGCTGATACATACTGTCTGTTAGACAAGAAGAAGGCAGAGGGTAAGCTTAGATTTGAATTCCAGCCGGAGAAGTATGGTACTACTGAGGATGGACACTGCCCGTTTATTCTGCTTGATCATAAGGTGGGATATTATATTGGTAAGGATATCTATTCCTTCAAGGGAGTCTATGATATTCCCTTTGTGAAAGACTATCTGGCTAGGGATTCTGTGGAAAAGACTGATGATTATCATATCCTTAGGGATAGACTTAGACGTGACCCGAGATTACCATTCGTAAGCCTTGGCAGTGTCAGTGACGGTGGAGATATGTATTTTGCAGGAAGGGGGGTCTTTGGATGATGCTTGAGATGACGGGACATTATGTCCATTATCTTTCTGTTAATGAATCCTCGGCTGAGTTACTTAGAAAGCTGGCTGAGAATAATGAAAACCTGGAATGTTTTGTTGTCCGTGGAGAGGATAGGACAACTTCACATGAGGAGGATAAAGACTTTCTTGATGTTATTGCTGAAGATCCTATAATAATACCCTTTGTTGTAGGATATAGTGATGAGGCAATCAATGATAATATAAGCACATTTTCAGTGGATAATGAAGAGGATAGTCTTGCTCCATATACTGTAATAGCTGAAGGCTTAGAAGCTGGTACAAATATAGATGAGATATTCACTCCTGATGAGGGAGCAATAGAGCTAGTTGAAGGTTGTGGAATTAAGGACTGTAAGCTGGAGCTTACATTGTTATTTGAACGTGATGAAAGTCACAGTATATGCTTTGGGGAGAATTATTCTGCCAGAAAGATTGAGGCGGAGTATGCCTATGTGTGTAATGACAGGCTTGTTATTATCAGGCGGAATAAGGTTTTTGACAAACTTGAACGGACTGAGGTACCTATTGAGATTATATCTAAGTTAGTGCAGATGGTAGAGATAGACAATGCTGTAGGTTATAAGGACAGCATTCGTGTTGATGTGATAGATACCGGCAGGAGCAGGGAGATTAAGTTTCTTGGCAAGGATATGTATAGGGAGTACAGAAGGTGTCAATGCTTATAGCTTATGTGGGATCAGACAGCATTATTTACCATATTGATATAAGTATATCTGAGCATGAATGGAGGGTAAGAATAGATGAAGATAAGGACAGATTATGTAACTAATAGTTCCAGCAGCAGTTATATTATGAAGGATCCTGAGATCAAGTCCATAAGAGAGGCATTTGAGGAGAAGAAGAAAGAGCTTCTTAATGATGAGGAGTGGTCTTTTCTCTATGATCACATATGTAAGGATATGGATAATGTAGAGTTTAAGAAGCTTAAAGAGTGGCCGTTATGTGATCTTCATGAGGTGTTTGATTGGTATAAGAGCTATGTAATTAGAGACATACTTGGGGAAATGCCTGAAAGTATAAGTAATAAGATACTTGGGAAAATACCTGATGACATAAGTAAAGAGGGGTCAGAGAAAAACAAGGCTCTGGAAAAATATATAAAGAGACTGGTAACAAAGGAATATTCAGATGAGGATTTAAAGAGATTGGGAGCAATTGTTGTATTGGAACAAATGAAGGATATAGATCACTATCGCTTTGACACCATTTGTTTCGGATATGATCCGGATAAATATCTTGATGAAGATGATGTTGACGCATATATCGGGCGGAGTAGATATAACGATGTACCATATATGATATGTGATAAATCAATGCCGGAGATTTTTACCTATGATAGATGGTTAGAATTTCTGCCGGTATATATGTATTCTAATATATATGAATATACCGATAGTTATGGCCGATATTCAGATGTGGGGAGAGATGGCAGTGAGTGGCTTCTTAATGAGCTTTTTTTCAGAAATTATTATAGGATACTGGAGCTGCTTAAGGAGTTTGATGGAAAGCGCTTTGGAGACCTGCTTTCTTATGTGTTAGGGGCAGGATATATGTATTTTAATAATTATGAGTTGCATTATTATATCGGTGATATTATCAGAGATTCCGGGAATTGTGTATATTCGTGCGAGCACATGGGGTAAATGCAGGTGGCTAATTAAAAAAATTATTGACAGGTATTTTTGGTAGTGATATAATCCTATCAGTTTAATAGTTAAACCGTTGAAGCGGAGATAACGGCAATCATGCCTTTACAGAGAGCCTGATAAGCTGAGAGCAGGTGAGAAACAAGTTGTCAAATGGACCGCTGAGGGCGCAGTCAAATGAAGCATTTTATATAGCAAGTGTAGTATATGCGTGATATATAATAATAGATTGTTAAGAGTTTATGGATAAGCTTCAGAGTATTCTGCGACGTGAGGGCATACGTTATTTGTCGGGAATATGTAGGTATTCTGCTAAGCGCACGAGTTGTCGTGAATCAAGGTGGCACCGCGGATTTTATATTATGAATTTTCGCCCTTGACAGATTTAGGTCTGTCAAGGGCTTTTCTTTGTTTAGAAAAGGAGGTAGATAATTTGAATTTTGTACCGAGTTTAAGTGAGGTTAAGAATATAGCCGGTACCGGAAAGTATGATGTTGTACCGGTAAGCACGGAAATATTATCAGACTTCACAACACCAATTGAGGTTGTAAGGATTCTTAAGAACGTATCCCCGCATTGTTATATGTTAGAATCTGCAATGGCTGATGAGAAATGGGGACGTTATACCTTCTTAGGATATGATCCGAAGCTGCTGATCACATGTGTTGATGGTGAGCTTACCATTGGGGATAGAAAAGTCAAAACAGATAATCCCTCAGAGCATATCAGAGAAATACTTAATGACTACAGAAGTCCAAAACTTGCTGATCTTCCTTCATTTACAGGCGGACTTGTGGGATACTTCTCCTATGATTATCTGGGGTACAGCGAGCCTGCGGTCCGGTGCGAGGTGGAGGATACAGAGGCTTTCAAGGATGTGGATCTGATGCTTTTTGATAAGGTCATTGCATTTGATAATCTTAAGCAGAAGATAATTCTGATAGTCAATATGCCCCTTGATAATATTGAAGCTTCTTATGAAAAAGCAGTAAATGAGCTTAAAGAACTGATAAAGCTTATAAGGCATGGCGATAAATGCATAGACAAACCGGGAAGACTTCTCGGAGAGGTGACGCCGCTGTTTAACAAGGAACAGTACTGTGGAATGGTTGAGAAGGCTAAGAGGCATATCTTTGAGGGTGATATCTTCCAGATCGTGTTGTCCAACAGATTGTGTGCACCCTTTGAGGGAAGCCTGCTTGATACATACAGAGTTTTGAGGACCATCAATCCTTCGCCTTATATGTTCTATTTCGCAGGAACTGATGTGGAGGTGGCAGGAGCTTCACCGGAGACGCTGGTAAAGCTTGAGGATGGAGTGCTTCACACATTTCCTCTTGCAGGAACAAGACCGAGAGGAAAGACTGAGGAAGAGGATAAGGCTTTGGAGAAGGAGCTTCTTGCGGATGAGAAGGAGATTGCAGAGCACAACATGTTAGTGGATCTGGGAAGAAATGATCTTGGTAAGATAAGCCGTTTCGGAACTGTCAGGGTTGAAAAGCTAAGATCAATAGAAAGATATTCCCATGTTATGCATATCGGTTCAACAGTACGTGGGCAGATCAGAGAGGATAAGGATGCACTTGATGCTATAGAGGCGGTGCTTCCCGCAGGAACCCTTTCAGGTGCTCCAAAGATAAGAGCCTGCCAGCTTATAGGAGAATTAGAGAATAACAAGAGGGGAATATACGGAGGCGCCATAGGATATATAGATTTCACCGGGAACATGGACACCTGTATTGCAATAAGAATAGCCTATAAGAAAAACGGCAAGGTGTTTGTGAGAAGTGGGGCAGGCATTGTGGCTGATTCCGTATCGGAGAAGGAGTTTGAGGAGTGCCTTAACAAAGCAAAGGCGTCCCTGACTGCACTTAACTTAAGTCAGGAGGAGGATGTGTGATGACAGGGAACATGAATAATTATAAAACAGGAGGTGGAGAATGATACTGTTAATTGATAATTATGACAGCTTTTCATTTAACCTCTATCAGATGATAGGAGATATCAATCCGGATATTAAGGTCATAAGAAATGATGAACTGACGGCTGATGGGATAAGGGAGCTTAATCCGTCAAGGATCATTCTTTCACCGGGTCCCGGAAGACCGGAAAATGCAGGAGTGATAGTAGATGTTGTGAAAAAGCTTGGAAAGGAGTTTTCTATATTAGGGGTGTGTCTCGGACACCAGGCAATATGCCAGGCTTATGGAGCAACAGTAACCTATGCAAAGAAGCTTATGCATGGCAAACAGTCGGATGTGGAATTTGATCTTTCCTGTAAGCTGTTTGAAGGACTTCCAAAGAATGCACCGGTGGCGAGATACCATTCCTTAGCAGCGGATAAGGAGACTATACCGGAAGTGCTTACGGTTACTGCAGTCACAGCAGATGGTGAGGTGATGGCAGTTAAGCATAAGGATTATGAGGTGTACGGAGTGCAATTTCATCCGGAGTCAATAATGACACCTGACGGAAAGAGAATGCTTGAGAATTTTCTTAAAACATGAGTTTAATCTTAATTAAGATAAACTATATACATAGGAAGAATTATTGATAAGCAAAAGAGAAATGCAGGTAAACAAAGAAATAGTGCAGATTAACTAAAGAGTAATGATTAATATACAAAAGATAAATATAGTATTAATTCCAGGTTTCTAATCGGTTATGACTTTAAATATACATTAATTTAACAAAACAATTCAAAAAAAGGAGAGAAGTAAAAATGATCAAAGAAGCTATTGTAAAAATTGTTAACAAAGAGGATTTGACTTATGACGAAGCATACTCAGTAATGAATGAGATTATGAGTGGTGAGACTACACCTACCCAGAATGCTGCATTTCTTGCTGCACTTTCAACAAAGAGTGCAAAGGCAGAGACCACTGATGAAATCGCAGGATGTGCGGCAGCCATGAGAGACCATGCAACTAAGGTTGATACGGGAATGGATGTATTTGAGATTGTGGGAACAGGCGGTGACAATGCGGGCAGCTTTAACATTTCAACCACTTCAGGACTTGTGGCTGCAGCAGGCGGAATGAAGGTTGCAAAGCATGGCAACAGAGCTGCGTCTTCACTCTGCGGAACAGCTGACTGCCTTGAGGCACTTGGTGTTAACATTGATCAGAGTCCGGATAAATGTGTGGAGCTTCTTAACGAGGTTGGAATGTGCTTCTTCTTTGCGCAGAAGTATCACACATCAATGAAATATGTGGGAGCCATCAGAAAGGAACTGGGATTCAGAACAGTATTTAATATTCTTGGGCCACTTACCAATCCTGCAACTCCATCAATGCAGCTTCTTGGTGTGTATGATGAATATCTTGTAGGTCCTCTTGCCCAGGTGCTTGTTAATCTCGGTGTTAAGCGCGGAATGGTAGTATACGGGCAGGATAAGCTGGATGAGATTTCAATGAGTGCGCCAACCACCATAAGTGAGATTAAGGACGGATGGTATCGTCAGTCGGTTATCACGCCTGAGGACTTTGGCTTTACACGCTGTACTAAGGATGAATTAAAGGGTGGAACTCCTGAAGAGAATGCAAAGATCACAAGAGAGATCCTTGGCGGAGCAAAGGGACCTAAGAGAGATGCGGTGCTTATGAACGCAGGTGCTTCCCTTTACATTGGAGGCAAAGCAGACAGCTTCAAGGATGGAGTTTCTCTGGCTGCTGAGATTATTGATTCCGGCAAGGCTCTGGCTACATTAGAGAAATTTATCGAGGTAAGTAACCGGTAATTACTTTTTTGTATAAATGGCAGGATATATAGCAGTAATATATTGAACGGCCTGGTGATAAATAATTCACAAGGCTGTAGAAATAAAGGGAGACAAAGTGATGAATATACTTGACCAGCTTGCAGAGCATGCAAGATACAGAGTGGCTGAGGCAAAGAAAAGACGTTCCCTTGAAGAAGTGAAGGCAGCAGCCGTCTCCATGGCAAAAGGCAGCTTTGCCTTTGAGAATGCACTTAAGAAGGATGATATATCATTTATATGCGAGTGCAAGAAGGCTTCGCCGTCAAAGGGAATAATTGCAGAGGACTTCCCTTATCTGGATATAGCAAGATCCTACGAGGCAGCGGGAGCGGATTGTATATCCGTTCTTACAGAACCAAAGTGGTTTCTTGGAAGTGATGAATATCTTAAAGAGATAACGGAGAATGTATCCATACCATGTATCAGGAAGGATTTTACGGTAGATGAATACATGATCTATGAGGCAAAGAGACTTGGCGCTTCTGCAGTGCTGCTTATATGTTCCATACTTTCTGAAGGACAGATAAAGGAATACATCAGCATATGTGATGAGCTTGGCCTTTCGGCATTAGTGGAGGCACATGATGAGTCAGAGGTCAACATGGCAATAAATGCAGGTGCAAGAATGATAGGTGTTAACAACAGAAATCTTAAGGATTTCACTGTGGACATAGAAAACAGTGTACGCCTTAGAAGACTTATATCGGATGACGTATTGTATATCTCAGAGAGCGGCGTGAGCTCAAATGCTGACATAAGGGCATTAAGAGAAATCGGTGCAGATGCGGTGCTTGTTGGAGAGACCTTAATGAGAGCACCTGATAAAAAGGCAAAGCTTGCAGAGCTTAAAGCAAAATAGGCGAGGTGTGCAATGACAAGGATCAAATTCTGCGGTCTCACAAGACCTTGTGATATAGAAGTGGTGAATGAACTTAAGCCTGATTATATAGGCTTTGTGTTCTGGCAAAAAAGTAAGAGATATATTACACGATTGGAAGCAAAGGAATTAAAAGCCATGCTTTCAAAGGATATCAAGGCTGTAGGAGTATTTGTTGACGAGGATATATCACGGGTTACAGCGCTTTTGAAGGATGGAATAATAGACATTGTCCAGCTTCACGGAAGTGAGGACGAAGCATATATTAAAGAAGTTAGAAAGCTTACAGGTAAGCAGATTATCAAAGCCTTTAAGGTAACACCAGAAGCTGACATCAATAAGATTAATGAAAGCAGTGCTGATTATGTACTGCTGGATGCAGGCATGGGTGATGGCAAGACCTTTGATTGGGATCTTATTAACAACATACAAAGACCTTATTTTCTTGCAGGCGGGCTCGACTGCAATAATGTGTCAGAGGCGGTTTCTAAGCTTGAGCCCTTTGCGGTGGATGTAAGCTCAGGGATTGAGACGGATGGACTTAAGGATCCAATAAAGATGCGGGAATTTATGTCATTAAATAACAATATAGGAGGAAACACACTATGACAAATCAAAATGGACGTTTCGGCATTCATGGCGGCCAGTACATACCTGAAACTCTTATGAATGCCGTTATTGAACTGGAGGAAGCGTATAATCATTATAAGAATGATTCTGAGTTCAACAAAGAGCTCACGGAGCTTTTCAATGAGTATGCAGGAAGACCATCCAGACTTTACTATGCTGAGAAGATGACTAAGGACCTTGGCGGTGCTAAGATATATCTTAAGAGAGAAGACCTTAATCATACGGGTGCCCATAAGATCAACAATGTACTAGGCCAGGCACTGCTTGCCAAGAAAATGGGAAAGACAAGACTTATCGCTGAGACGGGTGCAGGACAGCATGGAGTTGCAACAGCAACGGCAGCAGCACTTATGGGTATGGAATGTGTTGTTTTTATGGGTGAAGAGGACACAAAGCGTCAGGCGTTAAATGTATATAGAATGCGCCTTCTTGGTGCAGATGTAATTCCGGTCAAGACCGGTACTGCAACACTTAAGGATGCAGTATCTGAAGCTATGAGGGAGTGGACATCCAGAATTGCTGACACTCATTACTGTCTTGGTTCTGTCATGGGACCTCATCCATTTCCTACGATAGTAAGAGATTTTCAGGCGGTAATATCCAAGGAGACAAAGGAGCAGATGCTTGAAAAAGAGGGCAGACTTCCGGATGCAGTCATAGCATGTGTGGGAGGAGGCTCCAATGCGATCGGAAGCTTCTATCATTTTATCGAGGATAAGGATGTAAGGCTTATAGGCTGTGAGGCGGCAGGACGTGGAGTTGATACCTTTGAGACAGCAGCTACAATAGCAACGGGCAAGGTCGGTATCTTCCATGGAATGAAATCATATTTTTGTCAGGATAAGTTCGGACAGATAGCTCCTGTATATTCAATATCAGCTGGACTTGACTATCCGGGAATCGGACCTGAGCATGCATATCTCCATGATATAGGAAGGGCAGAGTATGTCTCCATCACAGATGAAGAGGCGGTGAATGCCTTTGAATATCTGGCAAAAACGGAAGGGATAATTCCTGCTATTGAGTCGGCGCATGCAGTGGCATATGCCATGAAGCTGGCCCCCACACTTAGTAGTGATAAGATAATTGCGATTACCATATCAGGCAGAGGCGACAAGGACTGTGCAGCCATTGCCCGTTACAGAGGGGAGGATATTCATGAGTAACATAAGTAAAGCATTTGAAAATGGAAAAGCATTTATTGCATTTATAACCTGTGGAGATCCTGACATAGAGACAACAAAGGCTGTTGTTAAGGCTGCTGTTGATAATGGTGCAGACCTTATTGAGCTTGGTATTCCTTTTTCAGATCCAACAGCTGAGGGACCGGTCATTCAGGGGGCTAACCTAAGGGCGCTTTCGGGAGGAATAACCACTGATAAGGTGTTCGTGCTAGTGAAGGAGCTGCGTAAGGATATTGACACACCGATGGTATTTATGACCTATGCCAATGTTGTATTCTCATACGGCGCGGAAGCATTTATTAAGACATGCCGGGAGATTGGAATTGACGGAATGATAATTCCGGATCTTCCCTTTGAGGAGAAGGAGGAGTTTTCCGGACTATGCCATCAATATGATGTGGCTCTAGTATCGCTTATTGCGCCAACCTCTGAAAACAGGATCGCAATGATCGCAAAAGAGGCAGAGGGCTTCTTATATATCGTCTCAAGTCTTGGGGTGACAGGTATGAGAAGTGAGATAAAGACAGACCTTGCTTCCATTGTGAAGGTTGTTCGCGAAAATACTGATATACCTTGCGCAATAGGCTTTGGAATATCTACTCCTGAGCAGGCTAAGAAAATGGCGGATATATCCGATGGTGCCATAGTTGGGTCAGCCATAATCAAGCTGATTGAAAAGCATGGCAAGGATGCTCCAAGGTATGTAGGTGAATACGTGAAGTGTATGAAGGATGCCCTTAGATAATTTTGACATAACCTTTTACTATCGCCAGACATATACAATTGCAATTATACTTCAGGCGTCATAGGTGATATATTATATGGAGTAATTATAGTTTATACCTCATAGGACTTAGTATTCTTTTCATAGAGCGGATATGGATAGAATAATATATTTCAACTTTGTTAAGTGACGAAGTATAATTTTTAATAGGGAGTGATTGGATGTATAAGATGATGACACCGGGACCTACAATGGTTGCGGAAAATGTGAGACTTGCCAGAAGTGTGGAGACCGGTAATCCTGATATTGATACAGAATTTTTTGATTTTTATAAGGGTACATGTGAGCTTTACAGCGAGCTCCTTCACACGAAGAATGAGAGCCTGATATTATCGGGTGAAGGAATTCTTGGTCTGGAGGCAGCGGTTGCCTCCCTTACGGAAGCCGGAGACAGAGTTCTCGTTCTTGACAACGGAGTTTTTGGAAAGGGCTTTGCTGACTTTGTTTCCCTGTATGGCGGTGAGCCGGTTCTATACACTACTGATTACAGATATGAGATAGCAATCGATCCGTTACGTGAGTACATTGAAAAGGATCATGATTTCAAGTATGCCACAGTTGTTCACTGCGATACTCCCAGCGGCATGTTAAATGATATCTCAAAAATATGTCCCCTTCTTAAGGAATACGGAATTTTGACCGTGGTTGATTCTGTATCGGGAATGATGGGCAATCCGGTGGATGTGGATAAGGATGAAATTGATATATTGTGCGGTGGTTCGCAGAAAGCTATATCATGTCCCATAGGACTTACCCTTGTGACCATCAGTGATGCTGCCAAGAAGGTAATGGAAGACCGCAGGACAAGGATACCGTCATTCTATGCAAATTTGACCGTGTTCAAAAATTACTATGAGAATAAATGGTTCCCTTACTCAATGCCAATAAGTGACATATATGGACTTAAAATTGCACTTGATAACATTAAGGCTGATAAGGATATACTTAAGCGCCATGCGGAGGTGGCGGCTAAGACAAGGAAGGCACTTACAGCTTCGGGGCTTCATTTATACGGGGAAAACGGTTATTCCAACACGGTTACGGTGTTCAAGGTTCCTGATGGTGTGAAGTCGGAAGATATAATCACTCATATGAGAGATGATCATAATATTCTTATTGCAGGCTCCTTTGATGTGATGGAGGGAGAGGTCATAAGGCTGGGACATATGGGATATAACTGTACGGCTGATAATATGAGAGAAACCCTGTCGGCACTTAATGATGTTTTAATTAAATTAGGAGTTAAGCTTATAAAGGCGCTGTCATACGACTGATGTGACAGCGTTTTTCCTTCTTGATTATTATTGTAATTGTGTTACAATGGGCTTTGCAGATTATATTTGTGCAAACGTTTTCAATCATAAGGAGGAAGCAGGCTTATGCTTGAATTAAAGAATGTATCATTCAGTGTGGGGGCTGACGGTCAGACAAAGGAGATAATAAAGGATGTCAGCTTGACTATACCGGATAATAAATTTGTAGTAATAACAGGACCTAACGGAGGTGGAAAGTCAACCCTTGCAAGACATATTGCATGTATAGAGAAAATGGTGTCGGGCCGTATCTTGTTAAATGGTGAGGACATAACAGACAAGTCCATAACAGAGAGGGTAAAGCTTAGATTAGGCTATGCCAACAGCTGGTAAGCGAATGCTTAATCCGGGCACAGAGGTGTATATGGAAGAGGGCAGCTGCTACACCGAGATGGAAATGGTACAGATTAAGAGTGTGGATGCAGAGCTTTTCCATGAGGCAGCCATAGGCAAGATAGCAGGGGAACAGCTTATTAAGCTTATGCCCCTAGGACTTACTGAGGCTGAGGAGCAGATAATCAACGGATTTTTGAGAGGATAAAATGTCGATATACGGATTTGTGATAAACAGTATAATGCTTGGTGTGGGACTTGCAATGGATGCGTTTTCTGTTTCCATAGCTAACGGTCTTCATGCGCCGGATATGAAGGGTGGAATGAAGGCGAGGATTGCAGGCACATTTGCAGGCTTTCAGTTCCTTATGCCAATGTTAGGCTGGCTGCTGGTACATTACCTGTTGGAAACCTTTGAACAATTTCAGAAATGGATACCATGGATCGCATTGGCTCTTCTTCTCTGCATTGGCGGGAAAATGATATTTGAGGCATTTCAGGATGATGAAGAGAGTGACGGAGATTCGGAAAGAAATACTAATAAGGAATTAATTATCCAGGGAATTGCCACATCAATAGACGCATTGTCTGTTGGATTTACCATTGCAGATTACAAGTGCCATATGGCATTTCTGAGTTCTGTAATAATTGCCGTTGTAACATATATTATATGCCAGACCGGACTTAGGATAGGTATAAGGGTTGGAATGAAACTGGCAAAGAAAGCCTCTGTATTGGGAGGATTGATTCTTATATTTATTGGAATTGAGATATTTGTTAGGGGTGTCATACTGTGATACCCTTTTGTTTTCTGCTTTGAGTATTGTATAGAGTATGTGATGATGTTTTACCGGGAATGGAACAATTGTGCTTTTTGTGATATAATTAAATAACTTTTTAGTTTGGACAAGATATGAGAGGATGTACAAATGATTGAGATACAGATAACAGACGATTTTGATCTTCAAAAAATTGCAGACAGTGGACAGTGCTTTCGGTGGCAGCCTATAGAAAATGATGGCTATCGGATAATTCACGGGGATTCCTGTCTGTGTATATGGAAAGCAGAGAAGTACAGTGGTCTGGATGTAGATGCTGATGATAGTGATATTGCGTCGCAGAAACATCCCAGGAAAGAGAATGAAAAAAAAGCCATACAAGTAGGTACACCGGATGATAACCTATGTATATACAAAATGGACTGTACAAAGGAAGAGTATGAGAATATATGGAGTGTCTACCTTGATATGGGAGAGGATTACCGCAGCATCAGAGAGAAGATAGATGTTAATTCAGATCCATTTCTGTATGAGGCTGCTGAGCATGAGAGAGGTATAAGAATTCTCAAGCAGGATTCATGGGAGGCGCTTATCAGCTTTATCATTTCCCAGAACAGAAATATTCCTGCCATCAAGGCTTCAATAGAAAAGCTTGCTGAGCGTGCAGGCAAGAAGAAGACAGACAGCAGAGGAGAGGTGTATTATACATTTCCTACTCCTGAAGCAATAGCTGATATGACTGAGGAAGCATTAGCGCAGTGTAAGCTGGGGTACCGTGATAAATACGTCAGGCGTGCCGCAGAGGCGGTTTGTAACGGGGAGATAGATTTAGAGAAGATCGGTATCGGCACTGATGATGAAGTGCTTAATAATCTTACAGGATTATATGGTGTGGGGAAAAAGGTTGCAAGCTGTATGCTGCTTTTTGGACTTCACCATCTTGATGCCTTCCCTGTGGATGTGTGGATCAAGAGGGTGTTAGAGACAGAATATTCTAACGGTTATCCATTTGATGATTACAGTCCATATAACGGGGTGTACCAGCAATATATGTTTGCATATTATAGGAATCGCTGATCAATGTTCAAGCGATTCCTTTTAATTCTTTCTTGTTCTTATACATAAGGTTATCGGCTCTGTCAAATACGTCAGAAGCCTTAAGATCCTTGTCATGTTATTCTTCTGAATATCCTTCATGAAGATATGCTTATCTTCCTCGTAGACAATCTTCTCGGCATCATGGGCCATATTCTTAAAAAAGTCATCCCCGCCCTGCTCAAGCTTGAGAGAGTGATAATCCGGCTTGATAGAATACCACTGATATTCATTGGTGACAGCATTGATATAATACTCGCTTGTGTAATCTGTCAAAAGTGCCTCTGCAATTTATTTTTTTTGGGAAATAGATAAGAGAAGAATTATTTTAGTTTTATTATAACATGTGCAAAACCTTACGATTTTCTTACTTTTTTCTTTTGGACTGGAAGAAATGCAGTTTTCTGTTAGAATGTAGACAGAGGCTGATAATTATGGAAAACAGTATCTTTGCAAAGGCGACTTAGGAACAAATCCTGAAGTGGAACGGAAGGATTGTTCTTAACTGTTCGGAAGACTGAGTAAAGATATGGTACTGGAATAGGAGTAAAAGGGAGCACTATGAAAGAAAAAATACTTATAGTTGAGGATGAAAAAGAAATAGCTGATCTTGTAGAGGTTTATCTTATAAATGAGGGATATATGGTAATTAAAACAGAATGTGCCAAAGCTGCTATAAATGAGATTGAAAAGGGCGGTATAAGTCTGGCGATACTGGATATTATGCTGCCTGATATGGATGGGCTGACACTCTGCAGACAGATACGTGAAAGCTATCTGTTTCCTATAATAATGCTGACAGCAAGATCCTCTGATATGGACAAGATTAACGGGCTTTCAATGGGAGCGGATGATTATATGACGAAACCATTTAATCCCTTAGAGGTTGTTGCAAGAGTTAAGACACAGCTTAGAAGATATACAAGATATAATACTCCTGAACATGAAGCTCCTGCAGATTTTGACCATGACGGCCTGTATGTCTGCAAGGATACCCATAAATGTGAGCTGTACGGAAGGGAGCTTTTGCTGACACCAATGGAGTTTGATATCTTATGGTATCTATGTGAGAGAAAGGGAATTGTCGTATCCTCTGAGGAGCTTTTTGAAAATGTTTGGGGAGAGAAATATCTTGAGGGCAGCAATAACACTGTCATGGCGCATATTGCAAGACTTAGGGAAAAGCTGGGTGATGAGCCAAGGAAGCCTAAGTTTGTTAAGACAGTATGGGGTGTCGGGTATAAGGTTTAAGATATTACTGTTTAGTTAAATTTTGAAACCGTACGCCGTATGCCTTGCACAGATACCCTCAGGTCAGATGGCGGATTGGACGGGATAAGAACTTCTAGATGTCCCGGATAGACTTTGGTACTGTCCGTGGCAAGGTGCTTAGTC
>JAFUXG010000013.1 GCA_017470935.1 Lachnospiraceae bacterium
ATAATACAATCAGAATTCATAGTCATTGTGATTACATGTCACCTGACGAATATGAAAAGTTGTACGAAAGGGTAATGTCTCTTCCAGCAGCTTAGCTGACAGAACATCTCATTTTAATTTGTACTAAATCTTGACATAGGAGCAAACAATATATTTCTTCCCTATCATTCCATAAACTAACTTCTTTTTATAACTCTTTTGATAATATAAGAAATTACTATCTTGTCCAATTATTATCACATCATAAACTCCATCATTCCAACCAATAAGCTCTATTGCACAATAGTACCCTTCATATTCTGGACACAATTCAATACAATCATTATTCAAATAAGTGTTATCTTTAACAATATTAGGCTTAATTTGATTGGCTTCGATATCTACATTATTATCAAGAAGACAATCTATGCTAATGTTTAATAATTTTGAAATACTTTTCAAATTTGCAACATCAGGAATTCCCATGTTATTCTCCCATTTTGCCACAGCTGATCTTGAGATATTAAGAGCCTCCGCAAATTGTTCCTGTGATAAACCTGAAAGTTTTCTTGCCTCTTTTAATTTTTCTCCAAATGTCATATAAGATGACCTCCTTCTCTGCAATGATACAATTATTTTTTCAAAATCATCTTATGACAATTTCTTTTTTAGACACCATACACTAACTGTAACATCCCTGTTACTTTCCGTAACATCGTAAATAACACTATGAGAAGCACGGAAAATGTTAATTGTCATTATCAACAACAAAAACAGTATATCATTTCATTCTATATATTTCCATATCTTTTCAACAGATTGCGGGACAATTCACTTTCCCACAATCTATCACATAATACCATCATTTCTTAATAGTATTTTTCTACAACTTCCTCCATTTAATCTCAATTCTATACAGAATTATTACGGAAATTACTGCAATAAAAAAGCCTTACTATCATGAAAGGAAACAACCCTTATCTGAAATAGTAAAGCTCTTTTATCCCATTATTTACTGGCATATATCAAATTGCTTTTCTTACAAGCTCCGCTGTCTTATCGTCTGCGTCATTCTCTGTTGCAGGCACTTGAAACTGTCCGATAAAGTTGAAATACACATCTATCTGCTGTGTCATGTGGTACCTGCTCCCTACACCCTGATGTACCTCTACACGTTCAATGAACTCGTTAAGCACTTTCTTGTCAAGCTCACCAATCTCTGTATATCTGCGTACAAGCCTTACAAGTGCAGAGGTTATTATTTGAATTTTATTGTCATTACTATATCACTTCCGCTTAACAGTTTCGTCAGTTCTTCATCAGTCTTATTGATAACTTTGCCCAGCTTTGTATAGCTCCAACTGTTTGACCCATAGAATATTACTATATTGCTTCCCGAATACAGTACTATATCACCTGATGAAGTGGTCATCTGAACGTCATTTCTTGTAATACTTGTACCAAGTGACCCGACCTGTTCAAATCCACCATAGCCTGACATAGCAATAGAGATATCTTTGTCTTCTGCCATTTTCTCAATTTCTCTGACACTTTCATTATCTTCCCATAAAACTTCAACTTCTGTATCATTGATCAATAGTACCATATCCTTCCCCTCCTTGATTGTATCCTGTGAAGTAGAATTATTGTCAGTCTCCTGCTTCACTATATCCGATGATTGAGATTTCTCAGCAGTATTATCAGCAGTCTTTTTATCAACAACCGTAACCCTGCATTTATACATCTTCTTGCCATAGGTTGCAGTAACCGTAGTACCGCCTTTTTTCTTCGCCGTTACTCTGCCGCTTTTATTGACGGCAGCTACCTTCTTATTCCGACTGCTCCATTTTACTTTTGCTGTCTTTGCATTTTTCAACTTAAGCTTATACTTCTTACCTTTAACGAGCTTGAGTGCTGTTTTATTAAGCGATATTTTCCTACTCCTCTTTTTAGAAAAGCTTACCTTCACATCACTATCAGTCACCGCATTCTTCAGTCCTTTAGTGTCATCAAGCTTTCCAAGCCTGGTATACGAATACGGCGTGATAAATGATTTATAAAAGATTACAATACAGTCATTTCCATACAGCATGATATCACCGGCATGTATAGTGCCTACCTTCTTTTCATCAGCAGGCAGTTCATAGTCCAGATATTTATACTTCTCATTACCATTTAATTCCGACATATTAAATGATTCCGGCAAGTGCTTTGCAAAGGCTTTGGCGGAGGCATTATCCTCAAGAGTTGCAGTGAAATTCTTTCCGCCTATATTCACATTTATTTTTGTTGCTGCAACTGAAACGGTGTTATTCTTCAATATGAATATTCCGCCTAACAATATCGCAGCCATAACCATGACACAGATAATGTTCTTCTTTTCCATTAACACCTCCACCTTTCGTTACATATAGTTTTTTCATATTGCCTGCGGTTCCATGCGTTTTTCACATAGTTCTTTGCGTACACATAGTTCTCTGCGATGCTCATTTATCCATATTCTTCCTTTTAATTACAGATTCTTTTTAAAGAAATCCTCCATCTTGTCAAAGGGAATTGCATCCTTCCCGCCACCGTCATACAAATCCGTATGCACAGCATCAGGTATGATGAGAAGCTCCTTGTTATCTCCCTTCAGAAGCTTGAAAGCATCCTGACTCATATAGCATGAATGTGCCTTCTCTCCATGAATCATCAGTACTGCACTGTCAATCTCTCCCGCATAAGTAAACAGTCTTGTATTTGCAAGGGATGTCCCTGCCTGTACAGCCCAGCCTTCATTAGAATTCAGGGAACGGGCATGATATCCTCTTTCTGTCTTATAATAATCGTAATAATCCTTTACAAAGAATGGAGCATCCTTCGGAAGGGGATCAACTACACCACCGGCCATTGCATAAGTACCGCTCCTGTAATCCTCTGTGCGCTGTTTATTAATGGCTTCTCTCGCTTCTTTTCTTGCTTCCTTATTATCAGCCGCATCAAAATATCCGTTTCCTGCAACCCGTGACATATCATACATGGTAGATGTAACCGTTGCCTTGATTCTTGTGTCTACACAAGCAGTCTGCAATGCCATACCGCCCCATCCGCATATGCCGATAATTCCTATACGCTCAGGGTCAACATTATCCTGAACAGAGAGAAAATCCACAGCCGCCTGAAAATCCTCCACATCTATATCCGGTGAATGCATGGCACGTGGGAACCCTCCTGATTCACCTGTGAAGGAAGGGTCAAATGCAACCGTAAGAAATCCCCTCTCTGCCATAGTCTGGGCGTAAAGTCCTGATGACTGTTCCTTACATGCTCCGAAAGGACCGGATACAGCTATTGCAGGCATCCTGCCCTCTGCATTCTTTGGTACATACATATCAGCAGCAAGTGTAATTCCAAAATGATTTATGAATGTCACCTTGCTGTGCTCCACCTTGTCACTCTTTGGAAAAGTCTTATCCCACTCCGTTACCAGTTTCAATTCCTCTGCTTTCATCATGTTACGCTACCTCCTTAATTCTCAAAATTTATAAATTTAGCCATGATTTTTATTTGCAGGCTTATTAGTTAACCCTTAACAGCTATCTCTTTTTCTGTCTGTCTTATCAGATAATCCATCCTATCGACCTTTCTTCCACTTTCATGCAGTTCATCAATAAGTCTGCACCGATCCTTTCTCATCATCTGCAGAGCGCCTTCCATATTTCCTGACTCGCACATTTTAAGGATAATTACCGAATCATCCTTATTGCATCCTGCATCACTTAGATTTTGCTTAATATTATCCAAATCCATAATATGTTTCACTTCCCTTGCATCACTTTTATTGTTTACATTATAAATGCTTGTAAAAAGATTCGCTAATAGTTATAATGAATATCATGATATTCTTAATTGGAATATCATACATTATTGAGCTATGCATGCATGTTTATACTATGTACGATGGGTGCTTGAACACAGAAGCACATCAACATAATATGCCTATAGGGCGAATGCCTTGAACGAGAAATGCACTGTATTTCGAGTGCACTGTGGTTTCTCAGGCACTGCGTTTTCAAGTGCATAACTCAATTATGTGAATACCTACGATTGCAAATGGATTAAGATTAGGAGAACTGCCATGGAAATAAGAACTTTAAGATACTTTCTTGCCGTAGCGAGAGAAGAAAATATGACCCGAGCCGCTGAGATTCTACATGTCACTCAGCCCACATTATCAAAACAGCTAAAATCCCTGGAAAATGAGTTGGGAAAGAAGCTCTTCACCCGACACAGCTTTAGTATAAAGCTTACCGACGAGGGCGTATTACTTCGTAAGCGAGCCGAGGATCTTGTAAGTATGGCAGATAAGATTGAAAAGGAGTTTGTCTCTCTTGACGACATTACAGGGGGCGAACTTTATTTCGGACTTGCTGAATCCTACCAGATCAGCCTGCTTGCCAGAGAGATAAACACATTCAAACAGAGTTATCCGGGGCTGCATTATTACATCACCAGCGGTGATACTGAACAGGTGGCAGAAAAACTGGATAAAGGGCTCTTGGATTTTGCAGTTTTAGCGGAGACTCCCAATCCCTCAAAATATGAATCAATCATTTTCCCCGAATCTGATATATGGGGCGTTGTAATGCCAGATGATGTTCCACTTGCAAAGAAAAAGACCATCAAGGTTGATGATCTTATCGGACTTCCTCTATTCTGTTCAGGTCAGAGCTGGATAAATGATATTCCGGGCTGGGCAAAGGATAAGATGGACAAGCTTCATCTTGAAGGTTCTTTCCGCCTATCATATAATGCATCACTGTTTGCCAAGGAGCACCTTGGTTATCTTCTTACCTTTGACAAGCTAATCGATACTTCTTGTGAAAGCGGACTTGTATTTCGTCCTCTTACTCCAAGGCTTGAAACAAAACTATATCTTGTCTGGAAGAAATACCAGACCTTTTCGCCAATTGCAGAAAGATTTCTGCAACAAATAAGACAGGCATTTGAAGCAATTTAATATACTATGTAGAAGCGCTGCATCTTAAGAATCCCCGTTTTTCTTAATGCTGTATCTGAAATCACAGGAGTCTCCTCCCTCCGCAAGGGTTTTGGTCCGCACAAGCTTAGCATTCATTATGTCAGCTATCAGATAATCCAAACGGCACATATATCTTGCAAGTTCCGGACAGCCCTCATCCTGACAGATCTTACATATGCCACACTCATAATACTCGTAGCCCAGATCATACTCATCGCATTTTGGCAATACATCCAATACCCAGTTATTCTCATTTTTTCTCAGCCTGCTTTCTTCCGCCCACTTTATTCTGCCGGGCATGTTTTTTTCATCAAGATAAGCTTCTGCACTTCCAAGTCCTTTTCTGAACATCTTAGACGAGGCAAGTCCTGTCTCCAAAATCTTATAATTCTCCTCTGCTGACAAACCTGTATTCCGGTTCATTGCAATAAAATATATTCCCATTATGTACGATGATAATAATCTATCATCATTCATATCCTTTGCCCGAATGGTTATCTTCTTATGCTCCACCGCGATTTCTATTATACTTTTTTTCGATATCCCTCTTTTTCTATAAATAGGCTTACAGGCACTATGAAAAAAATATCCGTAAAACCATGCTTTAAATGAATACTTCATGTTACATCCCCCTTAATTTCCTTGGTGTTAGTGTATTCTAACCAAACATTAAAATTTTACTACTCGCTTATGGTAAAGTCAATTAAAAAAGACTGCATATTCACATAGCCTAAAATGAATTTTTAAATTCCACTATTCCTTCTTCTGGTAGAATTTAGTCTTACATAACTGGAATTTAATCTTTCACATATGTTATGATTACATCCTGTCCATAAGCGGTGGGAAAGGAGGCAATTATGTCTAATATAA
>JAFUXG010000014.1 GCA_017470935.1 Lachnospiraceae bacterium
CAGACGGCTGTTTGTTGGCAAAAGATACTTAATAAAATGTAAATATTAAACAATCATTTGTATAATTGGGACTTATAAAGTATATTGTGTTATAGTTTCGGTATCCACGACCAGCAGGTAAGCTGACAGTATGGTGCGTTTTGTATGACATCTGGGAGGTGATATAGAGTCTCTTAGTATCCCTAAAATCACCAGCGGATGCGAGGCATGGATGCCGAGCAGGTGCGCCGGAGCCATGGATGGCGACTAAGCACCTTGCCGCGTACGTCATCAAAGCTTTAACGGGATACTTAGAAACTCTTATCGCCGTACAGAAAGTCATACAAAACGTACCATACTGTCAGTTTACCTGCGTACGTCATACAAAAACAAAAATTAACTAAACAGCAATTTAGTCGAGGAGGAGAGACATGTTCAAGGATAACCTTGTGGAGCTTAGAAAATTGAATCAGTTGACCCAGGAGGAGCTTGCGGAGAAGGTTGGAGTTACAAGGCAAGCTGTGGCGAAATGGGAATCCGGCGATAGTGAGCCATCCCTTGATAAATGCAAGCTGTTAGCGGAAGCATTTAATGTGTCCATTGATGATCTTGCCAACTACGAGCCGACGGATAATATGGGAATAGGTGTTCCTCCAAAGGGAAAGCATCTTTTCGGGATTGTGACAGTGGGCGATAAGGGACAGATTGTTATTCCTGCAAAAGCCAGGAAGATATTTGATATTTCACCTGGAGATCAGCTAATTGTATTGGGAGATGAGTCTCAGGGAGTTGCCATTGTGAAGACCGACAGCTTTTTAAAGATTGCGGAGACTATAAGAAAGCAGGGGAAGAAGAAGTAAAAATATTTTATTTGTAAATACGTTGTATAAAAATTGTGTATGTGTTCTTGACACATACACAATTTTTGTGTATAATATAGTGTGGTTGGGATGGAGGTGCCAATGAAAAGAAGGGATTTAGTTAAAAAGTTGGAAGCAGTGGGTTTTCAATTAGTTAGAAACGGAAGCCGACATGATGTATACAAAAGAGGTAGTGATGAAGAGCAGATACCTAGGCACAAAGAAATAAACGAACAGTTGGCAAAAAGTATATTAAAAAAATGGAATATATAGAATTTAGAAGGAGATAATGATATGGTGCTTATATATCCGGTAGTTTTTACCCAAACTCATGATTCAAAAGATACCTATTTAATTAATATTCCGGATTTAAAAGGATTCACAGAAGGCTTCGGAATAGAGGATGCCTATTCTATGGCAAGAGATTATATAGGATCAGCATGTTTTGACAAAGAAGATTCAATGCTTCCAAAACCAAGTAATATTTCAGAAATTGTAGTATCAGAGACAGAGTTTGCGGGAAATGGCGATTCATTTGTCTCTCTTGTGGATGTAGATCTGGATGCTTATAGGCAAAAAGTTAATAATAGAGCAGTTCGGAGAAATGTTAGCATTCCCGGATGGCTTAATCAGGCGGCAGATGAAGCTAATTTAAATGTTTCAAGAATATTGCAGGATGCATTAATGGAAACTTTGAAAATAGCAAAGTAAGAGTATAGGAGGACGATTATGTTAGCAGAGAATAGAATTTGGGTTGCCAATAATGATAAGGGAGAGAGGGTGTATCTTACTCCGAAGCTTGCCAACCGTCATGGGCTGGTGGCAGGAGCTACGGGAACAGGCAAGACTGTGACCCTCAAGGTTATGGCAGAGAGCTTTTCAGATATGGGTGTACCGGTGTTTCTTGCAGATGTGAAGGGAGACCTTTCAGGAATTGCGGATGCAGGTGTAGACAGCCCTGATATGCAGGCAAGGATTGAGAGATTCGGACTTGCCGGTGCAGGCTTTTCTTATAAAGGGTATCCGGTAACACTGTGGGATCTTTACGGACAGAAGGGGATTCAGCTAAGAACAACCATTTCCGAGATGGGACCGCTTCTTCTTGCAAGGATCATGGAATTAAATGATCTTCAATCGGATATTCTATCCATAGTTTTTAAGATTGCAGATGACAACAGCCTCCTGCTTATTGACACAAAGGATCTTAAGGCAATGCTCAATTATGTGTCGGAGAACAGCAAGGACTTAGAGGCAGAGTACGGTAAGATGAGTCCTCAGTCCATCGCAGCTATCATTCGTGCAGTGGTTGCCCTTGAGATTGCAGGCGGGGAGACATTTTTCGGAGAGACAGCTCTCAATGTTGCGGATCTGTTTGCCATAGGTGAGGGCGGCAGAGGAATGATCAATGTGTTAGATAGCAGCAGCCTTATTGGAAATGGCAAGCTGTATTCCACATTTTTGCTGTGGCTCTTGTCAGAGCTTTTTGAGTGCCTGCCTGAGGTGGGAGATCTGGATAAGCCAAAGATGGTGTTTTTCTTTGATGAAGCACATTTACTTTTCAAGGATGCACCCAAGGCATTAGTGGATAAGGTAGAGCAGGTTGTTAAGCTCATACGTTCAAAGGGCGTGGGAGTATACTTCTGCACACAGAATCCCAAGGACATTCCTGACGGAGTGCTGGCGCAGCTAGGCAACAAGGTGCAGCACGCATTACATGCATATACGCCGGCGGACCAGAAGGCGGTTAAGGCGGCGGCAGAATCCTATAGGGAAAACCCGGAGTTCAATACGTTCGAGACCATCATGGCATTGGGAACCGGTGAAGCGGTGGTATCCTTCCTGGAAGAGAGCGGCGTACCGGGAATAGTACAGAAGGTTTCCATCCTGCCGCCACAGTCAAGGATGGCTGCATTAGATGACAGTAAGAGAGATTCACTAATAAAGGGAAGCATGCTGTATAGCAAGTATGCCCAGACCATAGACCCTGATTCTGCTTATGAGTTCCTTATGAGAAAGGGCTTGGAGGATCAGGCAAGAGCCGAGGAAGCAGCGGCAGCGGTGGCCAAGGCAAAGGAAGAAGAGAAGGCGGCAGCAGCGGCTGCAAAGGAGGAGGCTAAGGCAGCGGAAGCACAGAAGAAGGCAGAGGAGAGAGCCCAAGCTCAGGCTGCCAAGGAGCAGGAAAGACTTGCAGCATCCCAGGCAAAAGCAGAGGCAAAGGCGGCTGAGATGCAGGCAAGGGCTGAGCAGAGAAAGGCTGAGGCGGAAGCCAAGGCAGCAGCAAAGCAGGCGGCAGCGGACGAGAGAAGAAAGAAGCAGGCGGTCAAGTCTGTGGGCAATTCTGTTGCAGGAACTGTGGGGCGTGAGGTTGGAAAGGAGCTTACCTCAGGAATGGGAAGCTTCGGAAAGAGACTTGGAGGCAACGTGGGAGCAAGTGTTGGAAGAGGGCTGTTCTCTACGCTTTTCAAGCTGTAATAATACCTGTTGTGACAGCATCGTCATTTAGCTGAGACAGATGTTTCTTTGATTTGGGGAGAACATATTATGGATTACGAAATGTTATTAGATAGTATAAAAGAACGATTTGAGAAGGAACCGGAGCTTCTTACATTACCTTCAAGACCAAGATGGATGAAGGGAGACGATCCGCTTAATTGTATTTATCAAAATTATCTTGATTTGAAAAAAAGAGGAAAAATTACATATGGATGTCTTGTACAGGCCAATTCAATGCTTTTTGAAGAGGGAGATATTGACTGTCCTGCGGATATCATTTTTACAGAGAGTCCTTTGGGGAACGTATATCCTGAGGAGCTGATCTTAATCGCAGAAGAATTATTTTCTTATAAGAGTAAGCCCCTTTTTAAGGCTCCGCGTAGCATGAGAAAGGTGGTCAAACAAATTAAGGATGAGATGGATAGGTCTGCCAGATATATTGATTTTACTAAGAAGGGTGAGCACAGTTTTAATGTATATAATGTGGCAATAATGGTATATCGTGAACATTTGTATGCCAGAAAGCTAGAGGGAAGGCTGTTTCCAATTATATACCTGCCGGATAATCCTGCCGTGGCAATGATAATTCCTGATGCGTTTTATAAGGATCCGCCTGAGGAACAAAATATTCCGCAGGACGATACCAATTCGCAGAATCAAAGCGGACTTAGACTGAAGATGTAATAATGTATCATAATTGCTGCCCATACACCAGCTTAATGAACTCCTCTGCCGGTACCGGCTTTGAGAAGTAATAGCCCTGTATGAAATCAATGTCTATCTTAGAAAGCTCATCCAACTGGTACTTCTCCTCAACACCCTCGGCAACGATTTCCAGATCCACAGCCTTGATCATATTGATTACGCCGCCCATGACCGCGCGGCGTTTTTCATTTTCAAAATACGCCTGGGTCATTTTCCTATCGAACTTAACGATGTTGATAGGAAGCTCTAACAGGTAGTCCAGGTTGGAGAAGCCTGTCCCAAAGTCATCAAGAGAAAATGTTATGCCAATGCTCCTAAGCTTTTCCATGTTACTTATAAGAATATCTGCTGACTGAATTGCCTTGGATTCTGTAATCTCAAGATTAATTCTCCTAGGATCAAGACCTACATCCTTGATTACCTTAATGAATTCATCTGCCAGGTCAGTACGCATACACTGCACTGCTGACAGGTTGATCTCAAAATATTCAATGCCCTTTTCATAGAGCCTGCTTTCCTTCATAAACCGGCATGCCTTTTCAAAAACTATACGTCCTATCTCCAATATTAGACCGGTATCCTCTGCCACAGGAATAAATGCTCCAGGCGGGATAAGCTCACCCTCTGCATTAACTATTCTCACAAGGGCTTCAGCAGACACAAAGCGTTTCTTTGCAGTGGAATATATAGGCTGGTAATATACCATAACCCTGTCGTCCTTGATGGCTGAGATTATCATATCCTCAACCTCCTGTTCCCTGCGGTAGCCATCTGCCCATTCCTCATCCATAACAAGCATGCTTTCTGAGCTGTTTCTGTAATCCCTTCTAAAGGCACGCATCATTTCAAGCATGGATTCTGCATCTCTTGCAATAAATGTGCTTGGGATCTCCGTATATACAAGCTCTATCTCTGCCTCGTCCCCCTCAATGATCCAAGCCCTGTCAAGAGCACTCTGAATCTTTTCTGAGCCTACTTCAATAGGGGTCTTTCTGGAAAATGTCACAACGTATTCCCACTCTCTGTATTTAAACACCTGTCCGCCGGAGCTTTGATCAAGTACCTTTGCAAAATCCTTCAGGAAGCTGGCAACATTTTCATTGTAATAACGCTCGTAGAGATAATGTGGATTGGTGAAACGGATGGTGAGCATGGATATGAGCTCACCCCTGTTGTAGCACTGCTCAAGAAAAGCACTGAAGGCCAGGTCGTTGAAGCAGCCGCTTTCCCTGTCGATAAAGCTTTCCGGATTCTCAAGACGAATGAACACGATAAGAGTTCCTATAGCGCTGGCAAAGCCAATGATAAGCAGCGCATTGTTCATGAACTGAACTGCAGCGGATATTACGAGCATAAACATCCAGGTCATCTCTGCGCCCCATCTTCTGCGGTTCATACGCCGTCTAAAGATTATGAGAATGGCAACATTTATAACCGTGAAGATAAATGCTGAAAGATATGTCATGATCACCGCCGGACCATATGTATATAGGTCGGTACGGCTTGTGTGGTGAATACTGACCGGAATAATGGGAATGATGATTGTTACAATACCTAAGAATATCTGGGAAGCAATTCTGTGAATGCGGATCATTCTGTTCTTCGCCCCCACATCAACGCTTGTGTAGTAATTCATGGCAAAAGCCATCCAGACCAAAGACACAAGATAGGTCTTGCACACTGCCCGTGTAAATGAAGTATAATTGCCTGCTGCAGTGACAATGGCAACAATTGAAAGGGTATCAAAAATAAGCGCAATCAAAGTAGTAAAAAGAGCAACAAGAAATGCCTTCTTTGAGCGCAGCCATATTGTTTTTCTATTAAGTGACATTATGATGAGCAGTGATACCACCACAATGCCGCATATCTGTACCTGTATATTCATGAATTATGTTCCTTATATGTAGCTGTTAAAAATAGTGCGAAGCTAATTTTATCACACTTTTCAATATTTGAAAACAGTAAATGGAAATAAAATAAATGTATATGTTGAAATAGATTTTCTTTACTGATAAAATTAAAAGAGCAAATATTTTGGAACCTTTTTGGCCGTGCGGCAATCGTAAATTATATGGGATATAATAATTATTTGTGAAATATTATATGATCAAGCCTTTATTTACTATTACATAATACGGCTTAAAGGGTATGTTTGTTTTATAGAAAGAGAAATACAAATGAATCGAGCAGAATTTTCGGAAAAAACCAATGAATACAGAAATCAACTTTATATTGTAGCATTTACTGTATTAAGGAATGAAGCCGACGCGCAGGATGCCGTGTGCAGTGCCATATTGAAGGCCTATGAACATCTTGACCAGCTTAAGGATGTGAGGAAGTTCAAGGCATGGATCATTACTATTACAAGAAATGAAGCGCTGCAGCTCAAACGAAAAAGGCTGGAGCTTCCAGGAGATAAGCAGGTTGAAGCTATGCTCCCTACCTTTTCGGACAGCTACAATGAATTGTGGGATGTTATACAGAGTCTGTCTGATGAATACAGAATGGTGATAGTGCTGTTCTATTACAATGATCTGTCTGTCAAGGACATATCTAAGATGCTGGAAATCCCCGTAGGTACAGTAAAGTCCAGGCTTAATCGCGGAAGGGAACAGATTAAGGCTGCCATCACTGAGCATACCGGCAGAGGGGAGGGAGGAGAATGAAGGAGTTTGATAAAATGATGAAGGATAATTCTGATAAGGTGCATATTCCTGATGGCTTTGACAGTAAGGTAAAGGATGTGCTGGATTCTCTCCCTGAGAGGGCTGATACAAAGAAAAGAAGCGGTTTCCGCTTAAGTGTGTTGATGGCTGCAGTTATCATTGTGGCAGCGGCCGTGCTGGGCATTACAGCAGGAAAGAGTGATGCAAATATTATTGATACATTTAAGATGACATTGAAGGATATATTCTATAGCGGCGAAGGAGAAGGGGCTGACGGAACAGATGACAATAAGGCTTTGAAGGATGATTCGGCTGGAATTGAAAGCAATACAGAAAGCATCAGGGCAAAGAGGGATTTGATGATCGAGCTTAACGAAACCATAATAGATTCGAATGGAATATATGCGCTAGTTCAGATTACCGCCCCCTCAGATGTTGAGCTGGATAACACCATAGGCTTCGATTACTGTGCTTTGTGCCAGGGTACTAATTACAGTGCAGACAACCTTATAGGTGGAGCGATATCCTGTGATTATTTTGAGGGAACAAGGACAAGACCCAATGTTGCCCTGTATGTAGTGAAATTTACAGGTGATATTAGTGAATATGAGGGGAAGGATATCTCGGTGTGCCTGAAGGATTTAACAAGGGACCCCAACGGAGAAGAGAGAGAGGTACTAGTGGAGGGAATGTGGAGTGCATCCTTTGTGGCAGATAAGACAGTTAGAGACAGTGTAGCCTTTACAGGGGATGAAGAAATCGATATTCCATATATTAACTCCACGGCCACAATTGAAGAGCTGGAGTTAACTCATTTGGGAATTTCGCTCACAGCGAATGTTTCTGGCATACCCTTTGACCAGCTTGGAGTTTCTGATACCACCATTTCCTTAAAGCTGATAATGGCTGATGGAGAAGAGCTTATCATTTCGCCCTATGATGAAAAGGGAAGATATATCGTGGAAAGCGGAGAGTCTGAGTTTGACCAGGTGGATGGTATATCATATCAGAAGGACATCTATTCCTTTACGGAGGCTGTTGACATTAACAGTGTGGTGGGAGTATATGTTCAGGGAGTATTCGTTCCTGTCAACTGAAAAAGGGATATAATTTTACAATTAGGCAAATGGCAGCTGCGGCTGCCATTTGTTATTTATTCTGTTGAAAATCAACAAAGGGGGCTTTATAATATACCACAGAAAACATTAAAAAAACCGGGAGGAAGATATGGCAATAGATAAGGAGCTGGCCGCAGCAGTTAAGCAGGTGTTAGCAGGAGAGGAGCAGGGTTTTAATTACATTTACAACGAGACATACAGCTATGTATTTTCAAGATGCAGAATGATCATGAAAAATGATGATGACGCGTCAGAGCTTTTGCAGGAGACCTATATAGCTGCTTACAAATCCCTGGACAAGCTTTCGGATGTGAACAGCATTTTTTCATGGCTTGGCTCAATCGCATACAATCAGGGAATGAAAATGTTCCGCAAAAGAAAGGATGTACTGCTTGATGAGGATGGGGAAGGGTTGTTTGAGGTCCAGGAAAATGCAGACGTCAGCACTATTCCGGGACATGAGATGGAGATCAAGGAGATTGCCGGAATAATCAAGGACATAATTGATGATCTGCCGGAGGCTCAAAGAGCAGTGGTCATGGCGTATTACTATGACGAGATGAGTGTAAATGATATAGCAGCAGCTATGGAGGTATCGGCAGGTACTGTCAAATCAAGGCTCAACTATGCCAGAAAGCATATTGAGGAAGCGGTTAATGCAAAGGAAAAGCAGCTTGGAATCAAGCTTCATACACTGGTTGCACCTGTTCTTTGCACGGCTCTCGGACTAAGGCTTTCTGCAGTTGCCATTTCAGAAAACACCGCAAGAAAGCTATATGTTGGAATTTGTGCAAAATCAGGCATTGCCGCGCTTAGTGCTTTAGAGGCAACCGGTTCAGGTGCGTTATCCTCCGTGGCAGTGGGAGCTTCTTCCTCCGGAGCAACGGCTTCGGCAGGTGGCAGCGTGTCAGCAGCAACAGGAAGCGCGATCTCCGGAGCAGCAGCCTCGGCAGGAAGCAATGCGGCAGCAGGAGCTATAGCGGAAGGTGTTTCGGGAGTCACATCCGTAGCCGCAGGCAAGGCAGCGGGAGCAACCCTGGTATCAACCCTTGTTAAGGCAGCGGCAGCAATAGTATTGGTGGGTGCCGGAACAGCAGGAGTTATATATTATACAACACACAAGGACAACAGATCAGATTCCACAGATAAAATTGAAGCCACAACGGAGGTCATGAATGATATATCAGATTCAACAAAGGATAATGTTACAGATGCGGATGATAAGGCGTCAGTATCCTCAGATGACAATAATTCCGGTGATAATGTGACGGATAAGACCTTAGGAAATGATAATGAGACCGGCTCTAACGGAACAGACAATGCTACCGGCAACACATCAGGCAACGCTGCCGATGGAACAACCGAGAACGCTTCTACGGAGGATGAATCGGTAGAAAATCCAAATATTGAAGCTGTAGAACAGGAAGGTGCCACCACCCAGGCAACCACCCAGGCTGCAACGCAGCAAAAGACAGAGAACAAATCTACCAGGAAACAAGAGGTAGAGTTTGATGATATGGAGTTTTGAAAAAAGAGAATGAAAAGCAATATGAAAAAAATAAAAAAAATAAAACCAAATGAAATCTTACCGGTACTTATATATGTGGAACACAAAATGAAAGGTAAAAAATCAGGTGTGTTCGGCAAGATATGAAAGGCATAAGGAGGAAAGGTACATAATGAGAAAGATATATAACAGAAGGTGTATGTCGGCGGTTTCAGCATTTATAATGGCATTAACAATGGCTGTTGTAACCATGGGAAGCGGCATAACGGCAAAGGCTGCGGAGACGGGGGTAAGCAGCCCGCGCATTGCGGATGATGGAACGGTGACATGGGATAAGGTGGCATTTGGAAGCTATTATCAGGAGATGAATGAGCCGGAGCCACAGCAGATCAAATGGAGGATTCTTGCTGTAAATGGAGATGATGCATTACTTCTTGCAGATAAGGCTTTGGATTGTAAGACTTATAATGAGGAGAACAAAGCTGTTACATGGGAGACCTGTTCTCTTAGAAAATGGCTGAATGGCATCGATGACAGCTATAATTATTCCGCAGATGCAGATGCTTTCATTAATACTGCCTTTGATGACAGCGAAAGAGCTGCCATTAATGAGACAGAGGTCATAAATGATGATAATACCGATTATGGTATATCAGGCGGCAATGATACGAGGGATAAGGTTTTTCTGTTATCTTATGATGAGGCATTGAAGGCAGAATATGGTTTTGAAGAGAGTGCTTCATATAGTAAAACGAGATCTGCGAAAGCGACGGAATATGCGTGTGTAAAGGGCGCAAGCTACGATAGTGATAATAATACGGATTGGTGGCTGCGTTCACCCGGTATTAGCGGCAACACTGCTAAAGCTGTTCATCATAACGGTTTTGTAAGCATCGGGACTGTCGGCATCGACGATTATGGTATCCGTCCGGCTTTGCATATCAAACTGTCTGCGGTTTGTGTAACGGATGCAGGAACAGTGAACTCGACCGGAGAAACCACACCGGAGGATAATGATAAGCCAAAGAGCAGCTATAAGGCTCCGTCAAAAAGTGGAGATGTCACAACTTGGGACTGTGTGTATTTTGGGAAATACGCACAGAAGCTGGAATTTGAGAAGAAGCCCATTGAATGGCGGGTGCTTTCAGTAGATGGAGATGATGCATTACTTCTTGCAGATAAGGCTTTGGATTGTAAGACTTATAATGAGGAGAACAAAGCTGTTACATGGGAGACCTGTTCCCTTAGAAAATGGCTGAATGGTATTGATGACAGCTATAATTATTCCACAGATGCAGATGCATTCATCAATATAGCCTTTGATGACAGCGAAAGAACTGTCATAAATGAGACGGAGATACCTAATAACGGCAATACCGATTATAATGTTGCAGCAAGCAGTGCTACTGCCGATAAGATCTTTCTGCTTTCTCTCGATGAGATCATAAGGGATGATTACGGCTTTGCTGAAGACATTATGAAGCGAAGTGTTACAAGGCAGGCAAAGGTGACTGACTACACATATATGAATAACGGAATGGTATCAAAGACATATCCGGAAAATGAGGTATGGTGGCTGCGTTCACCCGGTGCTAGCTTGAAAACTGCAGCGCATGTGTCTTTTGGAGGCGACGGTGAAAGTGCGGGTGGGTACGTCTATTTCAATTATGGCGTTCGCCCTGCATTGCATATCAGCCTGTCTAAGGCATTAGAATTAGATTCATTTAAGATTTTAGACCCCGTTTCTATGAGAGAGCAGACAGAGGCAGAAAGGTGGGCGGCGGCTGCGGCTAAGGTTGACAAGCTGATAGAAGCCATCGGACCGGTAACCTTGGACAGCAAGGATAAGATAGAGGCGGCAAGAGAGGCTTATGACGGATTGGCAGATGGCGCAAAGAATAAGGTGACAAAGTATGATGATCTGACTGCTGCGGAGGCGAAGCTCGCAGAGCTCGTAAAGCAGGAAAAGGATGACAGTGAGGCAGCAGCAAAGGTAGATAAATTAATATCCGATATTGGCGAGGTGACGCTTAATAGCAGGAATAAGATTGAAGCGGCAAGAGAGGAATACAATACACTTACAAGCGGTGCCAAGTCCAAGGTTACCCAATATGATAAGCTGCTGGCGGCAGAGGCAAGGCTTAATGGTCTTCTCAAGCAGGAGAAACAGGAGAAGGATGACAGTGAGGCGGCAGCAAAGGTAGATGAGCTGATAGGGGCCATTGGGGATGTGACATTAGACAGCAAGGATAAGATAGAAGCGGCAAGGGCAGCATACAACGCTCTTTCAAGCGGGGCTAAAGCAAAGGTAACTAAGTACGCTGTTGTGCAGGCTGCCGAGACAAAGCTTGCTGAGCTTGAGACGGCTGCAGCCGAAGAGGCTAAGGAGGAGGCCGCTAATGCCGTGATGGTGAAGACAACACCCGCTATGGCTGCCGTTAAGGCGGAAAAGACCAAGAAGGGCAAGGCATCCGTTACGATCAAGTGGAAGAAGGTGAAGGGTGCCAATGGATATAAGGTATATAGAAGCACTAAGAAGAATAAGGGATATAAATGTGTTAAGACCATCAAGAAGGCTGCCACAAAATCATGGAAGGACACAGGTGTTAAGACCGGAAAGACCTATTATTACAAAATGAGAGCCTATAAGAAATCCGGCAAGAAAACCATATACAGCAAATATTCATCGACCAAGAAGATCCGCGTGAAATAACAGCATAGCAGAATTAAGGTGATGTTATAATTTGGAAAAGGAGTATATATATAACGACAAAGAATTTGACAAGGAATTAGAGCAGCTCATACGCCTTTCTATCATGCAGATGGTGGAGAAGGAACAAGAAGAGATCAGACCTGATGAATCAACATTTAGAAGGATCAAGGAGCTGACGATTGAAGGCAGATAGAATTATTGTATGAAGGAAAGGGTATGTACCATGTTTGATACATACCCTTTCGTGATTCCACAGCTTTAATTATGAATCCATGTGGAAATATCCATACTATTTATAACAAACCTGCCATATACGCAGGAATATAAGTAATTCCATCTTCAAATTTAAGATCCTTGGTATAAATGATATAACGTTCCTGAAGCTTGATCGGATACTTTTCTTTGAAATAATCAAATGATTTGTGTGTGGCATATCCTGATGATTTAACTTCTATCGGACATACCTTTTTATTCTTTACCAACAAGAAATCTATCTCATATTTCTTTTCGTTTTCTGCATCCTTAGGAGTATATTTATATTCATGAAAATACAACGCATTGCCACTTGTTTTAAGCATCTGTGCAACTACATTTTCAAAGATCATACCAAGATTTGAACCTAATTTATCATAGATAAGAGCTCTGTAAATATCTTCGGTCTCGTCACCCTCTCTGATCATTTGAGAAACAAGTAATCCCGTATCTCCCATATAGAGTTTGAAATTACTCCTGTCTGCGTATAGTTCCATAAGAACATCCGGCATGGTAACATTTGCACATAGATTACCTATCATTGATTCTGCAACAAATTCAACGGATTCAACATAATTAACATATCTTGCATTTGCATTTATTTCAGAAAATGTAAAATGCATATTATGGTCTGATAGCTGTTTTGGAATGGTCTTAAAAATAAGAGAGGCTTTTTCTTTTTCGTTATCATCGTACTTTTTGAGGTCATCTTCATACAGAGAAAGAATACCCTGCTTGACACGGTCTATTGATGAAAAGCTATTGCCATTCACATACTCTAATACTGCCTGTGGCATGCCTCCCACAGCAATATATTCCCTAAACAACTGCAGCGTCTTTCTGTGAATCAAATCTCCTAACGGTTTTCTTTTTTCAAACGCTTCTTTTATTGCAGGCATAGTTACGGTATTGCCTTTTGCCCACAAAAACTCCTCAAAATCCATAGGGTACATTTTTATCTTTTCTTCTTCGGATGGAATAAGAATGTCTTTGACATTTTTTTTAATACTGATTAAGGATCCGGTCTCAATATAATCATATCTTCCATCAGCAACAAGGTACTTTATTGCCTGTCTTGCAGTGGGGAAAAGCTGAATTTCATCAAAAATTATTACAGCCTGTCTTCTGGGTAATTCTTTTCCTTTAATTACAAAGAGATTTCTAAAAAAGGTATCAAGATCTCCCATATTATCCTCAAAATTTTGGCGGACCTCTTTAGTTTCCAAAGCAAAATCCAGCAAAATATAATCACTGTATTCATTCTCAGCAAATTCCTTTGCTATTGTACTCTTTCCTACACGGCGTGCTCCTTCGATCAGAACAGCGCTTTTACCATTAGACTCTTTTTTCCACTCAAGAAGTCTGTCATATATTTTTCTTTTTAGATTCATTAAACTGATCACCTCTCTAATAGTATGTCTCCGTATATAGAGAATAAACCATTTTCACGAAAATAGCAAATGTTTTATTGTATTTTTTAACGAAATGAAGAAAAGTTAATGACTGATTTTTAACGAAATAAAGAAATGTTTGTTTCCTTTTTTTAACGAATTTAGGAAATGTTTGTTATTTGAAAAAAGATTTGATATAGGGTAAAATAATGCGAGACAGCTTTTAAGTAGAAATGATAGAAGGTATTGAAAAGACTATTTATGGATAGGATGAGATGATGATATTATGAAGAATCATTTAGGAATAGTACGCTTGCTTTTGATAATAGCCATATCTGCCAGTTGTGTGACCGGTTGTAAGGTTTATGTACATGCAGCCCAGACAACACAGGCTGCAACGGAAAACACGGAACAGGCGACAGAGGCAGTTACACAAGACACTAATGAGACAGAAGAACTCAAATCCCCTGAAACCGGGAAGGCTGGTCTTAGTGACCTTAAGAAGAAGCTTAAGAAGGAGCTTAAGGGAAAGTCAGGGCAGTGGTCGGTGTATGTGAAGAATCTGGATACTAATGAATACCTGCTTATTAACAACAAGAAGCTTCCTTCCGCAAGTCTTATCAAGCTGTATGTTATGATGGCAGCTTATGAGGAGGCGAAAGGTGGAGAAGCTGTTAAGGAGAATAGTTCATTTAAGAGCCTTATGAAGAAAATGATAACGGTAAGCGATAACGAATCGGCTAATGTGCTTGCGAAGAGGCTTACAGGAAAGGGAACATTTAAGGCAGGAATTAAAGTGATCAACAAGTACTGTAAGACCAACGGATATACAAAGACCAGGTTCCTTGTGGAGATGGGCAAGAGTTCACCGAAGAATGTAACAAGTGCAAGGGACTGTGGCTGGGCTCTTGAGCGGATGTATAGGGGAACAGCCGTAAGCCCTAAGAGCTCAAAGAAGATGATAAAGCTTCTTAAGGCCCAGACAAGGAGAAGCAAGCTTCCTGCGGGAGTTCCAAAGGGAGTGACCATAGCCAACAAGACCGGGGAGACAAGCTTTGCGGAGAATGATGCTGCCATCGTTTATTCTGATGGTGCAGACTATGTTATAGTCGTGATGTCCAAGAACGGTAAGGGAGCTGTTGAGGAAATCCGAAAGATATCACAGATTGTGTATAAGTATTTTAATTGATGCAATACAGTGAATTATACATGACGTAAGAAATGGCAGCGGGTGCTGCCATTTCTTACGTCATAATATGTTGTTGTCTATATGGTAATAATTATGTTTATTAATGATGCGCTGCCAATTACGTTTTTGATGTAAGACCCTCAATACAGTAATTGTATCATCATCAAAAATGTAAAAAACATTGTATATATCATACGGCAACAGATATATATTATAATTGCGATAATTTATATGTGTATCTTTGAATCCGTGTGGAAATATTGATATTGAGCTGATAGCTTCATAAAAAACATTATATACATTAATGGAGTAATCTAAACTATAGGTACTCCTAAAAATATAACTTGAAAAATCAAACAAATCATCAAGAGCTTCGTCGGCCAACTGGATATTGTTCAGCATAATCATGTAATCGCTGTCGGAGGATTACCATAGCTTCATCTAATGGCGTAACTCTGCCAGCCTCATAATCATCAATACCCTTGTCGAGTTCCCGTAATAGTTCATCATCAATATGTATAGTTGAAGTATCCATTGTATTACCTCCTGATCATAGTTCCACATCTTTGTTCCGACTGTTGCGGTCATCTTCACAAAGCTGCTGTTATCAGCGTCCTCCTTTCCCAAGTAGTTAGTGAAATCAACTGCTTTTGGGAAAAAAGTAATGGAATTGTAATGTATTATTATAGAGAATAAATGTGTAGCTAAAGTTTACATCAATGGTCGTGAAAAGTCAATTAGAATATTAGTTTAATGGTGGCTATTTGGTTGGCAGTATTTGTTTAACAAATAAATATTGTTGCCCGACAAAAATATATTTGTTATTATTAAGTTATAAGGATTAATAAAGATATTTACATTAAAAAGATATTAATAGGTATTTTAATAGCAGAAACTTAGTAATAGTAGACAAAAGAGAAAGGATTTGCATAATATGACAATTGTGAAAGAAGGTAAACAGAAAAAAATCGAGCACTTGAAAGAACTAATTCAGCTGGCACTTGCTGTAGTATGCCTGCTTGCTTTATGCAGCATAAGCTTCAAAGCTAATGCAGCGGGAACGGTCGGTGACAGAGCACAAGTCAGCAAATTACAGGCTGGCAGAAGTGTGGCAGCAGATGGAGCCGGCACAGTAGGTACTGCCGACACCGCCACTATAACAAGAGCGGTGTGGGATGCATTTACTCCGGAGTTTACGGATGTGCCGAAAAGCCTTAAGGCCACAAAGGATGTTACGATAGAGACTAACGCACCTGCAGGAGTTAAGGTGACCTACAAGGTATCCAAGGACAAGTATGCAGCTGTGGATGACCAGGGCGTGCTTACAGGAAAGCAGGTGGGTAAGGTTACGGTTACGGGAACATTTACCGCACAGGTTGAGGGCGTAGAGGAGACGAAGACCGCCCGGTTCAGCATTAAGATCACAGGCAAGAAGAAGGTATATATCGATCCGGGCCATCAGAGCAAGGCAAATGGAGGACAGGAGCCGGTGGGTCCCGGAAGCAGTGTCACCAAGGCTAAGGTTGCCGGGGGCTGTACCGGCGTATCCACAAAGATTCCGGAGTACAAGTTCGCACTGACTATAGGGAAGAAGCTTAAGAAGGCTCTCCTTGCGCAAGGGTATGATGTGGCAATGAGCCGCACCAAGAATGATGTGAATATAAGCAACGTGGAGCGTGCCAAGAAGGGCAACAAGAGTGGCGCGGATATTTGTATAAGAATCCACTCAGACAGCATCGGAGATTCATCGGTCAGGGGCGTGTCGGTGCTCTATCCATCAACCTCCAATCCCTATCCGGTGAAGAAGCAGGCGAAGAAGAGCAAGAAGCTTGCCAAGGCGCTTATTAATGAATACTGTAAAGCAACAGGAATCAAGAAGCGTGGAATCGTAGTGCGCAACGATCTTTCCGGGACCAACTGGAGCACAATCCCCACAGTTCTTATTGAGTGCGGATTTTTCAGCAATCCCACAGAGGACAAGCTTTTAAATGATCCGGATATGCAGGAGAAGATGGTGGACGGCATGGTTGCCGGAATTGACAAATATTTCGGATATTGAGAGCGCCCGTAAAAGAAGCAGATTTTTTGATGATCATCTCAAATATGGGTTAGACACACCTCCGTATTTATGTTATATTATACAGGTGATGGGATGTAATTATACGTTTGCGAAACTCATAAATAACGTATATTGTGTTGTGAATATTGTATAGATTCCATAAGCAGGTGCTTTGATGCCGCCGGTACTTAATGAGCAGTTTACTGCGAATTTAGTACCGCTGCGTGCATCGAGCAGCGAGAGCGTGCCTGCGTTGGAACTATACAATGTTCACAACATAATATAGTGTACATATGAGTTTTGCAAATGGTAAAGGTTTTTTTCGGGAGAACGCATTGATGGATGAACATATTAAAAAGATTAACAGAAGTCTTGTAACAGGATGGACGCTGATAGTTCTAATCCTGGCAGCGGCATACATTATGGAGGTTGTGAAGGGAGAGAGAAGCCTTGGCTATCTCTTTGTATTTTTGCTGTTTACCATTCTTCCGGCGGCTTTTGTGTTGGTCCGCTATCTTACAAAGCCTGCAAGGGAAAGCCTCAAATATGAGATAGTTGTGGGCTATTTCATCATGTACTGCTTTGTTATGATAACAGGAAGCACCACCATGGTCTTCTGTTATATTCTTCCCATGCTCTCACTTCTTGTGCTGTTCCATGAGCCAAGAATCATCTTAGCAAGCGGGATCGCTTCTATGATAGTCAATATCATTTCTGTCATAATCAGACTTTCCAATGGAGAATTAAATGAACACAACAGCAAGGATGTGGAGATTCAGCTGGCTCTGCTTTTCCTGTGCTTTCTTGGCTCTTATCTTGCCGCAAGGCTCTATGATGAGATCCATTCCCAGAATATCAAGTTTACAGAGGATCTTGAGGCTCAGAACGAGGAGATTCGTCAGCAAAGCGAAGAGCTTACAAGAAAGAATGATGAGATAATCGCCCAGAACGAGGAGATACGCCTTGCGGGTGAGGAGCTGGAGCGAAAGAACGAAGAGATAACTGCCCAGAATGAGGAGATAGCCGATATCAATGAGGAGCTTACGGCCCAGAATGAAGAGATTCGTGCCATGAACGAGGAGATACTAGAGCGCAATGACCAGATGGAGCAGATGACAATGCAGACCATCACCACCATTGCCAATACAATAGATGCAAAGGATGAATATACAAGAGGCCACTCCCGCCGTGTTTCGGAATATTCAGCAGCCATTGCCAAGGAGATGGGATACAGTGATGAAGAGGTGGCGGATGTAAGATTTATCGGACTTTTGCATGACATTGGCAAGATAGGAATTCCGGATGCGGTGCTTAATAAGCCGGGAAGACTTACCAATGAGGAATACCAGGTTATGAAGAGCCACACCACTGTAGGTGCGGAGATCCTTAAGGATATTGATATGATCAAGGGTCTTGATATAGGTGCCAAGTACCACCATGAGCGGGTGGATGGCAAGGGCTATCCGGATGGACTTAAGGGGGATGAGATCCCTATGATCGCACGTATTATTGCAGTGGCAGATGCCTATGATGCCATGTCCTCAAACCGTGTGTACAGACGTCATTTAAACGAGGACAAGGTGCTCTCCGAGTTAAAAAGGGGCGTGGGCACCCAGTGGGACAGTGAGTGTGCCCTTGCCATGATCAGGCTTATAGAGGAGAAGAGGCTTCCCAAGGTCAATACGGATGAGGATGCAGCCATGGTTCAGCAGGCAACAACCATCCTTTCCCGTGTCATTGATTATGCCGAGGATAAGGGTGCGGAGCTGGTTGGTGATCTTGACGATCTGACTGCTACCTTTGGAAGAGAAAGAGGACGCGCGGAGCTTCAGAATGCCATTGCTGAGAAGGGACATGGCTCCCTGTTTATTTTCGATATAGATCATTTCCATAGGATTAACGAGACTGAGGGCTTTGTTGTGGGTGACCACTATCTGAAGGTCATGGTGGAGCTTATAAGAGCCTGTGCAGACGGTCTTGTAATGTCAAGATTCGGGGCTGATGAATTTGTAGTGTACTATGATAAGGCTGATACAGAGGCAGAAGCCAAGGAGTTTGCAGACCGGTTCTTCACGCTCCTTGAGGATAGAATTTCAGTGGACGAGAGAATACGCAATATGGCCGTATCCGTTGGTGCCACTGAGGTAATGACGGAGAAGGATCAGGTTATGGTGCTCTATGAAAATGCAGACAAGGCAATATACGTTGCCAAGCAGCAGAAGGGCAACGCCTTCTACTGCCACCACATCAGTGATGACGAGGATTCCCTAAGCTACGTTGAGGCTGTGGATCTTAAGCAGCTTATTGACGTGATTCAGAATAAGGAGAGCTACAAGGGCTCAATGCTGACGGCATATCCTGAATTCACCAGAATGTACACATACATAAGCAATATTGCTGAGCGCAACCAGCAAAATATTCAGATAATATTGTTCACCATAACCTCTGTCAATGGAATCAAGGTTACGGTGGAGGAGAGGGACCGTATTATGGGACTTCTTCAAAACGCTATCGTCAATTCCATCCGTAACGTGGATATATCTACAAGATACAGCAGTACCCAGTTCGCGGTGCTTCTCATGAATCTCAGTGAGAAGGATACCAAGGACGTGGCAACCAGGATCATGACGGAATTCTACCGCACCTACGATCTTCGCGAGGTGGAGCTGCACTATGATTCGGCGGACCTGTCTAAGTAAATTAGAGCATTTTATTGTATATGTTGCATTTGGTTTTATTTGTTAACTTTCACGATATAATGAGCTATGGTGAATAACTATAACTTAATGATAAGAAATAGAATTTAAGGACAGAGCAGAAGGCTCTGTCCTTTTAATTATACCAAAATGGCAGTACAAAAAAATGTACTGGGTAGATGATATAATCAAAACATAAAAAATAATTCATAAAAGCTTTGCACCTTACACAAAAACCCTTTATAATGTTGATATACATTAATAGGAAGGGAGGAAAGGATGATGGATGAGATGACAGACAGAGAATTAATTGCAGTTACTATTGATAAATATACAGATTTGCAAAGAATTAAGAAGGCTAACGGTGAGCAGGAGAATCAGGAGCTTGAGTACCAGATCAAGATCACAACAGCGAAGCTTGCTTCCTATGGAGTATCGGTTGAGGATATCTCCTTATAGATAATATGTATCTAAGAGGCGAAGGTGCAAGGCTTTATAGTAATTATGATTAAGATGTGAGGGTAACTTTGGCATATTTCACAGTAAGGAAAATGGGCAAATAATATAGAAAAATTATGTAACCTATGTTACAATCAGAAATGATACACTATTAATACATAAGATGTATGCTGGTGTATCAATTTTGTCGATTTAGATATTAAACTGGTATTTGCGAAACTCATTAACAACAAATAAGGTGTTAATTTGAGTTTCACAATTGCATATATATGTAAGAAATATGGAGGGGAACATGTTTCCGGGTAATGATTTTCATCTGGCAAGTTATTTTGCTGCATTTTTAATAAGCTTTACATGTATTCTATATACATTTCTACAGAGAAGGACTGATAAGCCTCAGAACAGGCTTTATATTACTATGCTCATAATTGTTACATTTAATGCGATCTCTGGAATGGCAACTGTTGTGGCAGAGCCTTTTCTTGCCACATCCTCCATTGCAAGGCTTGTGACTAATTTAGGTGATTTTACATATTTTCTGTTTCACTCGGCTCTTTGTCCTGCATTTTTTCTATATGTATCATGTGTGTGCGGAGCAGCTGAGAAGTATGGGAATAAGGAGACCCTTCTATATGGATTTGTATTCTATGTGACGGAGATTATGGTGTTATTTAATCCCCTCTTTCACTGGGTATATTATTATGATGATAATTATGCATTTACAAGGAACTGGGGAGAGAACGGAATATATCTTGCCGCTGTTTTGTACTTTATGTTCGCCATGGCAAGACTGCTCTTTTCCTGGAAGGCGGTCAATACCAAGAGACGCTTTGCGCTGCTATACTTTTTCATCATAGTTGTGGCAGGGGTATTGCTTCAGTTCATAGATATGAATATTAAGGGAGAGCTGTTTGCGGAGGCTCTTTCACTTATGGGAGTTATGCTGGCTGTGGAGGCTGAGGATGATCTTGTGGATGTGGATACAGGCTTTTATAACCGGAAGGCTCTTAGGATGGATGCCAACAGCTATATTGTCAATAAGACTAAGTTTGAGATAATATGTATCAAGGTAACTAATGCGGATGTAATCCAGAAGCTGACGGGCTCTGCCAATGTGAATATTTTGGCACAGGTGCTTTCGGATTATCTTAAGACTATAGTGCCCAGGTATTATATATATCAGACAAACCCGGAGACCTTTGTGCTTACCCTTATGGAGAATAATCTTGAGGGTGGGAAACAGGTTGCCACTCGTATAAGTGAAAGGTTTGATAAGCCATGGGACTGTGGAATGGCAGATGTTATGCTGAATGCGGTTGTTATGGATGTGAAGGTGCCGGAGGAGCTAACCAATACAGTGGATCTTTTCTATATGGCAGACAGTGTCGTGCCGGATGGACATTCCAAAAAGGTGCTTACAGGGGAGGATCTTGATTACATATTGAGGCGTGGCGAGATTGAGAATGCCATTGCCAGGGGCTTGGATGAGGATGGATTTGAGGTATACTATCAGCCAACGTATCATCTTGACGGTTTGAAGCTTCATGGAGCAGAGGCTCTTATAAGATTAAATGACAGCATAATGGGAAGACTGTTCCCGGATGAATTCATTCCGGTAGCTGAACAGGCAGGCATGATAGATGCCATTGATGAATTTGTTTTGATGCAGGTGTGTGATTTCCTTGAGAGTGGAATTCCGAAGCAATACGGTATGGATTGCATTAATGTGAATCTCTCGGTTATTCAATGTCTACAGCCGGGATTTGTGGATCGGATATGTAAGATTGTTGACGGATATGATATAGAGAAGTCATGGATTAACTTTGAGATTACAGAGTCAGTGGCGGCAAGTGATTATGAGATATTAAGCGGGGTTGTTAAGGACCTTAAGAGCCGTGGGTTCAGATTTGCCATGGACGATTACGGAACAGGATATTCCAATATGCAGTCAATATTTGCAATTGATTTTGATGTGGTCAAGATTGACAAGAGTATTCTCTGGGGTGCTGAGGAGACTGAGCTTGGCAGGATCATACTTGGCAATTCCGTAAGAATGATAGACCAGATGCACAGACAGATACTTGTGGAGGGTGTTGAGACCAAGGAGCAGGTAGAGATGTTAAGAGAACTTTGTGTGGATTATCTTCAGGGATACTATTTCTCTAAGCCTATACCTAAGAATGAGTTTATTGAGTATATCCAGGCGAAGGCAGGATGATGGTTATACTGTGAATATTAACGGGCAGATGTTAAAGTCTGCTCGTTTTTTTCTTGTGGAACACAAGCATATATGATAGAATGAAGCTAATTATGTCAATATGGCAAATATGAGGATTTTCAGGGTATAGCTGTTGTCGAAGAAGCCTGAGGGCTTGTTGCAGGGAAAGGGGTATTTCAGGGATGAAAGAGCGTGTGCTTGGAAGAATGGTAAGAAGAAGACGTATATGGGCATGGATGGCGGTTATTATCATGATGTCATCACTGGTTATAGTGCCGGGTGGCAGAACTGACACGATGGCTGCAGAGCTTAAGGATAATCTGAGGGATTTTGTAGATAAAGTGGAAATTGATGCCGCGAAGGATAATGGGGCTTATGTTATCAAGCCTAATACTCCATACGAAGTTACTCTTACATTTAAGGAGAATGGTGTGGATAATCAGATGGCTTATGGCAATGGAAAATCATTAACCTATACGTTGCCGGACGGTTTTAGTGTTCCCACAGACAGATTTCCCGGAGGATATAACGACAAAGTAACGGTTGAGATTACCGGTGCGGTGACGGTATCACTTTCGGAATGTACTTATAATGTTTCCGGAAATACGCTGACATTTACATGGGATTACGGAAGCTACGATGAGGCTCAGATTGACGAGTATCTGGGTAATTCCAGCACCACCGACTTGATCGTGACGTTTAAAGGCATATTTGACGGCACAGAAGAACACCTTGAATTTGGTAATGGGAATGATATTGATATCAATTATGATACAAATAAGAAATTAACGGTTGAAAAGAATGTTGTTGCATTTCACGAGGATACCGGGATAGCAGATTATAAGATTCAGATCACCTCGGAGGGAAATAATCAAAATATTCTGTTAAATGATGTGTTTGCAATATCAGATATATTGACATCGACCGGTATTATAGCTGATTCGATTAAGGCGACAAGAGAAGCACCGTCATCCAGATGGGAGGATGATATTGCTTTAACGGATAAGACCTGTACATCGGACGGTTTCACATGCAAGATTGACAATATGGATGATGGGGATGTTATTGTGCTTACATACTCTGCTGCTATTGATATGAGCAATTTCACCCCTGTATCAGGAACGTCGGCATTAGATGAGCGGATACATCTGTCTGCTTCTAAGGATACGACTAATACAGTTACATTAACACCGGAACCATCATATAATGGTCCAACTCCTATTACTGCAGATGCTGAGCTTACATCAACGATTACCTATCCGGGTATAGCCAAGGGCGGAGATGCCAATACACCGGATGATGAGGGTATTGCTGTTGTGGATTGGGAGGTGTCTGTAAACTCTTATTATAATTGCAGTCTTGCAGGGCAAACATTAACAGATGTCTTTGGTTCGGCTTATATTGATCGTATGTCCAATGATTCAGTAGATACCTTTGAGGTCTATAAGACAGTATATAGGAAGAACGGTTCTGAATTTCAGGCAGAAGGAGTACCAGTTTTGTTCACTACAGGTACACTTGAATATACAGAGGATGGAAAGGGTTGGAATTACAAATTCCCTGATACAGATACACCGGGAAGTGAAGAAGAGTATTATGCATACACAATCAAATATAAGACGAAGGTGGATGTATCGGACAAGATTGAAGCGATCAATGTAAGTAATACCGTTTCATGGGATGACTACACTTCTTCGACAGCTATGGTTGGTGTGGGACCGGCGGAATATAACAAGCCGGAGGTGAATAAAGCTGTTACAGCAGGACATGAATATATGGATTGGACTGTTACTATAGACATACCTGCAGTAGGAATTGACAGCAGTACACCGATAGTTTTGGAGGACATATATCCGAGCATAGAGACAGGAGAATCATCATATGCGGATCCGGAGACCAATGAATGGATTACACCGAAATATTATGACACTTTAGAAGGGGATATATCCGTACTGTGGCAGGGAAAGACCGATAATGAAAGCTTTGACATTGACAAGTCTGATCCTAAGAAATTCCGTATAAGTTTTACGAAAACTACCGGAGACAATGATTATGGATTTGAAGCTACCGGAAGCAAGAGGACTATTACGATCAATTATAGGACTAAGAATAACACCGACTGGGTGCAGAGATCGGATGCCGGGGATACAACTTATCTTCAACATGAAAATGTTGCAACCTTGACTATCGGATCTCAAAAGGTAAAGGGTGATGCTATCGGACGCACTATTGTACGCGAGATGGAAAAGATAATCTATACGGAAACAGCCAATGAATATATTTACGGCACCACGCCTTTGTATAAGAAGGTGCCTAATCCGTGGTGGGTTGAGGGTCTGCCCAAGTATATAGATGATACGGTGGGGAATGTGCCGTATTACAAGTATGACATTATATTAAGCTCTGTGGATGAATCTCTCTTTGATGACGGAGAAGGAAATCTCACGAAGGAATTCATTGTGACAGATACTTTTGACGGGGATTATCTTGCCTATGCGGATCGGGATGGTCTTGAGGCAGTTATCGGAGGGTCGAATGATAAGACAGAGCATTACATAAGCAATACCAAAGCCATTACGGTAGATGCTTCCACAGAGGGTACGATCAAATTCCTGATCAAGGAGTCGGATCTTCCCAAGAATGGGGACAATTACTATTCTTTCTATCGGATAGAGTATAATCTGCGATTCAAGGATCTGGATACGGAATCAAAGCTTGCCGCGCTTGCCGTGGCTTCCTCTAGTGGGAAGTATATACTCACCAATGAGGCAGCGGCGGACGGATATATAGGAAGCTCTGTTGATGTTCCGTACACATACAATCTTATTGAAAAGAAGCTTACGGGAACATCAGGAGAGATTGAACGTAACAGTTCATTTTCCATTGTAGTCAATCCGGACAGATTGGATATGGATCCGAATAGTGATGAGCTGACCGTGACAGATACATTTGTCAATCTGAGTATTCATCTTATGGATATCAAGGCAGAAGTAGATACCGGTTCGGGATATGTGGCAGATGCAGCATATCCGAACAATAAGGTCAACTGGATCATGAATAACGGTGTGCTCACATTTACTATTCCTGACGAGGCGGCGGTAAAGATTACATATACGGCAACGGTCATCGGAGCTAATGGGGAAACTTATTCCAATACCGCAGAGGTGCTGGGCAGGACATCTAACGTTACAAAGAGCATCAGTTTTAGCTCTAGTGCCATTGGAACATCGGAATTCGTAGGAATATATATACTTAAGCATGATTCGGCAGATATGACACATACATTGGGAAATGTGCAGTTTGATCTGTTTGATGCGCAGAATAATAACAAGAAGCTGACCACATTTACCACCTCGGATCCCGGGGGAAGCGCGCTTGTTGTAGGTAGCTTGGAAAGAGATGAGTGGCAGATAGAGAAGGGTCACAGATACTATGTGAGAGAGGTTGAGGGGACACAGCCGGCGGGCTACATATATGATGATACCAAGTATTATTTTACGATTTCCGATTCTGCTGATGACATTGACTATTCAGAACAAGGTTACATATATAGAAACGGAGATGTCCTAACAGTCAAAAATGAGACTGAGGAATTGGAAATTCCCGTGACAAAGGTATGGATAGGCAAGGAGGGGGAAAAGGCTGAATTCCGATTGATGACAAAGGACGGAGCTTCTCTTATTCCTGCAAAGTATAAGGATGGCAATGAGGTTTCAAAGCTTGTCTTAACAAAGGATAATTCTTGGAAAGGCAGCTTTACCAAGCTTCCAAGGTATACATCCGACGGTACAAAGATTGAATATGTAGTGGAAGAGCTTCCGATATTCGGATATACATCAGATGGCGGAACATGGAAGAATGCGGAGGTCTATGATAAGGGAATAGTGTTCAGGAATACTGAAAAGCTAACGATTACAAAGCTTGGAAAATATAATGAAATATGTGCATCGGATGCTGATGACACAAAAGCTATTCCCGGAGTGGAATTCACAATATACAAGGAGGATACACCTGATACACCATACGAGGTACAGATAACCGCAGCTGACGGAAAGGCGGCATTCAGCAATCTTCCGGATGGAACATATCTTCTTAAAGAGACAGCAACGATTGGCACATACAAGCTTAGTACAGAAGTCTATACGGTGATAATTAAGGAAGGAAAGGCACCTTTGATAAAGGATTCAGCAGGTAATGAGCTTGAGGACAAGACGATCATCAATGATGTATATCGCGCTGACATCAGCCTTCTCAAAGTAAATGAGAGTAATACGGATCAGAAGCTGCCATCATCGACCTATGGACTCTATAAGGCTGATAAAGAGGGCAATACGGTACTGCTTGCCAAGGGTACAACGGATGCGGAGGGACTTCTCTCATTCAAGGGTGTACTGACCGGAGTGGAGTACACTATCAGGGAGCTGGAGGCTCCGGATGGCTTCTATGTATCTGAGAAGCCCATCAAGCTTAAGTTTGTCCTGACAGAAGACAAACAGGTGGTTTTTGACACTGCAAGCTTTGATACGGGTAATGGAACGGCAACGGTTAATGCTAACGGAGAGATTACATGGCTTGAGCCGATAGTGAAGGCGACATTTGCCAAGGTAGATGAAAGCGGTAATGCCCTTGCAGGAGCTACACTTCATGTGGAGGATGCGGGAGGCAGGATTATAGAGACATGGACAACGGATGACAAGCTCCACAGCATGGAGGGTAAGCTTAATTGTGGTGAAGACTACAAGTTAGTTGAGGATAAGGCTCCGGAGGGTTATAAGCTCGCAGCCCCCAAGACATTCTCCATTGAGAAAGAGATGGGACCGAATAAAGCTGTGGTGGTCACTCTTTCCATGACAGACCGAAAGGATGAGACAACAGAGACCACAACGGAGACTACGACAGAGAAGAAAACAACGACGGAAAAGAAGACTACAGAAACCGGGGAAGAGGAGGAAACTACTGAAAAGAAGACGGGTTCAAGTGCGAAGACCGGGGATGCCATGCCTGTATATGGAGTATATGGACTGTTGGTGATATCAATTTGCGGAATGTGTCTGATGGTACGAAGAAGAGAGGATGATTAAGGAAGCTTGATCCAGTAGGAGCATCATAAATAATTACATAATATTGCAAAGAAAATGGCGTCTCATACATGGAGGACGCCATTTTCTTTGCAATGTATTAACGGTAGCCGAAGCTTATGTTGAATAGAGATTGAGAGGTTAGAAGATATATCAACAATATATTGTGGTAATGTCTGTTCTCAATACGCCATATTTTGAAATTCAATATTATGTATACCGGATTGCAATGTGCATGGGGAGTGTAAATAACAGGCATATGTTAGCCTTATATGAGTGCTAAAGACTTGATAATGCTTAAGAATAGCACATATATCCAACATTTTTCTGCTTGCATTATCAATATATCTGTGTTAATATGTCACTAATAATGTTATGTTAACAACTGCTGTTATGTTAATATAACTGATATCGTTTTCACAATAATTAGAATATAAGAATTCAGTTGAGAATACTAATTATGATAATTTAAAGGATCAGGAGCACGATAAAGAATACTAATATCCGGACAGGTTAAGAATACGAATGAAGCTAATATCAGAATAATTAAGAATATTATTACATGCTATGGAAAGGGGTTTCAGGGATGAAGGAGAATGTGTTTGGGAGAATCTATAAGTGGAGAAGAGTATGGGCGATACTAGGTGTGTTTATTATGTTTGCATCTCTTATAGTGTTGCCGGATAGGGATTTATCAAGGGTTGAGGCATCTACACCACTTAATTCATATATAATCGGAACACCTACTATTAAGGTTTATAATAAGGATAAGGGTGTTTATGAAGAGGTTACAGATCCCAATGTTGTGTATGATGGAAGTGAGATCCAGATAAGCTTGAACTATAGCCTTCCCACAAATCTTTTAGCGGGTAAGAATCCTTCAAATGATGATGATATGACCTTCACCTATGAGCTTCCTGGTACAATTGATTTCGTGGGAGCATCTGAGACGGGAATGTCAGGAGATATTAACAGCTCTACACTTAACGGTAAGGCAGGTACTTATGTTATTGTGGAGGAGCCGGCAGGATCAGGCAAATATGTGGTTAAGATTACATTTATTAAGGATGTATATGATTATAATACCGGACAGGATGGAAAGAAAGCACAGGAGATCAATGGTAATTTCTATTTTGCATGTGACGCAGATCTAGAAGAAAATAATACTTTACAAGAGTTCTCATTTGATGGGAAAAGTACAGGAATTTTTATTGTTCCTTCAGAGGACAAGTATGATATTAATACGTCAAAGGATATGACATATGATGAAGGTACCGGAAAGATAACCAATACTGTTACAATTGGAACAACAAAGGGAACCCGTGGTGCTATTACATTTAGTGACAGCTTTGAGAATTATGTTCAATATCTTAAGGCGCCCAGCCCATTTACCCTTAGTGTTACTATGCCGGATAATACTGTTGTGGATTATTCCAACAAGGTGGTGGTGTCAGGCAATACATTTAAGCTTAAGGATGGTGAGATGCTGCCGGCATTAACAGCAGGGCAAAGCTATAAGATTTCTTATGAGCTTGAGCAGAATATTGATTCCAACGCAAATGTGACGGGGACTTGGGAGGAGAATAGATTTACCGCTAAAGCAGTGGGAGAGAAGGGTGAGACCTCCGGAAAGGATCAAAGTACCTCTAATAAGAGTGTTGAGCTTAAGCATTCACTTGTAGAAAAGTCTGCTAAGGATAATGGTGACGGAACCATCACATATACTATAACCCTTAATAAGGCCCATGAGAACATGAAGGGTCTTCTGATTAAGGATGTGATGACCCTTCCGGAATCGGAGAATATTACTTCGGATACAGAATTGAAGGACAGAATAAGCGGCGTTATAGTTACAGCAACACCGGCGGCCTCAGGTGAAACAGCTGCATCTATTGATAATGAAAAGGCACTCAATATTATAGGGCTATCAGATGGTACAGGCTATACAGTTTCGGAGAATGATAATAACAGCTATGTGATTACATATACATACAGCATGGTCAACAAGACATCTGACGTGGGAAGAACCTTTAAGAACAAAATTAACAGTGGGCCTAATTCCGCTGACGGAGATGTATATGTGGGACCTACCGATTATCAGACCAAGGCTGCATCAACACCTGTTGCAGGAACGGATGGGCTTACTATAGGATGGACCCTTAAGGTCAAGAATCCGTCAGCCACTGCAATGACCGGAACATATACTGAGGATGTGTTCTCAGCAGCAGACAACAAGGGGAATGCGGTAGAGCAATATCTTACAGCACCGGTTACCATCAATCCATCAGCAGGAGTTACGGTTACTTATTATGCAAAGGATGGCACAACACCAGTGACACCAAGTGCCTCTACCCCTGCATACAGCATGAAGGTTAATTATACAAGCATAGATGCAGGTGCTGAGATTACCATCACCTATAATACCTATGCGCCATATAAGATAGGTGAAGCGGATAATGTTAAGCAGGACAGTAATTACAAATATACATTTACCAATACAGCTATTTACAAGGATTCAACGAATAAGCAGCTTGATAAAGAAACACCGGCAACCACCTATGAGTATAAGAGTCTGTTCAAAAAATACAGCTCGGATTCAACATGGGGTAACTGGATTGACGGTTCCTCCTCTACACCGAGAACAATTGATTATTCCTCTGATGCCAGACTTTATTATGTGATTGAGATAAAAACTAAGGGTGCAGCCACAGAGGATCTAGTGCTTAAGGATACTATTCCGGCAGGGACTACCCTGGAGACTGCTTCTCCGGCACCGGCTTTAAAAAGATATTGGGTCAGCGGGGATGATATTACATCAAAGCTCTCATATAGCGGAACAGGCGGCGAGGTAACATTTACTATTTCTAAGGATGAGCTTCCGGCTGATAGAACAGTATATCTTATGTATGCCCTGAAGCTTCCATCAAAGGCTCCTGAAGGTACAGTGGGCAATGTTGCTGTATTTGAGAATACAATGGAGGGGGCCGGAGATAAATCAAGCGTTACCCAGAAGGTTAACTATGATGTTGTGGATGGCGACAAGATAATCAACAAGGAGGATCCCGCAGTTGATCCGGAGAACAGCACAGCAACCTATCAGATTGTTGTTAACAGGGATGGTATAGATGTGGATGGAGATCCCTCTACAAGCACGATTACACTGACGGATGTATTAAGTGTAAATGAGGACTATGTGGCAGGGTTAAACATCAAATCTATTGGAGTATATAATTATGATGAGAGCAAGCCGAATAATAAGGGCGCACAGCTTGGCTCATCGGATTATAGCTATCAGACGCCCAATGCAGCCACATCGGGAGGTAACATCCAGTCCACACTTATTGTGACGATCCCTGATAATACCCCTCTCATAGTGGAGTATACATATAAGTTCAGCTTTAGCAGTAACTATAAGACCGACGCAAGTGGTACAAGATATGTGCCTATCACCAATGAAGCCCACCTTACCGGCGGACACTCTGCAAAAAATGAGAACTTTGAGTATCATGTTACATCCTCCGGAGGTTCTGCGGTAATGCATCCCAGCATTGATCTTTATAAGGTTTCTGCTAAGAACTTTGCCACAAAGCTTTCAGGAGCAACTTTCAAGTTAGATTATTTTGACACAGAATCGGGCACATTTAAGACTGCGGTTGAAAATGTTCCTGTTACTGTTGCAGGTATCAAGATGGACTCCAACCTGAAGGAAGGAGAAAATGAATCCATAACCGGTGATGTATTAAGTCTTCATTCACATACGCTTTACAGACTGACTGAGAAGGAAGCCCCTCCGGGATATATATTGTCAACGGATGCCCATTATATGATCTTTGGTAATGAGGATAACAGTGTAAGTAAGCTTAGAAATGCTACGGCTGCCTTGGTTGCCCAGTCGGGTATCGATAGCAATAATATTAAATTTGTGGCAGCCAATCAGGAATATCCAATTAAGAACGAGCCTAGTGGAGATACATTTATTAATGTTAAGAAGGTTTGGAAGGATACCTCGGGCAATGAGATCAATGTATCTGATGTCGTAAAGACCTTAGGAGATGTTAAGATTAACGCACAGCTATACAGAGTGCCATGTGAAAAGACTCATTATACAGTGACACTTAATGTCCGCACATATTCAAATAACATAGAGCAGACCAGAGTTGTAAATGTGAAAAAGGGCAGTGACATATCATTTACCTTTGGTTCCCATGACTCATATAATGCCGCAGACCCGATGAATATTAGGGTATGGGACACAAGCGATGCATTACTGGAGTCTGCTTCCATGGACTCTATAGCAGTAGGCTCAACGGTAACAAAGACATTTACTGTTAATCAGGATATAGTTATTGATGTGGGCAATGATGCATGGAGAACACCTAGTATTAAGGGGATTTCCTATACTGAGCCGGAGATAAAGCTTCCTGTGCTTGCAGAGGGCGCAGAGGGTGAGCTTGTGGGCGCTGTACAGGAGTTGAATTTTGAAAACGGCTGGTCTCATATGTATACAAGCCTTCCTGCAACAGACAGCAATGGATGTATGTACTACTATTATGTGGTGGAGCAGGATGCGGATGGTTATATTACCAACTACACAGCCTCTAATACATCAGGCATGACAGAGGGCTATGATGCTGTATATGAGGACAGCAGACATATATATTCACTTGTGGGCGGAGAGCTTGTGGTGACTAATCAGAAGGCTACAGACCAGAAGGGTAAGCTTGTTGTCAGCAAGTTATTGGCTACAGGTAGTGATGCTTATTCAGGAACGGTGACCTTCCCGATTCAGATTACACTGAAAAATCGTAATAATGAGCTGGTTAATAATGAGACCTATGGAGGCTATAAGTTTACAAATGGCATCTATACAGCAAATCTTAAGATTGGGGATAGCATAACATTTACGGATATTCCATATGGCTATCGCTATGAGGTAACAGAGACGGACCTTACTCCTGAAACAAGCTATTATGGTTTTGTAGGCAAGACTATTACTAATGGCGCAGGAACGATTGCGGCAGCCGAGACAGATGCTGATGTTGCCAATAAGTATAAGACTCCTACAACATTTAAGATAACCAAGGTTTGGGCGGATAACAATAACAGTGCCAGCGTGCGCCCGGCAGAGCTTAATGTGCAGCTTTACAGAAAGGCAGGTACTGCTGCTGAGACAGCCTATAAGGCTCCTGTGGCATTAAATGAAGCCATTAGCTGGACCTACACATGGACTAATCTTCCGGCAGAGGATGAGGATGGAAATGCTTATTCTTATCTTGCAAAGGAGGTAGTAGTCCCTTCAGGGTATACAGCCACAACAACCAAGAACTCCAATACCTCCTACACTATAACCAATAGGCTTGAAACCACCAAGCTGAAGGTTACAAAGGTATGGGATGATGGAGGCTATAGTGAAAGACCTACATCGCTGCCGGTCAAGCTTGTTGCAAAGAACAGTGATGGCGTGACGGTTAACCTTGCTAAAAAAACGACCATTGAGATTAATAAGAATCTGACAGCGGCAGACGCATGGACCGATGAATGGACTGATCTTCCCCAATATATTGACGGTAAGAAGCTCACATATGGTGTGGAGGAAACATTGCCGGAGGGCAAGGGCTATACCTCATCTAGCGATAAGCCGGATGAGACAACAGTGATACTAACTAACCACAGGGATGCGGAGGAGACCGTACTTAATGTGGAGAAGATATGGGATGACAGCGATAACAAGTATAGCAATCGTCCTGCCACAATACAGGTTCAGCTTTATCAGACCGTGAAAGGAAATAAGTCATCAGTTGGATCTGCTGTAAGCATTTCAGAAGATCCTGTCACTCACAAATGGCTCTATAAATGGACCGGTCTTCCTGTAGAAGATGGTTCAGGAAATGTCATTACCTACAGTGTTGAAGAGGTGGGAGCAGTTACGGGTTATATTGCACCCACATATAAAGAGGATAAGACAAACAATAAGATTACCATAACTAACAAGGCAGAAGGCAATACCAGTGTTACTGTCAATAAGATATGGGATGATAACAATGATCAGGACGGAAAGCGTAAGGCCTTTAATGCAGTTCTTTCTGCTGCTACTGCTGACGGGGATGTAACCTCTAGATTAACGGGGGTAGTGACCACTCAGGAGCTGAATATGAAGGGTAACTGGACCTTTACATGGACCAGCCTTCCGAAGTATATTGATGGCAAGGAGGTAACCTATAGCGTTACTGAGCCGACACCGCCTGATGGATACACATTAGCGGGAACATCACAGGACGGCAATACCTTCACGCTTACCAACAAGCATACCCCGGAGGTCGTTACCAAGAGGGTTGAGAAGAAATGGGATAATGAAAGTGGTAATCCTGAACCCGGCTATGATAACATATATGTACGCCTCACAAAGAATACAGAGGCAATAGAAACATCTCAGAAGGTACTTAATGCGGCAAGCAACTGGAAGGCAGAATGGACGAATCTTCCAAAGTATGAGAATGGAGTAGAGATTGCCTATTCTGTTGAGGAGCTTACCAAGATTCCTAATTATGGATGGACGGTAATGGCGGATGACACAGATCCTGATAAGATTTGGCTGTATAACTCTCTGCCCGCTGTATATACAGATGTAAATGTGGAAAAGACCTGGGATGATGCTTATAATCAGGATGGAAAACGTCCTGAAACCATAATGGTTAAGCTGTTAGCTGACGGAGCAGTAGTTGACACCCAGATCCTTAGTGCCGGCAACGGCTGGAAGTATCAGTGGAAGAATCTTTTGTATAAGACAAATAAACCGATGCATGTGGTCCAGTATACAGTTGCCGAGGTGGAATTACCTGAGGACTACACCATGACTCAGACCACAAAGACCTCTGATTCCTCCAATGCAGAGGGAGTATACACAACGGATATTGCCATTAAGAATTCTTATACCCCTAAGACTGTAGAAAAGACAGTTAAGAAGATATGGACAGATAAGGATAATGCAGATAATACAAGACCTGCTCAAGTGGCTGTAAAGCTTGTGGCGAAGGTAGATGGAACAGATATCACAGGTGAACTTACAAGCGTGGCCGCAGATCAGACACTGGATGCTGCAGTAAGCTGGACCTACACATGGACAGCTCTTCCCCAATATCATGGCGGTAAGGAGATAGAATATTCGGTTGTTGAGACGATAGATTCTTCATGGGCAGATGATTATTCTACCTACTATATCACTAACTCATCAGGAGAAATGGAGATCCATAATGTTTATCCTAAGTCACGTAACATCAGTGTCAACAAGAAGTGGAGTGATGAAAATGACCGTGACGGTATAAGACCTGATAATGTCACAGTGCACCTTCTTGCAGACGGAGTTGAGGTTACAGGGAAATCACCTCAGGTATTGAATGCAGGAAATGACTGGACCTATGTATGGTATGACCTTCCTGTACAGAATTCTAATCCCACACCTTCTGATATTAATTATTCAATTATTGAAGATAAGGTTACAGGGTACGAGGAGCTTATTGACGCATCAGACATGGAGTCAAAGGGAGAGATTACAATAACCAATACCCATGAGTCCGAGGTGACTGAGGTGTTTGTTAATAAGCAGTGGGAGGATAAAGTTGACAGTAACAAGCGTCCTGCTTATGTAAGAGCACAGCTCTATGCTGATGGTGTTGCTCTTGCAGGAAAGACGATTACTCTTGATGCCGCCGGCAGCTGGAAGGGATCATGGAAGGATCTTCCAAAGAAGAAGGATGGTAATAATATTGTATATACAGTGAAGGAAGTAAATGTTCCTATAGGGTATAAGTGCACAGTGGCTTCCAGTGGGGCTGATAATACATTTACTCTCATTAACACACGAGTAATACCTAAGGATGTGAGCTTCAGTAAGCGTGGTATTACGGGAGATGATGAGCTTATAGGCGCTAGGCTTAAGGTGATTGATTCAAGTGGAAATGTAGTGGAGCAATGGACCTCGGGTCTGGATATGGACGACAAGCAGGATAACTTACCGCATATCATTACTGATCTTGAGGTCAATGAAATCTATACGTTGATTGAGGACACTGCTCCGGCGGGCTATGAGGCCATAACAGAGACGCAGTTCAAGGTTAATACTGAGGGTAAGGTGGAGCTTATTACAGATAAGGCTGATGAAAATGTGTCTGTAAGCGGAGACAGGTCCGTGATCATCAACGATCAATATACCTCTGTTAAGATAAGCAAGGTGGATATAACCACTGATAAGGAGCTTCCGGGAGCACATTTGCAGATATTAGATGAAGCCGGTAAAGTGGTTGTAATTGATGGTAAGAATGTTGAGTGGGATTCGACAGATACCTCATATGAGGTTAAGGGACTTACCACAGGCAAGAAGTATATAATCAGGGAGACCGTTGCACCTTCAGGATATACCATAACCACTGATACCTACTTCCAGCTTGATAAATACGGTAAGGTTGAGAGCTCTACATCCCTTACTACTGCTAAGATATCCGGCAAGGAAGAAAATCTGTTATTAGTTGAGGATGGTCTTACAAAGCTTAACTTTACCAAGGTGGGACTTATCAATGAAAGCTGCTCCGATGAGGCATCAGCAACAGCACCGCTTGAGGGTGTTTCATTTGGCGTATATACTGTAGGAGCTGATGGAAAGCCTGGTGATACACCTGTTAAGACGGCAGTAAGTAATAAAAACGGAACGGTGGTATTTGATGGTATTCCTGCCGGTAAGTATGCAGTTAAGGAGATTTCAACAATAGAGCCGTATGTGCTTGATACTAACATTTACTATGCAGATGTTTCAGATGATGAGACCAAGAATTTTGAAGGTCTTAAGGATGCGGATGGCAAGCTCATTACAGGTAACAAGCTTGTGAATGACCAGTACCGTGCGGATATTGTTCTGACCAAGGTAAGCGAATATAATCCGAAGGAAGCTCTGCCGAATTCGACCTATGGACTTTATAAGGTAACTGATGCCGTGGGAACAGAGAAGCTTATAACCACTGCCGTTACGGATGAACAGGGACTATTGACATTCAAGGGAGTAGTTACCGGAGTGACCTATAAGGTACGTGAGATGGCACCTCCTGATGGATATTATGTTTCAAAGAATCCGGTTACGATTTCATTTAAGGTGGATAACGGTAAGGCAGTGCTCAGTGCCGTAGATGGTGGAGATGGTACTGCAACCATTGATGCAAATGGCAATATTACATGGCTTGAGCCTTCGGTTATTGTAAGCTTTGCCAAGACTGATGAAGCAGGCAACTATCTTGCAGGAGCAGTGCTTACAGTTAAGGACGCTAATGGGAATGTTGTGAAGGCCAAGGATGGAACCACAGATCTTACATGGACCTCCACATCGGCAGCCTATGAGGTTGAGGGTGTGTTTGAGATAGGCAAGACCTATACCTTAGAGGAGGTCACTGCGCCTAAGGGATATAAGAAAGCAGAGCCGGTGGCATTTACCATACCAAGCGAGACCGTAGCTTCTAATGAGAATAAGATTGTAACGGTTACCATGGTGGATAAGAAGAGCAAGAAGACCACTGACGAGGATGAGGAAGAGACATCCACAACAGGTACGAAGAGCAAAACCAAGACCAAGACAGGTGACAATGCGCCGGTGAAGACGGCAGCGGGACTGTTCGTTGCAATGTGGCTTATGTTCATATATCTTCGTATCAAGAAAGAGAAGCTGTAATTAATTAAATCACTATATACCGGGTGGGAGCTTTATTCCTGCCCGGTTTTGCTGTGTCAGTTATTTATGTTTTATTTGTGAAATACTTGTTATGGGAAAGCTTTTCTGATATATTATGTTGAGATTACCAGTATTGACAGTTTTTTAAAGGAGGCGGGATATACAATGTCGCTTATTAAATGCACTGAGCTTATGATAGGCTACAATATGCCAATTCTAAGCCAGGCGCTTGATTTCTCCGTTGAAGAGGGAGACTATCTGACTATAGTGGGAGAGAATGGGGCAGGCAAAAGTACATTGATGAAGACAATGCTGCGGTTGATACCGGCTCTTTCAGGTAATATAGAATTTGGAGACGGACTTAGTGCCAATGAGATTGGATACCTGCCACAGCAGACAATTGTGCAGAGAGATTTCCCTGCCTCAGTGAGAGAGGTAGTGGTATCAGGCTGCCAGGGAACAGCAGGCTTTAGACCATTTTATAACGAAGAAGAGAAGAAGCTTGCTGAGAAAAATATTAAGAGAATGGGAATGGAGGAATATATTAACCAGTCTTATCGAAACCTTTCCGGCGGACAGCAGCAGAGAGTATTGCTGGCAAGAGCCTTGTGTGCTACAGGAAAGCTGCTGCTCTTAGATGAGCCGGTGGCAGGACTTGATCCAGGAGCCATGAAGGACCTTTATGAGCTGATACAGCGCCTTAATAAAGAGGGTGTTGCTATTATAATGATATCCCATGATGTTCAGGTTGCGTTCCAGTATGCAAAGCATATTCTGCATGTGGGAGAGGATATGTTCTTTGGGACAGCGAAGGAGTATATGGAGAGTGAGATGGGCAGGCGTTTTGCACCCGGGAAGGGTGGTGAGCAGTAATGGGAGACATGATAGAAAAGCTGCAGTATTATCTGCAGTATCCTTTTGTACAGTATGCGCTGATAGTAGGAGTGCTCATAGCCTTATGTTCATCCCTGCTTGGTGTAACATTAGTGCTTAAGAGATTTTCATTTATCGGAGACGGATTATCCCATGTGGCCTTCGGTGCTTTGGCAATTGCCTCGGTGTTAAAGGTGCAAAACAGCATGTTCGTTGTGATGCCAATAACAATAGTAAGTGCAGTGCTGCTGCTTAGAACAGGGCAAAATGCCCAGGTGAAGGGCGACGCAGCGATTGCCATGCTTTCAGTATCGGCTCTTGCCTTGGGCTATCTTATTATGAATCTTTTTTCCACATCCTCTAATCTGTCAGGTGATGTGTGTACCACTCTTTTTGGTTCCACCTCTATTTTGACATTGACAGTGGGGGAGGTATGGCTATGTGTTATACTTTCGGTGGTTATTGTTATAATATTCATAGTGTTCTATAATAAGATATTTGCGGTCACCTTTGATGAAAGCTTTGCAAAAGCAGTTGGAACCAATGTAAACAGATATAATCTGCTGATAGCAGTGACGATTGCGGTAATCATAGTGCTTGCTATGAATCTGGTGGGCTCCCTGCTCATATCGGCACTTATAATATTCCCGGCATTGTCGGCTATGAGGCTTTTTAACAGCTTCAAATCCGTAACTATATTTTCAGCAGTGTTCTCTGTTGTATGTGCGCTGCTTGGGATGGTGACAGCAATACTTGCAGGTACGCCCGTGGGCTCCACCATCGTTGCTATTGACGGTGCTGCATTTCTTGTGTGCAGCATTATTGGAATCTGTAAAGGAGTGAATAAATGATGAAAAGCTTGAACAGGATGTTAATTGGCGGTCTTATGACCTGTGTGCTTATAGGCTCTCTTGCAGCCTGCGGACAGGATGATGGCAGTGCTGGCAAGACAGGTATCGGAGTGTATAGCACATCTAAGTCAGTAAATGATGTGCTAGAGGAACAGGCGGGAAGTGCCGGGGACAATGGCAGTGCATCTGCGGACAGTACAGAAGCAGGCAGTGATGCGGTGGCTGAAGCTGCTGGCACAGCAGGAAACGCAGATGGTACAAGTACCAGCTCAGGAGATGGGGCTGACAGCACAGATGATACAAAGGCAGCAATGGATGCGGTTAATTCCCAGCTTGCGGCGGCAGATGAACAGGCTAAGGCAGTTGCCGGCGGAGACGTGGATGTGGACCTTACGAAGCTTACAAGCACGATGGTATATTCAGAGGTATATAATATGGTGACAGATCCCTCGCAATATATGGGAAAGACAGTCCGCATGCAGGGAACAACGTCAGTATACCATGATGATGTGGATAACAATGACTATTATGCCTGTGTGATTCAGGACGCAACAGCCTGCTGCGCCCAGGGTATTGAGTTTGTATTAAATGATGGCAAATATCCGGATGCAAATTCGGAAGTTACGGTTGTGGGAACATTTTCTTCTTATAAAATCGCTGACTATGAATATTATACATTAAAGGATGCAACTGTTGAGAGAGTTGAATAAAGAATTGTTTTAATGTGAAAAATGTGTTAAAATGAGGAATATTATTAAATGGGGGGTAATTCTATAATGAGTATGAAGGTTAAAAGAGCTGTTTCAAAAATTACAGCATTAATTATTGCGCTGGCAATGGTGTTCGCAACAGGCAGAATTAAAATGACAGCGTATGCTGATGGTCCTGATCCGACCACCACATTGCAGACTGCATTTACTGCATTTGATTCCAATGAGAAGGTGTTTGTTCAGTTTTCCCTGACAGGTGAAGGAAATACATTGATCGCCAGTGAGAAGGTGGAGCTTGACAGGACTAAGAACGTTAAGAACGCCCTGGCTCAGGACGTGGATTCGGGGACATGGACTACAATCTATACTGACTTGGCAGAGAAGGTCTCTTATTATCAGGATGATGGACAGTGGTATAAGTATCCGACTGAGGAGGAGGATCTTGTGGGCCTTGGAAAGACATTAAAGGATAACGGAGTGGAGACCTCAATAGTTACAGGTGCTGTATATACTTACGCAGGTGAGGAGAAGAAATCCGTGGTTAATTCCCATACAGGAGTTGCCACAGAGTTTGACTGTAATGTATTCAAGGCAGACATACCGGTAGTTATCACTGATGATGAAGAGGATGAGGATGCTGATGACGAGGACGATGAAGATGAGGATGATCCAGATGAAGAGAAGGAGACAGAGATAATTACTGTATACTACTATATTGCAAAGGATTCAGGCACATTTGTCCATGCAGAAACAAGAGAGGGATTGATTGTTAATGCGGACATAGCATATCCTGCAAAGGACGATCCCGCCGTAGAATTAGTGATTCCTGAGGAGGCTGTTGAAAACGCTATTTTGGAGGAGGGCTATGAGACTCCACAGAGCGCAACAGGCTCAATCAGTTATAAGGTTGTTTATAAAGGCAAGAAAGCATATCTTTCAGTTGTAAAGGGTGCATCAAAGAAAAAGCTTACAGTTCCAAAGTCAGTTAAGATTCTTGGCAAGGCTTATCCTGTCCAGGAGATTGGTGCAAGCGCATTTGCAAGCAATAAGAAGCTACAAACCCTTGTGATAAAGGCTGATATTAATAAGATCGGCAAGAAGGCCTTCTATAATTCTAAGAAGCTGAAAACCATTACAATTAATTCTAAGAAGGTTAAGAGTGTTGGTAAGAATTCCTTTGATACCTATTCTAAGAAGCTTATTGTTAAGCTTTCAGGTAACAAGAAGTATAAGGCTAAGGTTAAGAAGCTTATAGATAAATCAAGAGCTAAGAAGGCAGTAAAAAAGACAAAGCTTACAGTTAAATAGGCGGTTTTAGTTGAAATAGTCATACACAGTTCGGGAAATATTCTGAATATTGGTGATAGCAGCACCACAATTGCTGCTCATGACTACAATAATATAATCTCCTCCGGGAGAGTACACAATGGCGGCATCATGTTGAGATTCATTGGTGTCGCCTGTTTTATTGGCGCATTTTGTCCCCTCAGGAAGTCCTGCAGGAATCTTGCCCCGATGCTCCTGGTTGAGAAGAAGCTGAAGGAATGCGTCCGAGGCATCAGCACTAACGCATTGCTTCTTATATATTCTTTCCAGAAGAAGCCCACAATCCTCCACTGTGGTATAGTTTCTTCCGGGTGAGGAAGGGGCCTTATATTTTGTGGGGACAAGAATTGAGGTAATAGTGGTGTCCTTGTAGCCCTCCCTGTCGATATAATCCTGGATTACGGCACGTCCTGCAATATGGCTGTAGGTCTCTCCGCAGTTCATTACCATCAGGTTAAATGCATCATTATCGCTGACAGATATCATCTGCCGCATTAAGCTGTCGATTTGTGGAGTTTCCTCCAGATCACCATTTTCCATCAGTTCATAGGCTGTGGCTGCACAGTATAGCTTAATAAGACTTGCAGAAAAATGTTGAACATTGTTAATAGAAAGGTACTCGTGACCGGCAATATCCTTCACATATACGGACCAGGTTCCTGTGTAGCCTGAGACCATATCCTCTAAGGTTCTGTCTAAGTCCCAGAGTCCCTTGCGGCTCCCTGCTGTTCCGACAGACTCGTCAATATCACCATTTATATCCACATACATGCCATCAGGGGTCAGAGTGCTTACATACATTACTCCTGTTGCTCCCACATAGTGTCCGTCCACCCACTGGCTTTTGGCAATCTTGCCATCATTTCTCACGTACCGTATTGCACCATCAATCTCCTGCCAGCCGGTATCAATAGGCTTTTCAGTTGTGGCTTCGGTAGTGGTTTCGGTTTCAGAGGTGCTGCTGTCATTTGTATTGTCAGACGGAAAGAGTATGGACAAAATAAAAATAAGCAGGATAGCAGCCAGAGAGCCGACAACTATAATTTTTGTATTGTTAGCCCTGCTAAGGTTAGGGTAGCCTGTAGAGGCAATTTTGTCATTGACATTTTCCTGGGTGTTGTTATGGGGTCTGCTGTTTTTCATAATGTTCTCCAGTCTTTTATCTATGCATCTAAGCCTTCCCCTTTGAAGAAGGTGCCAGCGCACTAAACGGATGAGGGGTTACAAACTCAAAAATATCTGTAAATATGCACAAAAACAATTATACAAAAATGAAGGCCTAAAAACAAGATAATTCTTGTATTATAGGGCTTTTTGTGTTATGTTTGAAATAGTTGATTCGTGGTAAAAAATGGAGTGCAAGGCACATCTGTTTATATCTAATAATTGTATAAAAAGATTGAATAAAACATGGAATAAAAAGATTGTAAGAAAGATATGTGAGAATGGAGTGTGATAGACGGATGATTAACAAGAAAAAAATTATATATTGTCTGGCTGTGCCTGTATTGGTGATTACGGCTTTTCTAATGACCGGAGCGACCTCCTTGGCAGCATCTACAAAGGAGATCACAGGAGTCTGCAGGTATGATTATGCATACAAGGTGCTGGATAAGAGTAATGCAGCAAGGAAAGAAAATGGGAAGAATGAGCTTACTATGGACAAGGAGCTTATGGAGGCAGCAATGATAAGAGCTGCCGAATGTGCGGTAAGCTTTGAGCATAACAGTCCTAATGGGAACAACTGCTTTGATCTCAGTGACAAGATATATGCGGAGAATCTTGCAGAAGGACAGGAATCACCCCAGGAGGTGGTGGAGGACTGGCTTGGCTCCTCAGGCCATAGAACAAATCTGTTGAACAACGCCTACAAGTCAATCGGTGTGGGAGTGTTTGAGTATAACAACAGACTGTACTGGGTACAGCTTTTTGGCAAGGCAAAGGCAGATGCAGTCGGAGAGCCTGATACAGGAGAGGCTACATATGCGATTGCTCTTACCAAGTCAGAGCAGACAAGGTGTATATCAGGAGCCGGGATCAGTGGCAATCCATTGGCAAGCAAGGTGGCGAATGTTAAGCTTGCTGCCGGAAAGAACAAGCTGACCCTTACATGGGCTAAGAAGAGCGGGGTAACAGGATATATAGTTCAGATTTCCGATAAGAAATCATTTAAGAGCCCTAAGGAATATACCCTGGCTAAAAGCAAGAAGAAGCTTGTTATCAAAAAGTACAAGAATAAAAAGCTTAAGTCAAAAAAGAAATACTATGTACGGATCAGAGCTTATATAGAGACGGAGAATACTATTACAGATACCGGCGATAGTGTTGCCGCTGCAGCTTCAGACGGGGCGGCTGGTACATCAGAGGAAGCGGCGGTAAGTGTTAAGTACAGCAAATGGAAGACGCTTAATAAGAAGGCTAAGTAGCTGTAGCAAATAAAATGTTTGGGAAGTCTATTGTTAATGTTGAAAGGGAGGTTACAGGATGCAGAGAGGAAGAAGCGTGAAGCGAAGGATAATGGCGTGGGTGCTGTCACTTGTGATGGTGGCAAGTGTTATCATGGTGCCGGCGGGGAAGGTTAAGGCGGCAGCTGTTGAGGTTGTTCTTGGAGCAGACAGTTCAGAGAAGATGGCAACAGCCGATGGCGAAGGGCATGTTGAGATAGGGTATTCTGCGCCGTCGGATTATAATACAACTGATAAGCTTGTTGCTGCGGGGATTAATAAGCTGCAGGTAACCTTTAAGACAGTTTCTTATACAGCATCAGGTGATGCAGGAGCACAGGCATTTATTAATTATGATGGGGGCTGGAAAAGCCAGTGGATTAATCTTTCACAGGGTACAGAGCAAACTGTAACACTGGATCTTTCTGCGTATCTAACGTCTGGTAAGAATATCACAAGCTTTGGTATTCAATTTGCAAACATAACCGGCTCTCTCTCATATCAGATTATTTCAGCAAAGCTGATCGGACCAGGAACATGGGATGTGGAAGATTCTAATGTTTCTATGAGTTATACAGCCCAGGAGCAGTATAATAGTTATATTGAGTATAAGTTTACTGTAGAAAATGGTAGCAATAGTGCAATCAATGGAGATTTGGTAATTCAGTTTGATCAAACCAGAGAAAAGAATTGGTGGATGGATAATTATAATATTTCCTTAAGTGGAAGTACATTAACTATATCAAATCTTTCTATACCTGCTAATTCAAGTTCAGATGCTATTCAAGTTCAACTTAAGCCAATCGGAGCATCTATTACTTCAGTGAGCTTTTCTGGTAAAGGTATTTCTGCAACAGGGACAACACTCAATCCATCAGGAAGCTCCTCAGGCGGATCTTCTTCTGGAGGAGGAAGCTTATCTGATACAACAACGGATCTGAATCTTGATATTGAATATAATTATGCTAAGCTTTTACAGGAATCATTATATTTCTATGATGCTAATATGTGTGGACCTGATGTGTCCGAAACAGCAGGCCTTGGTTGGAGAGGGGATTGCCATACATATGATCAGACAGCTGTGTATAATGGCAAGACAATAGATGTGTCCGGAGGATTTCATGATGCCGGAGATCATGTGAAGTTTGGTCTTCCCCAGGGATATGCAGCTACAGTTCTGGGATTGGATTACTATGTTTTCAAGGATGCATTTGATGAATTGGGGCAGACGGATCATTACCAGAAGATCATGGATTATTTCTGTGATTATTTTGTCAGGTGTACGGTATATGACAGCAGCAACAATGTAGAAGCTTTCTGTTATCAGGTTGGAGAAGGTAATTCCGATCATGGTTATTGGGGAGCGCCGGAGCTGCAGAAAACAGCAAGACCTGCATATTTTGCAACCTCCTCTAATCCGGCAACAGATGAGGTGAGTGTAGCAATAGCGGCCCTTGCTTTACATGCATATAATTTCCCAGACTCGCCTAAGTCTGCCACATATCTTAATACAGCAGAGAAACTATTCACTTTTGTGAAAAAGAACAGCAAGGGGTGTGCAACTGAAGGAGCAGGAAGCTTTTATGCATCTTCTGATTGGAAGGATGATTACTGTACGGCAGCAGCAGCGTTGGCTCTTGCTACAAATAATAACACATATGCTACAGACCTGAGTGCCAATTATTCAAGTCTTACTACAGACTGGGTGCTGACATGGGACAATACATGGCCGGCAGCAGCATTGTTAAAGGGCGACTGGAATAATGTCAGTGCATTTGCAAGCTACGGCAATACCAATACTGCCCAGGGCTTCAAGTTCATTAACTACTGGGGTTCTGCCAGATATAACGCAAATTGTCAGTTCCTTGGATTAGCGTATGACAAAAATTTTGATAAATTAGACGTCACAAAAGGCAATTACAGTTCATGGGCTACAGGACAGATGAAATATCTGTTGGGCAACAATACAAACAAGAGATGCTTTGTTGTTGGATATAATGCCAATTCAAGCCAATATCCGCATCATAGGGCTGCATCAAGATCAGGTGATGCGAGAGAGGTAAGAGCAGATCATTATACATTGCTTGGAGCCTTGGTTGGAGGACCAAGTGATACTAACGATTCGTATGCTGACCTGCAGACAGACTATAACTGTAATGAGGTTGCCCTTGATTATAATGCCGGCTTTGTGGGAGCAGCTGCAGGATTGTATCTGCTTCATAAGAATGATGCTGACGCAGTGAATACTCTTGCCGAGGATACAGAGCTTTCAGCCATTGGCGTTACAAGCTTTTATCACCGTCCGGATGAGGTTACGGTAGAAATTACAGGCTTGAGCTTTGAAGAGGATACAATAACACTTGAAAAGGGTAAGACTAAGACTATTACACCTACTATCGAACCTGCAAATGCCACCAATAAAAAACTTACATGGACATCATCTGATGCTGAAGTTGCAGAGGTCAGCAGCAAAGGAATGATCACAGCTAAGAAAGCAGGGACAGCTATCATAACGGCAAAGTCCGGAGAGGTGTCTGCGACATTGCCGGTAAAAGTCATTGTCAGACCTACAGGGATTACGATTAATAAGGAATCATTGTCGCTGACCACAGCTTCTGGAAATAATGCAGTGCAGCTGCTTGCTGAAGTAGCTCCAAGTGATGTAACGGAGGCTGATGTGGTATGGACTTCTTCAAATACTGAAGTGGTAACCGTTACCGCTGACAATGAAAATTCCAGATCTGCCAGCGTATCAGTTGTGGGAAAGGGCTCTGCGACTATTATTGCCAAGATAGAGGGAACAGATTTTGAAGCAGAATGTCCGGTCACCGTAACGGTTCCTCTTACAGGAATATCCCTTACAAAGGATGGGAAAGCTGTGACTGCAATAGAGCTTGAAAGAGGTGATAGTATTGCAATCACCACAAAGGGGACAGATGGGATTATTGCCAAACCGGTTCCTGCTGATGCTGTATTGGGTGATCTTTCCTTCAGTTCAAGCAATGGAGAGTGCGTTAGTGTAGACGAAGAAGGAGTAATCACAGCAATAAAAAAAGGCACGGCAAATATTAATGTTACCTCGGGAGCTATATCAGCGGCTCTGGCAGTTAAAGTTGTTGTCAAGCCAACAGGCATTACACTTACTAAGTCAGCGCTATCTATGACTACGACAGGAGATGCGTCAGCTGCAGCCTTAACAGCGGTGATAGAACCGGAGGATGCTGATGATGTGAATATACAATGGAGCATAACACCCGAAGGTGTTGCTACGGTTACAAAGCAAGAAGGTGCTGCACTTACAGCAGATGTCAAAGCGCAGACCGCAGGTACAGCAAAGATAACAGCGGCTGTTGAAGGTTATGATGATCTGAAGGCCGAATGTAATGTGGCGGTAGGAATAGAAGTTACATCTCTTTCTGTTACACCTGATAAGCTTGCCATAAAGGTTGGAGGCGAGCCGGTTTCCCTGACAGCAACAGCTGATGTGGGGGATGGAGCAGATATAAAGGATGTCAGATATGCATGGGGTTCGTCTGACAGCAGAGCAGTAATGATAAGTGAGAATAAGGAGAATGCTAACCCCACCACAATTAAGGCAACTGCACCCGGAGAAGCGAATGTTACTGTTTCAGCAGGTGGCAAGGAGGCATTATGTAATGTGGTTTCCATACTTCCGATAGATAGTGTGGTAATTACTAATGGTAAAGATGACCTGGATGTAAGTAGTGGCAATCCGATGCTTTCCCTGACCAAGGGTGATGAGGTGACTCTTGGGACGAAGGTATTGCCGAAGGGTGCAACAGATTCCGAGGTGGTTTCATGGAAGCTGGCAGATGGTGCAGCTGCAGATATAATATCAATCAATAATAAAGGTGAAGTTAAAGCGTCAAAGACCGGTAATACAAAGATAGAGGTAACTGTCGGCAAGGATATCACTAATGGTAATACAATCAATAATACGAAGATAGTAACAATAGATGTAGATGTTACTAATTATGCCAAGGCTGTTGATATTGCCAGGGATGAAGAGAAGAAGACAACAGGATCTGTTGAAATCGGCAAAGACCTTAATCTTGAGGCAGTATTATCTCCTGCTGATTGTGATACGCCGGCTGAAATAGCATGGACAGCAAGTAATACCAGCAATGATGTGTCAGAATATGTTACGCTATCCAATGCTGACAGCAAAAAGGTAACGATCACCGCCAAGAAGTCCACCGGTAATGATAAGCCGATCACCATTATGGTTGCAGTGACTCCGGCTGCCGGAAAGACTCCGATCACAGCAGAATATGTGCTGACGATCACAAAGCAAGCTCAGACTGCACCAGTGATCAACGATATCAAGGTGGCTGAAAGAACAGACAGCAGCATAACAGTTTCTGTTGACCCGCAAGCTTCAGAAGATGCCAAGTATGAGTATTCATTTGATGGAGGAACTAACTGGCAGGAATCTTCAACGATTACAGGCCTGCCAGTAGCCAAAGGAGCTAAGGTAATGGTAAGACTTGCGGGAGATGAAGAACATGAGGCAAGTCCTGCAGGTGTAACAGGCGCAGGGGCTGAATATTCAGTTATTACAGGAACATTGCTTGACAAGGACAGCAATCCTTATGTGATAGATGTGAGCAGGCTTCCGGGCGGTGCTAACTATAATGAAGCAGACGAGTTTAAGGATGCATATGTTAATGCTCTTTACATAAGTGATAATGGGTCTGTCAAGGAGCCGTCAGCGACTTATGAGGATGGCAAGCTTATACTGCTCCCCGGACGTGACTATAAGCTGGTTGGCAGTAACAATAGCCTGATCATAAGCTATAAGCAGGATGAGACAGCTTCTGGAACCGGCAGTGAAGACAACACTACGGTCACATTGGACAATGCAGCCATTAAGACAGTGGATGCACAGGCAACCATCAAGATAAGTGGCAAGACCACAGTGGATGGCGATATTAAGGCTGACAAGGTAGAAGTTACAGATGATGCTAAGGAGATCAAGGTCAGCGGTGATGTTGATGCTGATACAGTAAATGTGGCAGCAGGAAAAGGTGAGGTTTCCGTGACAGGCAAGGTAAGTGCTGACAAGGTTTCCGTTTCCTCTGGAACAGTTAAGGTGGATAATGGAATCAAGGCAGCTTCTGAAGCTGCAATCACAGGCGGAACGGTTGAAGCCACAGGAGATAAGGATACTGCAGCTATTGAAGCGGCTGCTGTCAGCATTTCAGGCGGCAGTGTTACTGCTACAGGAACAGAAGGTGGAGCTGCAATCAAGGGTGATACAGTTACCGTAAGCGGCGGTGATGTGACCGCAACAGGAAAGGACGAGGGCTCTGCAGCTATTACCGGTGCAACAGTAGAATTGAATGGTGGAACAGTGGCGGCAACGGCAGGTGCAGGAGCAGCAGCTATTGAGGGTACAGATGCAGTTACCATCGGATCAAGTGTTAAGCTTTCTGTTAATTCTTCAAAGAAGAGTGACGGTACAGTTGTGGCAGCCATTAACAGTAAAGCGATAACCATTGATGAGAATGCAGATATCAAGGCAGATGACAATGCCAAGACCAATCTGTTCAGTGTAACTCCAAAGGATACTAACGGAGTGACAGTGGATATTACAAAGTATACCGGTAAGACTGGTGAAAAGGAGCCGGTTCCTCAGCCTAAGGAGGGAACAGGACAGAGTGATGGCAGGGATCAGACACCACAGCCGATAAAGGCAACAGCCATGACAATAACCGCAGGCGTCAAGGGAGCTGCAGGCGTGACACTCTCAGGAACCTACCAGCTGGCTCTTAAGAAGACCCTGACGGTGGCGGCAGCATTTAGTCCTGAGAACGCGGTGAGCGAGTCAGTGACAGTTACCTCATCAAATCCTAAGGTTGTGGCGGTCAGTGGATTAAAGCTTACAGCTAAGAAGGCAGGAACAGCTAAGATCACTGTAGCCTCGGAGAATGGACTTACAAAGACCTTTAGTGTGAAGGTTATGAAGAAGCCGGTCAGCAAGGTTAAGCTGAAAGCCTCTAAGAAGACAGTGAAGGCAGGCAAGAGCCTGAAGCTTAAGGCAACAACCACTCCTTCTAAGAAGAAGGCAAGCAACAAGCTATACTGGAGCTCATCGGATGAGAGCATTGCTACTGTAACCCAGAAGGGTGCTGTCAAGGGCATCAAGAAGGGTAAGGTCAAGATCACTGCAACCGCTCTTGACGGAAGCGGCAAGAAGGCAACGGTGAAGATTACGGTGAAGTGATAAGGATGTCAAAGCATAGGCAGAATGCTTGTTGTAGAATCGCAAGAGCCGAGTAAAAAAAACAAAAGAGAACAGGAATGAGAAGCATATAGTTTTTATTAATAGGTAATCATAGGCAGTCCATATTGCACCATGAAAAATTGTGCAATATGGGCTGTTTTTCTATTGTTTATTAGATAAAATTGCCAATTTTGTCAACGCCTTGAAGGTTGCTTTTTTTAGCATAATATGGTATAGTGCTGAGTGGGAAAAAGATTGGATTGCTTTTTCATTTTATTTTTTAAGGAGGATAAGATATGAAGAGAATTAATCTCAAGAGAAGCGCAGCATTGGCGTTGGCAGCAGTTACTATCCTTGGTGGTATTGTTGTTCCGCAGGCCACAGCGCAGGCAGCCGGTAAATCAACCGTTTATCTCGTAACAGAGAGCCAGAGTAATGGCGGCGGTAAGACAAAGTATTCTTATAACAGCAAGGGACTTTTGACAAAGGAGGTATACACAAGATCTTCAAAGAGCAAATCTTCGGAGGATTCGTATACGTCTACATCAAAGTATAGCTATAACAAGAAGGACCGTGTTGCAAAGTCAGAGTACAGCAGTGTCAGCACATCAGTTAATTATGACTTGGAGTATACAGATTCAAACAACGGAAGAGAGTTTTCTGACAGAAAGCCTGCTGAGGCCGGAAAGAATCCTACAACTACTACATACAAGTCAAATTCTTCTACATCATATACATATGACAAGAAGGGTAACGTAACACAGAAGGTCACTACAAGCACATCTTTGTCATTGCCTGAGAACAGTACATCAACAAATGAGGGCACAACCCGTACATATATTTATTCACGTTATGATGAAAATGATAACAAGATTGAGGGAACAGGCCAGTATGTTGATGCGGCATATAAGACAGTATATGAATATACATATTCAGAGAATCCAGACGGATCACGTACATATGTAAGCAAGAGAACCTCAACATCACTGGATGAGGAAAAGAGTACAGCAACTAATCTTCAATATGTCACAACAGTTTCAACAGATACAACAGTTTCAAAGACACAGACAGTTACTACAGCAACATATACATATGACAAGAAGAAGCGTGTTAAGAAGGCTGTATATGATACAGTAGAGACAACTAATTCAACAGAGACAGATGTATATAATTACACAGATGGCACTTCAAATACAGATGAAACAGTAAGAACAACTGTTAAAACATCACGCAGCACAGATACATATACATATAACAAGAAGGGTAAGGCAACAAAGGTTGTAACTTTTTCTGAGCCTGATGTTTCAAATGTAACTGATGCTTCGTATACATACACATATCAGACAACGGACAGCACAGGAGCAGTTAAGACTAATACAACCAAGTCTTCAAGCAATACTACAACTGCTAATGGTACAAGAACAAGAACCTCAACATCATATAACAGTGACGGTTCTACAAGCAGTACAACAAAGGCAGTACCATATCCTGCAAATACAACAACTTATACTACTACAATTAAATATGACAAGAAGGGTAATGTTAAGTCTACATCAGGAAAGACTGTAGAGACTAACAACAGAGTGTATACATATACTGTTAATACTGATGGTGACAGGGAGATTCAGTACAATATGCTCACTAATTCTGATGGATCACAGAGCAAGGATTATGATTCTCCTGTATATACAACAAGAACTTATACATCAACAAGTTCAAACAGCAAAGAGGTTGAGCTTAAGAAAAATACTGCTCGTCTTACAAAGGCAGTTGGAATGTATAAGAGCCTTGGTGAGGGAGAAAGTGATTCTTCATATAGTGTAAGCCGTACTACATATAAGGTTAAGGCTAAGAAGGTTGCTAAGAGCGCTGCTTCATCTGCTAATAAGCAGCAGTGGATCATGCAGAACGGCAGCTATAATGGTGTTATGGGATTACAGTAAGATAACCTCAGAACAGATAATAAGACTATTAAAACTGGGTGTGGAATCATATGTTCCACACCTGTTTTTGCAGACATACCAATCGACACAAGGAGGATAATACATGAGAAGAATTAATTTAAGAAAAAGCATTACTGCTTTTGCTCTTGCAGCAGTTATGGCGGCAGGCATTGTTCCGGCTGCTCCTGCAAGCGCTGATACAGTGAAGGTTTCTGAGGTGACCGGTCTTGGTGTCCTTCCGGCAGCTCCGGCAGCCCCGACCATTGCATTGAAGGATTCGGTAGTAAGTGGACAAACTACACGAAGCTGGACATTTAATTACAGTAATGTTCCGGAAGATGTAAAGTATATGTATCCGGCATATAAATCTTATAATTATACAGATGAGAATGATGCATCGGGGAAAACTACCTGGAAGGTAACTGAGAAAGATAATCCTGAGTCTGCTGATCCCGCAGATATAAGTTCTTACTCTTATACAATGAGAGTTTTGATATTTAATGCAGGTGACAGAACAAAGCCTGAAGGTGGTTCTATGAGTAAGGACAGTGCAGGGAAGTATGTTATTAAAGGGTCATACACTACAGCTTCGCATGTTGACTTGGTTGCATATCCTTATTCAACTCTTGAATTTACAGTAGAAGCAAGTGATTTAACACCGGGTAATAAGGAGGTTGTAGCATATTACTTTAATAAGCCTGCCTATGATTTTGCCTATGATGAGGCTCAGCGTGCAGACTATAAGGCATATTGTGAGGCTTATGTGGCATGGAGAAATGCTTATGAAGCAGCAAAAGATGCGTGGAAGGCAGCAGGAAGCAATGGTACAGCTCCACAGCTTGACTGGAGTGAAGCTCCTAGTGAGAATGATTATAAAGCAAACAGAAGAGCTGTTTCTGAAGCAGATTACTATGTGGCTTCAGCACCAGTAGCTATTACAGTTGATTCTGAGGCCTCAATTGATACAATCGTTACTTCGACATCTGTAAAACTCAGTTTTGGTTCTACTGGCGGAGCAACAGGCTATGAGGTATACCGTAAGGTTGGGAAAAATTATGTGAAGATTGCAACAGTATCGTCTGCAACATACACAGACTCTGGTCTTTTATCAAAAACCACATATACATACAGGGTCAGACCGTACTATGTTAATTCTACAAATAATACAATAACTTACGGAAAGTATCGTTTTGTTGATGCTACGACTAAAGGCAGTGCATTTAATCTTAAAGCAACAGTAACAAGCAAGAATAAGATTAAGCTTACATGGAAAAAGGTTAGTGGTGCCACAGGATATGAGATATATCGTTCTAATACGGCATCTGATCCCTCAAGTGTGTCTAAGGGTATTTACAACGGATTTGATACCTTTAAGAAGGTTAAGACACTTAAGAAGAGTAAGAAATCATGGACAGATTCTACCGTTAAGGCTAATGAAGGTTATTCCTATATTGTAAGAGCCATAATGCCTAAGAATAAGAATACTAAGAGTGATTCTAATCTGATTATTGAGGGAAGTGTCGGAGCATCTCTTAGATTTGGCTCTATTAGCACGAATGAGGATTATACAGATGCTAAGGGTAATCGTACGATTACTTGGAACAAGGTATATGGTGCTAATGGATATAAGGTTGAAGAGTATACTTATGATACGACAAAGGGATTCTGGGATTGGACGCCTGTAGTAAATCTGGGCAAGAATGCTACAAGCTACAAGTTTGTGGCAGGAATATATTCATATTATAAAGACGCAGAAGCTCAGGCTAAGGGTGAGATATCTTACTCAACTCAGAGAAGGTACAGGATTACTCCATATAAATCAGAAACTGTATTGGGAACTGCCTCAATCTTTAATACATATTATTACGAAGGGATGGTACAAAAGGTAAATGCTAAGAAAGAGGCTTCAGGTATTCGTATTACATGGACACCTGTAAGCGGAGCTGCATATTACGAGGTATATCGTACTAAATCCAGATCAAGAATTAATGATAAAGATATAGGTGGTTATAATTCAAATGGAACACCGATAACAGAGTATGTAGATGCATCTGCGCCTGTTACTGTAGATGTTGCAGCATGGAATGCAGCAGTAGATACCAGCTATGCAGAGTATAAGACAATCTATGCTCAACAAAAAGCAGCATATGATGCTGAATATAACAAGCAGGTTAAAGCGTATGATGATGCATGTAGCGCATATAATGGTTCAGGTGCATATCCAAAGCGGGATGATTATGTAAAGGTAAAAGAAAAGGATTTTATCACTGTTAAGGCTTCTGATTATCTTGATAAATATGATAAGCTTGATGCTGTGGATGGCTCGGGTAATCCAAAGGTATATTATTATCAGAATTATTCATATGCGAGAAGCTTATTCACTGATCAGGATGCATCAAAGGGCGTACTTGATTACTATGGTGACGATATCTATAGTGGTACTATGCATGTTACAAAGAATGATGAGACTACAGCTCTCGGAGCAGATGGAAGGGTTAATGTTGCATTTGATTATACAGCTGATCCTGTAGTTGAAGCGGATAATGCTATAAAGCTAGGAGAAAACGGACGTCCACAAGCCGGTGTAACCTATGATTACTATGTGGTTGCACATATGGATACAGCGAAGGCTGTTACGGATTACAAAGAATACTATGGGTATACATGGGATGCTATCACTAACAGTTATGTGCCTTCAAATACTTCGTATAGAGTGGCTGATGAGACAGCTTGGAGCGGCTATACTACCAAAACAGCACCTATAAGTGACGCATCTATTATTACATATCAGACAACACGTTCGGCTTATAATAAGGCGGTTACAGGACCTCAGGCTAAGTCTACTGCTTATGCTACAGCTATACCTTATATAAGTACAAAGCAGTATAAGGGTATCAGTACAGCTTCTTCTTATGAAGGCAACAGAAATGTTACGGTAGGTGGAATTCATACATCTACTTTAGGTGTAAAGACCTATGGTACCGCAACATATACGTCTAAGGCAGCAGCTAAGAAACCTACACTTAAGAGTGTTAAGGCAACAAAAGGCAAAGTAACGATTACCATTAAGAAGAAGGTTGCTGGTGCAGATTACTACAAGGTATACCGTGCAACTAAGAAGAAGGGTAAGTATCATTCAGTTGGTGTAACAAGTAGTGCTAAGACAACTAAATTTGTTGATAAGAGTGCAGTTAAGGGTAAGACATATTACTACAAGGTTGTGTCTGTTGTAAAGAATGAGGCTAATGGTGAGCTTGAATCAGCAGCATCAGCGATCAAGAAGGTTAAGGCGAAATAATTGATGTGTCGATGATAAAAGTAGCAAGATACATCTAAGCAATCCAATAATTAAAAAAGGCTCCGGCTCGTATGTTGAAACATATACGAGCCGGAGCTTTTTGTTTGCAGGGTGATTAATAATACATCCTAAATTATGTCGGTTTGTATGGCTTTTTTATCTTCATAAATGTTCATAGAAATTACATTTTTATGAATATTTTTACATAAATTACATCAAAAATACATAATAAAAATTAAAATTACACAATTTTTCATTGAATTTACATTGAAGTTCATAATTTCATTTTCTATAATAGTAGTATCAGATGCGCATCCGAAATATCAATTTGGAGGATACAATTTTATATGGGCAAACTACTTGAAGATATGGATATTATTGACAACTTTCTTATGAACGAGCTGGCTTCTAATGAGGAGGTTGGGGAACCGGCGTGTAAGGTGATGCTGAGCACACTGCTGGGGAAAAGACTTGGAAGGGTGCATGTGATCGCACAAAGGAATCTGACCCCGGGCCGTCCCGGTTACAGGGGAATAATAATGGATGTTGAGGTTGATGAGGACATTGATAATGGTGATAATAATGCACCAGGCATGAATATATATGACCTTGAACCACACAGAAAACCCAAGGAGAAGGAGGATCTGCCAAGAAGAATAAGATTCTATCAGGCTAAGATTGATTATAGTAAGCTTAAGAGCGGAGAGAGAAGCTTTGCAAAGCTGCCTAATCTTTATATTGTGTTTGTGTTAGATTATGATCCCTTTGGATTTGATCAGGTATGTTATACTATTGAGAATGCCTGTCTTGAAGTACCTGAATTAAAATATGAAGATGGTCTGACCATCAAATATTTCAATACAACAGGTACCATAGGAGGAAATGCTGAAATCAACAATATGCTGCATTTTATACAACATAGTACGCTTCAGAATGTCGTTGACGACTCAACCAGAAAGATGTATGATTATGTTACAGTAGTTAAGGGAGAGGAGGATACGAGGATGCGGTATATGTCTTGGGAAGAATATTTTGCGGATGATATAGAAGAGGCAAGGGAACAAGCCATGAAAGAGGGGCGCGAAGCAGGACATGTAGAGGGACGTGCAGAGGGACGTGCAGAAGGACGCGCAGAAGGTGAACTTAAGAGGCTTGTGAAACAGATCTGCAAGAAGCTTGTTAAGGAAAAGAGTCTTGAAGAAACAGCAGAGGATCTTGAGGAGAATGTGAATGATATAAGAGCAATATATCAAGTGGCATCCGGCTTTTCACCCGATTACGATGCTGATAAGGTGTATGAAACGTATATAAAAATGGACAATATGAAAGATGTTGTCGTAAGCTGAATGCATAAGGAGAAAACATTGCTGCCGCGAGGGCGGAAGCAGAAATAATAATGAAAGTTAGAATCGGCGGTCGAATGAACCGCCGATTTTGCTTTATCTTTATCCAATTGATGCAAACAATGCTGCAATCTCATCAGGTGAAAGCTGCTTGTTGGGATCGTCAGAAACCGGTGTCGGTGCAGGCTGTGGAGCAGGAGCAGGCTCCTCTTTCTTAGGAGAGGGTTCAGCGGCAGCGAACAGTGCAGCAATCTCATCAGCAGACAACTGCTTGTTAGGATCTTCAGAAACCGGTGCCGGCTGTGGAGCAGGAGCGGGCTCTTCTTTCTTAGGAGCCGGCTCAGCGGCAGCAAACAGTGCAGCAATCTCATCGGCAGATAACTGCTTGTTAGGGTCTTCAGAAACCGATGCCGGTGCTGGCTCCGAAGCAGGAGCGGGTTCTTCTTTGCCTACTACTGTAAAGGTAGGTGTAAATGCTTCCTCGGCAGGCTCTTCTTGCGCAGGCTGGCTGGCCGATGTACTATCCGCAGCAGCAAATAGTGCAGCAATCTCATCAGCAGAAAGCTGCTTGTTAGGATCTTCGTCAAGTGGTGCCGGTGTTGGAGCAGGGGCTTCGGCAATCACAGGCTCAGGCTCAGCTGCAGGGGCTTCGGCAACCACAGGCTCAGGCTCAGCTGCAGGGGCTTCGGCAACCACAGGCTCAGGCTCAGCTGCAGGGGCTTCGGCAATCACAGGCTCAGGCTCAGCCGCAGGAGCTTCGGCAACCACAGGCTCGGGCTCAGCCACAGGGGCTTCAGCAATCACAGGCTCAGACTCAGCCACAGGAGCTTCGGCAACCACAGGTTCGGGCTCAGCCACAGGAGCTTCGGCAACCACAGGCTCAGGCTGCTCAGCCACAGGGGCTTCGGCAACCGCAGGATCGGGCTCAGCCACAGGGGCTTCGGCAACTACGGGCTCAGGTTCTGATACAGGAACCTCTTCAGCCATCATTGCTTCTTCTGGTAATGTCTCATCTGTCGAAGCAGAACCAGCATATGCATTCATATCAGGTGCCGGGGCTTCAACAGGGGGAACAGGCTGCGCCATATCCTGATAGACAGGCTGTGCCATAGGCGGTACCTGCATACCCATAGGCGGTGCCTGCATTGGAACTGACTGTACCCGGGCAATATTGCTTGATATATTCTGTAATTCATGTGCCACATTGTTTATCTGCATACCAAGAGACTGATCCATGCCTGTGGGCTGGGATTTCAGATAGTCAACTATGGATTCAAGCATTGCAACCACATCAGCATTGTTGGGCTGCTGTATCTGGTCAAAGCCCTGCGTCATGGTATCATTTAAATTATTGCGTATATCCTTAAGGGTTGAAATAAGTTTAGTCGTGTTGCTCTGGTCGTACTTTATCAAAAGCTTTGTTGACTTGTTCTGGGCATTGGCAAGAACTGAAAGATTCTTATGAAGGGCCTCCTGGCTGTCGGCGTAGTTGCCGCGAAGGGTTGCAACATTCTCAGCAGCCTGTCTTGTATATAAATATGTAGCCTTTCCAAGCTGTGCCTGAGCGCTGCTCATTCCCTCAATCTGTGTGGACAGGTCATCCATGCCGCTCTTGATCTGGACATTGAGAGACTTATTCTTTATATTGATAAAGTTCACAATGTTCTGGGTTAAAATGTAGGCACATATAAGAAAAATTGCACTTACACCTGCCACCGCAAATATCAGCTGCGGATAAGCGATAAGAATGTAAATGACCGCAATTCCGGCAGTCAGTGTGGCAACAACGGAAAGTGCCAGTTTGTTGTCTTGTTGTTTGTTCATGTCAAAGGCCCCCTTTGTATGTTATGTCACAGGCACCTGAAAAATATAGAATACCTGCTCTTTGTTATTATAATAATGTATTTTTGCGTACAAAATAACATTTTTATTATACACGAAAACCTCGAGATAGTAAAGAAAAACCACACTAAAAAAGATATTCAAAAAATGTATATAAGTACAAAAGGACTTATAAATATTCTTAATATAGAGGCTGTGTAAATAAAAGCAGCATTAATTAGAAAAATATATAAAATTATGAATATATATTGAAAAAAAGGGAATAACTAGAAGAAAAGGAAGGAAGGTACTAATTTATGACAGAACAGACTTTAGATCTGTTAGATCAGGTCAATACCGGCTGCAAGATGGCTATCAACAGCATGAAGCAGGTTAAGGAATATATCGTTGATGATAAATTAAAGAATCTGATCAACAGCTACACAGACGAGCATGAACGGTTAGAGAAGGAGACAGGAGACCAGCTGGCAAGATACGGCAAGGCTGAGGAAAAGCCCGGACTTATGGCATCTGCTATGTCATGGATTACCACAGAGGCAAAGCTCATGATCAAGGATGATGCAAGACAGATAGCAAAGATAATAATGGACGGCTGTAACATGGGAATCCAGTCCGTATCCGAATATCTCAACAAGTATGAAAATGCTTCCCCGGAGAGTATTCATCTGGCAAAAAAGCTGATTAAAACAGAGGAAGACCTGATGGGAGAGATGAAGCAGTTCATGTAAAAGAAATGAGCTGTCATTTATGGTAAATAATTATTTTCAACAGTGGGGGTGATGATGATCACAGCCCACTGTTTTTGTGACAGAGCAGATATAGAATATACTAAAATAAAGGCTATCATATGTTTATCTTGTGCTTGCACAAAACGTAAAAGAACCTTATAATTATATGTATGATCATAATAGGAGGGTTGTACATAATGTTTGGGTTTGGTGCGATGATAGACAAATTAAAGAAGGATCCCAAGACCATTGTTTTTACAGAGGGAGAGGATTCCCGCATTTTAGAGGCGGCATCAAGGCTTTTGGCAAGCAGCTTTCTAAAGCCGATCTTATTGGGTAATGAGGATAAGATAATAAATGCAGCAGAGGATGCAGGCTATAATATACGCGGTGCCAAGATCATCGATCCGGAAAGGTACGAAAGATTTGATGAGATGGCAGAGATGTTTTATGAGCTCAGGAAGAATAAAGGTATTACGTTAGAGCAGGCTAAGGAAACAGTTATTGCAAGGAACTATTTTGGCACAATGCTCATTAAGATGGGAGAGGCAGATTGTCTCCTTGGAGGTGCCACCTATTCAACAGCTGATACTGTACGGCCGGCATTACAGATAATTAAGACAAAGCCGGACAACAGTGTGGTGTCCTCATGCTTTATTCTTGTGCGCCCTTCCGCAACAGGTGGAAATGAAGTACTGGCAATGGCAGACTGCGCCATCAATATTAAGCCGACAGAGGATGAGTTAGTGGAGATATGTGGGGAGACAGTACAGTGTGCAAGGATATTCGGTGTGGATCCAAAGGTTGCATTTTTGAGCTATTCCACAATGGGTTCAGGAAAGGGTGAGGACGTGGATAAGATGCGCAACGCAGCCATAAAGGCAAGAAAGAAGTACCCTGATATTCCCATTGATGGGGAGCTTCAGTTTGATGCTGCCGTTTCACCAAGAGTTGCAAGGCAGAAGACACCGGACTCAGAGGTTGCGGGGTATGCTAATACATTTATATTCCCGGATATTAATGCAGGGAATATCGGATATAAGATTGCTCAGAGAATGGGTAATTTTGAAGCGTATGGTCCAATTCTTCTTGGACTTAACGCACAGGTCAATGATCTATCCAGAGGATGTAATGCCTTAGAGGTATATTCTATGGCGATAATCACAGCGGCTTTGTCGTAGAGAGATATTACTGTTAGAACATAGCTTAATGACAGTAGAAAGGAATAACAGGTATGAGATTAAGTAAAGCACAGCTAAGCCAAGTCAATGACAGGATCAAAGCATTGGTATCTGCAGGAAGCTTTTATGGAAAGAAGCTTGCTGACGCCGGCATTAACAGCATCAGCTCCCAGGAGGATTTTGAGAAGCTTCCGTTTTCAGAGAAGAATGATCTTAGGGAGGCATATCCCCTGGGACTTATGACAGCACCGGAGGAGGATATAGTAAGGATTCACTCTTCTTCGGGAACTACAGGACTGCCTGTTATTATCCCATATACAGCAAAGGATGTGGATGACTGGGCAACACAGTTTGCCCGTTGCTATGAGATGGCAGGAATTACCAAGATGGACCGCATACATATTACGCCGGGGTATGGTCTGTGGACTGCGGGGATAGGTTTCCAGTTAGGTGCTGAGAAGCTTGGGGCAATGGTAATTCCCATGGGTCCCGGTAATACTGACAAGCAGATCCAGATGATGATGGATATGAAATCCACAGTTCTCTGTGCCACCTCTTCATATGCCCTTCTTCTTGCAGAGGAGATCGAGAAGCGCGGGATCAAGGACAAGATACACCTTAAGAAGGGAGTTATCGGCTCGGAGAGATGGGGCTCTAACATGAGAGACCGCATAGCAGGTATTCTTGGTATTGAGCTTTACGACATATACGGACTTACAGAGATCTATGGTCCCGGAATTGGAATCAACTGTCCTAATGAAAGCTATATGCATTACTGGGATGATTTCATTTACTTAGAGATAATCGATCCTGTGACAGGCAAGGTTCTGCCGGACGGTGAGTGGGGAGAGATTGTCATCACAACTCTTGTTAAGGAGGGTGCGCCTCTTATCCGTTACCGTACCCATGACCTTTCAAGGATTATTCCGGATAAATGCTCATGTGGCAGCGAATATCCACGTATTGATGAGATCCGAGGACGTACTGATGACATGATCAAGATCAAGGGTGTAAATGTATTCCCTGCCCAGATAGAAGAGATCCTTGCACAGTTCCCGGAGGTATCATCTGAGTACCAGATACATATATCACATCTTGAGGGTAAGGATACAATGCGTCTTTATGTGGAGACGGACGGAACTGTGGATTTTGCTAAGCTTGCAGAAAGGGTTGCTGCAAGGGTTAAGAGCAAGATAGGCTTTACTCCTCTTGTTAAGGTCGTGGAGATAGGTGTGCTGCCGCGAAGCGAGAAGAAGTCTAAGAGAGTCATTGACGAGAGATATGATTGATATATGTCATTCACTTGAATATTTATGATATTGGAAACAATACATACCCAGACTGTCCAAAGGGTGGTTTGGGACATCTTGTAAGTGTTGATTGTTTGTAAATGACGAAGGATCTAAGTGTATTATTCTATTATTTTTCAGTTGCTTAAAGAACTATTTGCCCTGTGATACCTTGTGCTTGTGTAAAAGGTATCACAGGGCTCTTTTTATACTATAAGTTGAATGCAATGTTTTAGCTTTTGTAGTATAATCATATATGAATAATTCTCTCTTGATAATTGGAAAAAGATACCGTTTTTATGGGATCGTTTTTATGGTAAAAAGTCATGGGTAATCTAAATGTTGTTTACATTCGTGGTATAATAAAGTATAATAATATCACGAATGTAAACAAAGGGTGATGATTATGACAAAATATGAAATAATGACTCATTTGATAAATAAAAAAAACGGGTATCTATTTACTTCAGATGTTGAGAATGAGGGTATTTCGAGAACCTATATGGCGAGATATGTTAGGGAAAATAATCTTGAAAAGGTTGCTGAAGGAATATATGTGACTGTTGAAACATGGCCGGATCAACTGTATATTATTCAAACTAAGAATCCTAAGGTGATATATTCCGGTGAGACTGCATTGTATCTGAATATGCTTTTGGAAAGAGAATATTCCGAGATACAGGTCAGTGTTCCCAATGATTATAATGGCTGGAGACTTAGGGAAAAGAAAATAAAAGTCCATAAAGAAAAAGATGAAATATATGGACTTGGCATGTGTGAAATAGAGACCAATTTTGGGAATAAAGTAAGGGCATATAATAGAGAAAGAAGTATCTGTGACCTTATAAAAAGACGTTCCCAATTTGAAGTTCAGGATTATCAAACAGCCATAAGAACATATATGAGAGGCAGGGATAAGGATTTATCATTACTCGTAATATATGCTGAAAAACTCAAAATAAGGGATGAGGTTATGAAATACGTGGAGGTAATGGTATGATATAATGAGCAAAGTGGCAGAACATGCTTGCATGTTCTGACATTTTGCGAAAAAACACATGGAGGCGACAGACGACATGATATTAACAGCAGCCGCATTAAAGGGGAAAGTGAAGAGGGTAGCCAACAATGATGCACGCAGAGCAGAAGTATTGATGAGGATTTTCTTCATGGAGAGATTGCTTGAACGTGTTTCATTATCAAAATATAAAGATAACTTTATTCTAAAGGGCGGAATGCTTGCATCCTCGTTAATCGGGGTTGACATGCGTACAACAATGGACATGGATACCACGGTTAAGGCATTGCCATTAAATGAAAAAGATATAACAGATGTAATTAATGACATATGTTCCGTTGAAATAGAGGATAATATTACATTCGAAATTCAATATGTAGAAAAAATAATGAATGATTTTGAATATCCTGGAGTAAGACTTCATATACAAGGACATTTTGAAGGCATCAGGCAGCCGATAAAAATTGATGTTTCAACTGATGATGTAATAACGCCTTCTGCTATTGAATATGATTATAAGCTTATGTTTGAAGATCGTACTATCCGTATAATGACTTATAATGTAGAAACACTATTGGCAGAAAAATTGCAGACAATATTGAGCAGGGGAATTGCAAACACAAGACTTAGAGATTATTATGATGTGCATATGATTACCATTAATACTGATTTTTCTTGGGAAACTCTTTCGGAAGCTTTTAATGCAACCTGCAAAAAGAGAGAAACGATTTTTTCTAAGGAGATAATACAAGAAGAATTACAGCACATAGACATGGACGATAAGATGAAAACAAATTGGGATCTTTTTAGGACAAAAAATTCTTATGCTGCGGAAATGGAATGGATGGATGTGTTGCGATCCATTAAGGATACTTTAGGTAAAATTGAAGAGCTTGCATTATATCGTTTAAAGCTTGAAATGGAAAAAGGAGAGAGAGAGCGATTCTTGAGGAAGGCACGATATCCTCAGATGATTAAAAAGAGAATTAAAGTTATAGATTTATAGAACAAGAGCGGTATCATTTGATATCGCTCTTCTTATTTTCACTCTCAAATTATCAACTAATAATATAGTCTGATATAGTATAATTATCGAGCAATTATTCTTAATTGAGTTATTTTTACGATGAAAGGAAGGATGAAGATATGTGTAAAGTATATGCTATCGCCTCACAAAAAGGAGGTGTTGGAAAAACATTCACCGCTGAGAGTCTTGGTATTGGTCTAGCAAATAAAGGGTACAAGGTACTACTAATAGATACTGACTCTCAAGGTTCACTAACAGCCAGTCTTGGTTATACAGAGCCTGACGATATGGAGACTACATTATATACAATTATGGCAAATGAGATTAATGATAAAGAGTACGATCATAATACTTTGGGGATATTACATCAAAAGGAAGGTATTGACCTTCTACCATGTAATATTGAGATGTCAGGGTTAGAATTAACTCTCGTTAGTGTTATGAGCCGGGAGATGGTCCTGAAGCGCTATATTGATACTATGACCGGGGGAAGATCAGAGAGGCACTTTTCATGATGTACTATTTGATATTATTGATGAGAAGGGACTCTCAAATAAAGAAGTATATACTTGCTGCAACATAGAACGTAAGCAGTTTTCAAAAATGCAGTGTAGTCCAAATATGAAGCCGAGTAAGAAATATGTCCTTGCCTTATGCGTTAGGTTGGGGCTTTCATTAGAAGAATCTATCAATTTGTTAGGTCGCACTGATAATGCTTTTAACCCTAATGATGCCAGAGATCAGTATGTAAAAGGTTTCATTTAGCAGGGGTGCGATGACATTTGGCAGGTTAATGAGTTCTTAGCTGACAAAGGATTGGAACTGCTGGGAATGGAGGGATAGGAGTTTCATTAATAGGTTAAGTAAGAAGAAAAAATAATAAAATCTTTCAATTAACACCTTACAATTGAAAAAATATGCAGTAAAATTACTAATGCTATGTTTTGCGATTGAGGAGGTGGAGTAATATGATATGGAATGAGAAAGAAATCCGAGAAGAAATGCAGCGACTTGATAAGATTACAGGAAAAAGCGGAAGCGAATTACCGATTTATTTTGACAACAGTCAGAGAACATTAGGCCGTTTTTGGTTTAAAGAAATGAAATTTACCTTTTCCAATTATTATTTCAAGGATGATGAATGGTCAATAAGATTATTCACCCCCCCCAATTCGGTACCGGTGTCATTTTAGGAGTTTTCGGTTCGGGTATTAATAGAAGAGTTAACATATTATTTGACGATTCGGTAAACAAAGAATTTTCTTTAAAATGGATAGATGAGAGATGTAAATGATGTTAATCTAAAGAGAGATAAGTCTATGTCATAGTCTTGACACGAGTGGGTGCAGGAAAGACATTTACTGTTATTACGGCATCTTATCGCCTGCTGTAAACAATGAGAACATCATGTCGATAGATAATATTTTTTTGTCTAATGTAAAAAACATTTTCCAAAAACATCCTCATATAAAGAAATATTTGTTAATTATATGAGGATGTGTTAAAATTATTCTTGATTTTTATTTTTTTGTCGTAATAATATATGCTTCGGAGGTTTTAATGAGTGATTATCATTTGACAAAAACAAAATATTGTAGTGGAGTGCAATGTCCCAAGATGCTCTGGATGATGAAAAATAAGCCTGAAGAAGCGGTTGATTCCATGAATGGAGCGGTAATTGAAAACGGAAACATAGTTGGGCGTGCTGCAAGAAACTATTTCGGAGAATACACACTGATACAGTATTCCGAAGATAAAGCGCAGATGGTATCTGATACTATCAATGCTATGGAATCCGGAGCAGAGAATATTGCTGAAGCCGGCTTTATATATGACGGGCTTTACTGTGCAGTGGATATTCTTCATCGTAATAGTGACGGCTGGGATATTGTTGAGGTAAAAAGTTCGACCGGTGTAAAGCCAATCCATGTTGATGACATGTCTTTCCAGTATTTTGTTCTTAAAAGTGCAGGTATCAATGTAAAAAATGTATATATATTATATATCAATAATCAATACGTCCGACATGGCGAGCTGGATCTGAAGCAACTCTTCAACCTTGAAAACTATACAGAGAAAGCTATTGAAAAACAGGATGAGATTAAAACAAGGATCGCAGAGCTCAGAGAATATATTAAGCAATCCGAAGAGCCGGATATGGAGATCGGTACTTTCTGCGAAAAGCCTTATCTATGTTCTTTTTTAGATTATTGCAGAGGAGATCTTCCAAGTTCTTCGGTATTTGATATAGCTCGAATCGGTAAAAAAGCCTATGAACTGTATAATCAGGGAATCATTTCGTTTCAGGATATCATCAATCACAATATCAAGCTTACGGATAATCAGATGACACAGGTAAATAGCTTTGTAGACAGGAAACCGGAAGTGATCAATAAAGAAGAAGTTAATAAGCTCCTTGAGAGTTTATATTATCCGCTGTATCATCTGGATTTTGAAACCTTCCAACAGGCTGTTCCGGAATATGAAGGCGGAAAACCATATGCTCAGATACCATTTCAGTATTCGCTTCATATAGAATATGAGGACGGACGTCTGGAGCACAAAGAGTTTCTCGGAAAAGAGGGTGAGGATCCAAGAAGAGCGATTGCCGAAAGCTTATGTCAGGATATTCCGAAGGGTGTTTGCTCCTTAGCCTTTAACATGGGATTTGAAAAGGGCAGAATTAAAGAATTGGCAGCACTTTTCCCTGATCTGTCAGAGCATCTGATGGATATTCATGATCACATGCAGGATCTGATGATCCCATTCCAACAAAAAGCATTTTACAACAATGATATGGAAGGATCATATTCCATCAAGCATGTGCTTCCGGCATTGTATCCGGATGATCCGGAACTTAACTATCACAGTCTTGATCAGGTACATAACGGCAGCGAGGCTTCTGAAGCATTTCTGACCATGGCAGACAAATCATCGGAAGAGATCGCAAAGCTTAGAGAAAATCTTCTTAAGTATTGTGGGCTTGATACCTATGCGATGGTGAAGGTGTTAAGGAAATTGAGGGAAGCGGTAGGGTAAGTATATTTTCTGTATTAAAAAAACAAAACTATTAAAACATTATTATAATAATTCTAAGAGAGGAAAAAGTTTGAAAACGAAACGTAGTGGGTAAAGATATATTTTATGGCAACACAAACAAGCCATCTTGAGGTGGCTTAAAAATAAATATAGACACGAGACCTAATCAGAATACTGTAACGGATTCATCTTTTATAGTATATCCCCGTTGCTTGAGCAGACTAAGTGCCTGTGAAACAGTAAGCTCTTTTGATTTGTTCACAGGACGTGATTCAAGAAAACCATCCGGTGTATATGGCGTCAGGTCTGATAGTATGTGCCAGATAGCGGTCAGGAACATACGACAGATGGCGATGATGGCTTTCTTATGACCACGACGTGCTTTTATACGTCTGTAACGCTCTGTAAATTCAGGATGTTTCTTGGAATGGATAATAGCATTTGCAATTTGTACCAGAACTGGTTTAAAATAAGAACCGGCACGGGAAATCCTAGTGGATTTGATTTTTTTGTTGCTTTGGTCATTGCGGGGACAGCATCCTGCCCAGGAAACAAGGTGTTTGGCTGTGGGGAAGACAGACATATCGCCGCCGATTTCTGAAAGCACTTGAATAGCGGTCAAGGGATTTTTATCAAATCCGGGGACTGTTCTAATTAAATTTAAAGCAGCTTCGTATTTATCACTGAGACGAAAGATTTCCCGTTCTATTTCTGCTTTGTGCTTTTCGAGTTCATCAATGTGGTCGAGGCACTGTCTAAGCTTTACAGCCTGTTCATGAGAAATGGCACCGTCAACAGCAGCCTGGATTTCATCAATGGGAGTCTTGCATTTGCTGTTTACAAATGGAGCCACATCAAAAGACTCTCCGGGATGATTTAAAATATATTCTGTAATAGAGCGGGATGATTTTCCAAAGATGTCGCTGAATACGTCGTCAAGTTTAAGATTTGAAACAGTAAGACAGTTATGAGCACGATTCTTTTCGCCTGTGATCATACAGGTTAGTTTGAAACGGTATCTTACAAGATCTCGCAATTGACGGATATCAGCAGGTGGAATAAATGATGGTTTTGTCATACCACACATATACAGGTCACATATCCATTTAGCATCCTTGCGGTCAGTCTTGTTACCTTTTATAGGTTTTGTATATTTGGGATGAGATAAAGTGACCCAGATGTCATTTTTCTCAAGAATGTTAAAAACAGGAATCCAATACTTGCCGGTAGATTCCATGCAGACATCATTGCAGTCGTATTTTGCAAGCCAGTCACACAGTTCCTGTAATCCTTTTGTGAAGGAAGAGAAACGAGCCTGCTTATACTCAACACGATCGTTTGCATCAGCAATACCGATACAGGCAAAAATCCATGTTTTGTGGACATCAAGTCCACAGCATTTTTTACGGATGATTTTAAAAGACAACTAATTTAACCTCCTGATAATTATAGTTATAAAGCTGACAGTGACTGGTCATCCGGCAAAATCGAGTCGACTTTGGAAGAGATAAGTTTACGGGCTACGGTATGCGCCATTCATTGATGCCTTAACGGATGACCGACAACATATAACAATGCGAGGTCGCCGCTATACAGCCCCGCCACTCACCTCCACGTGTTCTGTAGTGTGTCAGTCTTATAAGAGAATTATAACAGGAAAAAAGGATAGATAATAGAAAAAGCAAAGCGAGAGGAAACAAAAGTTTTCATAACCCCATTGGTGCCTTTCGCAGCGCGGAAAGGCGGTTTATAACAATGAGAAGATCACAAAATAAAGAAACAATACCAGGAGTAAATGAATTAAATAAGTTGTTTGGAAAAATTAATGAAAAATACAAAAAGTGGTTTAATAGTGCTGATGCTAATGGAAACTATTCAATCTACGGTGTATATAAAGATGATATAAAAAACATCGTGGAAAAAGTCCAAGATCTTCTTGTTAAATTAGCAACAGATTGTTTTTTGACAACTGACGATGTTAATAAAACAAAATTTAAGTTGGACGTTCAAAATTCATCAGAGAATAAGAATGAAATCAGAAGAATCAAAAAATATATGTGGTCACCGCTTATTCATGATGGATCACTTGTGGTTTCTAACTCAGTGTCATATGATGCAAGTAACGCTAATCATTATAAATTCATTATTGTTGTTGATGTCCAAGATTCAAGCGGTGAAAGAAATAGCAATATTGGGGATTTGCAAAATGCTTTTATCGATCTTCAGAAAAAGGTTAATGATGTGAAGAAAATAGAAACAGGCAACAATACATTCTACGCACTGGATTTTGATGGAAATAAGCGTCCATATATGAGAATTGATGTAAATGAAAAAAATGATTATCAAGAGCTGCTACAAGAATATGTTAAAGATGTTTTTTTGGCGAAAGCATTATTTAAATACATACTTGTTGCAAAGGCATATAATGATAATAGAAAAGATAAGACTTTTAAAAAAGTCGAATATTTATTCAAAGCTACGAATATATTTGAAAAAGCGGGCATGATTTTTTCACCGACATTATTAAAACTTGAAGATTTAATATTTGATGATAACAAACAGATTGTTCTAACAGGTGCTCCTGGTACTGGCAAGACATATTCTGCCCAAGAGTATGTTATGTGGCAGGCATTGACTGAATATGTTGAGGAGAAGAATATCGCTAATGATAGTGCTTTGAAAAACAAAGTGAATCAGTTCGTATGTTATTGGAAAGATGATAAAAATGTCACATCTGATAATGGAGGCGGAACGGACGATGCACGCGAATTCGTTGATGCTTACAAGGAAAAAAGGTTTCATATGGTTCAGTTCCATCCTTCCTACGATTACACAGATTTTGTTGAAGGGTTAAGACCGATCGATGATGGAAACGGTGGTATGAAATTTGTAAAGATGGATGGCGAGTTTAAGGCATTTTGTAGGGAAGCTGCTAAACCAGAGAATAAAGAAAAAAAATACTATTTTGTTATTGACGAAATTAACCGTGCAGATTTATCAAAAGTATTTGGCGAATTAATGTATTGTTTAGAGGAAGATTACAGAGGGGCAAGCCATAAAATTAAAACGCAGTATTCAAACCTGAATACTTATGGATACCCAAAGGAAGAAGGCAAAATAATAATTGAAGATATATATAAAGATGGAGGTTTTTATATACCGGAAAATGTGATCATTATCGGAACAATGAACGATATCGACAGAAGTGTTGATACCTTTGATTTTGCTTTGAGAAGAAGATTCAGGTGGATTAAAGTCGGGGTGGATAAAGCTTTGTTGAATACAACTTTCCGTGCGATGAATAAGAATAATGGTGATCGTATAGAACAAAGCAAGATAGATGAATATGTAGCAAATATAGATAGTATGAATAAAGTTTTCGGTAGTGAGGATAAGTATAAAATAATTTTCAGAACGCCAGAAGACTATCATGTTGGTCCTGCATATTTTAAAGGTCTCTTTAAAGGGGATTCAATGGATAGTATTTGGCAGAATAAAGTTGAGCCGCTTCTTAGGGAATATGTAAGAGGAAGAGATGTTGGTGACTTTTTAAAAGATTGTGAAGGTGCTTTGAAGGGCAATGCTTCTTCTGAAATGTTGTCTGAAGATATAGAGGTAATGCTAAGAAATAATAAGAAGAATAATAATGTATCTGATGAAATAATAAAAAGAAGTGCGAACATAATAAAAGAACTGGCTAGAGTAATAAATGAAACAGAAGATTTTCCCAAGCTGAAGGGAACAGGACGCAAAACCACGATAAGTAATAAATTATGTTCAATAATAGATCTTGAAAATATAGTTGAAAACTCTAAAGAACAAGATTATTATAATGCCTTTAACTTTAAAGGTAAGTTTAAAGATGAATTGAGCGAGGAACAGAAAGGATTGTTGCATAAAAAAATAGAAGATTGCTTGAATGATAAAACCTCTACAGAAGCTGGTGACTCTTTGCCAGAAGGGGTTTCAACAGAAAATACTACTAAAGATGAGGACTAGGTATGAAAGAAGTAGTATTCTACGGACAGGATTATTCTCCTATAGATAAATCCTATTATTTAGATGGAACTAAGCTAAAAAAAATAGATTCGGATGATAATAAAAAAGAACTATTAAGCAGAGCTTTAGATGAAATTAATAGAAAATTAGATTCTTCAGATGAATCATCTCGAATAGTGGTTGGACAAACTGTATTGGATGATAATAATGATGTTGATAACAGGAAAAAGAGAAAATTTGAAATATCCAATATGGTGTTTGAAAATGGCAAAAATATAATAAAGTTTGGACCGCTTGTCGGAACGGTAACAGTACCGATTGACAAACGCTTGGTCAAGATTATTATTTTTTCCAGATTTGACAAGATAAATGAGGACGAACCGGAAAAGACCAGTCCGTATTTTCTTGCATCCATGCTGCTTAAGGGTAAACTGAAGTTTCATGATCGGCAGGTTAATTTTTCATATGATAACCTGTTTGACTTTTATATGCTCTGGCTGTTAAAGAAACACTTTATGGAAGCGATGCAAAAGGGCTTTTTCAAAAAGTATCAGCGTTTTGAGAGAAACGATGACAGGGTGCGTGGGGCGATTGATATTTCCAGACATATTCGACTTAACATGGGGTTGAATAATGGAAGGATTGCATACTCATACCGTGAGAATTCTGTAGATAATCCCATCAATCATTTAATCCTAACGTCTTATGATTACCTCAAGGAAAAATATCCAGATATGGTTGAGAATAATACGGATTATGAATTGGAACAAATGCTGAAAGAACTTAAATATGCAATATCTTATCCGAAATACAGTAGACGTTCGATAATATCACTCAACCAGATGCCGATCGCCCATCCTTTTTTTACGGAATATGAGGAGCTTCGAAAGGTCTGTCTGAAGATTATGCGGGATGAAGGAGTTTCCCCCTTCCAAAGTGAGTCGGAAAGCTTGGATGGACTTCTTTACTATGTTCCGGATCTTTGGGAAGAGTATCTTCAGGATGTTTTCGAACGTAAGTGCAGAGAATTTAACAGAAATTTGGATTATTATGAATATGATGACAATAATGATAATGAATCCTCTCTTAGATTATCTGTAAAAGCCCAGGAAAAAATCTACATTATGACAGATATGGATAATGATAAAAATGAACAAAATACTTCATATCCAGATTTTGTTTTTTCTTATGAAGAGCAGGGAAATAGTTTTTATGAGTCAGAACAAGAGAAGGTTAGATTTTGTATCTTGGATGCTAAATACAAGCCTGATTGGAAGTATGCATTGAAAGGTAAGTTGCTTCCTAAATTAAGAGAGGATTATGATAAGTGCATCAGAGATATGGAATCTGTTAATGGAACAGCAACAGGAGTTGTGTTTCCTATGAAATCCGAAGACTTGAAGGATTCACCAGTCTACATGCATCAATTTAGCAAATTTAATAAGATAAGACGTTTTTATACTATACCAATTGAAATTCCTAAAATTGAGGAGGATTTATATTATAAATGGGATAAAAAAATGTGCGATAGCATAGATAAAACTATGTCCAATATCATTAATTCATTAAAATATGAAGCCTGCCTGCATCAGAAAATGAAAAAGGCAACTGAAGATATAATGAAAGATTATTATAAAGTATTTATCTCATGTGAAGATATGTGGGTTAATTCTACAGAAGCACAATAAAATTTTAATAAGACAAAATTCTCAATTGACAAATAAAAGCAATCATGCTAGGTTAAAAGCTGAAAGGATGCATGGCAGAACAATCTGTCGCATTCTTCAGCTTTTTCTTTTTAATGTGTTAGTAAAAAACAAGAGGTTGGGAAAATGGACGAGAGGAACGATTTTGACCGCAAATACGTGGCGACACGGCTGCCAGATAAATTGAAATTAGCAGAATATATTAAGGAAGCGAAAGGACCGGGGAGAACCATGGCTGAATTTGCCAAGCAGTGCGGTACGCTGAGTGCGCCTTCGTTCTCAAGGATTATTAAAGGGAATCTGGTGAAGCCATTATCTGTGGAAATCATTCAGTCAATCGTAAAGAATGCTGCCCCCGGAGCCCGCGTGGATTATGAGAGCATGATGCGTGCTAATGGCATGGTACCCGAGGATCTGGAGAAAGAAGAATCTGACGTGACCGTCTATAGGGAGAGGGCTGAGCAAGAGAAGAATATGGAACTTCAGGTGAGGAACATTATTGCTGACGAGCATTTTGCAAGGGGACATATGATTCAGTATTTTCCCGGTCTTCCTGAAGACGTTTCGCCAAGGCATGAATACCTGTCTCCAATTTATATACCAAAAAGCAGGTTTGGTCTGAGTGTTCCCAGCTCCTTTACAATCCGAATTCAGGGACATGAGCCGTTGTTTTGGAATTATGACGTGAACTTGCATGGCGTGAACCTGCATGTGCCGGAAAGAGATAAGCTGGCCGAATTGCCCTACGCTTCATTTTTTTTGAGGGATACGTGGGAGCCCGAAACACTGAAGGACGTGAAACAATCCTTTGTGTTTGTGGATAAAGGGACGTATCAAGCATTTCTTTCCTTGCTGTCCGGTGTGAAGGTGCATAATAATGTATCTGTGTTGCTGGTGGATTTGAAGGCAGGCAGGATCGTGGAAGAGCATTTTTTGGACCGGTATGATGGAAAACAGATGGATAGTGTTTTTTTGGAAAAACGGATGGAGTAAAATCAATAGGAACAAGATTAATAAAAATGTAATAGATTCATTTGTTTGATGGATGGAGCCCCCCGCAAGACTGTTGCGAGGGGTTCTTTGTTATTTTGCATGTGAAATAAACTAAAGCTGTCTGCGATTTTGTGCATATTTCACGAATATGTTGCAAATACAAAATTTTATCAAAAAATTTATTACATTGAAAATGGTTTTGTGATATTGTATACGCACAATGAAATTTTGACACGACGAAATTTTTCTGAAGCGACACATAGAATAGAAAACTGATCACAATATATACAACTATGCAATACTATAGATGCATAGTGGTTTTGTATACATTTTGGCTAGACAAAATATATTTTGCCAAGGCGAAATATTTTAAAAACAAGGAGGACAAAAATATGAAAAATGAAAAGAACATTCCTTATTAATTAGAGACATTTAATTTAAGAAGAAAGAGAGGGAAATGATTATGAGATATTATGCATTAACACTTAAAACAAATAACGATCAGATTAAAGAAACCCAAAAAGTAAGAATTAAGGACTATGGCTATTACAGTGTTATAGCCGGAATGAACAATTATGTGTTTGACTGTATTCGTAATGGAGTAAACTTTTTTGCATATCGAGAGGAAGAAAATAGGCTTTTAGCTGCTTTTTCCTATAACGAACAATCAATTTCATATGATGCAGCACTATCTGAACTTTCAGAGCAATTGAATAGCTGCTTTGAGTACAAAGGAATGTCATCAGAACCGTATGAGATAACTACGTATGACTACATTGATGCTATGAAGGAATGCAGAAGACATCAATATACTGAGCGTTGGTCTACGGCAATAGATAATGCAAAGCTGTGGCTATACGAACATATCAGAAATGACATGAAATCAATTCCTTATGAGTATAAAGAGATAATTATATCTGATGAAAAGGGAGATATACAGGATATTTACGATGAATCTTTAAAAAATGAGCTTATTAACATCAGGGAACATAGTGTGAAGGAAGCTGATAACGGCGTGATGGCTCACTATTTTGTATCTGCCGGCAGCTATAATGCAGCAGAGGATATGATAAATGCTCTTGCTTTGGAATTATACAATGCAGGACGTATCACGACAAAGCGAATAAGCATTGTTTCTGATATGGTTCCCAACCTTTATTCCAGAGATAATAATTTTGAAAATATGATAGAGAACAGTTATGGAGGAATAGTTGTTTACTATCTGAAAGAAAGTCTGGGTCATGGTTCAAGTTCATACGGGATGAACTGTCAGTATATAAGCAAGCTCTTTAGGCGTTATAGAAATAAATGTGTATTTGTCTTTGCTTATGAAAAGAACCGCACGGGCTTTGCGTATAAAATGCTGCCGGAAATAAGAAAAAATGCTATATGCGTAGAGCTTAAGGAAGGTAAAGGTGATAAGAATGCAGCAGAAAAATATCTGAGAACGTTAGTAAAAAAATCTGAATTATCAACCTATGTATCTTCTGTAAAAGAGTTCATGAAGCAATATAAAAAAGAGCAGTATTCTCAAACTGATGTGCTTGACGCATTTGAAAGATTCGAGCCATGGTGTCTTAACCGTAAAATGAAGGGAATGTATAGCTTTGATCCCGAAGGAAAATTATTACTGGATCGTGATACAGATGAAATATCTTCTTATGACAAACTTCAAAACCTTATTGGTCTTAATAAGGTTAAGGAACAAATTGACTGTGTGTTAGCTTCGTATATGGTTGATAATCAGCGAAGAAAATATGAAGGAAAGGACTTTGAAAGCGGAGCTTTACATATGATCTTTGCAGGTAATCCCGGTACTGCAAAAACCACGGTGGCACGACTGTTTGCCGGTATAGCAAAGGAAAGAGGAATAATTGAAAGCGGTGTTTTTGTAGAAATCGGTGGTATGGATCTGAATCACATGCATCCAATAATTATGCGAAACGTATTTGATGAAGCTAAGGGCGGCGTGTTATTTGTAGATGAAGCGTATGCCTTGTGCAACCCAACACCTGTAGCAACATTTATTCAGGAGATGGAAAATCACAGGGATGAAGTGATAGTGATCATGGCCGGCTACAACGAAAGAATGGAGACTTTTCTAAAAGCAAATGAAGGCTTAAAGAGCAGAATCCCACACTGGATAGATTTTCCTGATTATAATGCCGACGAACTTACGGAAATATTTCTTCTTATGACAAAGGAACGCAATTTTACCGTCAAAGATGATGCTATACAGGAAGCTAAATATATCTTTAAAAAAGCCGGTTGTATAGAGAATTTCGGAAACGGAAGATACGTAAGAAATCTTATGGATAAGGCTGTTCTTAATCAGGCGTCCAGACTTGTTGGAAAATATAATGATGCCTCTGATATAAAGAAATCCGCTCTCTTTACTTTAATAAAAGAAGATATCACAGCACTCGAAGAGACCCCGGATAATAGTGATAAATCAAAGGCTGAAAAAAGAATAAAAGAAGAAAGAAAAGCCGGAGATGCCGCTAAAGAGCTTGATAATATGATTGGCTTAAAATCGGTAAAGGACATTATCCACAAGGCTGTTGCCAATGCAAGACTTAATAAGATATGTATGGATAAGGGCATCAGAAGAGAAAAGACCTCTATGCATATGATATTTACAGGTAATCCCGGAACAGCCAAAACTACAGTAGCCAGACTCTTTGCCGAGATAATGAAGGATGAGAAGATACTTGATCTTGGTAAATTCGTTGAAGTTGGAAGAGCAGACCTTATCGGCTCTCATGTAGGTGAGACGGCACCTATGGTAAAGGAGAAATTTAAGGAGGCTCAGGGCGGTGTTCTTTTTATTGACGAAGCTTATTCCCTTGTTGAATGTCAGAAGAATAGTTTTGGTGATGAAGCTATAAGCACTATAGTTCAGGAGATGGAAAATCAGCGGGATAAAGTAGTAGTGATCTTTGCAGGATATCCGGAGCCTATGAAGGAGTTTCTTGACAGAAATCCGGGTATGAAGTCCAGAATAGCATTTCAGGTTAACTTTGATGATTATTCTAAGGAAGAACTCTGTGATATTACAAAGCTGATGCTTTCCAAGAAAAATTATACTTTGGAAAAAAAGGCTATGAAAAAGATTGAGAATATTTTAGATAAGGTAATCGGCAGGGAAGACTTTGGAAACGGTCGATTCGTTCGCAAAATGATTGAAAAGGCTGAACTTAATCTTGCTGAAAGACTGATGTCTTTGCCGGAAGAAGAGATATCTGAGAAACTGGTCACTACCTTAGAGGTATGTGATATTCCTGGATATGATGATCTTAATCTGTCAGAAAACGACAGAAAATCTGTTCCCTTCGGATTTGCATGCTAGAAAGCAAATTTAGGTGAAAGGAGTGGTTGTTATGAATCTGGTACCTACAGTAATTGAGTCGAGCGGACGCGGTGAGCGTGCCTACGACATTTATTCAAGACTGTTGAAGGAGAGAATCATTTTTCTGGGTGATGAGATAAATGATACCACTGCAAGCCTTGTGGTGGCTCAGCTTCTTTACCTTGAGTCGGAGGATGCAGGTAAGGATATAAGCTTGTACATCAACAGCCCCGGCGGCTCAGTGTCAGCCGGAATGGCAATATATGACACCATGAATTATATCAAATGTGATGTTTCAACAATATGCGTTGGAATGGCAGCAAGTATGGGTGCATTTCTTCTTTCGGGAGGTACGAAGGGAAAAAGACTTGCTCTTCCTAATGCAGAGATCATGATTCATCAACCTCTCGGCGGTTTGCAGGGTGCGGCTTCCGACATGCAGATCGAAGCTTTGCACATTATCAAAACTAAAGAAAAGCTGTATCGCATAATGGCTGCAAATTGCGGAAAGTCATATAAGGAGATAGAGACGGCTTGTGACAGAAACAACTGGAAGAGTGCAGTTGAAGCTATGGAGTATGGACTTATTGACAAGGTAGTTGAGAAAAGGAGCGATGAATTATGACATAATGCCTGATGTGTCAGAGTATTTCAAACAGAATACATACCTTAAATAAAAGCGGTGTTTACATTATGTGGCATCGCTTTTGTACTATACAAAAGAGTGCATATGGGGTATAATATGTCTGTTTGAAACGGACATTACGGAGGTGTTTTTGTGCAGCCTGAACAAAATATATTCAAACTTCACGCCCCCTTCGAACCCACCGGAGACCAGCCCCAGGCTATAGATGCACTGGTGAAGGGTTTCAAGGAAGGCAATCAATTCGAGACTTTGCTTGGTGTTACGGGATCGGGTAAGACATTTACGATGGCTAATGTTATCGCGCAGCTTAACAAGCCCACTATCGTCATTGCGCACAATAAGACATTGGCGGCCCAGTTATATAGTGAGTTCAAGGAATTCTTCCCTGAGAATGCAGTGGAGTATTTTGTATCATACTATGATTATTACCAGCCGGAGGCGTATGTGCCATCGACAGATACTTATATAGAGAAGGATTCTTCAATAAATGATGAGATAGATAAGCTGCGGCATTCTGCCACCGCAGCCCTCATAGAACGAAGGGATGTTATCGTCATTTCATCTGTATCCTGCATATATGGCATTGGCTCGCCGGATGATTACGAGGAAATGATGCTGACACTCCGAACCGGCATGACCTACGAGTGGGATGAGCTTATATCAGACCTTATTGATATTCAGTATGAGAGAAATGAAATGGACTTTAAGCGAGGGACCTTCCGTGTGCATGGAGATGTGCTGGAGATTTTACCGGTGTCCACCTTTGAGGATGCTATCAGGATAGAGTTTTTTGGAGACGAGATTGACAGGATGGTGGAGTTCGATCCTCTTACAGGAGAGATCAAGAGGGGCATTAACTGTGCATTTATCTTTCCTGCTTCACACTATGTTGTGGCTCAGGAGAAGATTGAACGGGCAGTGGAAGAGATAGAGAAGGAGTTAGAGGAACGGGTTCAGTATTTCAAAGAAAATGATAAGCTTCTAGAGGCACAGCGTATAAGTGAGAGAACTCATTTTGACATGGAGATGCTCAAGGAGACAGGCTTCTGCTCCGGTATAGAGAACTATTCACGCCCTCTTGCAGGGTTAGAGCCCGGAGCAACGCCAAATACGCTGCTTGAGTTTTTCAAGGATGACTTTCTGATGATAATTGATGAGTCACATATGACGGTGCCCCAGATCCGCGGCATGTATGCAGGCGACAGGTCCAGAAAGCAGACGCTTGTGGACTTCGGTTTCCGTCTGCCATCAGCTATGGATAACAGGCCTCTTAGGTTTGATGAGTTTGAGGACAAGCTGGACCAGGTGCTTTTTGTGTCCGCAACTCCGTCAGATTATGAGGCGGAGCATGAGATGTTAAGAACGGAGCAGCTGATAAGACCAACGGGACTTCTTGATCCCAAGATCGAGGTTAAGCCGGTGGAGGGACAGGTGGATGACCTGCTCTCGGAGATCAACAAGGAAGTGGCAGGTGGACACAAGGTGCTTGTTACGACGCTTACCAAGCGTATGGCAGAGGATCTCACTGATTATCTTAGAGAGCAGGATGTTAAGGTGAAGTACCTGCACTCGGATATTGATACTTTGGAACGAATAGAGATTGTAAGAGACCTTCGTATGGGCGTGTTCGATGTGCTGGTGGGAATCAATCTTCTACGAGAGGGACTTGATATCCCGGAGATCACACTGGTGGCGATTCTTGATGCTGACAAGGAGGGCTTCCTTCGTTCTGAGACATCCCTTGTTCAGACCGTTGGGCGTGCAGCGCGTAACAGTGAAGGCCGTGTTATAATGTATGCGGATACAATAACCGGATCCATGAGGGTTGCCATAGATGAGACCAACCGCCGCCGTGAGATTCAGGATGCCTACAACAAGGAGCATGGAATAACGCCCACCACTATTGAGAAATCTGTGCGTGATCTTATTACCACCGGAACTGATGAGGACATAGAAGAATTAAATGCTAAGTATAAAGAGAAGGATATCGAATCCATGTCCAAGAAGGAGCTTCAGGCGGAGATCAAGAAGTATACCAAGAAGATGGAGACTGCCGCGGCTGAGCTTAATTTTGAGATGGCGGCGGAGTATCGTGACAGGTTGAAGGAGCTTAAGGTGGCGCTGAGGGATTATGATGAATGACACTGCTTGTGTTATGGGCTGGAGGAAAACACACAACGATTCTATGCAATGTAGAAATGCTGATTGACAATGACATTTCCCTGCAATATAATATTAATGTGCATAAAACTTATAATATGGTGTATAAGACTGTTATTGCGTATTTACAAGAATGATATTTGCTGAATTAGATTAGTCAATGATTATTGCTACGAAGCATAGAAAGGAAGATGCTGTATGGAAGAATTTGTAAGATATGGAAAGCCTTCTATGACAGACTTGCCCTATGAACTGGGGGTAAGAATAATGGAACAGATTATGAATGCACCTAAGCCTGATTTTACTAACGCTGATAAAGAAATAGCGGAAATAACGAAAAGGATTAAAGCTGCAAGGGAGAAAGCTGATGAGTAAAGGTGTGTTATGTGATGGTATTTACTATTGTGAACACATCAATATATCAGCAAAAGATGAGGATATAAGTAACTTTTGTGTAAAATATAGAAATCATACTATAGGATTAGAGAATTATATCAAATACAGTTCATTTTCTGATGAGGAAATAGGATTGATGCGCACATATATTGTTAGAGATGTCAAGACAGAAGAGATGGTGGGATATTTTTCTTTGAAAGCCGGATTGGTATCTTTAAATGAGCGAGAGGTTCAAAACAATCATGGAGAGAATGAAGTTATATTTGATACTGCCCCGGGCGTTGAAGTGGCAAATTATGCTATGAATGAAAGATACTGTGAAGCACATCCAGAAACAAAAGGTATCGGAATACTAATATTTCGTCATTTCATACAAAGCTTAGTACGGCAGGTGGCAGAAATAGTAGGAGCAAGAGTTATGTATATTTTTGCTTTGCCAATAGATAGCTTGATAGAACGTTATAGAAACGTATATGGATTTAGAAGATTTGATGCAGAATCAGAATTTGCAATACATAAAAGGATTAAACCAATTTATGATAAGGCTTGTATCTTCATGTATCAGTTAATATAGGTATTCATAATTGTATAGAAGAGTGTATTATAGTGCTGCAGCCACATCGATATGTGTGATTGCAGCATTTTATATTAACATTATACGAAGAATCGAATATTTGTTCTGTACTTTTTCTTTGTATTCTGATATACTATGAAATACATCATTGTTATATAGACGTTGTATAATTTGAAATGGTTAATATGGTTCAGCATCCATTGTTCTGTTGTTGAATAATGAACGACTTTATTGAAAAGACTTTTAATAGATTAGAACAAGACAAATATGGGATTTAGATAGAAAGGAATGGCAAACAACATGAAGCAGTACATCACCATCAAGGGTGCAAGAGAACACAATCTTAAAGATATTGACATCAGAATTCCAAGAGATGAGATGGTTGTTATAACCGGTCTTTCCGGTTCCGGTAAGTCGTCTCTTGCCTTTGATACTATATATGCAGAGGGACAGCGGCGTTACATGGAGTCGCTGTCATCCTATGCGAGACAGTTCTTAGGGCAGGCTGAGAAGCCGGAGGTGGATAAGATCGAAGGACTGTCGCCTGCGATTTCCATAGACCAGAAGTCAACCAACAGGAATCCCCGTTCCACTGTTGGAACGGTGACGGAAATTTATGATTACTTCCGTCTTCTTTATGCAAGGATCGGTATTCCACACTGTCCTAACTGCGGACGGGAGATCATGAGACAGACTGTTGACCAGATGGTGGATACGGTCATGGCACTTCCTGAGGGTACAAAGTTCCAGCTGCTTGCTCCTGTTGTAAGAGGCCGCAAGGGCCGCCATGAGAAGGTGCTTGCCCAGGCTAAGCGAAGCGGCTATGTGCGCGTGCTGGTGGACGGCTCCCTGTATGACCTTTCTGAGGAGATTACTCTTGACAAGAATAAGAAGCATGACATCTCCATTGTAGTGGACAGGCTTGTGGTAAAGGAAGGGATACGCCGCAGATTAAATGATTCCATTGAGGCGGTAATGAAGCTGGCTGACGGTCTTATGGTGGTGGATGTGATAGGCGGTAAGGCTATCAATATGAGCAACAGTTTCGCCTGTCCTGACTGTGGCATAAGCATTGATGAGATAGAGCCTCGGAGCTTTTCATTTAATAATCCATTTGGTGCATGTCCTACCTGCTTCGGTCTGGGATATAAGATGGAGTTCGATGTGGATCTCATGATCCCCGACAAGAGCATATCTATTGCAGACGGTGCTATTGTGGTGCTGGGCTGGCAGTCCTGTACAGACAAGAAGTCCTATACGAGAGCTATTCTTGATGCCCTTGCAAAGGAGTATAAGTTTGACCTTGACACTCCCTTTGAGGATATGAGTGAGGAGGCACAGAATATCATTCTTCATGGAACTAATGGACATGAGGTGAAGGTTCACTACAAGGGACAGCGTGGTGAGGGCGTGTATGATGTTGCCTTTGAGGGACTTATCCGCAACGTACAGAGGCGTTACCGGGAGGTGGGCTCTGAGTCCATGAAGGAGGAATACGAGAGCTTTATGACTATAACCCCCTGTGATGATTGTGATGGGCGTCGTCTCAAGAGGGAGTCGCTGGCGGTAACAGTGGGTGGCAAGAATATATATGAGATAACCCAGTATTCAATAGATAAATTGGTTGAGTTCCTTGACAATATGGAGCTTACGGACAGACAGAGATTCATTGGCGGGGGAATACTTAAGGAGATCAATGCAAGGCTGCATTTCCTGCTGGATGTGGGACTTAACTATCTGGCACTTTACAGACCGACGGGAACGCTTTCCGGCGGGGAGGCGCAGAGGATCAGGCTTGCAACACAGATTGGTTCGGGACTTGTGGGCGTGGCTTATATTCTTGACGAGCCAAGTATCGGACTGCACCAGAGAGATAACGATAAGCTCATAGCAACACTTAAGCGCTTGAGAGATCTTGGCAATACACTGATCGTGGTGGAGCATGACGAGGATACTATGCTTGCAGCTGACCACATAGTTGATATAGGTCCAGGTGCAGGAGAGAACGGCGGCAAGGTTATTGCCGAGGGTACTGCAGAGGAGATCATGGCTAACGAGGAGTCCATAACCGGTGCATATCTGTCGGGACGAATCAAAATCCCTGTGCCTAAGAGGCGCAAGGAGCCGACAGGCTGGATTACGGTGAAGGGTGCGAGAGTCAATAATCTTAAGAACATAGATGTACCATTTCCTCTTGGAGTGATGACCTGTGTGACAGGTGTGTCCGGTTCAGGCAAGAGCTCACTTGTAAATGAGATTCTATACAAGCATCTTGCCCGTGACCTTAACCGAGCAAGGATCAAGCCGGGAGACCATGACGGAATCGAGGGCCTTGACCAGCTTGATAAGGTTATTAACATAGACCAATCACCTATCGGAAGAACACCCCGTTCCAATCCTGCAACCTACTGCGGCGTGTTTGACATGATACGTGATCTCTTTGCGGGGACCAAGGATGCCAAGAGCAGAGGATACAAGAAGGGAAGATTCTCATTTAATGTGTCAGGAGGCAGATGCGAGGCTTGTAAGGGTGACGGAATCCTTAAGATCGAGATGCACTTCCTGCCGGATGTGTATGTGCCCTGTGAGGTGTGCGGGGGCAAGCGTTACAACCGTGAGACATTGGAGGTTATGTATAAGGGCAAGAATATATATGATGTGCTGGATATGACCGTGGATGAGGCGTGTAAGTTCTTTGAGAATGTGCCGACGATATTAAGAAAGATCGAGACACTTAAGGAGGTCGGACTCGGATATATTCGTCTCGGACAGCCGTCCACAACCCTTTCCGGAGGTGAGGCACAGCGTGTCAAGCTGGCGACGGAGCTTTCAAGAAGGAGCACGGGCAAGACGGTGTATATTCTTGACGAGCCCACCACGGGACTGCATTTTGCGGATGTGCACAAGCTTGTTGATATTCTCCACAGATTGTCGGAGGGCGGCAATACTGTGATCGTAATAGAGCACAACCTTGAGGTCATCAAGACAGCGGATTATATAATCGACATCGGGCCTGAGGGCGGCGATATGGGAGGAACCATCGTGGCAGCGGGAACGCCTGAAGAGATTGCTAAGAAAAAGAAAAGCTTTACAGGGCAGTATCTGAAGAAGATGCTGAAGAGATAAGTTGATATATGGGATCTTTATTGCGGGGCAGTTTGCCCCGCAGACCTGATAACCGTTGATAATTCGAGATTTTATTTGCAATTTTTAATTAGTTAATATATAATAATGACATTATAATTCCTGTTATCCTTTTTACCCCGCAAATCATCTTTTGAGGCAATAATAATAAAGGGATTGCAAGGACAGGGTAACAAAAGAAGGAGCCCGCTTAGGGCATTGAAACACTACCATGCCAGAATCACCATTTGACCTTGTAACAAAAGAAGGAGCCCGCTTAGGGCATTGAAACACTACCATGCCAGAATCACCATTTGACCTTGTAACAAAAGAAGGAGCCCGCTTAGGGCATTGAAACACTATTAAAGCCCAATCATGATTATTACTCATAACAAGTAACGAAAGAAGGAGCCCGCTTAGGGCATTGAAAATGAAAAACAAAACAGCCGGTATGGTTTTGCATATCGGCTGTTTTGCTGTATAAAATCGAACATCAAACATATTATTAATGGAATTATAGCAAGTTTCTAAATTAAAGTACTTGAATTTCACAGGAAATCCACTATACTTATATATGTTGAATTGTGTCGGATTGTGTCGCGGCATTTATTGTTATGTGCTATAAGATGAGCAAAGTATAGGAGAACACAGATGAGAACAGACGTATATTCGCAAGGGATAAGCAGGAGTAAAATGATCGGGGCGGATACAGGCAATAGCAGTATAAGCAAAGCCGGTAAAGTTATTGAAAAAAATATATTGATATGTATATGCATGGTGATGATGTGCACAGTGATTCTGTTTCCGGGATTGTCTGTAAGGGCAGACGGCTTTGATTACACTACATGGCTTGCAGGTGAGCAGACAAAGTATCCTAATGGCGGGTACTGGAACCATGCAGGCCTGACAACGGATAATTCTGAAAGCTATACCACAAGTCCCTGTACTCTTCATGCCACAAGCGGCGTGGATCATGTGGCAGGAACAGGCGGATGTACCTGTAATCATTTTGGCGATCCGGGAGCTGACAATACAGCTGTGTATCCGGCTGTGTGGCATTTGTCCGCATCACAGTGCATGGGCTTTGCCAACAAGCTGGGATATGATATGTTCGGTTCCACAAAATGGAGCCGTATAACCTCTGCAAGTGATTCAGCCTATGCAGCTAATATCCGTGTGGGAGATATTGTGCGGATAAGCGGGCACTCATCATTTGTTGTTTCAAAGTCAGCTGATAACAAGATCACAGTTGCAGAGTGTAATTATGTGCAGCGTTCAAGCGGCCAGGGCTGCCTGATCGCCTGGGGCAGAGCCATTGATCTTGCAGCAGTAACAGGCTTTGAGTACTATGAGCGTGCACAGAATTACGATGGTATTGTTGCGGGAACTATTGCTCCTGTTCAGATAGAAGAACAGAAAACAACAGAAGCCCAGACTGAGGCACAGGAGGAAGCGTATACGGGATGGAAGCAGGCTGATGATGGCGAGCACTACATGTATATCAAGAAGGGTAAGGTGCTTGCTGATGAATGGGTTACGGTGAGCAAGAAAAAGTACTATCTTGATGACAACGGATTCCGTGTAACAGGTCTTTATGAGATAGATGGAAGGAAGTATTACTTCAATAGCAGCGGAGCTCTTCAGAAGAATAAATGGGTTACTGTAGATGGCAGTACATATTATATTGGAAACAGCGGATATGCTTTGAAATCCCAGTGGATATATAAGGGCAAGGTGCTTGTATATGTTAAGAGTAATTGTGCCATGGCAAAGAGCGAGCTGGTGAAGATATCCGGAAGCACATATTACTTTAACGCTAAGGGCAAGCGTTCTAAGGGCTTCAAGAAATATAAGAATAATTATTATTACTGTAATTCTTATGGAATCATTTTGAAGAAGCAGTGGATAACAAAGGGCAAGAAGAAATATTATGTGGATAAGAAGGGAGTCCGGGTTTCCAATAAGCTTGTTAAGATATCCGGCAGCAGATACTATTTCAACGCCAAGGGTGTCATGCAGAAGAACAAAGAGATAGAATTTGATGGCAAGATATATAAGGCCAATAAGTATGGACAGTGTACCTTCGTGGAGTATGCGGAGGAGGAAGAGGATACGGAAGAGACGGTGCTACAGTAGTAATATAGGATACTAGATGTTAGATGTAGGTTATTGTGTAACAGGTGATAAGATTTTATAATATCAAAAGATGTAGACATGTAAGGACAGGAAGCGATTGATGTCGCTCCCTGTTTTTTTATTGGGAAATATTGCGCACGTTAGTATCTATACTCGGTAAAGCGCCACATTTATAATCGGATTATATAGGGCTGCAGGTTGGACAGGCTAAGTAAACCTCCGATTGTATTATACCAGCGAGGGAAAACAGATGGTGAATATAAGGTATTGCCCGAATATTACCTTATATCAGTATATTTGAGGGTTTACGAAGCTAATTAATAATTAAATCATCAGGGAGGATATGGAATGAAGGAACCATATTATACAATTAAAGAGGCTTCTGCAAGGGTTGGAGTGGAATCCCATGTGCTCAGGTACTGGGAGGAGGAGCTTAAAATGGATATACATAGGAATCAGATGGGCCACAGATATTACACTGACCACGACATAGATCTGCTGTGCATGGTACATAAGCTGAAGGATAAGGGACTGCAGCTTAAGGCGATACGCAGCTACATTGACAAGCGCCAGGAGCAGATAATGGGAGGAGAGACCGGGGAAAAGAAGAGGGGATATATCAATGATGAGATGCTTACGGGAGGTAATGAAGGGTTAAGTGATGCCGGGAAGCATCTGGATAATAAGCATATCGGGTATATGCAGGATATTAGGGAAGAAGAGCGGAGCGATACAGGACAAGGCGGGCAGGGCGGGTATGAAAATACCGAGAAAAATGAGCTTGTGCCTGTGAAGACCGGCAGGGGAATAATGTCTAATGCTGAGAAGCTGGAGCAGTTCCAGCGCATTATGAACCGCATATTGTCAAATGCCATACAGGAGAATAATGAGCTTATAGGCCGTTCGGCAGGTGAGCATGCGGCAAGTGCTGTTGTGACACAGATACAGGGAATGACTAAGGAGCAGGAGGAGAGAGCGGAGGAAAGGTACAGAAAGCTTGACCAGACCTTAAGAGAGATACAGCTTGCAAGGAAGGAAGCGGCGGCTGCCAGCATGAGACCGGTGGACAGAAGAAGGCAGCAGCGGTTAAAGAGAAAGAACAAGAATAAGAAGGAGGAAGTATCGGATAATATCACCAATTCAATGGACGAGGCAAAGACATCATATGATATGGAGGCTGCAAGTGACATAGAGGATACAAGTGTGGATACGGCTGCATCTGCAAATGATATGGAAGACAAAGAAATTAAAGATAAGGCTGTAGCCGGAAAGGATCAATCGAATAAATAAAAAATATATAAATGTATAATATACCATAACAGACTGTAATTTTGGGTTGCATTTTCCGGCTGTTTTATATAAAATGAAACACGAGATATTAATAAAGCCGGAATGCCATAATAGGTATGTGGTGCTTATTATATCCCGATTATAGCATGACATTTGAAATGAGGTATATTTAGACATGAAGCATATGATTAATTTTGAGAATTTCAGCAAGGAAGAGCTTTCAGCAATTATAGATCTTGCCTATGATATGAAGCAGTCTCCGGAGAAGTATTCGGAAAGCCTGAAGGGCAAGAAGCTTTATACATTATTTGAGAAGACCTCCACAAGAACCTTCCTGTCATTTACAACAGGAATTCATGAGCTTGGGGGAACCTATTATAACCAGCTCTGGGAGGATTCTAATTTTGTTCTTGGTGAGCCGGTATCAGAGCTTAAGTATGTATGCAGGAATGTTGATATAATAATGGCGCGTCTTATAAGTAATGATACGGTGAACAAATTCTGTGAGTATTCAACAGTACCATTTATCAATGGCTGTGATTCCACCTATCATCCCTGTCAGATATTAGCGGATGCGCTGACTCTTAAGGAGCATTTTGGCGGGCTGAAGGTTAAGCTGTTATACATAGGTGCTAAGAACAATGTATTTAATTCCCTTGTGGAATTTTTTGCAAAGATGGGCGAGGGCACCATTTACGGTCTTACTCCTTTGGTAAATGATACAGGAGTTGACGCTGATTTTTATGAGAGAGCCAAGGCAAGCGGCTATTATGTTGAGCTAGATCCGGCAATGTCCATGGAGGAGGCTAAGAAATATGTGGCTGATATGGATGTGCTTTACACTGATACATGGGTTGATATGGAGTTCTTCAACAATCCGGCATACCAGAAGCAGAAGGAAGAGACTCTTGCAAAGATGATGCCATATCAGATCAACAAGGAGCTGCTTTCCGGCAGCAAGGCAAAGGTAATGCATGATATGCCAATGCATGTGGGATATGAGATCAGCCAGGAAGTGGTTGATGATAATCTTGAATTTATTTTGGACCAGGCGGAGAACAGACGCCACGCTGAGAAGGCGGTAATGGTCACACTTCTCAATAGTTGAAATAGTAATCCTGTCGGGGGCAGTACTAACAGCATCCTGACAGGATTTTTCACGTAGGAGGCTTCGTGGAGAATCTGACACTGTGAAGGGTGACTGGCGGGAGAACAGAGTGACTTCCTGGTTGGAGAAAAGAGACTATGAAAATTGATTTTATTTTAAATGTTCTAGCCATAATCTTATTCCTTGGCTTTGGAACAGGCTGTATTGTGGCCTTTTCCACTCTGGATAAGCAGAAGGATATTACAATTCCAAGCCGTTACGGAAGACAGATAGGGCCCTTGGAGATCATATATGTTAATGTGGCACTTCTGATGGTGGCATATATGCTGTATTCAAAAAGCTACAGATTTCTGCCTGCGCTTATTGTATTCGTACTTCTCATTTTTTTTAACAGCAGGATGGCTAGCGGCATAAGCCCCTTAGGGGTTTTTGTGGGAACAACCTTTTTAGACTGGAATAAGCTTATGGGTTACAGAATTATTAACGACCAGATAAGCACAGTGCAGATAAGAGTATATGCAAATAATAAACAATACGTTCTTCGGTGTGATAAGGAAATGCGGCGTGATGCAGAGCATCTTTTTATTGAACACGGAGTAGAACTGGTATATGAGGAGGAATGATATGCGACATTTGATTGATCCTATGGACTTAAGCGTGGAGGAGATTGATGAGCTGCTTGATCTGGCAGACGACATCATCGCTGCCCCGGATAAGTATGCTAATGCCTGTGCGAGGAAAAAGCTTGCGACCCTGTTCTTTGAGCCAAGCACCCGTACCAGATTAAGCTTCGAGGCGGCTATGATGGAGCTTGGTGGAAATGTGCTGGGATTTTCCTCGGCAGATTCTTCGTCAGCCGCCAAGGGCGAGAGCGTGGCAGATACGGTTAAGGTGGTTTCCTGCTATGCGGATATAATCGCCATGAGACATCCTAAGGAGGGTGCCCCCTGTCTGGCAGCCATGAAGTCAGATGCCCCAATAATAAATGCAGGAGATGGCGGACACAACCATCCCACCCAGACACTTACGGACATCCTTACCATACGAAGGGAAAAGGGAAGATTAACAGACCTTACTATCGGCTGCTGTGGAGATCTGAAATTTGGACGAACCGTTCACTCCCTTATCAAGGCAATGTCCAGATATGCGAATATTCATTTTATAATGATATCACCGGAGGAATTAGAGATACCTGATTATCTGCGCCAGGAGGTGTTCGAGCAGGGCGGACTTCCTTATGAGCAGGTCCGTACATTGGATGAGGCCATAGACAGATTGGATGTATTATACATGACAAGGGTGCAGCGGGAGCGTTTCTTCAACGAGGCAGACTATATACGTTTGAAGGACACCTATATCCTCAATATGAAAAAGCTGAAGCATGCAAAGAAGGACTTAAGTATCCTTCATCCCCTCCCCCGTGTAAATGAGATATCAGTGGAGGTGGATGATGATCCAAGAGCCTGCTATTTCCGGCAGGCGCTTAACGGAAAATATATCAGAATGGCACTGATCCTTAAGATGTTAGAGGAAGCGGGGAAGGTAACAATATAGTATGGAAGGAGTTAGAGGCAGATGAATATAGACAGTATACAGAACGGAATCGTTCTTGATCATATAACAGCAGGCAAGGCAATGCTTGTGTATAAATATCTTAAGCTGGATGAGCTTGACTGCTCGGTGGCTATAATCAAGAATGCCACCAGCCACAAAATGGGAAGAAAGGATATCCTTAAAATCGACCATCCCGATTATGACATCAATCTGGATATTTTGGGATATGTGGATCCGGGCATTTCCGTGAGCATTATCAAGGACGGAAAGACCATGGAGAAGAAGAAGGTGGATCTGCCGGAGCAGATCGTTAATGTGGTAAAATGCAAGAATCCAAGATGTATCACAACCACTGAGCAGGGAATAAAGCAGATATTTAAGCTCACAGATAAGGAGAAGAGAGTGTATCGCTGTGTTTACTGTGAGGCGGAGAACCAGGGTGAGGTAATTCACTGGTAAAAAATAAACATCAAAGTATGACAGAAAGAAGGAAAGAAGAAATGAAAAAAAAGGTTTTAGTAGTTGATGACTCAGCGCTTATAAGGCAGGTGCTAAGTGACATAGTTAACAGTGATGAGAGATTTGAAGTGGTTGACAGGGCACCAAATGGTGAAGCAGCGCTTGAGTTATTGAAGAAAAATACATATGACGCAGTTGTCCTGGATGTGAATATGCCTAAGATGAACGGTATACAGCTGCTTAATGAGCTGAGGAAGAATTCCATTTCTGCAAGGGTGATGATGGCAAGTACGGATACAATAGAAGGCGCAAGGGTCACTCTGGATGCCCTGGAAATGGGAGCGCTGGATTTTGTACATAAGCCTCAGAATGTATCTGAGTGCAAGAGTGATGAATTTAAGAAGGATTTTTTACGGGTTCTTTCCGTTGTGGCAGAAAGCAAGCCTCCTGTTTTTGAATCCTTTGAAAAGATCAAGGAAAATAAGAAGACTGTAAGCAAGATGGTGGATATCATAGGGAAGCATCCGGTACACAATTCGGGTAATTCCATTGTTGCAATTGCCATTTCCACCGGCGGACCTAAGTCATTACAGTCAGTGATACCTCAGCTGCCGTCAAAGCTTAATGCTCCTGTGGTGATTGTGCAGCATATGCCGAAGGGCTTTACCGCCACATTGGCAGAGCGTATGAATCAGATCAGTGAGATATCGGTGAAGGAGGCAGAGGAAGGAGAAGAGCTTCAAAAAGGACAGGTATATATTGCCCGAAGCGGAAATCACTTAAAGCTTAAGAAGAGAGCCGGAGGTAAATGTGTGGTCACTTACTCCGATGAGCCTCACAGAGAAGGTGTGAAGCCATGCGCAAACTACATGTTTGAGTCGCTTAGCGAATGCAGCTACAATAATATAGTATGCGTGGTCATGACAGGAATGGGAGCAGACGGAACGGAAGGGATCAAAAATCTCAAGGATAAGAAAAAGGTGCATGTAATCTCACAGGATCAAAATAGCTCCATTGTCTATGGTATGCCTAAGAATATCGCAAATGCAGGCTTGTCTGACCAGGTGGTTCCTCTTGACCAGATTGCCCAGGAAATAATTCTGCATGTAGGGGTAACAAATTAAGCGGTAACAAGGGTATTTACATTTTATGTAAATTATCTTAAGATTTTCTAAAGAATTTTAAGGAAAAAGACAAAAAAGATTTACAAATCCGTGAATCATGCTATAATAGGCACAGTTATGCTCACTAGCAGTGGGTTTTTGACTATATCAAGAGGTGCAATGATGGAACAGTATGTTATTAAGGGTGGCACACCGCTGGTAGGAGAGGTGTCCATCGCCGGAGCGAAAAATGCAGCGCTTGGAATACTTGCTGCAGCCATAATGACAGATGAAGAGGTTGTTGTAGAGAACGTTCCGAATGTTAGAGATACAAGAGTGCTTTTGCAGGCAATAGAGGGTATTGGTGCAAGAGTTAATTTCATAGATGAGCATACGGTAAGGATTTGCGGAGGAACTATTAATCCTATGGCGGATAACTGTGTGGATGATGAGTTCATTCGTAAGATTCGTGCATCCTATTATCTCCTTGGTGCAATGCTTGGGAAGTATAAGAAATCCTCTGTGGCACTGCCTGGAGGCTGTAATATAGGAAGCAGGCCTATTGACTTGCATATTAAGGGCTTTAAGGCATTGGGCGCCAATGTGGATATACATAGCAGCATGATTCATGTTGAGGCAGAGCAGCTTGTGGGAAATCACATTTATATGGATGTGGTCTCTGTTGGTGCGACTATTAATATTATGATGGCGGCAGCTCTTGCCCAGGGGAAGACTGTTATTGAAAATGCAGCAAAGGAGCCCCATATCGTTGACGTGGCTAACTTCCTTAACAGTATGGGAGCCAATATTAAGGGTGCCGGTACTGACGTTATACGTATACGGGGTGTTGAGAAGCTCAAGGGAACGGAATATTCCATAATTCCGGATCAGATAGAGGCGGGAACATTTATGGTAGCAGCAGCAGCTACTAAGGGAGATATCACTATCAAGAATGTTATCCCCAAGCATTTAGAGGCTATTTCCTCAAAGCTTAAGGAGATAGGTGCGGTGGTGATGGAGTATGATGATGCGGTGAGAGTTGTGAGCAACCACAGGCTGGGCTCAACCAACATTAAGACACTGCCATATCCCGGATTCCCCACAGATATGCAGCCCCAGATGGCAGTTGTTTTGGCGCTTTCTGAGGGAACATCGATTATTACGGAAAGTATTTTCGAGAATCGTTTCAAATATGTGGATGAGCTTTTCCGCATGGGCGGACAGATTAAGGTGGAGAGCAACACGGCAATCATAGATGGTGTTGATAGGTTTACAGGTGCCAATGTGGTGGCACCGGATCTTCGTGCAGGAGCAGCCCTTGTTATTGCAGGTCTTGTGGCAGAGGGCTTCACTGTTGTTGAGGATATTAAATATATACAGCGTGGGTATGAAGCCTTTGACGAGAAGATCAGAGGTCTTGGCGGACAGATAGAGATCGTTGAGACAGATAAGGATATTCAGAAATTCAAGCTTAAGGTTGGTTAATATATATTCCATTTTTGGAGTTTTCAAAGCTCCTGCGTCATTACAATTATTTCTTTAATGCCATGGGCAAACGGGAAAACTGCAGATTTTTTTGCAGTCTTCTTTTGTTTACGCATAAGTAGGCATGCCTGCTCCTTTAACAGACTTAGGGAAGTTTACCGATTCGTTTTCGCAGAAGGATAAGGGGAGGTAAGTATATTGGATGACGTACTTTTGTTAAAGGATGAGCTTTGGGAGGATTGTCATATAAAGGATTATCTTAATATTAGTAAATACAATGTTTTTGAGATCAGCATTCAGGATGAGAAGGATTTTGAAAAAAGTATGCTGCATAAGGAAATAGTCATATTAGCGTGTGATAATGCCAGAATGTTTTTTGATAAGGTTGAACGTATAAGGAACTATACAGAGATTCCGATTATGGTCATCTCAAGAATTGATGATGAATGGTCAAAGATTAAAATATTTCAATTGGGTGCTGACGATTATATTGCAGGCAAATTCAATGAAATGGAGCTGATAGCCAGAATACAGGCCAGGATCGAGCAGTTTCGAAGGCTCACAAAGCTGTTTGGATATATCAAGGTCAAGGATCTTGTTATTGAAGCCCTTAACCGCAGAGCTTATATAAAAAATGAAGAGGTATTACTTACTGCAAAGGAGTTTGATATTTTGGTATATCTGGCCCAGCATGGTAATTCTGCAGTGACAAAGGAAGAATTATATACTGCTGTGTGGAAGGAGAAGGTGGTGGATGGGTTCAGCAATACAGTTGTCACATATGTGAAAAAGGTAAGACAGAAGATAGAGCCGGATCCGGATAACCCACAGTATATTGAAACAGTTTGGGGAATTGGTTATAGATTTATTATGTGATTAAGTCGATAGTAGAAAGGGTTTGTTTTATGAGAGTTGATATTATGCATGAGGATGAGGATATTCTTGTGTGTGTAAAGCCATATGGTGTTCCCGTACAGGGTGATAAGACAAGAGATACGGATCTTTTGGCATATCTTAAAAATCACATTTTTGAAAGGGATCATTTAGATGAAGAGCCTTATCTTGCCATAATACACAGACTGGACAGACCGGTGGGCGGAGTCATGGTGTTCGCCAAGAACCAGACAGCGGCGGCTAAGCTGTCGGATCAGGTCCAGGATGGAAATATGATCAAGTTCTATCAGGCGGTGCTTACAGGTGAGCTGCCGGATGATTTTGGAACATTAGAGGATTATGTGCTAAAGGATGGCAGGACCAACACCACAAGGATTGTGGACAAGGGAACAAAGGGAGCCAGGAAGGCAGTCCTTGATTACGAGGTCTTAGACGTGATGGAGACGGATGATGGTATACTTACCTATGTACTTATTCAGCTAATAACAGGCCGTCATCATCAGATAAGGGTACAGATGGCAGGAAGAAATGCGGGCATTTACGGAGATACAAAGTATAATCCTAAGTTTGCGAAGACCAGGAAGAAGTACCAGCAGATGGCACTGTATTCCACAAGGCTGGAGTTTGAGCACCCAAGGACAGGCGAGCATATGGTGTTTAAGAGTGAGCCGGAGGGAGATGCGTTTGAGGTTATTGAATTGGAGGAGTTGTGATATTCGGGCATGTTTTAGTTGAAAGTTTCCTATGAAAATGCTAGAATTCATGTATTGATTTTATTAAAAGATCAAAGACAGAAGGTCTGATTTTGATAACAATTAGATTTTCTGTCTTTGTAATATGTTAAAAAGGAGAACAACGATGGCTAAGGAAAAGAAGATGGTTGAGCAGATAACCTCTATGGAGGAGGATTTTGCACAGTGGTATACTGATGTGGTGCTGAAGGCAGATCTGATTGATTATACAAGTGTCAAGGGATGTATGGTAATCAAGCCGGCGGGCTATGCTCTGTGGGAGAGGATTCAGCAGGAGGTTGACAGGAGATTCAAAGAGACAGGTGTGGAGAATGTGTATCTGCCGGTATTCATTCCTGAAGGTCTTTTGCAAAAGGAGAAGGATCATGTGGAGGGCTTTGCTCCAGAGGTTGCATGGGTGACCCATGGCGGACTTAATCCTTTGCAGGAGAGACTCTGTGTACGACCCACCTCTGAGACCTTGTTCTGTGATTTTTATAAAAATGAGGTGGAGTCATATCGTGATCTTCCAAAGGTATATAACCAGTGGTGTTCAGTTGTGAGATGGGAGAAGGAGACGAGACCATTTCTCCGTTCAAGAGAGTTCTTATGGCAGGAGGGGCATACTGCTCATGCAACAGCAGAGGAAGCAGAGGAGAGAACTGTTCAGATGTTGAACGTATATGCCAATTTCTGTGAGGAGGTGTTGGCAATTCCTGTCATCAAGGGACAGAAAAGTGAGAAGGAGAAATTCGCGGGAGCAGAGGCGACCTACACCATCGAAGCGCTTATGCATGACGGCAAGGCTTTGCAGTCTGGTACAAGCCATAATTTTGGTGACGGATTTGCCAAGGCATTCGGCATTCAGTATACAAGTAAGGATAACAAGTTAGAGTATGTTCACCAGACCTCATGGGGGTTATCTACAAGAATTATCGGTGCCATTATTATGGTGCATGGTGATGATTCCGGTCTTGTATTACCTCCTAAGATTGCCCCTTGCCAGGTAATGATAGTACCTGTTATGCAGAAGAAGGAGGGTGTTCTTGAAAAGGCTGCAGAGCTTAAGGATAAGCTTTCGGCATATAGAGTTAAGGTTGATGATTCCGACAAGAATCCGGGCTGGAAGTTTGCGGAGCAGGAAATGAGAGGAATTCCTCTCCGTGTGGAGATCGGCCCCAGGGATATTGAGGCTAATAAGGCTCTTGTTGTTCGCCGCGATACAGGAGAAAAAATCGAGGTTTCGTTAGATGAGATAGACACAAGGATCGGTGAGCTTCTTGATACCATCCAGAAGGATATGTATGAGAAGGCACTTAAGCACCGTGAGGAGAATACCCATGTGGCTAAGAACTGGGATGAATTCCTTGATATCATCAACAACAAGCAGGGCTTCATCAAGGCTATGTGGTGCGGTGAGACTGAGTGCGAGGAGGCTATCAAGGAAGAGACCTCAGCCACAACAAGATGTATGCCGTTCGTTCAGGAAAACCTTGGTGATGTATGCGTTCACTGTGGCAAGCCTGCACATAAGATGATGTACTTCGGTAGGGCATATTGATAGGGATTACATATAATTATCATTTCAGCAGATTATAAGCGAAACAAAGCTTATAATCTGCTGAAACTATGTAAAAAGACCTCATTTCAGCAGAATATAAAGGGACGGAGATTACAATGAAGATTAATATGCCGGAAAACGCCAACAGAATAATACACACTCTTCAAAATGCCGGATATGAAGCATATATTGTGGGTGGCTGCGTCAGGGATGCAGTGCTTAACAAGGAGCCGGATGATTGGGATATCACCACCTCTGCAAAGCCCATGGAGGTTAAGGCGTTATTTGACAGAACCATTGATACGGGCCTTGCCCACGGAACGGTTACGGTTATGTTCGGCAAGGAAGGCTATGAGGTCACCACCTATAGAGTTGATGGGAAGTACGAGGATCACAGACGTCCTAATTCAGTGACCTTTACAAGCAGTCTTATAGAGGATATGAAGAGGCGTGACTTCACCATCAACGCCATGGCTTATAATGATGAAGAAGGGATAGTTGATCACTTTCATGGCGCAGAGGATCTTGATAAGCATATTATAAGATGCGTGGGTGAGCCGAAGGAGAGGTTTGACGAGGATGCCCTCAGAATATTACGGGCACTTAGATTTTCTGCACAGCTTGATTTTGATATTGATGAGAGAACCAGGGAAGCTATTAAGAATCAGGCAGAATTTCTTAAGGATATAAGCACGGAAAGGATTCAGGTGGAGCTTACAAAGCTTCTTATGTCAGACCATCCCGAAAGACTTATAACCGCTTATGAGCTTGGTGTGACTAAGGTCATTCTTCCGGAGTTTGATGCTATGATGGAGACGCCTCAGGTGAACAAGCACCATTCATATAATGTGGGAGAGCACACTGTAAAGGTTATCAAAGAGGTGCCTAAGGATAAGGCACTTAGATGGGCTGCGCTTTTACATGATGTGGCAAAGCCGGCTACTCATACCAATGATGGCGAGTGGGACCATTTCTACGGACATAATGAGAAGGGCGTGGAGATGGCGGAGGATGTTCTCCATAGATTGAAATTTGATAATGCCACCATAGATAAAGTTAAGCGTCTTGTGTTTTGGCATGATTATGGCATGGGGGAGCTGCCAAAGATAAGTTCCTTCAGAAAAGCCCTTAACAAAATGGGCTCTGACCTGTTCTGTGATTTCACCCATATTAAGCGGGCAGATATATTAGCCCAGAGTGATTATCACCGCCAGGACAAGCTTAACAAGCTTGAAGCGCTTAAGGGCTACTATCAGGAGATTTTGGATAAGAAGCAATGCCTTACCATCAAGGATCTGGCGGTTACGGGAAAGGACCTGATCGACATGGGCATGAAGCCGGGACCGCAGATGGGGGAGCTTCTTAATATGCTGCTGGATAAGGTGCTTAATGAACCGGAATTAAATGAGCGGGAGAAGCTTCTTGATATGGTAAGGGAGCATATCTCCTAGGGCGCAGTCACAACGCCTTGCTGATGTTATGCTGCCTTCCGACTTTGGGGTCGCAGGTCGGGCGGCTGAGGGGAATTGGATGTATACTGTGGCAAGATGTTAAGCAGCAATAAGAAAAGTTTTAATATTAAAATAGTGATAAAATCTTCCTCTTCTTCATAAGATGGTGTAAGGGTTGAAGGTGGCAATGATATTTTCTGTAAGAAACTACATTTGAACCTTCCGAGATCATACGTCATCATGTTAAGGAGGGGATTTTTTCATGGCAGAAAAGCTTGCCGAGGTGTTTGAACAATATGATATGGAGATAATAAGTACCAGAAAGGGCAGAGGGTCTACCATCATAACGACTGGGGATGGAATGAGGATTCTTGAACCGTTTCGCGGCAGTATGGTACGTCTGGAGCAGGAGTATGTGTTAAAGCAGCTGTTTGCAGAGAAGGGGCTTAACAGCCTTGACAGTATTATCCCTAATAAAGACGGGCAGCTTTTTAGCTGTGACAGATACAGGCAGCCCTATGTGCTTAAGACACATTTTGAAGGAGAGGAGTGCGATATGAGAAATCCTTCAAATGTTACAGAGGCAGTTAAGGCTTTATCTGAATTTCATGTGAAGGGCAAATGGGTTGCAGGGCAGTTCGAGGCAAGGTGGAGCGAAACAAGAAGAGAGAAGGAAGAGCAGCGGGTCGAAGAGATCAAACGGGTATTGGAGGATGGCGAAGAGCTTGAAAGGATTGCGTATCTGTACGAGATAAGCCAGAGTGCCCTTCAAAAGGCCATTAATGAGGAGATAAAGCAGAAGAAGGAGATAAATGATAATGTAAATGGCGGCACACACATGGATGAATCCTATGTGGAGGATGTTAAAGCGAAGTTTGTACGCCACAATGCCCAGATCAGAAAGATTGGAAGGTTTGTAAGCAAGGTAAAGAGAAGAAATGAATTTGAGAATCTTTTCTTAGAGGTGTTTGGTGATTTTTATAAGCAGGGTGCAGCCTGTGTGGATATGCTGGAAAAGGGTTTGGAGGAAGCTGCTTCTGAAAGCAGTAAGCAGGCTGGAGAGACTGTGGAAGCAGGTTCTGAGGGCAGCAAGCAGGCTGATGTGGCCGTGGAAGCCAAGGATGCGGCATCTGCAAAGAGGTTCGAGGAGAGAGTCCTTGCAAGACACTATGGTATCTGCCACGGAAGCTTTAACCAGCATAATGTTATCATAGGAGAAAATGATATTGCAATCGTTCATTTTGAAAGGTTCTCAAGGGGTAATCAGCTAAATGATCTTTACCAGTTTTCAAGAAAGGTAATGGAGAAGAATAATTATGATTTTGAGCTCCTTCAGAATATATTTGAGGCTTATGAAGCTAATATAGAGCTGTCAAAGGATGATTATACATATCTTTATATATTGTTTTCCTATCCGGAGAAGTTTTGGAAAATTGCCAACAGCTATTATAACAGCAGCAAGGCATTTTTGTCGCCTAAATATATAGAAAAGCTTCAGACACTCATATTACAGGAAAAGGAGAAAAAGGAAATGCTTGGCAGACTGAAAGGAATTGTAATTGAGGGGATTTGATGGTACAATATTCACAACTTAATGTTTTTAAATGAGTTTCGCAATTATATACTGTCAGGAAGATGGAAAAGGAAATTTAACCATGGATAAAATTTGTAAAAAAATATATATGATACCGGTGCTGTGTATCCTTTCTGTTATGCTTACCTCCTGCGGGAATAAGCCGATACAGGCACCGGTCTATAATGATGAGGTTGAGCCTGCAGATGAGGTGCAGTATTTTGCCATTGTAAGCAATATAGACGAGGTCAATGGCAAGATTCTATTACGGTCTGTGGGTTATTCCTCTGAGCTGGAGCTTGCTTATACAGGCGGCGCTGATGTGAAGGACAAGTATGGGGATATTATGCCCATGTCAAATGTGGAGCTTGGAAGTGTGGTGGATGCGGTATATGACGCTTCGCGTAACAAGCTTATCTCTCTTCAGTTAAGCGGTAACGAGCTGTTAGAGAAGAAGGAGGGAGTTTCGGGTGCAGAGATAGACTATCTTGAAAAGACAGTCAGGATAGATGGCAAGACCTACAAGATGAGCAATAATACCAGTGCTTATTCTGACAATACGGAGATCGGACTTGACGAGATCTGCTCAGAGGATCAGCTTTCGGTATGGATATACAATAACGTGGTGTGCTCATTTAATGTGGAGCTGGGACACGGCTATGTGAAGCTGGTGGATTACGCTTCGTATATAGGCGGCATGGTCGAGATTGGGTATGATGTTATCGTGCCTGTTACAGAGGACATGCTTCTTACAGTCCGTGAGGGTACATATACCCTGCGTATTGCCAAGGGAGGCGATTCAGGTACCAAGCAGGTTAAGGTGGAGAAGAACAAGGAGCAGACGGTCTCCCTTGCGGACATTGCCATCGAGCCGAAGGAAATGGGATCAATTCTATTCCATGTAACACCTTCTGACGCAGCGGTGTATGTGGACAGGATCCGTGTGAATACGGAAGGGGCTGTGTCCCTGGTATATGGAAAGCACAGGCTTGATATTGTGAAGGATGGATATGAAACACTCAGTGGAACGATCACGGTCAAGGCCCCATATAAGGTTAAAAATTATACACTTACAGAGACTGGAGCAACAACTGAAAGCAGTACATCCGCTAGTTCTGATACCACTGCCAGCAGCAGCCACACCAGCACAACCACTGAGAAGACAACTGAGGCTGACGGGACCACTGAGACGGCAGACGGAAGTGATGACACTACAAGCAACGGAAGCAAGACAAGCAATAAGGTGACAGTTTCCGCACCTCTTGGTGCAAGTGTATATCTGGATGGTGAATTTCTTGGGGTTGCGCCCATTTCATTTACAAAGGTTACGGGAAGCCATATGATAACCCTGAGTCAGACAGGGTATCTGTCTAAGACGTATACGGTAACATTTACGGATGATGGGAAGGACGATACATTAAGCTATGATGAGCTGGTGTCCATATCCAGCCTGCTGGAGTGAATTATAATTTATATATAGATATAATTGTGCAAGTATGGTAAAATAGACGGGATTGTAATATGCAAGCATGAAGTAAGATTGTAGCGATAAGTAAGTCGTAATAAATAGTCAGAAGAAGGAAAGGAGTTAAGCATGGATTACAAGGAGATTTATGAGGAGTGGATCAGGAATCCTTATTTTGATGAGGAGACCACTAAGGAGCTTACTGCCATTAAGGATGATGACCAGGAGATCAAGGAGCGTTTTTCGGTGGATCTTGAGTTTGGTACAGCAGGACTTCGTGGTATTATCGGAGCAGGTGTTAACCGTATGAATATATACGTTGTCCGCCGGGCTACACAGGGGCTTGCCAATTACATTAAGAAAATGGGTGGCGAGAGCAAGGGTGTTGCAATTGCCTATGATTCGAGAAGGATGTCCCCTGAATTTTCGGAGGAGGCTGCTCTTTGTCTTGCAGCTAACGGAATCAAGGCATATCGCTTTGAGTCATTAAGACCTACACCGGAGCTTTCCTATGCAGTACGTCATCTTGGCTGTATTGCAGGTATCAATGTGACAGCAAGCCACAATCCACCTGAGTATAATGGATATAAAGTGTATTGGGAGGACGGCGCACAGATCACACCGCCTCATGATACAGGAATTATGGCAGAGGTTAAGGCCATCACAGACCTTTCCGTATGTAAGACAATGGATAGAGCCGAGGCAGAGAAGGCAGGTCTCTTTGTAACCATCGGTAAAGAGGTTGATGATGACTACATAGCAGAGCTTAAGAAGCTTGTTCTCCATCCTGAATGTATTGAGAAATACGGTAAGGATATTAAGGTTGTATATACACCGCTTCATGGTACAGGCAACATTCCTGCAAGAAGAATCCTTAAGGAGATCGGATTCGAGAATGTGTATGTTGTTCCTGAGCAGGAGCTTCCGGACGGAGAGTTCCCTACAGTCAGCTACCCTAACCCTGAGGCTGCGGAAGCATTTGAGCTTGCCTTAAAGCTTGCAAAGGAGAAGGACGCAGACCTTGTTCTTGCAACTGATCCTGATGCAGACAGACTTGGTGTATATGTTAAGGATACAAAGAGCGGTGAGTACATAACACTTACAGGTAACATGTCAGGCTGTCTGCTTGCAGAGTACGAGATAAGCCAGAAGAAGGAGTTAGAGGGAGGTCTTCCTGCAGACGGAGCACTTATCAAGACGATCGTTACTTCTAACCTTGCGGATGAGATTGCAAAGGGATACAACATAAGACTTATTGAGGTGCTTACAGGCTTCAAATATATTGGTCAGCAGATATTAGGCTTTGAGACAACAGGCAAGGGTACATACCTCTTCGGATTCGAGGAGAGCTATGGATGTCTTATCGGAACCCATGCAAGAGATAAGGATGCCATTGTTGCTACTATGGCGCTCTGCGAGGCTGCTGCATATTATAAGGGCCAGGGCAAGACACTATGGGATGCAATGATTGATATGTACGAGAAGTACGGATATTATATTGATGCGATACAGTCAGTAGGCTTCAAGGGCTTAGAGGGAATTGCAAAGATTCAGTCAATCATGGATACACTTCGAAGTGAAGTTCCTGCTAAGATCGGCAAGTACGAGGTTCTTTCTGCAAGAGATTATAAGGCAGATACCATCAAGGATATGAAGACAGGTAATGTTACACCTACAGGACTTCCAAGCTCCAATGTTCTCTACTATGACATGACAGACGGCGCATGGCTTTGTGTCCGTCCTTCAGGTACTGAGCCAAAGGTTAAGTTCTACTATGGCGTTAAGGGCTCTTCGTTAGAGGATGCAAAGGCACTTTCTGATGAGCTTGGCAAGGAGGTTCTTGCAATGATTGATAAGATGGTGAAGTAATTAGATTATAATAGTCAATAGATAATTGCGAAGCTCAAATGTACACTCTGTTGTGAACATATGAGTTTCGCATTTTTATGTAAAATTTGAAGATGTTTCTTTATTTTCTTCTGACAGTGTGATCTGAAAATATTGTTTCCTATATTCTTTGGGCGTAAGCCCTGTATATTTACGGAATATCTCGGTGAAATAGCTCTGGCTTGGAAAGGCAAGTGTTGCAGCTATTTCTGCCGGGCGGTATTCCGAATAGACCAGCATGTTCTTTGCGGTCTCTAATTTATGTCTTCTGATATACTCACTGATCGAGGTTCCCACTTCCTTCTTGAACAGTCTGGAAAGATAGCTTGGATTAAGGTCCACATACTCTGCCAGCTCCTCCACCGTTATCCTGGTGTGTAAATGATCGTATATATAATCTATACACTTTGAAACCTGCAGGGAGCAGACTGCATTTTTCCTAAGACTTCTCATGCGCTTGGCGTAATCCACGCACATTACCGGGTGAAGCGCGGATATCTCACTTGTCTTCTTACATTGGTCTGCCTTTTGAATATAGAAGTCACTTAGGCTGTATGCGGCAGACAGATCCATTCCACCCTGGATACAGTAGCGTGCCACAAGGGCAGTTGTTACAACAAAATGAAACTTCATATTCTGGAGAGGATCCTCTGAAAGCCTGCCCAGTCCCGGCTTATCCACAAGTGCATCCCTACAAAGCTCCTTTACCTTCTCCACATCCCCAGCCTTAATAGTGGAATAGAATTCTATCTCCGGGTTATAGGGGGCTCTCAGAAACTCGTTCTCCCTCTGTACAAATTCACTATAAAACAATTCTTTTTGAAAGCTCATGCCATTGTTCCTTTCTGAGGTATATTACTGTTTAGTTAACTTTTGTTTTTGTATGGCGGACGCAGGTAAGCTGGCAGCATGGTGCGTTTTGTATGACTTTCTGTACGGTGATAAGAGTTTCTAAGTATCCCGTTAAAGCTATGATGACGTACGCGGCAAGG
>JAFUXG010000066.1 GCA_017470935.1 Lachnospiraceae bacterium
ACACCCTTTTCTTGGGCTTTGATAGCTTGCTTAATATCTGAGAACTTAAAGGAAGCTCCTATAAAAGGTGTAATGTTGTGTTCTTCAATAAAAGCAAAGATATTGTCCATAGTTTCCTGCGTAGGATAGTTTGAGAAGAATCCGGTGAGATAACAGCCGTTTGGTATCTCCTTTATCGGATCGAAATTATTAAGATAATATTCTCCTCCTAGAATTCCGGTATTACAAACAATTCCGCTGTGGTAAAGATGATTAAGCGAATCTCCGATGGTCTTAGGACCTATCAGCTCTAGTATTTTGTTTGCGTAAAATCCGTCTGGCAGCTTACTTGTGGGATCAAAGACAGCTTCGCAGCCAAGATCAGAAATCAAATGCATTTTTTCGCTTTTGTGTGTTGTGCCGTACACCTTACATCCGAGAGCTACTGCGATTTGCATTGCGGCATAGCCTAGTGCTGAGGTAGCTCCTCTGACAAGAAGGATATCGGACGGTTGCAGTTTCAGGCATTCAAATAGAGACCCCCAAGCAGTAAAGAATGTTTCCGGAATAGCTGCGAGATGTTCTGCATCAAGAGTTGAGGTTATATGAAACAGCTTCTGCACAGGCAGGATTGCATATTCCTCATAAGAACCATTGAAGTTTCTTCCGAGTCCGCCCATAAGAGAACAGACCAGATCTCCTTTTTCATAGTTGTCGTCAAGAGAGTCTTCGACAATCCCCACGCATTCAATCCCCGGTACTATAGGTTTGTTGATATAATCCGCACGTATTTCATTGACTCGAAGTACAAGCTCTGAGTGGTTCATACCAAAGGCTAATATCTTTACAAGTACCCACCCTTTTCTGGCGTGTGGCATTTCAATTTCTTCAAGGACAATATCGTCACTATTTGTAATATCTTTTAAGACTACGGCTTTCATTCTTCAACCTCCATCCAACACTGCGGATCTGCATCGTACATATTATGTGTGTATCCGTAGGTAACGGACGGACAGCCGCGACAGTATGCTTTCAGCTTACATTTGCTGCATTTAATGAATTTGTCATACTGTCTGTATTCATCAAACTTTGCTGAGGTCCATAGTTCATACAGACTTGTATTTAATATCGACCCAATCTCTGATTCCATTCTGCGGCAGGCATAAACTGCTCCCGTTGGCAGAATTGTTACATGATTACGTCCACAATTACATCCATCCATAATGGTATTAGCAGGTAGATTTTCATCTGGGTTAAACAGTCCTTTTTCATATCTATATAATGTCCATAGATGATCCTTTAGCTGGTAAGTTGTTTTAGAATCTTTGTGAGCTATGTAATGCTCGAAACATTCATCCATAAATGCTTTATACTCTAATGGCGTCATGTGAATATCAGGATCATATGCTTTTCCAACACTTGTAGGGCAGTAACGTCCAACTGCGTAAACATCAACACCAAGCTCGTCGACCAGATCAATAAGGGCAGGAATTTCTTTGTGATTCGTTTTAGAAACAGTGGACATGACTGCCGCCCACATTCCTGACGCTTTAATGAGCTTAATTGCTTCAAGTGTAGCCTTGAAACTGCCGGGCTTGCGAAACAAATCATGTGTCTTCTCCAAACCGTCAAGGGATACTTGATATTTGACACAGCCGAGGTCATGCATCCTTTTGCAGACATTCTCAGTCAGGTGGAATGGATTCCCCATAATACAGAAACGTAATCCTTTTTCATGAAAATATTCAAGTAATCTCCAAAAGTCCGGGTGAAGGATTGGATCACCACCTGTAAGATATATATAAGGACTTCTGTTTATCTTGTTGCAGAAGTCGACAATCTGATCTGTGACATAAACCATTGTCTCGAAAGGCATTGTGATCAATGCAGGATGTCCTTCGGAAAAAATATAACAATGCTTACACCGCTGGTCGCAATAATCAGTGATGTGCCATTGAATCGCAAAATAGTTTTCCATATCAAATGTACCTCTTCATGAAAACGAAGGCGTCAACTCGTCCGGAATTGACGCCTTGCTTCTTACTCTGCTTTCGGATCTTTCGTCCCACAAGCAGGCGCAGGTCCCGGATCAGCAGTTCCGCAGGCAGGTGCCGGATTCGGATCGGATGTTCCGCAAGCGGTACTTGCAATCATTTCGTCAAACATAACGTTTTCCTCCTTTCAAAAATACTAATTATATATTACTGATATGACAGAAAGAAAGCACTGGTCAAATATAGACTAAGAGTCGGAATTTGTGGTATAATACGAACACTTAACGACACTACGATCACTTAGCGAGCAAAGCGAGCTTAGTGTGAGTGCGTACACAGTAACACGAAGTGTGAGTTTAGTGAGAGCAATACAGGGAATCTTAGCGAGCTCGAGTAAAGCGAAGAGAGAGCTTAGATTCATGGTATAATAAATTAAATTACATATAAGGAGTTGCTACCATGAGCCAATATAAAGAAGCCAGAGAGCGCACGAAGGCTAAGATCGAAGACGCATACTGGGATTTGATGATAAATGATGAGCGGATAACGGTTAAGAAAATCGTTGAGAAGGCCGGTATTCACAAGTCAACATTTTATTATTACTATGAATGGGTCGATGATGTTCTGGCAGAGATCAAAGCACGCATGATGGACTTGTTGGTTTCTACTATTGAGAGTAAGAACCGGGATAGGGGCGACTTTCAGCAGGTCATGATAGAAATGCGGAAGATGTTTCAGGAGAATCGAAAGTATCTTATCCCGCTTGTTCTGGAACAGCGTGGTGGAGAGTTTGCCGTAAAATATCGAGAATACATCAAGGAGCATTTTGCAAAAGATATCGGTTTGGATTACAAAACAGGTAATGATGTAAAAAACGATGTAGCGAACTGCGTTCTTGCCGGCTTGGTAGAAATAATGCTGT
>JAFUXG010000015.1 GCA_017470935.1 Lachnospiraceae bacterium
ACGTTTCTTCCTCTCCATCCATCTGCCTCATTTATCACGCATGATTCCGTGTAGTTATTGGGCTTCAACTTGTTAGGCAGCCTTACCCTCATGCGTAACCTCATATGAGATTTCTGTTCGTCAGACCAGAGATTTGCCCATAGGTTAGTATGTTCCCCATATCCAGCTTCCTTCAGATTCCACCTCACGATGGACACTCTTGCCTTCGGCTATATCCTTCCCACTACCGGGCGGATTCGGGACTTTAACCCGTTAGAAACGTGCGCCGCTAGGCGCACCCAAAAAAGAGCCATGTCATAAACGACATGACTCTAATACATTCAATTCAGAATCTAATAAAAAATACATACTATCTAATTAATCAATTTATTATCATTGGGTGGTAAAAGCTGCTTTTGACACCCAATATCATAATATTATATATTAATATAATTGCTACATTGTAACAAATATGAACTTCAGCACGAACAATGCAGCAATGATGCTGATCACAATATCCTTCTTCTCATACTTGCCTGTAAAGATCCTGATGACCACATAAGCGATCGCTCCGATACCGATACCATTTGCTATAGAGTATGTAAGCGGCATCATGATAAGTGCAAGAAATGCAGGAAGTGCCGATGCAATGTCGTTCATGTCCACCTGCGCAAAGCTCTTCATCATAAGCACACCAACATAGATAAGCGCAGGTGCCGTGGCAGCACTTGGGATAATGCTGGCAAGAGGACTTAAGAATAAGCAGAGTGCAAAGCAAATGGAGGTTACAACGCTGGCAAGTCCTGTTCTGGCGCCTGCTGCAACACCTGAAGAAGACTCAACAAAGGTTGTACAGGTTGATGTACCAAGAGCCGCACCGCATACCGTTGCAATAGAATCACAGAGCATTGACTTGTTAACATTAATGGGATCACCATTCTCATCAAGCATATCTGCCTGGGCAGCTGTTCCGTAAAGTGTTCCGATGGTATCAAACATATCAACAAGGCAGAATGTGATTATCAGCATAATAGCATTGAAAAGTCCGCCTACAGGTGCACCGCCAAATGCATCTGACCATGCCTTGCCGTCAAAAAGACCTACAATACCAACCTGACCAAAGTCCTTGAATGTCTGTCCAATAGCACTTACATCAAAGCTTGGAACAGTTCCCATGAACACATAGTAGATTACTGATGTAATAAGAATTGAAATGATAACACTTCCCTTTACATTGTATTTCTCAAATATAGCAATCAGCAAAAGGCCGATAAATGCAGCGATCGCAGGACAATAATCAGCCCACTCACCACCGTGGATATCCACAAACTGTACAAAGGTGTACGGATTTGCCTGAATAAGGCCGGCATTTTTCATACCGATCATTGCTATGAAAAGACCAATACCTGCAGGTATAGCTTTCTTGAGACACTCAGGCATTGCCTTTGCAACATACTCTCTTGCTCCTGTAAGGGAAAGAATAAGGAATACAAGACCGGATACGAATATGATCACCATACCTGCATGATATCCTTCAATAACATCTACTCCGCCAAATACAGATGCAGCAATAAAGCATGTACAGAAAAACGCATTAAGTCCCATACCACAAGCCTGTGCAAATGGCATATTGGCAAGAAACGCCATCAAAAGTGTACCTATAACTGCGCCAAGAATTGAAGCCACAAATACGGAATTCCATATCTGTCCAAGCTGAGCAGACACATCAATTCCTGCTTCAGCAGCCGCACCGGCAAGCCAGCCCGAGGCCCCCTCTCCTGCCACCTGATTAGGATTGACAAACACGATATATGCCATTGCAAAAAATGTGGTCAACCCGCCAATGATCTCCATCTTCACAGAAGATCCTCTCTCCTTGATCTTAAATAACTTTTCCATTGTAAATTCTCCTTTTTGGTATCTAAATTACTGTATATTGAATATATAAATGCCGGATATCATTGATATCCGGCATTTGATTGAATATTGCAGCAAAAATTATTTGTTAGCAATCTCAGCCTTAATAGCCTCTGTAAGCTGAGGAACGATCTTGTTGAGATCTCCAACGATACCATAATCAGCTACATCAAAGATAGGAGCATCCTCATCCTTGTTAATAGCGATGATAACATCTGACTCCTCCATACCTGCAACGTGCTGGATAGCACCTGAGATACCGATTGCAAAGTATACGTTAGGACGAACAGTCTTACCTGTCTGTCCAACCTGATGATCCTGTGAAAGCCATCCATTCTCAACAACTGCACGTGAGCATGAAACCTCTCCGCCGATTGCATCTGCAAGGTCTCTTAAAAGCTTGAAGTTCTCCTCACTTCCAACTCCACGTCCGCCTGATACAAGAATCTTAGCTGCCTGGATATCAACCGTCTCCTTAACAGACTTAACAACCTCTAATATCTCAACGTACTTAGAATCAGGTGTGAATCCCGGATTGAACTCAATAACCTCTGCCTTTGCACCACTGATAGGAGCAATCTTTTGCATAACGCCCGGACGAACTGTAGCCATCTGAGGACGGTTATTAGGACATGCAATTGTAGCAATTGTGTTGCCGCCAAATGCAGGACGTGTCATAAGTAACTGATTGTGCTTCTGCTCCTGGTTAGGAATAGGATTAAGGGGGAAGTCACCAATCTCAAGTACTGTACAGTCGGCTGTAAGACCTGTCTGAACTCTTGCTGATACACGGGGACCAAGGTCACGTCCGATAGCTGTTGCACCTACAAGCATAATGTCAGGCTTGTACTCATTAATAACTGAAGCAAGTGCATGTGTATAAGGCTCTGTTCTGTAATCCTTAAGCTCTGGATCATCAACAACGATAACCTTATCTGCACCATACTCTGCAAGACTGTCGGCAAGACCCTTAACGCCTGAACCGATAAGAACTGCAGTTACATCTGTATCAAGGTTTGCAGCAAGCTCCTTAGCCTTGCCAAGTAACTCAAATGCAATACCACTAATCTCATTATCGACCTGCTGAGCATATACGTATACGCCCTTGTACTCAGCGATCTGCTCGTTTGTTAATTCCATTTTGTCACCTCTTTATTATTTCGATCGTTTTCTGATATTTGGTAATATGCGTTACTCAAACTGTTTTTGATATTAAACACACTATTATAAATCAGAATATATACACAGTTACAATTATTTATATTAGCTTGATAATGTATTGATATTAACCATCTAATACATTACAAAGCATAATACTGATCAAATGATATGCTTTGTTACCAGCTTGTCCATGATGTAGCTTACAGCTTCATCAGGAGACTCAGGAGAAACCTTCTCTCCCGCACCCTTACGAACCTTATCAGAAGCCTTAGCGATCTTTGTAGGAGAACCCTTAAGACCTAAGTTGCCATCATCGATATCCTTAAGGTCTGCTCTTCCCCATACAGTGATCTCTGCATCAACTGCATCAAAGATTCCACCAGGTGTCATATAACGAGGCTCATTTAACTCAGCAAGTGCTGTCAAAAGACAAGGAAGCTGTGCTTTCAAGATGTGATATCTGTCCTCATACTGACGCTTAACTGTGATCGTCTTATCATCAACAGCAACAATCTCCTCTGCATAAGAGATAACAGGAAGTCCAAGATGCTCTGCGATCTGAGGACCAACCTGAGCTGTATCACCATCAATAGCCTGACGGCCTGTAATAACAAGGTCATAATCAAGGTTACGAAGAGCTCCTGCAAGAGTTGTTGATGTAGCCCAAGTATCAGCACCACCAAGCACACGGTCTGTTACAAGAATTCCCTTGTCAGCTCCCATAGCAAGTGCCTCGCGGAGAACATCCTCAGCCTTAGGAAGTCCCATTGTTACTACTGTAACCTCTGCACCATACTGATCCTTAAGACGAAGAGCTGCCTCAAGACCAGCCTTGTCATCAGGATTCATGATTGTGAGCATTGCTGCTCTATTCAAAGTACCATCCGGATTGAACTCAACTCCACCCTTTGTATCAGGTACCTGCTTTACACATACAACTATTTTCACGTCTAATTACCTCCTATTTCAAAAGATTAGCTGAGATAACCATACGCTGAACTTCTGAAGTACCCTCATAGATCTCAGTGATCTTAGCATCTCTCATCATACGCTCAACGTCATACTCTCTAATATAACCATAACCACCATGTAACTGAACAGCCTTTGTTGTAACCTCCATAGCAACCTCTGCTGCATAGAGCTTAGCCATAGCAGCCTCCTCAGAATAAGAAATCTTTGGATTAGTCTGATACTCAGCCTTCTTCATTGCTGCCTTATATACAAGCATCTTAGCAGCCTCTACCTTAGTAGCCATGTCTGCCAACTGGAACTGTGTATTCTGGAACTGTGCAATGCTTCTGCCAAACTGCTTTCTCTCCTTAACATAAGCAACTGTTGCCTCTAATGCACCCTCTGCAATACCAAGAGCCTGAGCAGCGATACCGATACGTCCGCCGTCAAGAGTATGCATAGCGATATTGAAGCCCTTACCCTTCTGTCCAAGAAGATTATCCTTAGGGATACGGCAGTCTGTGAAGATAAGCTCATATGTAGAAGATCCACGGATACCCATCTTCTTCTCCTTAGTACCAAATGTAAATCCAGGAGTTCCCTTCTCTACGATAAATGCAGAAATCTCCTTCATCATTCTTCCACGCTTCTCAATCTTGCCTGTTACAGCGATCACGATATATACGTCAGCCTCTTTACCATTGGTAATGAAGCACTTAGAACCATTTAATACCCACTCGTTAGTAGCTTCGTCAAGAACTGCCTTTGTCTGCTGTCCCTGAGCATCAGTACCTGCACCTGGCTCTGTAAGACCAAATGCACCAAGCTTCTTACCGCTTGCAAGGTCAGGAAGATATTTCTCCTTCTGTGCAGGTGTACCATATGTCTGTATAGGGTCTACACAAAGTGATGTATGTGCTGAAACGATAACGCCTGTAGTACCACATACCTTAGAGAGCTCCTCTACACACATAACATATGTCAAAGGATCACATCCCTGTCCACCGTACTCCTTAGGAACCGGAATTCCAAGGAATCCGCTCTTAGCCATCTTCTCAACTGTCTCTTTCGGGAACTTCTCTTCCTCGTCAGTTTCCTGAGCAAGTGGCTTCGCTTCATTCTCGGCAAATTCTCTGAAAAGAGTTCTTGCCATTTCATGCTTTTTGCTTAATACGAAATCCATTTATTTATTTCCTCCTGTTATAGTTCCGCATCCTTGCTATAAGCTCTCACACATTAGAGAGCTTTCGCAAAGATGCTGGTTTTGTATTAAAAATAATTAAAAACATCTTAATCAATGATGCGTATATCCTACAGCTCATCAACAGGTGTCTTGGTTCGATCTGCATTATATTGATAGAATCCCTTACCACTCTTAACACCTAAGTTACCGCCGCGAACCATCTTACGAAGTAATGGACATGCACGATACTTAGAATCACCTGTCTCCTTATAAAGAACATCCATGATAGCAAGGCAGATATCAAGACCTACGAAATCACCAAGCTCAAGAGGTCCCATCGGATGATTAGCACCAAGCTTCATAGCTGCATCGATTCCTGCGATGTTAGAAACGCCCTCCATCTTAATGAATGCTGCTTCATTGATCATAGGGATAAGAATACGGTTAACAACAAAGCCTGCTGCCTCGTTAACCTGAACAGGAGTCTTACCGATCTCTTCAGAAATCTTCTTGATCGTAGCAACTGTCTCTTCAGGAGTGTTAACGCCTGCGATAACCTCTACTAATTTCATACGATCTGCAGGATTAAAGAAATGCATACCGATCATAGGACGAGAAAGACCATTGCCGATCTCTGTGATTGAAAGGCTTGATGTATTAGATGCAAAAATACATCCCTCCTTACAGATCTTATCAAGCTCAGAAAATGTGGTCTTCTTAACCTCCATATCCTCAAATGCTGCCTCAACTATTAAATCACAGTCAGCACAAAGGTCTTCCTTAAGACCTGCAGTAATGCTTGAAAGAATAGCATCAACCTTCGCCTGCTCCATCTTTCCTTTTTCAACAAGTCTTGCATATCCCTTAGCAATCTTGTCCTTTCCGCCATCAGCCCACTCCTGCTTGATATCGCAGAGTGCAACCTCATAACCGTCAACCATAGCGAATGCCTTAGCAATTCCCTGTCCCATGGTTCCTGCGCCAATTACGCCTACCTTCATGTTTGTATCCTCCTATTTTGTTGTATTATATTGCCTTCCCCTTGAGGGGAAGGTGTCGGCATAGCCGATGGATGAGGTGACATACTATGCAACACCATCATCCTAATATTCTTGAATTAATATCTTACTTGTTCTGGAATGGTACTACCTTAAGCTTCTTCTCCTTATCCTTCTCAAGGAAGTTGCCCATACCAGCCTTCTGATCCTCTGTCTCAAAGCAGTCACCAAAAAGCTTCTCTTCGATTACGATGGCCTGGTCCATATCCACCTGTAAGCCGTCATTGATCGCCTTCTTACAGTTACGGACAGCAATAGGTGCATTAGCCGCAATGCCTGCTGCCATCTTACGTGCCTGCTCCATAAGCTCCTCTGCAGGATATACTGCATTAACAAGTCCGATACGATATGCCTCGTCAGCCTTAATGTTTCTAGCAGTATAGATCATCTGCTTAGCCATTCCTGCGCCTACAAGACGTGCAAGCCTCTGAGTTCCGCCAAAGCCTGGTGTAATTCCAAGACCAACCTCAGGCTGGCCAAAGATCGCATTCTCAGAACAGATTCTAATATCACAGCTCATTGAGATCTCGCAGCCGCCACCAAGAGCAAATCCGTTAACTGCTGCAATAACAGGAAGCGGGAATGTCTCAAGCTTTCTGAATACATCATTACCCTTCTTACCAAAGGCCTCACCCTCTGCCTTTGTAAGAGTGCTCATCTCACCGATATCAGCACCGGCAACAAAGGACTTGTCCCCTGCTCCTGTAAGAATAAGAGCTCTTGTGGTGTTAAGATCAACTGCATCTAGGGTTTCATTTAATTCATCAAGCACCTGGCTGTTAAGCGCATTAAGTGCCTTGGGACGATTGATGGTGATAACCCCAACAAATCCATCCTGCTCATATGTGATAAATTCCATTGAATTAATCTCCTTCTCAAAATCTCTATGTCAACTAATCGTCCTTACCTATATTGTTTAATAATGAGTTACGGACATAGCTGAATTCATAATGTTATAAAGTTATAAACATCACGATACCACCGGACCTTGCAGGCCCGATGGTAACATATTAATATACTATATTAATCCCTCTCAACGATGGTTGCACAACCCATACCACCGCCGATACAAAGTGTAGCAAGACCCTTCTTTGCATCCATGTCTTCCATCTCATGAAGAAGTGTAACAAGGATACGGCAGCCTGAAGCACCAACAGGATGTCCAAGTGCGATAGCTCCTCCACGAGGATTAAGCTGCTTAGCAACATCAATTCCAAGATCCTTACCTACTGCAACAGACTGTGCTGCAAATGCCTCATTAGCCTCGATTACGTCAAAGTCCTCGATCTTGTAATCAGCCTTAGCCATAGCCTTTCTTGTAGCTGCCACAGGACCAACACCCATGATCTCAGGTGCAACACCTGCAAGCGCTCCTGCAACAAATGTAGCCATAGGCTTAACACCTAACTCTTTAGCCTTCTCCTCAGACATAACAACAACTGCAGCTGCACCGTCATTGATTCCTGATGCATTACCTGCTGTAACAACTCCGTCCGGATAAAGAGCACGAAGCTTAGAAAGTGACTCAGCTGTTACGCCCTGACGTGGTCCTTCATCTGTATCAAAGATAACTGTCTCTTTCTTCTTCTTGATCTCAACAGGAACTATCTCCTTCTTGAATGCTCCATCAGCAATAGCCTTGCAAGCCTTCTGCTGGCTGTTAGCAGCAAACTCATCAAGCTCTTCTCTTGTAAGCTTCCACTGCTCTGCCACATTGTCAGCAGTCTTGATCATATGGTAATCATTAAATGCATCCCAAAGAGCATCCTTAACCATTGTATCAACCAATGCGCCCTGGCTCTGGCTTGGCCATGTCATTCTGTATCCGTAACGGCCATTAGGAAGAGCAAATGGAGCCATTGACATATTCTCCATACCACCTGCAACAACGATATCAGCATCACCTGCCTGAATCATCTGTGCAGCCATGTTAACACAGTTAAGACCTGATCCACATACAACATTGATTGTAACAGCAGGTGTCTCAATAGGAAGACCTGCCTTAAGAGATGCCTGACGTGCAACATTCTGTCCCTGACCAGCCTGAATTACACAACCCATATAAACGTGATCGACCTTCTCGGAAGGAACACCGGCACGATTAAGTGCCTCCTTAATTACGATAGATCCGAGCTCTGCTGCTGGGATTGTGGAAAGAGAACCGCCCATGGTTCCGATTGCTGTACGGCAAGCGCCAGCTAAAACAACTTTTTTTGACATAATAGAATCCTCCGTTTTAAATTTTTGCTATGATGAGAATGTCCGTCTCCACCACGCAATCTGTTTAATATGATAACATAAACAGGGGATATTTGCAACCAAATATCCCCATGATTTTATGCCAATATTCTGTTAAATTTTTCTCAATAATTATATAGGAAGAATAATATAAATTAGTTTCCAGCCATCTGTGCTGCAACCTCTGCTGCAAAGTCCTCGTTCTTCTTCTCAAGTCCCTCACCTGTCTCGAAACGAACAAACTTCTTAAGAGTTACGGTAGAACCAACTTCCTTAGAAACAGCCTCAAGATACTTAGCAACTGTCTCCTTGTTCTCAGCCTTAACATACTCCTGCTCTAAGAGACATACCTCCTTAAGCTCCTTGTTGAGACGTCCCTCGATCATCTTCTCGATGATATTCTCAGGCTTGTTGGCATTCTTCTCATCATTCTTAGCCTGTGCCATAAGAATTTCCTTCTCATGAGCCTTGTAATCATCAGGAACATCGGCTGTTGAAACATACTTGGGATTAAGAGCTGCAATCTGCATTGCAACATTCTTAAGTGCTTCCTTAACTGCATCAGAATTGTTGTCTGTAGCTGCCTCAACCAATACACCAATCTTACCGCCTGCATGAATGTAAGAAACTACGATACCATCAGCTGATACGATCTTCTCAAAACGGCGGATATTCATGTTCTCACCAATCTTTGCGATCATAGCTGCATGCTTATCAGCAACAGTCATAGATGTGTCAAGTGCCCAAGGCTGTGCTTTGAAGGCCTCAACATCAGCTACATCTGAATCAGCGATCTGCTCTACTACTTCCTTAACATATGTCTGGAATACCTCGTTCTTTGCAACGAAGTCTGTCTCAGCATTAACCTCTACGATAGCTGCAGTCTTATCATCAGCCTTGATTGTTGTAGCAACAATACCCTCAGCAGCAATTCTTCCTGCCTTCTTCTGAGCTGTAGCAAGACCCTTCTCACGAAGGAACTCAATTGCCTTATCAAAATCACCATCTGTCTCTGTAAGAGCCTTCTTGCAGTCCATCATACCTGCACCGGTCTGCTCTCTTAAATCCTTAACCATACTTGCTGTAATAGCCATTATTAATTTCCTCCAAATTCTAATCTTTAATACAATTGCGAAACCCTTATAAAGCGTTTCGCAATCGTTAAATACAACACATCCGCAAAAATCATTAAATAATAACTTTTGCATTAAATGTTTTTATATTGATATTAAGCATCTGCCTCTTCTACTGCATCCTCATAATCAGCTGCATCTGCATCATCATCATAGCCTGCGTCAACACCCTGGTTACCCTCGATAACAGCGTCAGCCATCTTAGATACGATAAGCTTAACGGCACGGATAGCATCATCATTACCTGGAATTACATAGTCAAGCTCCTCAGGATCACAGTTAGTATCTGCAATACCTACAAGAGGGATTCCAAGTGAATGAGCCTCCTGGATGCAAATTCTCTCCTTGCGAGGATCAACAACAAAGATCATGTCAGGTGCTCCACCCATCTCCTTGATACCGCCAAGGTTCTTTGTAAGCTTATCCATCTCCTTACGGATCTTGATAACCTCTTTCTTAGGAAGAACATCAAAGGTTCCATCCTCTTCCATCTGCTCATACTTCTTAAGAGTAGCGATACGTGTCTCGATTGTGGTCCAGTTAGTAAGCATACCACCTAACCATCTCTCATTTACAAAGTACATACCGCAACGCTCTGCCTCAGACTTGATGGCATCCTGAGCCTGCTTCTTTGTACCAACAAAAAGAATCTTTCCACCTTCCATAGCACACTTCTTAACTGCCTCGTAAGCTTCGTCAACCTTACCAACAGACTTCTGTAAGTCGATGATATAGATTCCGTTACGCTCAGTATAAATGTACTCAGCCATCTTAGGATTCCATCTTCTTGTCTGGTGTCCGAAATGTACACCTGCTTCAAGCAACTGCTTCATTGAAATAACGCTCATAATTGTACCTCCTGGTTTACTACTTCCAACGGTTTCAGTACTTAGAAACAAGTCTGTGTCTCGCGTCCATGAACACAAACCCGCAACCATCTAAGGATCCGCCGCTGTGTATATTATTGTTTTCTGACCCTCACAAGCTTTAAATGAATGGAACTGCCACCGATAAACATAAGCTTTTTAACAATATAGTCTATCAGTGAAAAACCACTCGTTTTCCCGAAAGCAAGGGTCAACGAGTGGTATTATAGCACAACATCTTTGTAAGCACAAGAACTTTTTTAATTAAGTATTAATTACAACAGCTCCGCCATCTCAAGCAGGAGTCTCTCAGACTTCTCCCAGCCAAGACAAGGATCGGTGATGGACTTACCGTAGCAGCCCCCGCCTACAGGCTGGCTGCCATCCTCTATATAGGACTCAACCATAACGCCCTTAACAAGACCTGCCACGTCATCGCTGTGCCGCATGCTGTGGAGAATCTCCTTGACGATCCTCGGCTGCTGATCCCATTTCTTCCCTGAATTATTATGGTTTGCGTCCACTATTACAGCAGGATTCTTAAGTGTCTCAAATTCCTGGTATGCCTCATAAAGACGTATAAGATCCTCATAGTGATAGTTGGGAACCGAAACACCATGACGGTTAAGTGATCCTCTTAGAATACAATGAGTAAGGGGATTACCGTCTGACTTAACCTCCCATCCAGCAGTCATAAATGTATGCTTTGACTGGCCTGCAATACACGAATTCATCATTACAGTATAGTCACCAGAGGTTGGATTCTTCATTCCCACAGGCACGTCTATTCCTGAAGCAATAAGCCTGTGGGACTGGTTCTCAACAGAACGGGCACCGATTGCCACGTAAGAAAGGATGTCCGACATATAACTCCAGTTGTCGGAATACAACATCTCATCAGCAGCAGTAAGTCCAGACTCCTTGATGGAATCAATATGCATCTTACGGATTGCCTTAAGTCCCTCAATAAAATTGGGCTTCTCCTCCGGGTTTGGCTGGTGAAGCATTCCCTTATAGCCTGAACCGTTAGTCCTAGGCTTATTAGTGTATATTCTTGGTACGAGGATAAGCTTGTCCTTCACCTTCTCCTGTACCTTGGAAAGCCTGGTGGTATAATCCACTACCGCCTCCTCATTATCAGCAGAACAGGGACCTATTATAGCCAGAAGCTTCTTTGATTCTCCCGTGAACACCTTAGCTATCTCCTTGTCTCTTTCCTCTTTGATCTTAGTAAGCTCAGCACTCATGGGGAATAATTCCTTGATCTCATCCGCCGATGGCACCTCTGAAATATAATGCAGTCCCATATCCTTTATCTCCTTTTGTGTAATATTATGTACGTTTGATCCTATGACCTGGTATAAATGAGCATTTATAATAATTCATACCAACGCAATATGTTTGAAAGTTTAACACTACAAAAAATGAAAGTCAATATCAACGATAATTATATAATTTAATTCTTTGATGAAAGCAGCATCGACCATATCACCCATCAATAACATCTGTTACGATCATTTGACACACAGGTATCTGTCAATAATACATTTAAGTACGTAAGCATAGGTAATTAGCCTCTTCTCCTCCTTTGCATATAACGGCGTGGTCTTATATTCTATCCCGTCTATGTAAATGGTCACATTCCCGATAGTCGAATCCCTCTTCACCGGAGCCGTAAGCTTTTTGGGCAGCTTGATATCATAGGCCACAGTCTCATCCTCGGACAATAATAATGCCACATTTTCATTAACATATGGCGTCACGCTTCCGCCCTCAATACTCTTCTCCACAGGAATCTGAAAAAACTCAGTCTTATCTGCAAGAATCTCCTTCATATTGTAATTATTCACACCATAGTCCATAAGCTTTGTGGTATCCTGCCATTTATACATCTTGTGAGGCGGCCAGCCAGAAGCCAGTACAACACTCACCAGATGCTTACCATCCCTGTCAATGGCACCCACAAAGCAATAGCCTGCATTTCCAGTAAAGCCGGTCTTAATTCCTATGGCTCCGGGATATGAGGTGAGAAACCTGTCTTTATTATTGACAGTAAATGAGCGCCCCTTCGTCTGTTCATGAAATGAATATGATGGTGTTTTAATAATATCGCAAAAGGCAGGATTTTTAATTGCATAGGAGGCTATCAGCGCAAGGTCATATGCAGTAGTATAATGCTCCTTTGCATCAAGACCATTGGGTGTGACAAAATGTGTATCATATGCCCCAAGCTCCTGTGCCTTAATGTTCATAAGCTCTGCAAAGCCCTCCACACTTCCGCCCACATGCTCGGCTATCGCCACTGCGGAATCATTGTGGGACTCCAGCATAAGAGAATATAAAAGGTCGCCCAGCCTGTACTGCTCCCCGCTTCTGATATTAAGCTGGACATCCGGCATGGAGGCAGCATAGCTTGATACCGTCACAATATCATCAGGATTTGCGTTTTCCAAAGCCACAATAAGTGTCATTATCTTTGTTGTGCTTGCCATAGGTGCCTTTTCATGGCCGTTCTTTTCGTAAAGCACTCTTCCGTTATCGCTGTCCATCAAAAGCGCATACTTGGCATACAGACTGTCTATCCCTGCCATGACCTCTAATGCTTCGGAGCTGGCATTATCATCCATAATAAAATAATGGGCGGGCTCATTTACATTGCTATTCTTGACACCGCCATCTGATATACCATCGATAAAAAGACATGAAAGCACGAGAAATATAAAGAATACCCAAAGAAGATAAGAATCCTTAAGCTTATATTTTAATCCATTAAAAAATGACATGTCACATAACCTTCCGGACTATTAGTAAAGTATATGAACATGCCATATGATTTATAACCAATCTTCAGATAAGATAACGGGAAAACGAAGTTTTCGAGATTATGAGAATGTACGAAGTACTTCTAATAATATCAGATCAATCCTTCACAGGTGCAAATGTAAGCTGCGCCTCCTCTAAGGCCTGCTGCTTGAAATCCTCAATCTTATCAGGAGTAATGCTTGGAAGCTCATCCGTGGACTGAACACCGAAGCTCCTTAAGAACTCATCCGTTGTTCCAAAAAGAATCGGTCTTCCAATGGCTTCAAGACGCCCCACCTCCTGAACCAGATTATACTCCACCAGCTTATTGACAGTATGTGCACAGGAAACGCCTCTTATTGCCTCAATCTCCTGCCTTGTGATAGGCTGCTTATAGGCAATGATAGAAAGTGTCTCTAACAGCACATCTGTGAGTACATGCTTCTTAGGAACATTGAGCACCTTAACAAGTGTATCATAATAGTCCGCCTTAGTGCACATCTGAAATGAGTTCTCCAGCTCAACGATCCTTATACCCCTGTCCTCACTGTCATACTTGTCCATCATATTGTGAACGATCCTGACAACAGTATCAGTATCAATATCAAGCGCCTGGGAAAGCTGTTCTCTGTCCACAGCCTCTCCAACTGAGAATAGTACCGCCTCAATCCGTCCCTCTATTACAGGAATGGGCTCATCCCTTATCTCCGGCTGCACCGGATTCACTTGCATATCTGCTGTTTCCGGCCCTTCCGAACCCGCATGTATATCTGCTTCTTCTGTTTCCGGCTCTTCCGAACCCGCATGGATATCTGTTTCTGCTCTTTCAGGCTCCTTCATACCCACATGTATATCTGTTTCCGATGTTTCTGATCCTGTCATATTATCATGGTCTTGTTTAATATCATTATCATGGAGCATTTCCGAAATAGTATCGCTATTCATATCCTCATTTATGAGTTCCTTATCATCTGACATTTCTATTTCCTCTTTATATTTTGAAGTAATTATTACCTGCAGTTAGTTTTCCTCATGATCAACTGCAGCAACAGGCATTTCACCCTTATTCTTTTCAAGCCTCTCATTATCTTCAGCGTCTTCTTCACCGCTCTCGCTGCGTGAAGGTCCCGATATTCCCGACACCGTCATAGGCTCTATTACAGCATCTATATCATCCAGCGAATCGATCACTATCTCTCCAAAGGTCTTCTCCTGCCTTATAATAATGGCACCCACCTTCATCAGCTCCAATATGGACATAAATGTGATAATAATGTTCATCCTGGTGGGCTGTGACTCCAGCAATGTCCTGAAGTTAATTCCCTTCAATCCTTTAACCTCTTCTCTTATCTGCACCATACGATCTTCAATGTTGATCTCTTCCTTCTCTATGGTGCCGAACCTTGAACGAATAGGATCGATCTTGTCCACCTGTTTTTTCATGATGGACTTGAATATATCATTTAACTGCCGTAAAGTAATATCCCCCACAAGCTCCGCCGGATCGATAACCTCTTTGTATGCAGAAACCTCTTTCGGAATAGTAGGCTTCTTGTAGAAATTCTTTGCCGCATCAAGCTCCATATCCTTAAGCTCTAGCGCAGCATACTTATACATCTTATACTCAATAAGCCTCCTGACCAGCTCTGCTCTCGGATCCTCTTCCTCTTCTTCCTCCGTCTCTTCTCTTGGAAGAAGCATCTTGGACTTGATCTGCAAAAGCATTCCCGCCATCACCAAAAACTCGCTCATGACGTCCATGTTCTGTTCCTGCATCTGTCCCACATAATCAAGGTACTGCTCCGTTATGGTAACAATGGGAATATCATATATATCAACCTTATTCTTTTCTATCAAATGCAGCAGCAGGTCCAAAGGGCCCTCAAACACCTGCAGCTTGTACTCTATATCCATATGGCATCTTCCAATCGCTTATTTATCTTCGCCATTATATATTAAATATTTTCAAAATGCAAATACATTTCTGTTTAGTTAAATTTTGAAACCGTACGCCGTCTGACTTGCACAGATACCCTCGTGTCAGTTGGCGTGTTGGACGGGATAAGAACTTCTAGATGTCCCGAATAGACTTTGGTACCGTCCGTGGCAAGGTGCTTAGTCGCCCTCCATGGCTCCGGCGCACCTGCGAGGCCTCCATGCCTCGCATCCACTAGGTTTCTTACGGGACATCAAGAAGTTCTAATCCCTTTCCAAATGCCATCTGACCTGAGGGTATCTGCGCAAGGCAGACGGC
>JAFUXG010000016.1 GCA_017470935.1 Lachnospiraceae bacterium
AGCAGTACGGAACGGAGAAGCTTTTGCACTCAAAAGCTGCCCGCCGGAAAAAGGTTTCATAACTGATATTCCTATTCCTTCTTTTTCGCACCTTTTATATATCTCCGCCCTTTCATCCACTCCGCCATAGGCATATTGACCATGTTGGTAATCATAAGCGGGATTAACAGAAAACATAAGCATATCAATAACACCGATATTTAATATCTCCTGTATGACTGAAGGTGTGTGTGATGAAAGCCCTATATGTTTTACAACTCCTTTATTCTTCATATCACATATATAGGAAAATACACCATTATCCTGATATGCTTCCCAGTCAGACAGTTCATCCTGACAATGTATAAAGCCGTAATCTATGTAATCCGTATGAAGCTCTGACAACTGTTTATCTATGGAACGCTTGATTGTCTCAAGGTTAAGGCTCCAGCCGTATGATCCCCTGGTATAATCTGCACCAAAATGTATCTGGTACATTATATTTTTCCTGATATCTTTAAATGCTTCACCGAATATTTTAAAGCTTTCCCATTCTGCTGCTGCCAGGTCATAATAATTAATACCACCTTCATATGCAGTTTGAAGAGCCTTGATGCCTTTCTTTTCCCCTGCTTCAGAGATATATGCAGATCCTAATCCTATCTCGCTTATCAAATCATGTGTTCTTCTATTTTTCCTATATCTCATTGTCAGTACTCCTCTTTGTCACATCTTGACTGATTTTTGATGACAATCCATTTAATTATATACAAACAGCAAGTACCAGTTTGATCTCCCGCCACCAAATACTGCAGCTGCCACATATGACTGCCCGACCAGAACTGCTGTGTCTCCGTTTATTTCTATCGGCAGATTCTCATGTTCTGCTGAGTAATAATTGAGCGTTCCGTTCAATACCGCTTTGATGAATTTTTCCTTTGACTGTCGCATCCGTGTACATCCTTCTTCATCTCTCTTAACATCCATATTTGATAATTTACCATGTATGCTTTTAAAAACCCAGCTCCTTAAGCCATTCATCCACGCTCTGCTTTACACTGTTCTGATCATTCTGTGCATCTGTTCCAGCTATAGCAAGCCCCGCCCCTATGGAAGCCTTAGGGCAGGCAGCCGAAAGCTTATTATCAAACCCTGAGAGTCCGCTTCCGGCATGGGTGGAAAAAGGAATCAATGTCTTTCCCACAAGACTATCCCTATTATTCTCAAAAAACGTATACATGATCATGGGCCAGTCACCCCACCATACCGGAGCACCAATAAAGATCGTACTATATTGCGAAAAATCAGGAACATCTCCTTTATATGCCGGTCTTGCATTATCATTTAATTCCTGCTTTGCAACATCAGTCAGCTCTTTATATGTATATGGATAATAATCTTCCTGTGGAAGTATCTCAAAGGCATCTGCACCGGTATGCTCAATGATCATCTCAGCCACGATTGCCGTATTACCTTTGTCTATCACTCCTACATTATACTGCTCCCCTGTCCTTGAGAAATAAACCACCAGAGTATCTGATGAACCTGCTGTACTGTCCGTTTCATTCTCCTCTTTTGCAGATTCTGTGACCGTTTCCGCAGAATTACTTGTATCCACAGAATCCACTGTTTGCCCATCATCATCCGTTCCTATTATATCCACGGTAATTTCCGTATCTGTAACATTTGTATCATTTATAGTGCCGGCATTATCTGACTGACCACATCCTGCAAGCATCATAAGGCTTACCATCATTATTCCTGTTATTACTTTTCTCTTCATTCTATACTCCTCCAATCCCTATTTCTTTTCTATCATCTTTACAACTTTGGCAGGATTTACAACTGCTACTGCATTGTCGGGAATATCCTTAGTTATAATTCATCCTGTTTATGTCCGGGTATTACTTATTTTTAGCAATCCATTCTGCACCCAGAAAGCAATCTCTGCCACCAGAACCATGACCGCAGTATAATCAAAAAGGAATCTGATCTTCGACTCACTAAAGTCAAAGAATGCAAACATGACCCTCATCAGAAGATAATCTCCAATACCACGCTTAATGAAAGCATAAATCCCATACAGTGCTGTCATAAGAAACAAAGCCGTAACAACTGTTCTTATGCCTTTGTTCATACGACTCTTCATCTTCGCACTTATTGCCCTGATGTGAAGCCCCAGGTGGAAACTCATCATGATAAAGCCCCAGTATGCAAGAGTCATATGTATAGTGCGCAAAGTACTTGTTGCTCCGCCAATCGTCACTTCCTTCAGAACATACTTTGACATTAATATCCCGCTTAAAGGTTGTAAGATCATAAATACCGCAAGAAAAAGATTCACGGCAGTATTCAGAATCCGTACTGCGTTATATTTTCCTTTGCGAATGGCAGTCCACCACTTCCTGTTTATTACATGATGTGCGATAAACAGTGCAAACATACATATGCCAAGAACCTCATGGATATTCTCTCCGATCAGAGAATATGCCATGAGGAGCGGCAGAAGTAATGTCATCAGTATGTCGATCATCATTCTTGTTTTTTTCATTTATTTCTGACTTTCCTTCTTCTTTTCTTTCGGAGTCCGTTCAATGCCATCTACAATTATCCCGGTAAAAAATTCTCTATTTTCTACCGGGACCTGTGTTTTTTATTCAAATGCTGCAGCCACCTTCGGAAGCAATTCCCTAATATTCAGGTGCTGTGGGCAGACTTTCTCACATTTACCGCATTTGATACAATCGGAGGCCTTGCCATGTTCTCCGCCTGTTACTATATTTTCATAATAATATGCCGTGTTCCAGTTGTGGAATGCCTCATGTGCGTTAAGAGCCGCAAAAAGATCCGGAATACGTATTCCCTTCGGACATTCGCTTTCTTCTATGCAGTACCTGCAGGAAGTACACGGGATCAGATTAAGTCCCTTAAATATCTCACAAACTTTTTTTACTGCATCCATCTCCCTATCCGATAAGGGCATAAAATCCTTCATCGCACTTATATTATCCTGCATCTGCACCATATCACTCATCCCTGAAAGTACAACAGCAATATTCGGAAAGCTCGCCGCAAAACGGACAGCGTAGCTGGCATTACTTCCACCTTTAAGGTCACGAAGAATCTGATCTGCATCCTTTGGGAGATTCACAAGGCTTCCGCCCTTTACCGGCTCCATGACAAGCACAGGTTTGTTATAATTCTCACAGACTTCATAGACCTTTCGTGCTTCAACGGAGGCATCTTCATAGTCCAGATAATTAAACTGAATCTGAACAACCTCCACCTCAGGATGTTCTGAAAGAATCATATCCAGAACTTCCGCCTTATCATGAAAGGATATGCCAAAGTGTTTGATCAGTCCCTCGTCTTTGAACTTATAGGCTGTCTCATACGCCTTGCATTTTTTGAACTTCTGATAGTTATTCCTATCCTGGGCATGCATCAGGTAGAAATCAAAGTAGTCCACTCCACACCACCCAAGCTGCTTTTCAAAGAATGGACGGATCTCCTCTTGTGATCTAAAATATGGATCTGTCAACTTGTTCGTAAGCAGAAACTGCGACCGGTCATATCTTTTAGCCACACAGTCTCTGATGGCCGTCTCTGACTGTCCGCCAATATATCCATGCGCCGTATCAAAATAATTAAATCCTGCACCCGTAAATGCATCTGCCATTTTGGTGAATTCATCGTAATCCACCTGTCCTCCCTTCATCGGCAGTCTCATACAGCCGAAACCGAGATTCCCATTTATCTCCGGGAAAAATGTACTTTGCTGCATCATAACACCTCCCACTGTTTACTTCTTCTTATATGCATTTATAATCTGTTCCTTATCTTCCAGCCTTGCAACGCTCCGTAAAAATATCTTCCTCTTTAATAACCCAGTCCGGAAAATATCTTATAGCCAGCCTTCAACCGTCTTCTTTGCATTCTTTGCCTGGGAACCTCTGATTGCAAGACCCTTTTTATCCACCTTGGCGCCTTTGCACATCTTCTTTATGTCAGCCGGCATACTGCCAAGTCCTGAGCCTTCGTGTGTGCTGACAACTCTCACTGTCTTTCCGGTAAAATCAAGCCCTGAAAGTGCGGTCTCCATCTCCGGTGCATAGGTTCCCCAATAAATCGGGCTCATAATATATATCGTGTCATATGCTGAAATATCATTAAGCTTCTTCTTGATCGGCGCATTGCCCACACGTTTCTTTGCTTCCTCAATACAGATATTGTAGTCGGCTGCATAGGGAACTGCAGGCTCCACCTTGAACATGTCTGCCCCTGTTAGCTCCTGAACAAATTCCGCAATATACTCCGTATTGCCCTTGTCGATATATCCCACAGCATAATTCTCGTCCGCCCTGCTAAAATAAATGATAAGACTCTTGCTCATTGTATGATCCTCCGTTTCATAATTGGTTATACCAGGCATTCCAGCTAAGGATGCCTGGTTTAAATGTTTCATCACATCATAATTAAAACCTTATTGATATAATATAAAACAAGTGAAGAAAATATTCAATTCTATTTTCTTCACTTATTGATAAGTATTACTTATGCATCCGCTTGTCCAAGTCTGCTTTGCAATATGCGTGCAAACTCCTCGATATAGTATCCCGTTTTTTCCTTCTGCCAAAACAGACAGTATTTTCTGGTAATTCTGCGTTTTTTACGATAAAGGGGTATTCTTTTTATTGACCCGGATAGCTCAGGCAGTCTGCCCACAGCTTCAATAGGCAGGAATCCTCTATTGCCTGTAACCATAAGTCTTGCTTCCTCCTGAGATTCTGCATAGAGGAAATCACTAGTAAAACCTAAGATTTCTTTTTGCCACTGTTTTCGGTCTTCTCGTATTGAGCCGAAGATACGACGGCTAAAACCCTTATTAATCACACTCTGATCCGACCTTCTTAAAATAATGAACATATCCATGCTGCCAGTGCGGATGCCGCCGGGAAAATGACCAACAGCTTCAACAACTGGCTTTTGATGTTATATCCATATTTTCTTCCATTATACACACTCGCCACCTCTGGAAAATAGTACTGGAAGAAGCGAAACCTGCAAAGAAGAAACCAGTCGAAGAAAATCATGTCATAAACTTTGTAGATCGTAAAAATCAAAACGAAACGCAGGAAAAATTGCGTAAATGAGAATCCACTTCTGAATCCATCCCAAATTGAGATCACTCCGACACCTAATATCATAAGTAAGCTTATTATTATCAGCACCCATCCCATTGCCCTGGCACCATAAAACAACTCCTCGTTTCTTGGCTTTATAAGCTCCTGTGCCTCTTTTGGGGCTGATGAGAAAAACTTCTCATTCTGAACGAAAGCCACAGCCGATATCAACAGAATTGTTATGGCTGCACAAAATACGAGTGCCAGAAATATTGTTAAAAGCATGATATTCTACCTCCATTCCACATAAACACTTTCTTTGATCTTGGTACTGTAAAAATGGGTTATCTTTTCCCACACATTTTGACAGTTAGATGCTTCTAACTACAATAACACAGAAAATATCAAACTTCAATGAGTTATCATGGAATTTTTTTTACTTGCATTTTAACTATGAGAATGATATAACATTGTATGTTAGCATTAACTAACTTATATAATAAGGATACTGAATATGAGTGATTGTACCGAAATCCGGATTGGTATAAATCTGGGTGGGATATGTATTCGCAAGCACCTATTTTATAATAGAATCGATCTTTCAGTTCAGTATTTGATGCATTCGGGAAGTCTGCAGAAGACTTTGATGTTGTGAAGAAACAGATTGGTGAATCTGTTGAGGATGCTCAGAGTAAGGTTGATGCGCTTCGTGACAGTTCTCAGGATGTGAGAAACAGCTTCACTGACATAGAAGAGAGATTCAGAAGCTTTAAAAAGTCGGTAGATGTTATTGCAGAGAGTATGAATCAGATTACGGCCATAGCGAATCAGACCAATATGCTCGCTCTCAATGCTTCCATTGAAGCTGCCAGGGCAGGTGAACAGGGCAAAGGTTTTGCGGTCGTTGCCGAAGAGGTTAAAAATCTTGCCGAGGAGATAAAGCTTCTTATAAGCACCGTTGAGGAGAACCTCAAGGAAGTGCAGAAAGGTAATGCAGTTCTTGATCAGAGCATCGCACAGTCGGAGAAGGTTCTTGATGAGAATGTAAAGAGTGTAGACGAGACACATACCACTTTCAATCAGATTATAGCTGCGGCAAATGCAGCTGATGATGTGCAGCACGAAATTAAGGATGCTGCTCTTGAGGCAGAACGTGATATCAACGAGGCTGACAGAGAGTTTGAGAGGATAGAGGGACAGTATCAGACACTGAGAGAACATATCAGACAGGCCAGTAAGCTTGGCACCATGAAGAGTAGTATGTTCGAGGGAGTTGAGAATATGGTTTCACAGATAAAGCCATACCTTGAGTCATGATATAAAATGTTCTACTATTCAGTTTTGATAATTATTATAGTAATTCATTTATATAATCCAGGACGCCTTAGGGATGTGTAAGGCTTGCACGCTCTCGCTTTCGTTGCCCCTTCCATATCCACTTCCGCAATCAGAAGTTCCTCATCTGCACCGGCAAATGCGATTCTATCCCCGGAATAATTACTAATGATAGATTCACCTGAAAAGACCATATCCTCCTCCACGCCCACACGATTACACATAGCTATATTGACACTGTTCTGGAATGCCTGTACACGAATCTCCCATTGAAATAATTCCGACGGTTCATCTGTCGTATTCGCCGTCGGGATTATAATTAGTTCCGCTCCTTGAAGTGCCTCCGTTCGGATGCTCTCCGGATAGTGCCGATCAAAGCATACTACGATTCCTATTTTCCCAAGCCTTGTTTCAAAAACAGAAAATCCTTCTTCTGATGGATAATAATAACTCTGTTCATAAAATTTATCGCACTGGGCTATATGTACCATTTTCTGTCTGCCTATAATCTCACCATGGTCATCGATTAAGAAACTCATATCATATCTGTGACCATTTTCTTCAATATAGAAATTCGGTGAGGCAAATATATTATTTTCACGGCATGCTTCAAGTATTCCCTTCACATAACTGCTGTCCTTCGTCATTACATATTTATCCACATCAAAATCCTTGAACTGTGGGAAAAATGGAGAAAGCTGAATTTCCGGAAAACATATAAGATCCGCTCTTTTCTTTGCCGCTTCCCCAATAAGCTTAATGGATTTCTTATAATTATCCCGGATATCGTGAGACATCTTCATCTGTGCTAATGCAATCCTCATACACACCTCTCAAAAATAAATTGTTCCGGTTGTCAATCCGGCTGCTGTCCATCATGTGCCTTCCATGCACACTCTGTTATCCTCATATCCGTAAATATTGCTTTAAAGCTGGATTCTTCAGGACTGCAGGCATATATGCCGAAGCTGATCCTGCCTGTCCCTTCCCACATATGACAGACTCTCATTTGCCTGAAGATCCTGCCATCCCACGAACACTCAATGCAGTAATCATCTTCCCGGCGGCTTAAGCGGTACCACATGGTCTTTACATCAGCGGGAATTTCGGTTGTCGCCCAATCTGAGTATCCATGATTAGTAACCACAGAGCCAAGATGCTGAAAAGAATCATTTTCATATTCAACTGATCCTTTCAGCCAATTTTCACTGTCAAGATACATTACTATTCCACATTGATCAAAACGATGATGGCTTTCTGTGAAGTCCGTTTTCACTATAAATGAAAAGTATTTATCCTCTGTCTCTATCTGAAGTACAGGCGCATTGTCATTCCTAAAATGATAATATGTCCGCTGCCACAGGTCTGTATGCGGCTCCGTAGTTATTTCTATCCGGTCCGGTTGAATCGTAAATTGGGCGGGTTCTCTCGTCCATTTCATATTCTCAAAAGTCATATCTGAAACCGGTCTGCTCTGTATCATTAACCAAAACCTCCTATCATAATTATGAAAAAATTGTGCCATTTATTTTAATATTATATCCGGCAACCCCTGTTGAAGCGGCTATGGATATGATCGGTGGAAATCCTTGCTGCCTACATCCATAGTAAGTATAATCAGCCTATCACCATATTCATTTTTTAAATATCCTCCTTTGCCTTCTCCTGCGCCTCTATAACTTTGTCACACCAGTCATCAAATTCAGGATCATCCTTTTGACACTCTTCCGGATGGGAAAGAATATAATCAAGTGCAATCCGCACGCCCCTGTGGAATGGAACATTTGTCTTCATGTCAGGCGCAATCTGTTTGAGCTTACTGTTGTCAAACACCACCGACACCGACTTATCCCCTATAAGACTTCCGGTAAAATCATATCCATACTTATCCCCGACTGCTGCCAGAAAATCCGATGATACATGATATGGATGGAGCGTAACTCCCAAGGCATCTGCAATGGTCGCATATATCTGATTCCATGAAAGTGTTTCATCCCCTGTAATATGAAATGCTTCTCCGATTGCATGTCTGTTACCCATAAGCCCCGTATATCCAATTGCAAAATCCGTATTAAATGTAAGATGCCATAAAGATGTGCCGTCGCCCTGTATGATCACCGGCTTACCCTCCTGCATCCTCTTTATGACCTGCCAGAAACCGTTCTTTCCGTGCACTCCCAAAGGAATATTCCGCTCATCATAGGTGTGACTCGGACGAACAATAGTTACCGGAAATCCCTCTTCACGGTATTTCTTCATCAGGAATTCCTCACAGGCAATCTTATCCCTTGAATACTGCCAATACGGATTGGCAAGTGTAGTCCCTTCCATTATTCTGTAATCAGCAGAGGGCTTATGATATGCTGATGCAGAGCTTGTATAGATATACTGCCTCGTCTTGCCTTTGAATAGCCTGTAGTCACGTTCCACCTGATCAACCGTAAAGCCTATAAATTCACAGACTGTATCAAAAGTAAGTCCATCAAGCTTCTTTGCCACATCCTCCTCATTATTGATATCTGCTATGATCGAATGAAGCCTGTCAGATTCTAATACTTTTCGGTTACCCCGGTTGATAAGCCAGACCTCCCAGTCAAGATCTTCCACAAGTCTCTTTACCACCGCTGTACTGATCGTACCTGTTCCGCCAATAAATAATGCTTTCATTGCTTTCCCTCCGTTATTGTAATTTAGGGCTTTTCATGTCGACTGACGTCTCCATGCCTTTTTCGCAAAATTGCGATTTTCTAATATTATCTCACATAACCATTATTTTTCAACACTTTTCAAACACTTTATATCGAAATTATACCCGTTTTCCCTTGTTTTTTCCCTTATGAATATCCCATAAGGGAAACGAGGGAAATTATTATCTGTACTAACTTTAATCAATGCCTGCCACCTTGTCAAGCAGTCTTGCAGATGAACGCTTTGCCTCTCTGTTTGAATGAGATATAAAGAAAGAGGCTTCCGCCATGAATGCGAAATCGAGAAAGGATTGTGAAACACTCTACTCAATCCCTATACTTATTGCGCTTGCAATATATATAATAGTCGCAATATTATGTATCAAAGCATTATGTGATAGGGTGCAAAAGGAACAGAGGATATTAATTCTAATTTGCAACTATCACTAAATTATATAGACCCACCGATACCCCAACTATTCCGTATGAAAGTATCGGTGAGTCTATAATGCTAACTGAATAAAGAGAACAGTCAATTTCGCCTTATATCAATTGTCCATTATCCATTTCATATACCTTATCACATATTTCCATATCTTCGGCATAATGGCTTGAAATCAATATTGTTTTTCCCTGTTCCTTTAATTTCAACAATAAATCCTTCACAAGCTTTATGCCATATTTATCTAAACCATTCATCGGCTCATCCAAAATAATCAGGTCAGGATCTTCCATAATAGCCTGCGCAATTCCTAATCGCTGCCGCATACCAAGTGAAAACTTTCCTACCTTCTTTTTACTAAATGGATTAATATCGACCATTTCAAGAGCTGTATATATTTCATCATCACCAATTTTATTTCGTATGGATGCGAGATAAGCAAGATTTTTATAGGCACTGTATTGTGTCAAAAATCCGGGCGTCTCAATAATAAGCCCCATGTTCTCAGCAAAATCCGTATCAATCCCTATTTCTTTGTTTCCGACATATACATGACCTGATGTTGGTTTTACATATCCTGCAATTATTTTAAAGAAAACCGTTTTTCCGGAGCCGTTTTTCCCGACAATTCCATAAATATTTCCAGCCTCAAACTCGATATTGATCTCCTTTAGAACTTCTTCATTCCTAAAGTTCTTTTTTAATCCTTCGATTTTAATAAATGCTCCCATATTTTTATTTCTTTCTTTATTGATTGACCTGTCTTTAATCTGAATAATTTTATCCATATATACACCACCATTATTTATTTGGTAGTGTCAAACTGACACCCCATTTTTTGTTTCTAAAGCCTTTATTTCTGAGGGTTTGCAAAAAAATGAGCATTGACCCCCTATTTAGTGTATAATGTCAATCGACCAAAACCAACTATATACATAGGAGACAATGCT
>JAFUXG010000067.1 GCA_017470935.1 Lachnospiraceae bacterium
AATCATAATTTTTACTTTCATTCAACCTTTTTCCCATATAATGCCAAATACAGTGAAGTGATACAGAGAGTACAGGCAAAGGAGGAATAAAACAAATGGCTGTCATAGAAGTAAATCATCTCACAAAAGATTATGGGCATGGACGCGGAATCTTTGATGTATCATTCGGAGTAGAACAGGGAGAAGTGTTTGGATTTCTTGGACCGAATGGAGCAGGCAAAAGTACTACAATGCGACATTTGATGGGTTTTTCACACCCACAGAACGGAACAGCGGCAATCAACGGATATTCATGTTGGAAAGAACATGACAGAATTATGGGGGATGTAGGATATATTCCGGGTGAAGTTGCATTGCCGGAAGGTTTAGACGGAGTTGGATTCCTCAAAATGATGCAGGGATTACGAAAAAGTGATGATGGCAGAACACAGGAGTTGCTTGAAACCTTTGATATGAATCCAAATACATCGTTGAAACGTATGAGCATTGGTGAAAAGAGAAAGCTTGCAATCATTGCAGCATTTATGGGGGATCCCCAAGTACTGCTTTTAGATGAGCCGACATCAGGTCTTGATCCGGTCATGCAGGAGGTTTTCATAGATTTTGTCAGGAAAGAAAAAGAAAAGGGAAAAACAATTCTTCTTTCAAGTCATATATTCAATGAAGTGGAAGCATTATGTGACAGAATCGCTATCATAAAAGAGGGCAGACTTGTATCTGTTGTAAATGCAGAGGAAGTTAAACATTACAAGAGAAAAACATTTGAGGTAACATTTGAAAGGAATAGTGATTACAAAGCATTTAAGTCAGAGGACTTTGAGATAAGGGAGGAATATCCGGAGCAGAATATGTTAGCGATTGCCTGTGAGGATGACCACGCCGATGATTTTGTAAAAACACTTGTCCGATATCGTATTAAAAACCTTGTAGAACATCAGCAGACACTGGAAGAATATTTTATGCACTTTTATAAGAGTGAGCGTACATTTGGAGGGATTGAGAATGGAAAGAGAAAATAGTATTGAAGTCCATAACCTGACAAAAGACTATAAAAAGGGCAGAGGAATTTTTGACTTTAATTTTGAGGTTAAGAAGGGTGAGGTATTTGGATTGATTGGGACAAACGGCAGTGGAAAGACAACTACAATCCGTCATATGATGGGCTTTATACATGGCGATTCAGGAAAGGTTAATATAAATGGTCTGGATGCTTGGAAGGATTCCGCAAAAATTAAACAATATATCGGTTATGTGCCGGGGCAGATTGATTTCCCTGATGTGGGAACAGGCACCGATTTTCTTAAAATACAATCGGAATTACTTGGACTTAGGGATATGTCGTATATGAATGACCTGATAGACAGATTTAAGATTGACATTACCGCACCACTGCGGAGAATGAGCAAGGGTATGAAACAAAAAATGGCTCTGGTTGCGGCATTTATGAGTGATGCAGATATTTATATTTTAGATGAGCCGTCTACCGGACTTGATCCGCTTATGCGTGACACTCTGATTCAACTCATTTTGGAGAAAAAAGCACAGGGGAAAACGGTATTTATGTCCAGCCATATTTTCAAGGAAGTAGAGGATACATGTGATACGGTAATGTTTATCAGGAATGGACATATTGTTAATCTTGTCCGAAGAAGTCAGTTTGAGAATGATCCACATGAAGCATTCACTGTCACCTTTGCTTCAGACAACGACTATAAGAGGTATCTTGAGTATGATCATTATATGCTGAAGGATGTACCGCTTAATGAACTAATAGTGAATAAAAATCAAAAGAATAAACAGATTACATTGAATCTTCCAATGTCACAGATTAACGAATTTTTGAAAGATTTATCAGAATATTCAATTGCAGGTTTTTCGAATGAAGCATTTTCACTTGAAAAATATTATACAACAATTGTAGAAAAAATGGAGGTATAAATTATGTTGAGTTTACCGTTATTTAAACAGACCACAAAGGCAAATGGTGTATTATGGAGCGTTCTTACTGTTGTATCAGCAGCACTTCTTGCACAGTTTGCAGCACTTGAGATGACACAGAGCTTGTTGTTTCTGATTTTTTATGGAGTTATGGCTATGATTCTTCCGGGAGTCTACATTATGGTTAGTTCCAATAAGCTTTTTGCAAGCCAAATTGACAGAGGCTCTCTTGCGTATGTATTATCAACTCCTAAAAAAAGAAGTACCATTGCATTTACACAGTTGCTTTTTTCCGTAGGTTCTATAACACTTTTATTCCTGATACTAACATTAGTGCATATCGGTGTAAATGCCCACTCTCCATTGGATTTGACAGTAGCAGGGGCAGCAGCAGGAGTTTATGGAATATCCGGTAATCTTACAGCAGCGATTATATTAAAAATCAATCTGTCAGCATTACTTGTATGTCTGGCAATGTCCGGTGTATGCTATATGTTTTCCGGAATATTCAACCTTTCAAAATTTTCGATTGGATTTGGGGGCGCATTTGTCGGAATCTCCGTTCTCTCTAACATGATGGCAATGTTTGGCTCATTAGGCGTTGATGTATTAGAAAATTTCAAGTATCTTTCTATCTGTACATTGTATGATTACAAATCCATACTGTTGGGAACAGATGATTGGATTACAAAAGGAATAGCCGCTCTGATTGTAGCAGTAGTATCCTACACGATAGGAACGGTAACTTTTTGCAAAAAAGATCTGCCTTTATAAGAATTGTTATAGTATAATAGAAATATATAAGACAAACGGACCGGAGGTTTTCCGGTCTGTTTGAATAAGGGGTGTAATATGGTAACGATTTTGATTGTTGAGGATGATGCGGCGATTCGTTTGCTGACGAAAACAAAGCTAAAGGAGAAATATAACATTTTAGAGGCAGAAAATGGAGTGGCGGCACTTGAGATTTTGGATCATAGCCATGCCGACCTTGCTATTGTAGATATCATGATGCCAAAAATGGATGGATACGAGTTTGTGAATTTGTTGCGAGAAAGTAATAATAACATGCCTGTAATCATGCTGACAGCAATGACTTCCTTTGAACATAAGAAAAAAGGGTTTGCAAGCGGAATAGATGATTATATGACGAAGCCTATCAATTATGAAGAATTGGATTGGCGGATTGAAGCACTTCTGAGGCGGGCAAAAATATTCAGTGAAAATAAGATTGAAATAGGTGCACTAAAACTTAATCAGGACAGCAAAAGTGTAATCTGGAATAATAATAAAATCGAACTAACCAATCTGGAGTTTGAACTTTTGTATAAGTTCTTGTCGTATCCTGATATAATTTTTACAAAGCAACAGCTATTGGATGATATATGGGGATATGATACAGATACAGAGTACAGTACGATAAAAACATATATAAGCAGATTGAGAGGCAAATTTGCAGATTGTGGTGTGTTTGATATTGTTTCATTGCGTAATATCGGCTATAAAGCAGTGATAAAGGAATAGCAGGTGGATACCTTATGAGTAAAAAAGAAAAAAGAAAAAAATATCTGAATGTCTTCCACATCCGATGGGTGCTTTTTCTTGCGGTGTCGGTTATAATTGGAGGAATTATGTCCTTTGGATTGGTAGCTTATCTTGTTTTTGGATTTAAAGATAATACAGCAATTCATATGTTGTGGATGATACCGCTTATGGCTCTTACTGTTACCGGAGCAATATTAATTATTCTGCATTTTATGGAAAAAAGATTATCCCGTCTGATGAATGCAATTCATGAAGTGTCTGATGGAAATTTGGATGTGGAGATTGACCTGAGTGATGCACAGGAATACGAGGTTGTATATAAGGATTTCAATAAAATGGTAAAGGAACTCAGACTGACAAAGCAGGGAATGCAGAATACTGTAAATGAAATCGC
>JAFUXG010000017.1 GCA_017470935.1 Lachnospiraceae bacterium
CCATGCCTCGCATCCACTAGGTTTCTTACGGGACACCAAGAAGTTCTAATCCCTTTCCAAATGCCAACTGACCTGAGGATATCTGCACAAGGCAGACGGCTGTTTGCTGGCAAAAGATACTTAATTAAATGTAAGTATCGAACAATCATTTGTATGATTAGGATTTACAAAGTATATTGTGTTATAGTTTCGGTATCCACGAACAGCAGGTAAGCTGACAGTATGGTGCGTTTTGTATGACATCTGGGAGGTGATTAGAGTTTCTTAGTATCCCGATTAAAAAAGCAGCGGATGCGAGGCATGGATGCCGAGCAGGTGCGACGGAGCCATGGATGGCGACTAAGCATCTTGCCGCGTACGTCATCAAAACTTTAACGGGATGCTTAGAAACTCTTATCACCGTACAGTCAGTCATACAAAACGCACCATGCTGGTAGCTTACCTGCGTCCGCCATACGAAAACAAAAATTCACTAAACAGTAATTTATGCCCCAATTCCACTTACTCCTACGTATATCTGTGATATTTTGTACCAGGTACGGTAATCAACCACTCCGGTTACGGGAAGATTGAAAATTCTTTGGAACTGCTCCACAGCGCCCTTTGTTTTCTGGCCGTATATGCCATCTACGGTGAGGGTTGGTATTGAAGAGTAGACGCGTGCAATTCTGTTAAGCTGCTCCTGCATCTGCCGCACCTTATCACCGGAGGCTCCCACATTAAGGTCGTATCCCGGCCATGAAGAGGGAACACCTGATATTTGTGTAGATTCGTTGATATATATATCATCCCCATAGTAGTTTCTTAGTATTTCTATTGCTTTATAGCCTTGATCCCCAAGATATTTTGAACCCCATTGTGATAACCAGTTGGGACAGGTGACGCGTTTTCCGTCACAGTATTGTGTGAGTATGGGCTGTCGTACGCCAGGTCTTGACAGGTAGTTGGCAAATATGGAATCAACGACCTGTGAAATGCTTTCATATATAGTTTTTTGGTTGATCCATTTATGGTCGAAGGCAGTAGAGCTTGTTATAGTGAAATCAAAGCCTTTGTTCCTGTACCATTCGGTATATACCCTGTTAAGAGTAAATGACATGATAGCCAGCACATTGGCATAAATTGTTGCCTCCGGCCAGGTGGCATAGATTTCCGAGGATGCTACATTTTTGATATATTCTTTATAAGGAATGTAATAATTCTCTGCAGTAGTGTCTGTGGGAGTTCCGTCATGAACGATTATGTATTCTGGAATTACAACCCTTGAAAGAACGATCTCGCCTGTTTCATCCATAGGCTTTATCTCAGCTTCCGCAATCTTAGGCGGGTAAAACTCCCATAAGGTGTGACCGTCTATCACCTCAGGATCATAGGTCTGCTCACTTGTAACCTTAGGAGTCAATGAAATGCTTTGAAGCCCCAATTCTCCTGATAATATCTGCACTCCTGATATTATTGTTTCCTCGTAATCCTCGGCAGAAATCTTGATATTGTAAAGACTGTAGGGCTGGTTGTCAGAGGGCTCAAGTGAATATTCAATAGGTGGTGCGTCAAGCTCTAGGTTTTCAGTAAGACCGTCGTTGTTTGTCTCTGTCTTGAATAATATCTGGTTGGGATTTCCGCTGTCTGCAATCTCTATTTCTGCATTTTTGATCGGAAAGTAATTATCGGTGGATATAGCATTTATTTTCAGAAATCCCTTATCTATATTATTTTGTGCTGCCTGTAGATATTGTTTTGACATAACATATGTCTCCTTATAAAATATATAAATATTATATGTTTTGATAATAAAATAATTACGAATTTTGTTAATTATAGGATTCTATATATTTCATCAATATAGGCAGCTTTAATTCTTGAAATTATGGTTTCTTTGTGATAATCTTTATAGGCAAAAATATTCTTGGAGGTGAAGTGGCTTGGTCATGAATAGCGCTAATTCATATCATAAAAAGCATACAAGAACTGTTATGATGTTTATGATCACAACTCTTGTTATTCAGCAGCTTATTCTTAAGTTCTACCAGTTAAAGACCAAGATGCCCGCCGGTCCAAGAAATGCTTATATTACAACGAAGATTCTCATTGCAGTTCTTGCAGTTGAAATGGTTGTCTATGTATTCAATACGACAATGAAAATTAATTATAAGGATATACTGATAACAAAGGAAGAGCTGAAACGGACAATAATCCGAGCCGGAATAATTTCTGTGGGAATGATCCTTGTAATGGTCATTGTCAGGATAGTACGGGGACACTTTAATCCTAAGGTTGCTGCCAGACCATATTTCAAGCTTTATCTAAATGTGAGGACAAGATGGTTCTATCCTGTCAACGCCTTTTTTCAGGAGGTTTTTATTAAAGCCTTTGTTCAGGACAATGTCAGGATCATGGCGGGGAAGGACAATATCCATTATACAGTATGGCTGACTTCACTGTATTTCTTTGTCATGCATATGAGCTATCCCTTGTATTATATGACTATTGCGGGACTTTTCTGTGTTGCAACAGGATATTTTTATGAGAAAAACAGGAATATATGGGGATGCGCACTGCTTCATTTTGTGATCGGGTTCATGCCAAGGGCGCTGGGTATATTGTAATAGGAATATTTATGCATATTCTTGTGATAATGTATTCGATTTATAATTTTTGAGTTTTATGAGAGTTTGTGCATTTGGGTGTTGCAAGTGTTGTAAAAAAGACATTTTTGTGATATATTTATTAAGTTGCTTTGTTGAGAGCTTTAAAAATTCAATATTGATAAGCTTTTGAAGCTGAAAGTTGAGTTTTGGATTTATATCTTGATCTTAGATTTGGAGGTTGGATATGTATTTATATGTTGATCCTGGATCTGGAGATCAGATTTTGAAATTATATCTGGAATGGAGGAAACCGGATGGCAGAGATAACAAAGGTGTGTTTGGATGCAATGGGTGGGGATAATTCACCACAGGAGATGGTGTTAGGAGCTGTTAATGCAGTCAAAGAAAAGGATAATCTGTTCATCTATATTGTTGGACCTGAAGAACGATTGAAGGATGAACTGTCGAAATATGAATATCCAAAGGATAAGATTGAAATAGTACATGCACCGGAAGAGATAACGCCCCATGATTCACCAGTTAATGCCATAAGGCAGAAGAAGGAATCCTCCATGGTTATCGGACTTAAGATGGTTAAGGAGGGAAAGGCTGATGGTATTGTATCGGCAGGTAATTCGGGAGCACTTCTTGTTGGAGGACAGGTTCTTGTGGGCAAGCTTAAGGGCATTGAACGTGCTCCATTGGCACCTGTAATTCCGACAGTCAACGGAATATGCCTTCTTATTGACTGTGGCGCAAATGTTGATGCAAAGCCTAGCAATCTGGTTCAGTTTGCCAAGATGGGTTCAATATATATGGAATATGTTGTGGGAGTTAAGAATCCGAGAGTAGGTATTGTCAATATCGGCGCTGAGGAGGAGAAGGGTAATGCACTTGTTAAGGAAACATTCCCACTTCTTAAGGAATGCGATGATATCAACTTTATCGGGAGTATTGAAGCCAGGGATTTCCCATATGGTGCAGCAGATGTTGTGGTGACGGAAGCATTTGTTGGCAATGTTATGCTTAAGCTTACAGAGGGACTCGCCTCAGGTCTATTTAAGATGATCAAGGAAAGCATGACATCGACTCCGTTATCAACTGTAGGTGCAGCACTTGTTAAACCTCAGCTTAAGAAGACATTAAAGACCTTTGATGCCACAGAGTATGGTGGTGCACCTCTTCTGGGATTAAATGGTCTTGTTGTTAAGATACATGGTAACGCAACCAATAAAGAAGTTAAAAATGCATTATTCCAGGTTGAGACCTTTAAGAAACAGGATATCAACGGAAAGATTAAGGGGTTTTTGAATGCTTAATTATAATGCGCAGGAGCTTGAAAAGAATATTCAGTATCAATTTAATAATAAGGAGCTTTTGAAGCAGGCCTTGTCGCATAGTTCATTTATAAATGAAATGAAAAAGAAGGGTATGGAGAGCTATGAAAGGCTTGAGTATCTGGGTGATGCAGTGTTAGAGCTTATAGTCAGCGAATTTTTGTTTCATGAATATAAGGATATGTCTGAGGGAAAGCTTACAAAGCTAAGGGCATCTCTTGTCTGTGAGTTTACTCTGTCAGCAGTATCAAGAGAGCTTCATTTTGGAGACTATGTACTGCTTTCTAAGGGCGAGGAGATGACCGGTGGAAGAAACAGGGATTCGATTCTCTGTGATCTGTTTGAATCGGTGCTTGGTGCCATTTATTTGGATGGCGGTATGGAGCCGGCAAAGAAGTATGCCATGTCATTTCTTTTGACGGATATTGAACACAAGTCTTTGTTCTATGATGCCAAGACTACCTTGCAGGAGATGGTCCAGAAGGATGGCAAGGGAAAGGTCACCTATGAGGAGATAAGGGAATCGGGACCTGACCACAATAAGTGTTATGTTATGTCAGTGCTGGTGGATAACAAAAAGCTTGCGGAGGGAACAGGATCATCTAAGAAGCTGGCACAGCAGAAGGCAGCCTATGAGGCGATCCTAAAGCTTAAAAATACCAATAAGTGACAATGGATTGATGATGTATGCTGCTATATGAAGTAAAAATCAATATGCTGGGATAGCTTACAATAGTTAATAGATTTGATAAGGATAGGGAAGAATGTATTTAAAAAGCATTGAGGTATATGGATTTAAGTCCTTTGCCAACAGGATAATATTTGAATTTAATGAGGGAATAACAGGTATAGTGGGACCTAACGGCTCAGGCAAGAGTAATGTAGGTGATGCTGTAAGATGGGTGCTGGGTGAACAGAGCGCCAAGCAGCTTCGTGGCGCTAACATGCAGGATGTTATTTTTGCAGGTACAGAGCTTAGAAAGCCCCATGGCTCAGCTTATGTTGCTATTACTCTTGATAATAGTGATCATTCCCTGCCAATAGATTATGAGGAGGTTACTGTTGCAAGGCGTGTATACCGCTCAGGTGAGAGTGAGTATCTCATTAACGGAACAGTAAGCCGTTTGAAGGATGTTAACGCATTATTCTTTGATACAGGTATCGGTAAAGAGGGCTATTCCATTATCGGACAGGGACAGGTTGAAAGAATTCTTTCCGGTAAGCCTGAGGAGCGCCGTGAGCTTTTTGATGAGGCTGCAGGTATTGTTAAGTATAAGAAGAATAAGGCGGCTACAGAAAAGTCTCTTGCCGCAGAGAGAGAGAATCTTTCCCGTGTTAATGACATTTTATCTGAATTAGAGAAGCAGATAGGACCTCTTGAAAAACAGTCTGAGGTCGCTAAGAAGTATCTTTTATATAAAGGTGAATTAAAGCGTTTTGATGTAAATGTGTTCTTAATGGAGAATGAACGCATTGAGAATGAGCTTAAGGATAATGAGGAAAAGCTTCACATTATTAATGAGGATTCTGAAAGACTTAAGAAGGAATTTGAAGATACTAAGAATGAATATGAACGTATTGAGACAGTTCTTGAACAGTGTAATACATCAATCGATGATAACCGCAACAGACTTCACGAGTTGAAGCTTAATAAGGAGCATAATGAGGGTGAGGTCAATGTATTAAACCAGCAGATAAGTAATGCCAAGTCCTCTGATATCCATATGAGTGAGCAGATCGACAGGATCAACCAGAGTCTTGCGGCTTCAGATGCTGAGAAGAGGGGCTATCAGGAGAAAAAGGCTGTTCTTGACGAGAAGATGGATAGCGCTGATGATGTTGTGGAGGAAGCAAGGGAAGTCAGTGAATCAATTGAGGAGGAGATCAATACCTTACTTGAGGATATAGAAAAGAGCAAGGCTGATATTATAGAGTTCATGACAGGTGAGTCCAATCTTAAGGCAAAGGTTGGGCGCTATGACACTATGCTTGAAAATATAAGCTATCGTAAGACCCAGCTTAACCAGCGTTTTCTTCAGTTCAAGTCTGACGAGATGAAGGACAAGGAGGAATACGATAAGCATAACGAATCATTAAAGCAGATCGAGGATGAGGTAGCAGGTATTCTTTCACGTCTTGAGAAGGTAGATGGGCAGCTTGACCAGAATACCATTGATACTAATGAGAATAAGAAGCGCCTATTTGAGGCAAATAATGAGTATGCCAGCGTTAAGTCAAAGGCGGAGGCATTAAGAAATATTACCGAGCGCTATGATGGTTACGGCAATTCCATCAAGCGTGTAATGGAGTTAAAGGACAGTAATCCAGGTATTATCGGTGTTGTTGCGGATATTATCCAGGTTAACAAGGAGTACGAGATTGCTGTAGAGACGGCACTTGGTGGAAGCATTCAGAACATAGTCACAGACAATGAGACAACAGCAAAGAAGCTTATAAGCTTTCTTAAGAAGAATAAGCTTGGACGTGCTACATTTCTTCCTCTTACAACAATAGGCGGAAAGCACAGTGAATTTACATATAAGGAAGCATTAAATGAGCCCGGTGTGGTAGGGCTTGCAAAGGATCTTGTTAAAGTACATGACAAATACACAGCAGTGGTGAATCATTTACTTGGAAGGATCGTGGTGTGTGAGGATATCGACCATGCCATCGCCCTTAACAAGAAGTTCCATCAGTCACTCCGTATTGTAACTAAGGAGGGTGAGCTTCTTACTCCCGGTGGCGCCATGACCGGTGGTGCATTTAAGAATTCATCAAACCTTCTTGGTAGGAAAAGAGAGCTGGATGAGCTTTCTAAGCAGCTTACTGAATTGTCCAATGAGATCACCAATGCCAGCAAGGAGGAGACAGAGCTTCGCACCAAGCGTGATGCATTAAAGACCGATAAGGAGGATATGAACCTAAAGCTTCAGGAGTTATATCTTTCTAAGAATACAGTTACAATGAATATTGAGCAGGTTTCCAAGAATCTTGCGGAGACTGCTAATGCTTATGCCTCTGTCAACAAGGAGAACAAGGAGCTGGAGGCTCAGATTGAGGAGATCAACAACAATAAGAATGAGCTATATGAGAACCACAAGCAGGCTGAGGAGGCAAAGAAGGCTCTTGAAGAGCGTATTGTTGTGTTAGAGGAGCGGGTCGCTTCAAAGCGTGAGGAATTGAAGGAAGCAAATGAGAAGGTTTCACAGCTTATGCTGGAATTCAATACCATGAAGCAGCAGGATGATTTTCTTATTGAGAATCTGAGGAGGATTCGTACAGAGGAGACCAAGCTTAAGGAAGAGTTAGAGCTATACCGCTCACAGATGAGTAATTCGGGGCGTGCCATAGAGGAGCTTGTGGCTAAGATCAATCATTTTAAGTCATTGATCGAGGCGGACAGCAAAGAAATACAAGAGGTAGAGGAAGCCCTAAAAAAAGACGTTGCTGACAAAGAGGAATTAAATGCAAAGCACAAGGAGTTCTTTGCAAAGCGTGAGAATCTTAATGAGGAGATAACAAAGCTTGATAAATCAGCATTTAGACTTAATGCACAGGTAGAGAAGATCACAGAACAGTCTGATAGCTTAAGTAAATACATGTGGGAGGAATACGAGCTTACATATCAGTCAGCAATAGATCTTAAGGATGATTCCCTTAATGATCTTCCAAAGCTTAAGCAGGAGGTCACTGCTGTTAAGGCTAAGATCAAATCGCTTGGAGATGTTAATGTTAATGCCATTGAGGATTACAAGGAGGTTTCAGAGCGTTATGAGTTCCTTAAAGGTCAGCATGACGATATTGTTAAGGCTGAGACCAACCTTATGCAGATAATCGAGGAGCTGGATACTGCTATGCGTACCCAGTTCGAGGAGAAGTTCAAGGAGATACAGGTTATGTTCGACAAGGTGTTCCGTGAGCTTTTCGGAGGAGGAAAGGCTACCCTTGAGCTTGTGGACAGTGAGGATATATTAGAGGCTGGAATCCGTATCATAGCCCAGCCGCCCGGAAAGAAGCTTCAGAACATGATGCAGCTATCCGGTGGAGAGAAGGCGCTTTCTGCCATTGCACTTTTGTTTGCGATACAGAGCCTTAAGCCCTCACCCTTCTGTCTCCTTGACGAGATTGAGGCTGCCCTTGATGATTCCAATGTAACACGTTATGCAAAGTATCTTAACAAGCTTACAAAGGATACACAGTTCATAGTTATCACCCACAGAAAGGGTACTATGGAGGCGGCTGACGTGCTTTATGGTATCACAATGCAGGAAAAGGGTGTGTCAACACTGGTTTCTGTCAATCTTATTGAGAATGAGTTGGATGACTAAATTACTGTTTAGTTAAGTTTTGAAACCATACGCCGTCTGACTTGCACAGATACCCTCAGGTCAGATGGCGTGTTGGACGGGATAAGAACTTCTAGGTGCCCCGGATATAGTATGATACCGTCCGTGGCAAGGTGCTTAGTCGCCATCCATGGCTCCGGCGCACCTGCGAGGCCTCCATGCC
>JAFUXG010000018.1 GCA_017470935.1 Lachnospiraceae bacterium
AGCAGTACGGAACGGAGAAGCTTTTGCACTCAAAAGCTGCCCGCCGGAAAAAGGTTTCATAACTGATATTCCTATTCCTTCTTTTTCGCACCTTTTATATATCTCCGCCCTTTCATCCACTCCGCCATAGGCATATTGACCGTGTTGGTAATCATAAGCTGGATTAACAGAAAACATAAGCATATCAATAACACCGGTATTTAATATCTCCTGTATGACTGAAGGTGTGTGTGATGAAAGCCCTATATGCTTTACAACTCCTTTATTCTTCATATCACATATATAGGAAAATACACCATTATCCCGATATGCTTCCCAGTCAGACAGTTCATCCTGACAATGTATAAAGCCGTAATCTATGTAATCCGTATGAAGCTCTGACAGCTGTTTGTCTATGGAACGCTTGATCGTCTCAAGGTTAAGGCTCCAGCCGTATGATCCCCTGGTATAATCTGCACCAAAATGTATCTGGTACATTATGTTTTTCCTTATATCTTTAAATGCTTCACCGAATATTTTAAAGCTTTCCCATTCTGCTGCAGCCAGGTCATAATAATTAATACCTCCTTCATATGCAGTTTCAAGAGCCTTTATGCCTTCCCTTTCCCCTGCTTCGGAGATATATGCAGAGCCTAATCCTATCTCGCTTATTAAATCATGTGTTCTTCTGTTTTTCCTATATCTCATTGTCAGTACTCCCCTTTGTCACATCTTGACTGATTTTTGATGACAATCCATTGCTTACAGGTATTTTACCTGTATCATGTCCATTATAAAGATTTCTCTCTTTTTGAGCATCAGATACCAGTAAAGACCACTGTTTTTCTCTGTTCCTTTGATGATACAATGATACATGACATTTTTGACAGATCACTAATCTCCAGTCTCTTACATGAAGACAATTCTTCATGAGTTCCGCTTTTAACAGAAATATCTACATCAGGATAAACACTTGAAAATTCTGCAATTGCCGAGGTTCACTTTAGCAGTTCCTCCGAAAGTTCAAGTATTCTTGCTCCATTCTTTTCCTTGTTGGATTCCAATATCTTTTTATAAAAAGGATATGCAGCAAATACAACAAATAACCCGATAATTCCGGAAACAACACCTATTATAGTCATATTCATGGCCATAACAGCCGCCATTCCAAAGCCAAAAATTAATGTACCTATAATTCCAACAGTCATCCCGGCGATCTGTGCCGGAGCCTCAGTTTCGTGGTCAAGTTTTCTGAGCTCTTCGAGTTTATCTTCTGTATCCGCCTTTTTAGCATATTTTTTTCTTATCTGTTCAATCTCTTTTCTGTTCCTTGCAGAATATTCCATTACAAAGGAATCATTATTGTTCTCTTCCATAACTGCCTCCTGATTATAGCTCCGCATCTCCTCATAAAATGCTGTTATAGTTCTTCATTATTGTCTATTTTTACCGTAAATGTGCTTCCCACGCCAAGCCTGCTTTCCACACGTATCTCACCCTGATGGATATCGATGATACGCTTTGCCAGTGCAAGTCCTAATCCGTTTCCCGACATCGCATGTGAAGTATCTCCCTGATAAAACTTGTTGAAAATGTTCCTGCCGGTCTCCTCATTCATACCGCAGCCCGTATCAGATATACTGACAACAGCACATTTACCCTTGCTGTATACCTTAAGTCCAATGGTGCCACCCTTTTCGGTGAATTTCACCGCATTGGATAACAGGTTATTCCATACAATAGACAACATCTCACTGTCACCTGTTACCATCACATTATCCTCTATATCCGTCTCGATATTAAGCTCCTTCTCCTCCCAGGCACTTTCAAACATAAGCATACATTCACATAGCTGCTCACTCAGATCGTACCTTTCCATCTTAGGGAAAATCTGCTGATTCTCTAATTTGTTAAGCTTTAATATATTGGTAATGAGTGCTGAAAGCTTCTTTGTCTGTTCCGTAAGCTTACCCGCATACTCTAATCTTTCCTCCTCAGAAAGATTCTTTTGCTGTAATAATGTTCCGTAATTTTGCATAACAGAAAGAGGAGTTTTTATCTCATGGGACACATTTGCTATAAAGTCCGTTCTCAATGTCTCCACACTGTTAAGCTCCTCAATCATCCGGTTAAGTCCTTCTATGATCTCATCATAATCCTGACTGCCGCTTAGCGAATTGGAATAAGGAATCTCCGTTGAAAAGTCGCCCTGCATTACCCGGTCTATACCTTTCTGAATCTTTCTTACCGGACGTGTCACCGTATAATATCTCTGAATCTGGTCCACTACACAGAACAGAAAGGAAAGAAAAATAACATTTCCAAATGTAATGGGTGCAGCACGTCTTACATCATCCGTATTCAATTTCATAAAATGAAAGAACAGGAAAAAGTTGCATGTTATGACAAAAGCCATGGAAAGAAAAAATGAAATAAATCTAATGATCTGATATCTTTTGCTGCGTTTTTCTCTCATGAGATCACCGCCTTGTAGCCAAGACCGTGAACTGTTACAATCTCAAAATCCTTACACTCCGAAAGCTTATCCCTGAGCTTGGTGATATATACATCCACAACCCTTGGTCCCGAAGCAGAATCCGCTTCCCAGAATTCATCCATAAGCTGAGTTCTGGTAAAGGTCTTCTTAGGATATGAAAGCAGCTTATACAGTATATTGAACTCCCTTACAGTAAGGATGATCTCCTCTCCGTCAATCTCCGCCGTATGCTCATCCATATCCATGGAGAAGCTTCCGATCTCAAGCTTTCTGCTTGCTGCAATCCCTGCTCTTCTTAGAAGCGCCTCAACCCGAAGTACCAGCTCTTCTAGGTCTATGGGTTTGATCATATAATCATCAATACCTATCCGGAAGCCTTTTTTCTTTGCGTCAAGATCCTCTCTTGCAGTCATGAACAGAATGGGAATATCCTTGTCTGCTGCCCTGATCTCCTCAGCAAATTCGAAGCCATCCTTACCGGGCATCATTATATCTGATATGATCACATCAAAAAGACTTTTCTCCATCTCATCATAGGCATCCATAACAGTAAGTGCTCCTGTCACTTCATACCCATGCTGTCTCAAAAAGGAGCATACAGTTTTATTCAGGTCATTGTCATCCTCTACTACCAAAACACGATACATATAATCACCCTGCCTATATTCTTAATATTAATTCATTTATCATACATTTTTTTATACAGGCTATATTGTCGTAATGATCATCCTTACAATATGTTATTCTTATACTCGTAAAAACAACATCACGCCAAGTTAGCTCCTGCAACCGGTTTGTCGGACTCAACTATTTCCACATTATCCATATTCTCTGACTGCTCACTTATCTTTCCCGTATCCTTAAGCCACTTGATCTCATCACGAATCGTTTTCCTGTAAGACCGTGCCGAATATCCAAGCTCTTCCTCTGCCTTAGATGAATCAAAGCGGTTGTTCCTTGCAAGATTATATACGGAGAATTTTGTCATCAAAGGCTTTTCTCCTGTTCTCTTTGCCTTGTGTTCCATGGAGGAACCCATAATGTTGGCTGCCCATATAGGAAGGAACATACCTATCTTCTTACAGCCGCTCTCCTCACATACCATTTTTGCAAAATCCTTAAATGATACCTCTTCATTTGCAAGTATATAGCACTCTCCGCTTCTTCCCTTGTCAGCCGCTGCGATAGTTCCCGCTGCCAGATCACGTACATCGCACAGGTTAAATGATCCATTGATACCTGCAGGCATCTTGCCCTCTATAATATCTATCAAGGTTTTCGTTGTCTCGCCAACAGCGTAATCCTCAGGTCCTAAGATACCGCTTGGATGAACGATGCAGGCATTTAATCCCATGTATTTTGCTGCATCCAATACTGCTTGTGATGCAAGAGCCTTTGACTGACTGTAACAGCCCTGAACTGACATATCATCAAAGCTTGAGACCTCTGTAATCGCCTGTCCCTTTGGAAGCTCCGGAATTGCTCCGGTACTGCTGCAATATACAAGCTTTGCTGCATTATGCTTCTTGCACATAGCGATAATATTCTTTGTGCCTCCAACATTTACATCCATCACCTTCTGATTGAAATCAGGATTGACCGTGACAATACTGGCTATATGAAGCACTATAATCTCCAAATCCTTAGGTACATTGAAAAACTGTTCCAGGGATTCCATATCCGTAAGATCTCCCTCAACAATCTCCGCTTCCTTCGGTACATATTTCAGTGCCGGATCATTAGGAAGCACGAATGCTCTCACCCTCTCACCTCTTCCGATCAACTGTCTTGCTATCGTTCCACCCAAAAAACCTGCTGCTCCTGTAATTAAATAAATTCTATTCTCTGACATAATATTGTCCTCCTTTTTCCTGAGAAGTATTATCTTCCCGCTTGTTATGGTGCAATATTACTGCCGGAATATTAATCGATTGTTTGAGAAATGTTAAAGTTTTGTTAAAGCAAATTATTTTATTCTTTTATATTCCTTCTGTCCGCTGGTACTTCCCCCATCTACCAGCACATCTACGCCTGCAAGATAACCATTTCTTTCATCTGCAACAGTTGCAATGGCAAATCCTAATTCCTCCGGCTTACCCATTCTTTCTTCTGCCGAATTTCTAATCAAGGCTTGTGCTTCTCCGGCTTCAGCATTTCCCATATCGGTCGCTATCAACCCCGGAGACAGTGATACCACACGAATCCCCTTCTTGCCATACTTAAATGCACATTTTGCCGCATACCATACTACAAAATTCTTTGACAGCGCATATGCAAAGCCTGCTTTCTGGTAATCTGTCTTGGCAAGATTTGCTTTCTTTAGCATCTTTGTGATGAATGCCTCCTCGTCCGTCTCTGCAAGCATATACTGCCTTTTATTAATCAGAAACTTAGGAAGTGCATAAGCAGAATTCGATGATACATCTACAATAACGCTCCCTTTATTCATATATTTTGCAAATTCCTGATTCACATATACCGTGCCGAGTGCATTGACACGTAACAGCTTTTCTCCATCAGCCATAGACGGTGACATTCCCGCAGCATTGATTACATTTTTGATTTCACCAAGAGATGCCGCATATTTGGCGAGTTCTTTAATACTGTCACGATTTGAAGTGTCCGCCGCATGAGCATAAGCCTCATATCCCAAAGCCTTTAATTCATCAACTGCATTCTCCAGCTTGCTTATGGTTCTCCCGGCAAGCACTATGATCTTATCATGGGGCATGAACTTTGCTGCCTCTAATCCCATACCGCTTCCTCCACCTGTAATCACACATACTTTCTTCATAATCACTATCCTCCAATATAATCTTATTAGGCATAACAAAGATGTAACAAAAGTGCAGTTCAATATGACTGCACCTTTATAAATACAATATATATGTTAAAGTTTTGTTAATGTAAATCAAATAGTTTATACAAGAACTGCCCATATGATATAAGTGAGACATAAGTGAGACAGAAAATCTGTGATTTTCGCAGTCGAACTTATACACCGTAGGAAATCTTTGATTTCCGTAGTCCAACTTATGCACAGCTAGTTCCAGATGGTTCAAGTTCGAAGAACGCAGAAGCATATCTGCTAGTGCCGAGCCATTAGGGTCTGTTTGTCAAGCGCAGAGGTTTTTCTTAAACAATAAAAGGACAAAAGTCGTCTCGAAAAATAGTCTGACTTTGAGTGGTCACCTCATTAATGGTCCTCCTTCACATCATTTTCAATATCTTTTATTTTTCTCGCCGGTACGCCTCCATACAGAGCATTGTCTGGTAAATTCTTTGTTACTACTGCTCCTGCAGCGACCACGACATTATTTCCAATAGTAACACCCGGAAGAATAGTTACATTCCCGCCGATCCAGACATCATTTCCGATTCTGACCGGTTTTGCGATTCCGAGATGCTGTCTCCTGCCCATCGGTGTAAGCGGATGATTTACCGTGGATATCAGCGTATTAGGACCGATCATAACATTGTCACCAATATAGACCTCACGGATATCCAGGATCGTCAGGTTATAATTTCCCGTAAAGTTGCTTCCAATATGAATCTTTTTGCCGTTGTCACAATTAAAAGTCTTGGCGATCCAAACCTTATCTCCTACACTCCCCAGCATATCCTTTAGTTTCGCATACTGAGCATCATAATCCGTATCGTCTATTGCGTTATATTCCTTACACTGGATAATCGCATTTTCCTTCAAAGCCTCCACTTCCGGATCATCATAGCAATATTCCAGACCTGCCTCCAGTTTTTCAAGTTCTTTCATCCCATGTCCTCCTGTTATTTCAAAATTCTCTTTATTGTTACTTTGTCCATGAACTACGAGACAAAGAATCGCTCCGGTTCGTGGTATTCCTATGCCTCTTACATCAGATCCATCTTGTCCCAGAGAATGTTTCCTTTTGCGTCAAGGTATTCCTCATCCACATGAACTGCTTCATTCGTTCTGATGCAAGTATACTATCGTTTTTCATTCCATACAGCGCTAAATGTTAATGTTTTAAGTGGTAATTTCTAATATGATGTGGTATGATGATCTTATTAAACCGCAGGAGGGTCTTATCTATGAATCGCTCGAAAATGCTGAATCTGGCAATCAGTAAGCTTGGAAAGGAATTCAGTTCTCTTGACCTGACCTTCCATCAAATGAAAGAGGGAAAGCAGGGAGATGTCACATCGTTCTGGCCGGGCGGAGAAGATGAAGATATCCTGATCTGCGTTTTTAAGGGTACTTCAATCAACGAACCCTTCCACCGCCAGGATTTTTTCTTTATCAACTACGCCTATAAACAGGACTATCAGGCACTCTCCTATAAATATGACAACCTGATTACTATCAGAGAAGATGAATGTTATATCGGCCAGCCCTATAGCGGTTATGCCCTTCGAGGTAACAGTGAAAAAGACCTCATCATCATTGGTGTATTGATACGCAAGGATACATTTTTCAGTGAGTATCTACCGACCATTTACACAGATTCAGACTTGTTCCGTTTTTTCATAGAGCCTCAGTCCAACAAGTTTTCAGATGAGTTTATCCATCTCACACCCGGTAAGGATCATGCTATACGCTCCATTCTCGAAGCAATGGTCATGGAATACGCTGACCGCAGGGAAGATACTCAGAGACTTCTTAAATCCATGCTCCAGACCCTGTTCTTACAAATAGCAAGACGATACCGGGTTGAAAATGCTAAAAATGCTCCAGTCACTCTTTCCGAACAGATCATTCAGTACATGGCAGATCACTCAGATATCGTAACATTAAAAGACATCGCCGCTCATTTTTCCTACCATCCAAACTATATCTCAGCTCTGCTGCATAAAGAGACCGGAAGAAGATTTACTGAAATCCTTTTGGAAAAAAGAATGGAGAGAGCTGTGCTCCTTCTTAAAAACACTACTCTCTCCATAGAAGATATCGCCGCCATGCTCGGTTACAGCAACAACAGCAATTTTTATAAAGCTTTTAAAGAATACTACGGCAAGACGCCGAGAGAGTATCTAAAGTAGAGTGGCTTAAATCAGAAAAGTATCATCCATACGATCTGAAACTTGAACCATTCTTGTACTCGATGAACCCATTATAAAAAATGAACACTACCGAGGGTAAGGAAAATCAAAATGTATAGGAATAATCAGATTGTATCAAAGTTCGTGTTTACATTTCAACAAAATGTCGGAAGTTACATTTTCACAATGCCTCACTTTCCTGACTTAATACCGGTATCTTAGTTTTTCCTTACCTGCCGTCGTCTGTTCTGAATGTCCCGAACAAAGCACAGTCTCATCCGGCAAAGTAAATATCCTATCAATAATGCTTCTTTGCAAATCCTTAAGATTGCCACCCGGATACTTATAATTCCCGATACTTCCCTTAAAAATCGTATCACCGACAAAAGCAACATGTTCTCTTTCGGAATAATACATAACAGAATCCGTCGTATGTCCGGGTACATAAATAGTCTTTAACGAGAAATCCGGACTCACATCAAGTGTTACCTCATCCCCGTCATCTAAGTATCTCACATTATCTACTGTTAACGCCTGACCACAGAGTGCAGACAGGTTTTTCCGTGCATCTAAAAGATACTCATCTGACCTTTTGTGTGCGAAGACCGGAATATTCAAAACATCCCTGAGTTCATTCACAGCACCCATATGGTCAAAATGCCCATGTGTCAGGAGTATTTTTTCAATCGTCCATCCGTTTTCCATGATCACGGCAAGAAGTCTGCCAGCCTGTGCGCCCGGATCAATAACAAATCCATGCTTAGACCTTTCATCTATATAGAAATAACAGTTCTCCTCAAAATATCCCTTTACAGAAATCTCAATTACCATACTTCCCCCATAAAATCATCATAATCTGCATCCATCCGGTCCACATGACATTCCCTGCTCTGAGACTTTTTCGTCAGATTCCTCCAATGCTTTCACAATAGCTGCCTTCATACCTTCCACACTCTGAGCACCTGAAATACCATACTGACCTATTATAAAGAATGGCACCGCATGGATACCATAACGGGAAGCTTCCCTCTCGTCTAACAGCACTTCATCTTCATATTTATCAGAAGATAATACCTCATCTATTTCCTCTTTTCTAAGGCCGCAATCCTGACCTATTCTTTGAAGAAGCCTATGATCAGCAAGTTCAAGATTTTCCGAAAAATAAGCCTTGAAAAGCTCCTCTATGACTTTATCTGCAAGCCCCGGATCATTCTTGCTCTGTGCCAGCTTCGTCAGACGATGTGCGTCCATAGTGTTAGTGAAGCGTGTTGTGGCATATTTGAAATCCAGACCTTCGGCAATCCCCATTTGTGATATGTGTTCAATCGTCTCTCCGGCTTCTAACGTTGAAATTCCATATTTATGGGCAAATCTCGTCTGCGTATCTCCTGTGGCATGCTCACCGGCAGAAGGGTCAAGCTGAAATGCCTTCATCTCAATCTCAACATCCTTAAGTCCTTGTACCTCATTAATTGCCTTTTTCAATCTCGCCTCTCCGATATAGCAGTATGGACAGGCATAATCTGACCAATAAGTTATCTTCATAATATTTCCTCCTCACATAATAATAGAACCCGTTCTATTTATCTTCACTTGACATTATATAGAACACGTTCTATAATGTCAAGCATTAAATGAAACATGTCAGATAACATCCGGAGGAACATATGAGTGCAAAACGTGGACGTCCTGCTAAAGGAACTGAAAACAGCAGCAAAGACAAAATCATAGATGCAACTGTGAACATAATTAAAAACGAAGGTGCAAAGGCAGTAACTGTCAGGAATGTATGCACCCGTGCAGGTCTGTCTATCGGAACCTTCTATCATTATTTCAGGGATAAAGATGACCTTATGATGCATTTCCTTAGGGAGACATCCTTCGACACTTTCGAGTTAACAACACCACTGTCGGATATCGCCGGAAGGATTACGGAGCTTTACATGCACCTTATCAACAGCTATATGGAGCTGGGGCTTGAATTTATGAAAAGCTTTTATTCCACTGAGAACCGTTCCCTATCTGTCTATATGGGAGAAACAGACGGCTCCTTTGCACCAGGAACCGTCATGGCGAGAAGTGAAGATGAAATGAATAAGGCAGCCGCAAAAGGATACATCAAAACAAAAACAGATATCCACACAGTCTGCATGGATATCTGCACTATCGTAAAAGGTTCTGTTTTTGAATGGTGCTTAAATGGCGGGACAACAGATATAGAACCATCTCTCACGCGGATCATTCGAAAATATTTGAATAACTGATCATTTCTATATCTCAAATATCCTATGCTTCAGAAAAATATAAGCCTTTTATATATACTTAACACCTTGAATATACTCCGCAATCCTACTTGCACCATCTAACAAAAGAACAATTCCCACACTTACTGCATACCATTCAATCGTAGTTTCCGGTGCCACAAAGTTGAAAAATCCCAATATAAAAAACAGCACCATCTCTAATATATATCTTACCTTAATCCACTTTTGGTTTTTTGCAAAATCCTTTTCCTTGAGCACTACGGCACAGTTGTAGCCTGCAATCAGGAACAGTATTCCAAAAAATATGCTGCTGAACAGCGACAAAGCATGCTCCTTAAATATCATCAACAGATATATGACAAGAAAGGTAATTGTTATATACACAAGTGTACGCTCCTGATACAGATTCCAATGGGAATGATACAAGTGATAAAGTGTTCTTCCAAGCAAAAAAACAAGAATTCCGGCCATTACCACAAGGAACACCACCATCATATTCTGCTTTGGCATTACAATAAATAATATTCCCGCTATAATAGAAAACAAGCCCTGTGCAAGCTTGGACTGAAGCAACCTGCGTACCGTTTTGTTACTTCTGACCTTTTCAACTGCACTTCCGAATATAGCTGTTTCCGGAAGCTTTGCCGCTGTTTTCCTAACCTCCTTGTCTGATTCGATCAGAGAGATCAAGACCTGTTCAAATCCACCTACACCTTTTCCTGCAATATCCATAAGTGAGACCGCACCACCCGCCGAAAGTGCGGAGAATAAATGCTCCACAAACCCCTGTCGTTTCTCGTTCGGAATATTCTCAAGCCATATATCCATAGTATCACTGATCCATTTACTCTCCGGTGTATGCCCTTCTGCCCTAAGCAGACTGCCATGATCAATTCCCCATGAGAGCAGCATGTGTTGCATAATCCCGTCTGCCGAGCTTTTCACAATTTGCGTGTCATGAATATCCGGCTCAAAGAGCTTCCCGATCACACAGTATTCAGGAAGAATACGGGTAATCTTATGCTGAATTCTCATGATTACTGAGGTATCCATAACTGTGTCACATAATCCCGGACCATCATTTATATACACATGTTCTATCCTCTCCAAAGCTGCTTCATCCATGTGTGCCGACGCATAAAGTGCAAGATTCCCACCCTTTGAGTGCCCTCCCACATACAGCTTATGAGACAGCCTGCACACCACATCACGCAGATAGTTAACGGCTCTCATCTGTGCCGGAATCTCCGTAAAGCTCAGCATAAAATCCTCTTTCCACCCAATGATCGTATCATCCGTACCTCTGTATGCGACAAACACCTCATTGGGTGAAATATGGAACGTCATAGCGGCAAACTGAACCTGATCGTCCAGAACGTCTACATAATCAGAAATCCTTATATCCCCATATCTTTTGGCATCCGCCACAGCCTGTAGGAAATCCAAATACAGCGGATAATCCTCATTTCCACCCACAATGCAGACCCGGATATTTTCCTGACACATTAAATGATAGCACTCATTAAGTGTCTTTGAATCCCCATCCTTTAATACATTTTTGTAATCATAATAGGATAGCTGACATAATACAAGATTGTCGATTTCATTAAACTTATAATCATCAAATCTTTGGTGTCCAAGCCATTTTACATAATCTATAATTGTATCCATTATTTCTCTCCATTATTGTGCTGTTACACTTTTTCTGTCTGTTCCAGCTTACG
>JAFUXG010000019.1 GCA_017470935.1 Lachnospiraceae bacterium
AGCGTTCATCCTGAGCCAGGATCAAACTCTCATATTAAAAAGTTCTTTCCTTGGTTCTTTCTTGCCATCGCTGGCTTCAAAAGCACCCAAATTTACTAATTTTAAGGATATACTATCCTTTGAAATCTCAAAAGATTTCAGGGTTGTTTCGTTGTTTAATCATCATTCAATTTTGTATGGTACACGTTGCTCGAGAAACATGAGCTGATATGCTCTTAAATTAATCTTTAAGAACAAGCGGAGAGGGTGGGATTCGAACCCACGTGCCCTTGCGGACAAACGGTTTTCAAGACCGCCTCGTTATGACCTCTTCGATACCTCTCCGTGTTTCTGACTTAATGCAGACACTAACTATATTCTATTAAAAATATAACGCTGCTTCCGTCAGCGACAATGACTATATTAACACGTAGTTTTGTCTGTGTCAACAACTTTTTTTATAAATTTTCCAAAAAAATTTCCGCTATTAAAATGTCTTCCGGAGTAGTGATTTTAATGTTTCTGTAATCACCTAAAATTAGCTTTGATTTCTTGCCCAAATACCTTTCAACAATCATGGTATCATCAGTAATATTACCAGCATTATTCTTTTCCATTTCACTATATGCCATCAGAAGCTCATTATAAGAAAAGCCCTGGGGCGTTTGCACCTGCCACAATGTATTTCTGTCAGGCGTCTTTATTCCGTAATTATTCTCGTCAACTACCTTTATGGTGTCCTTTGCCGAAACTCCAACAGTACATGCCCCGCTTATAATTACCTCATCCATAAGGCTTAATATGATCTTGTCATTAATACATGGTCTTGCGCTGTCATGGATAAGTACATAATCTGTTCCTTTTGATACTGTAAGTCCATTTCTTACAGACCAATATCTCTCGGAGCCACCCTCCACAATATCCTTGGTCTTATCAAAACCATATTTTTCAACTATTTCTTCACGGCAGAAATCTATATCCTGTTTGCCTGCAACCAATACAATATTGTCTACCGGGCTATCTTGAAACGCTTTAAGAGAATAGTATATTACCTCTTTACCATTAAGCTTCATATACTGCTTTGGGATATCTGAATTCATTCTGCTTCCCTTACCTGCCGCCAAAACTATGGCTGTAAAATGCTTACCCTTGTACATATACTATTATAACCTCTCACCTATTTTCAAATTAGGAACAGCATTTAAATCAAGTCCATGACTCACCCCTTTAATATAGCTGTAATAACCTGCAGCTCCTATCATCACCGCATTGTCAGTACAGTATATGGGGGATGGATGATAAAATGATATTCCTTCCTTTTCACATGCCTTCCTGACACTTTCACGAAGTGAGGAATTAGACGCAACACCTCCTGCTATTGCAAGCTTGTTCATGCCCGCTTCTTTTGTTGCACAAATTGCATGTGTCGTCAGCACATCAATAACTGCATATTGAAAGGATGCAGCCACATCAGCTCTATTCACCTCAATCTTCTTCATCTCACACTGATTTAAATAATTGAGCACAGCCGATTTCAAACCACTAAAGCTGAAATCAAATTCACTGCCATCCACCTTTGCTCTCGGAAATGGAATAGCCTCCTTATTACCTTCCTTCGCCAAGGCATCAATCTTAGGACCTCCCGGATATCCAAGTCCGATAGCTCTTGCCACCTTGTCAAAGGCTTCTCCCGCTGCATCATCTCTGGTCCTTCCAATGATTTCAAATGCATCATAGTCTATGACCTTTACAAGATGGGTATGTCCACCGGAAACAACAAGACACATAAATGGAGGCTCCAAATCTTTATTCTCAATATAATTTGCAGCAATATGCCCTTCAATATGATGAACACCAACAAGCGGCTTCCCTGTGGCATAAGCAATTGCCTTTGCCTCAGCTACTCCCACAAGCAAAGCTCCCACAAGACCGGGACCATAAGTCACAGCTATTGCATCTATATCCTCCAATGAACAATCTGCATCATTTAACGCTTCCCTGATCACCTGATTGACCTTCTCAATATGTTTACGGGAAGCAATCTCCGGCACAACACCACCATATAATTTGTGAAGCTCAATCTGGGAAAAGATAACATTTGAACATACCTCTCTCCCATTCCTCATAACAGCAGCCGCCGTTTCATCACACGATGATTCTATTGCCAATATTCTAATATCCTTATCATCCATCAGTTACAATACCTCTTTATAATGTATTAGATCCACATTGTCCTTGTTATCATTTATTGTGCTGTACTGCCAGCGCCAACCGAACCTGTATCTGCCATCCAGCCAAGAATCTTCCACCTTCCCATACTATCCTTTCTAAGAAGATATTCCTGATCGCCCTTAACAGTTGCATTATCCACCCTGATAATCACCCCAACTCTAAGCTTTGCATACTCCACATCATTATCCTTGTTATACTGTATCTGACTGGCTTCGGGCAGTGTATAGCTGACATACTTTTGTTTGTTATCTATATAAAACTGAATATCACTCTCAAGAGATTTAAGCTGTGTGTCCTCAGAATTGATCGCCAATAGTTCATCATCCATAAGCTCACGTATCTTCTTATTTGCATCAAAAAGCTCTTCCTTAGAAAATTCATTATTATACGCCATCTTCATATATCGGCAGTGTAGCTTTACTGTCTCTCTGACAGTCTTTGGATAATTGTCCTGGAAATCATACTCCAATAATTTTTCTACCTCAGATGTATTCTTAACCCTTTGTTTGCCCGACATACGATTACTCATTGCAAAATAGAAGCCTATCACTCCAATAACAATGATAATTGCAGCTATGGCAAACCCCTTTGTACCCGCTTCCTTTTTCATACCATTTCCTCCTTGAATCAGCAAAAGCCTATACACTTCTCCATCTTAAATATCAATACTCACTAAAACATTATGAACAAAATCAATTCTTAGTTTATTCGTCCCCTTCAAATATAAGAGTTGTGGATCTTCTATCCTTAGGTATTATTGTGTTATCAAAAACACCTCTCACCCTGTCCTTATAATCCTGGGGCCGTACAAGAGATGGTGAAAAATGCGTAAGCCACATCTCCTTAACCTGAGCCCTTTTTGCAAGCTCCGCTGCCTCATAAAAGGTCATATGTTTGTTTTCCTTTGCCTTTGTCTCCTTCTCATCCTCTCCATACATGCCTTCACATATGAAAAGATCCGAGCCCTTAGCGTTACTGACTATTCTTTCCACCGGTCTTGTATCTGTGCAGTATGTAAGCTTGATCCCCTTACGCTGCTTGCCCATCACCATATCCGAAGTATAAATGTTATCTCCATCCTCTATGGTTTCACCCTTTTGAAGCCTGCCCCAAAACTGTAGTGGTATATTCTGTGCCTTTGCCCTATCGGGATCAAACCTTCCGGCTCTGTCAAGCTCAACGCTGTAACCATAACAGGTTATATTATGATTAACCTTGAATGCATTGATTCTCAAACCGTTGAATGTAAATGATTCTTCATCCTTTTCAAGCTCTATAAAACGGATATCAAAGGGCAGCTCAGGCGCAATCGTTCTTAAGGCATTAACCACCTTTTCCAACCGTTTTGGTCCTATCATTGTAACAGGCTCTGTTCTATCTGCATTACCAAGTGTAAGCAGAAGCCCCGGCAATCCGCTTATATGGTCGGCATGATAATGGGTGAAGCAGATCACATCAATGGGCTTAAAGCTCCAGCCCTGCTGGCGTATGGATGTCTGGGTTCCCTCACCACAATCTATCAATACACTCATTCCATTATATCTTAACATCAATGATGTTAATGCACGGTACGGAAGGGGCATCATTCCACCGGTTCCTAACAGACATACATCTATCATTTCCTTACCTCTTTCATATTGTTTCAAATCATATCAAGCATTTAATCCATCTAATATATCAGAATCAACTGCCACAAAATACTCTATCTATATCATAAAAGCTTTCGCTCCATAATTATGGCATCCTCTGTGGGATTGTCATAATAGTTCTTTCTTACTCCTAATTCATCAAACCGTTTCTTCTTATATAAACGCTGCGCCACCTCATTACTATGCCTCACTTCCAAAAGCATTCGTGCACAAGCTTTGGCTTTTGCCTCATATATGAGCCGGTCCATAAGAGCAGAAGCTATATTCATCCCCCTGTACTTTTCTGTAACTGCTATATTCAAAAGCTCAGCTTCATCAGCAACGATCATTATACCGCCAAAACCAATAACTGTTTTCAATTTTATATTCATAATGCCAGCCTTGTCAGATTCATCAACCTTTACAGGTTCATCATCTTTGCCAGGTTCATCAGCTTTGCCAAATTCATCGACCTTGACACATGCATAATTCCCACTTACTTTTTCATGGTAAATTTTATCCTGTGACAATACTGCCACATAGTAAATGTTATTATCATATTTCAACACATCCCTGATTCCATCTAATGACCAATGCTCCGGAAGGCACTCTCTTGCAATCTCATATACCTGCTCACAGTATTCTAATGTTAACGGAATCAATTTAAACAAGTCACACATTACTCCTGAATTGTTACTATCCTTTTCAAACATAACTATGTTCCTTTACAGTTTGGAAGGCTTTTAAGGATGCAAACACTATCACACTAAAACACAATCCTCTAATATTCTCTTCCATCAATTCTATCAATATCTTCAATCAGAGATATTCTTCTCAGCGCGCTCCCTCTCTGCCTGAGACATTCTCAGATACTCCGGAACAAAATCATCGGCACTCACATAATTACCGCTATTCCAATATTCAAAGGCCCTTACTGCCAATGCAGATGCCCTCTGCTTGTTAACATGTGCCGGTGCAAAGGAATATGGCACCTGGATACTACTCTTAATCACATCTTCATATACCGGAACACCATCACCTAAGAACACAACCTCTTCCCCCAAAAGATTCAGTGTATCAATCAATTCCTCCACTGCAATGGGTATCTGATCCTTAACCACCTGTAACACATGTCCCTGAAAACGGTATAGACCTGTATACACCTGATTTCTCCTTGCATCCATTATCGGACAAAGCAATGCCTTAGTATCATAGAGATTCATAGCAAGTCCCTCCACAGTAGGAACACCGATCACAGGCTTATCCAGTGCAAAGCCAAGCCCCTTAACTGTGGCAGACCCAATTCTAAGTCCTGTAAATGATCCGGGTCCCTTTGCAACAGCTATAGCATCTATTGTATTTAAATCCGTCTCCGTCATCTTCACTATCTCATCAAGCATAGGAAGTAACGTCTGGGAATGCGTTTTCTTATAATTAACTGTATATTCTGCAATCAGGTTGGAATCCTCCACAATGGCTACAGAAGCAACCAATCCTGAACTGTCCACTGCAAGAATTTTCATTATATCTTTCCTCCTGTTAAAGTACCGCATCCTTGCTCCGACTCCCGGATAGTTAAGAACATCCTTTCTTCCCACTCCAGGATTTGTTCTTAAGTCGCTGTTCGCAAAGATACTGTTTTATCTGTCTATCAGACATAGATTATATCTCCATTGCAGTAAGTTATCCAATCTTTGTTATCGTAATCCTTCGATAATCAAACCCCTTTTCAAGATTCTTCTCAATCGTTACCCTTGTATATCTCTCCGGCAGAATATCCGATATCATATCCGCCCATTCAATAAGTGATACACCATCACCATATATCATATCAGTAAAGCCCACTTCCTCCATCTCCTCGGAGTCCTCTATCCTGTATACATCAAAATGATATAGGGTAAGCTTCCTGTCATCTGTACCTTCATATTCCTGTACGATTGTAAATGTAGGACTGTTCACATATTCCTCTATTCCTAGCCCTTTCGCAAAGCCTTGTGAGAATAAGGTTTTTCCGACACCCAAATCACCAATTAAGCAGACCACATCTCCTGCCTTTGCCTCTTGTCCTAACTTTTTCGCCAGTTCAAATGTTTCATCGGGCCTATAACTATCGTATTCCATCTGTATCTCCTAATAACATTACTTAAAACCAAGTTCATACCAGCCCTTGGTATCTATTTGTATAATTTCCCCATATATCATTTACCGCGTTTCTTCATTCCTCCCAACAGCTTAACCGTTGTATCCTTCGAATACTCTGCCATTGCATTTCCCAAATCATCCACTTGTCCTTCTAAACTACTCTTCGGAAAAATAAATGAATTGATTCGGTTGCTATATACAAGGAACTGCGACTTTGTTTCCGCAATCTTAAAAAGCTGCTTCCACTCAATAGTCTGGCTTTCTTCATCCTGTGAAACAGTAATGCCTTCCTCATTAACAATATAATTAAGCGGCTTCTTGTATGCCTTTGATAATTTCATCTGGCTCTTTGATCTCATCAGCATTCTTAACGGCTCAAATATAAGAAACCACGCTGCCACAATCGTCATAATAGTCTTGCTCTGATCCGATAGTTTATCAAAAGACAAAATCAAATTAGCCAGCGCCATGATTGACAATATCACCCCTAATATTCCGGCAAAACTGTGATACGTATGATACATTGTAAACTTGTATATTTCCTTCCATGTCATCTGCACAGAAAATGTAATCGGTTTCTTTTCTTCCATACTCAAATCCTCTTCACCATCACAATATCATCGAAAGCTGTATCCTCTTTCTCTTAAGATCCACAGAAAGCACCTTGACTTCCACAATATCTCCAACACTTACAACCTCCAATGGATGCTTTACAAACTTCTCGTTTGTAAGCTGGGAAATGTGAACAAGTCCATCCTGATGGACTCCTATATCCACGAAAGCACCAAAATCAATAACATTGCGGACTGTACCCTTAAGCACCATCCCCTCCTGTAGGTCTTCCATCTCCATAACATCAGTACGAAGAATAGGTGCAGGCATATCCTCACGGGGATCTCTTCCCGGTTTCTCCAGCTCCTTGATTATATCATCCAAGGTAAGCTCACCTATACCAAGCTCCGCAGATAACTTCTTTCTATCCTTAGCCATCAAGGAAAGACCAATAAGTCCCTGGCTTGTTATATCATCTAAAGAGTAGCCAAGCTTCTTCAAAAGATTGGCTGCTGCATCATAGCTTTCCGGATGCACACTGGTGAAATCAAGTGGATTATCTCCATCCATAATTCTCATGAATCCGGCACACTGCTCAAATGCCTTAGGTCCAAGCTTTGCAACCTTAAGCAGCTGCTTACGGTTGGTGAACTTACCGTTCTCCTCACGATACGCAACAATATTTCTGGCGATCGGCTTAGAAACGCCGGATACGTATTCCAGCAATGACGCAGATGCAGTATTAAGATCAACACCTACCTTATTAACGCAATCCTCAACAACACCTGTCAACGCCTCGCCTAACTTCTTCTGGTTCATATCATGCTGATACTGGCCTACACCGATTGACTTTGGATCGATCTTCACAAGCTCGGCAAGTGGATCCTGCAGACGTCTTGCAATAGAAGCAGCACTACGCTGTCCCACATCAAAATTCGGGAACTCTTCTGTTGCCAGCTTACTTGCAGAATACACAGAAGCTCCGGCTTCATTCACTATTATATACTGTACCTTCTCAGGTATCTCCTTGAGTAACTCAACAATAACCTGCTCCGATTCTCTCGATGCAGTTCCGTTGCCAACTGATATCAAAGTAATTCCATACTTCTTAATCAGGTTATGGACTATCTTCTTAGACTCAGCAATCTTCTTCTGTGGCTCCGTAGGATAAATGACAATCGTATCAAGCACCTTGCCTGTGGCATCCACAACAGCAAGCTTACATCCGGTACGGAATGCCGGATCCCATCCAAGTACAACATGCCCGGCAATAGGCGGCTGCATAAGCAGCTGCTTCAGATTCTTGCCAAACACTGTGATTGCTCCATCCTCAGCCTTCTCAGTAAGATTACTTCTGATCTCCCTCTCAATAGCAGGAGCAATAAGGCGCTTATAGCTGTCTTCAGCCACACGCTGCAGCAATGGTGCAGTATTAGGATTATCATTAACGATCACTTTTTTCCCAAGATAACCAATAATCCTCTCCTCCGGTGCTTCTATCTTAACTGTGATGAACTTCTCCTTCTCACCACGGTTGATGGCAAGTACACGATAACCCGCTGCCTTACTGATGGGCTCGGAAAAATCGTAATACATCTCATATACAGAGGATGCCTCCGGATCCTTTGCAGCAGAAATTATCCTGCCCTCTTTCACAGTAATATCTCTTATGTATGTTCGATATTCCGCTTCATCAGCAATATTCTCTGCAATTATATCAAGTGCTCCATTAATCGCATCTTCGACTGTAGGAACTTCCTTCCCCTCTTCCTCAGACAGATATGCCTTTGCCTCTTCCTCGATTGGAGTATTAGTCATCTGCAAATAAATGATATTAGCAAGCCCTTCCAATCCCTTCTCCTTGGCAACCGTTGCCCTTGTACGTCGCTTCTGCTTATAAGGGCGGTACAGATCCTCCACTGCAACAAGTGTCATAGCATCTCTGATCTGCTTCTCCAATTCCGGTGTAAGCTTCTCCTGCTCTGCAATGGAAGCTATAACTGTCTCCTTGCGCTCCTCAAGATTCCTAAGGTAATTAAGTCTCTCATAGAGATCACGCAGCACCTCGTCATTCAGTGAGCCTGTAGCTTCCTTTCTGTACCTGGCGATAAATGGTATAGTTGACCCTTCATCGATAAGCTTCACCGTTGCCTCCACCTGACTTACCTTAATTCCAAGCTCCTGCGCGATCACCTTTGCAATATCCATCTGTCTAAAACCTCTGTCTTTCTTCTGATATTTTGCAACTGTCCAGAGCCTATGCCAAGAATTTTCAAGGCTTGCTCTAAATAGTTACGATTTTTTATAAATGTATTATACAACATCACCAGTACAATTTTTTGTACTGCCAATACTTTTATTAAATATTTATTTACACATATTTTCAACAGCTAACATAATAGTGTAATTATTGATCAATCCGTTACAGGTCGATCTCTATCTTTCTGTCCTTGCTCTCAAATTCTCTGAACTTAACACCGGCCATATTGAACATCATTTTCGATGCGATTGTCGACTCTGTGTCCGAATACTTATCTGAAAGATACACTACCTCTTTAATCCCACTCTGAATTATAGCCTTTGCACACTCATTACAAGGGAATAATGTAGAGTAACATCTGGCTCCCTGCAAAGAGCCACCTCCGTAATTAAGTATTGCATTTAATTCTGCATGACATACGAAGAAATACTTGTTCTCCAACGGTTTCCCAACCCTGCCCCAGGGCATCTTATCATCATTACATCCGGATGGCATACCATTATAGCCCACTGACATAATCTTATTATTCTCATCTACAATACATGCACCCACCTGTGTATTAGGATCCTTACTTCTCTCAGCAGACAACAGCGCAATCCCCATAAAATACTGATCCCACGAAAGATAATCCTCTCTCTTTGTCCCTAGTGTATCCATTCGTATCTTCTCCTTCCTAATGTGAACACAAAAAATCAAGATATATTCTACCACATAATCATTAATATCGCAAACAAACTATGACAATCATCGAATCAATACAGTAATCGATCAGGGAAGATGAAATCGCACCCTGATTGCCCGCGGGGCTGCGTGCTGCAAAGCAGCAAAATTCCATACGCAGCCCCTGCGATAAATAAAACGGGGAATCCAAATGGCTTCCCCGTCTCATTAAAAATATATTACAAAAAATATTGAGCTATAATGCTGAAGCAATAATACGGCCATCAGCTGCTCTCACTAAAATCCGTATCCATTGCAACCTGAAGTTCATAATCAGGAAATTCCTTCTTCACATTCTCACAGACCTCCATATAGACCTTCTTGCGGTCATCCGCATCAAAGCTTATCACCATATCAAACCGCATTTTCTTCTCTGCCTTATCCACATAAAAGCCATGCATCTGCAGAACATTTGGATCAGATGTTACAAGCTTTGCCACCCTTGTTCTGATGGAAGCAGCCTCAGGATCCTTGGTATTGAGAGAATATACACCGATTGCCGTAAGGATGACATTATGTTTGAGATAAACATCCTCTGTAACTCTTCGTATGAGCTGATCCAGTTCATCCGCAGAAAATGTATCCGACACCTCCACATGCACAGAGCCGCTATATGAATCCGGTCCGTAATTGTGAATGACAAGGTCGTAAGCACCGCTTATCTCAGGATAGCTATTGATGGTTGCCTTTATATCCCTTGCCAGCTCTATGTCAACTCTTTCGCCAAGAATCTTAGATATAGTTTCTCCAAGCATTTCAACTCCGGACTTGATGATCACAAGAGCAATAATAGCGCCAAGCCATGCCTCCAAGGAAAGATCAAACACAAGATAAATGATTGCAGCCAGTATAGTTGATGCAGATATTACTGAATCCAGCGTTGCATCTTCACCGGAGTTGACCAGAGAATCAGAATTAACCTTCTCTCCTACATGCTTAACATATCTTCCAAGAACTATTTTCACAACAACTGCAACTGCCACTATAATGAGAGAAGCTGCCGAGTAATCCGGAACATTAGGATGTATTATCTTCTTGACAGATTCCACTAAAGCGGTAACTCCTGCATATAATACAAGTAAAGAGATTACCATGGCACTAAGATACTCAATCCTTCCATAACCGAAGGGATGCTTCTTATCCGGCTCTTTACCTGCCAGCTTTGTCCCCACAATAGTGATCACGGAGCTTGCCGCATCAGATATATTATTCACTGCATCCATAACAATGGCTATAGAATGTGCCGTCAATCCGATTACCGCTTTGAATGATGCCAAAAACACATTTGCCAGAATACCAATTATGCTGGTCCTTATAATAATCCTGTCCCTGTTCATCTGCTCCTGCATATTCACACCTCAATGTCTTGATTTTTTACTTACCAAGCTCAGCCTCAACTGCTGCCTTAACCTCCTTCATATCCACTGTAGGCTCAAATCTGGCAATAACCTTACCGCTTCTGTCCACAAGGAATTTTGTAAAGTTCCATTTAACATATGCCTTATCTCCAAATTCCTTATTGTTCATATCAGAAAACTTCTTGAGTGAGAGATTCTTAAGTCCCTTTCCAAAGCCTTCAAAGGGCTTCTCTGTTGCCAGATATGCAAACAGCGGATCAGCATCATCTCCATTCACATTGAGCTTTGCAAACTGAGGAAATTCAGTACCGAACTTCATTGTACAGAAATTATGAATCTCCTCCTCATCCCCGGGAGCCTGATTTGCAAACTGGTTACAAGGGAAATCAAGAATCTCAAAGCCTTTATCCTTAAGCTCCTTATACATTGCCTCTAACGGGTCATAGTGGGGTGTAAATCCACAGCCTGTGGCTGTGTTAACGATCAAAAGCACCTTTCCCTCATAATCCTTCAAGCTGACATCATTCCCGCTTCTGTCCTTAACCGTAAAATCATATACTGTTGCCATATTAATTGTCCTCCTTTTTTATTATTGGCTATTTTCAATAGTTGTGAAACTCATCAAAAACATGTACGTGTATACCCAAGCTTCACAAATGTCTATTATATTATCTTGTCTCCATGTTCTTAAGTGCCTTATAAGAAATAACATATAATGCTTCAAATTCTTCCTTTGTGAGTCCCATACAATTACCTATTGCAGCCGGAATTGAAACAGCCTTTTTCTTCAGTTCCCGGCCTTCATCAGTAATGGTAAGTGTCAAAAGCCTCTCATCCTCTGCTGAACGCTCCCGCTTCAAATACCCTGCCTGATCAAGCCTCTTAAGCACCGGTGTCAGCGTTCCGTAATCTAAATGCAGGCACCCCGCCAGCTCTCTTGAGGAAACACATTCTCTCTCCCACATCACCATCATGACAATGTATTGAGTATAAGTCAGATTAAGCTCCTTCAAATATGGTCCATATTGTCTTACCAGCTCTTTAGAACAGGCATACAGAGGAAAACAAACCTGATTCCCAAGCTTCAAGGCATCATATTCATCATCCTTCTCATTCATAGGGTGCAACACCTCCTTTGCTTTATCGCAATTCACTTGCGCAAAATCATTATATCGTAAAAATATTTTTATGTCAAGAAATTAATAAATAATTTTAAAAACGGAACAGACAAATCATCTGTTCCGCTTCTAATATTTATTCACCTTGCATTTTACCAGATCAACCATTTATCAATTAAAAACGATCATTCAGTCCTCTAAATTGAACTTATCATGAATCGCATTCATTGCTCTCTCTGTATGCTTCTCGTCAATAAGCACTGAAACTCTGATCTCAGATGTCGAGATCATTCTGATATTGATTCCTTCGTCATAAAGTGCCTCAAACATCTTAGCGGCAACACCTGCGTTACTCATCATTCCTGCACCAACAATTGAAACCTTGGCAACATCTTTGGCAACATCGATCTTCTCATACTCATGAAAATGTCTCTCCACAATCTCAACAGCCTCATCAGCATTATCAACTGCAACTGTAAATGAGATATCCTTGGTCGCATCACGGCCAACTGACTGTAAGATCATATCCACATTAATGTTGTGACGCGCCAAGTGGTTGAATAATCTAAATGCCACACCCGGCTCATCCTTAAGTCCTATCAAAGCAATTCTCGCTGCATCCTTATCACATGCCACACCGCTAACAAGCATTTTCTCCATTTTTGTACCCTCCTTAACAACTGTACCTTCCGAAGTATTCAAGCTGGAACGAACAACCAGCTGTACGCCGTATTTCTTTGCAAGCTCTACAGAACGATTGTGAAGCACTCCGGCTCCAAGTGTTGCCAGCTCCAGCATCTCGTCGTATGTAATCTGGTCAAGCTTTCTGGCCTTTTTCACAATTCTAGGATCAGCGGTGAATACACCGTCCACATCTGTGTATATCTCACAGGCATCCGCATTAAGTGCTGCTGCAAGGGCAACTGCCGTTGTATCCGAGCCTCCACGTCCAAGGGTCGTATAGTCATCATACTTGTTGATTCCCTGGAAGCCTGTAATAACAACTATCTTTCTCTGCTCTAACTCATTGCGGATACGGTCTGTATCTATCCTCTTGATTCTCGCATTGCCATATACTGAAGTTGTATGCATTGCCACCTGAAATGCATTAAGCGAAATTGCAGGAACACCGAGATTATTCATCACCATTCCCATAAGTGCAACAGACATCTGCTCGCCTATGGTATAGAGCATATCCATCTCACGCTTTGGCGGGTTTGGATTCATATCCTGCGCCATTGTGATAAGCTCATCTGTGTACTTGCCCATTGCCGACAATACAACTACAACGTCATTTCCTTTTCTGTAGTCCTCGATACATCTGTTTGCCACGTTGTACATTCTCTCTTTGTTGGCAACCGATGTTCCGCCGAACTTCTTAACTATCAACATCTGAATTGTTTCCTCCTCATGTTACTATCTTAATGTTATTAAAAAGCCTAGCATACTTTACTACTTTTTAGTAATAAGGTCAATTCTTTTTTATTTCTTGACTTTCATCTTTTTTGTTACACCTGTTTTTGCTGTAAGCTTTTTCTTGTATTGCTTAAGTGATTTTGCCGGAACTTTAAAAACTGCTTTTGAATTTATTCTCTTAAACGCATTTTTATTAATTGTTGGCACTTTTTTTCCTTTAAACTGAATGAGCTTAAGAGATGTACACTGATAAAAAGCATTCTTATCTACTTTAATCACATTAGCAGGAATAATTATTTTTTTAAGTGCTTTGTCCTTTTTAAATGCATCTGCTCCAATCGTTTCTACATTATAACCAATAATAACAGTTTTAAGTGACGAACAACTTGAAAAAGCCGAATCTCCAATAGTCGTTACATTTTTTCCAATCTTAACTGTAGTTAATTTCTTATTAGCCTTAAATGCACTATCAGATATCTCAGTAACATTATATGTTGTATTTCCAATTTGTACTGTATCCGGCACTGAAACCGTCTTTGCATTCTTTTCCACCGCGCCTGTATACGCTACTTCTTTGGACTCCTCTGTCTCTGTAACCTCATATATAGCATTACCTATTGTGAGTTCTTCACCCTCATCCACATCATCATACACATCATCATTTCCACCAGTTGAGGTCTGATCTATAGTTGTATTTCCCTCAGATAAAGCCGGCGATGAAGGTGCTTGTGATGGTGTTTGTGTATTATCAGTATCATTTTTCTTCTCTTCCTGATTAGACGGCTGAACTACAGGAGTATCCTGCGGATCAAATTCTTCCTCAGCAGAATCATCAAAAGCCACCCATATATTATCTGAATTAACCTTAGTTAGCGGAGTTGAAAAATAAGTTGATACATAAACAAGGCATCCATTCTTATATGCAAACTCCGTAATCGGATAACTTACTCCATTATAAAGAGGAGTATACTTCCAAGTCTTACTTCCGTCAGGAAGAGAGCGATATATCGAATCATTACTCACATAATAAAGATACTTTCCATCTGTTGTCAGATATCTCACAGCAACCGGCATTGTTATTTTCTCAGACAAATCATTTAAACCGTTCCACTTATTAATTTCAACAGAAGAACCAGACGAATCAGCATTATACCATATGCCATCAACACGCGAAAATGCACCTTTTACATCTAAATACACTCCATTAACCGTTGCCTGAGTATTAACACCAAGTTCGGGATGATCATTTTGTTTTGCCAAATCATTAGGATAATATGTAGTCCAGGTTTTATAGCCCAGTGATTTAATCTGCGTATCATTTTTCAAATAATATGCATGACTAACCCAACCGATATCATTATAATCGGAATTGGCATCCCCATACATTGTCAACTGATCAGCCACATTTGAAAATGTGTCGGTAAATCCAGGTTCTGATGTTACCAGGTCATCCCATGCTACATCCACATGGAACCAATACCCACTAACTTTGACCATGTTCCAACAATGATTCAAATCTTTACTGTAAACTACACGACATGTAATACCTGCTTTATCCATAAAATATTTGAAAACGTATGCATATCCGTCACATAGCCCCTTACCGTTTGCAAGCACCCCATCTGCTGTATGAAGGTCTTGGGTACCTCCTTTTCCATTCTTATAATCCTCATATGCAAAATCAATCTCACGGCACATTCCGTCATGAATCAATAGAATATAATCCGCCACACCCACATTGTTATCATATTGCGACATTATATTAGAGATTCTTGACTGAATCTGCCCATACTTCTCTTCTATATCTGTTTTTGTTCCTACATTATTTTTGAAAATAATTTTAAATTTGCTAACATATTCACCGGAACTATCTAAATCAAAATCAACATCCTGCAAGAAAAATCTTGTAGGAAGTCCAAAATTATAATTATCATTTTCTTCATCCTGCAAATCTGAGTACATATCATTTGCAAAATAATTGAGCAACTCATAATATTCTTCTCCACCACTTGCAATTTTATAAGACTCACAATCAATCACAAATGTCTTGTCTGAACCAAGAGAATCATAATTATCAAATGATTGTTCATATTGTTCCTTAACATATTGTACACCCTGTTCCGGAGTATATTCTGTCGGATCATCTTCTGAAGGATCATCTTCTGAAGGATCATCATTTTCTCCCGATCCCCCCGAACCTCCGGATGACTCTATTGTCAATGTGCTGCTTACATTACTTGTACCGTTGGCCGTCAAAACAGCACAAACCGTATAACTTCCAACATTTGTATATCCCGGAAGTTCATCTGCTGAGATCATTTCTATATACTCATCCAATTGCTGTTTCGTCAGTTCAGCCAATTCCTTGTATTCAGCTTTTTGTTCATCAGTCAAGTTTCTATTAAAAAGAGGCGCAAATACATAACCATTATACTTACTTTGCAACTCCTGCACCTTATCATCATTTAAATAATACTTAATGGAATAATCAACCCCTTCTGCCGGAGTGAACGTAATACCCGGATAATGTATCTTACCATCATATGTTACAGTAACATCCTCAGACACCAACGTTCCGGCACTCGTTACTATCGTATTAGCAGCCTCAACATTTTGAGGAATAATAACAAATGTTCCTACCATAACCGCCATTGTAAAGAGCCACAAATACAATTTTTTCATTTTTTTAATCATAAGAACACCTCTCTTTCAAAAATATGAAACATTAACTATATCACAACTGCTATTTACCTATAAGTATACTAATAATTATATCAAAAATCCACCCTTATGACACTGTACACATCCTCAAACCTCTTGATCTGCTCCGCAAACTCCGCTTCCTTTATCTCCTTTGTAATAAATGCAAGCTCGTCCACAACTCCTTCTGCCTTCACATACAGCACATCACCAAAAGCCTCGATAATAGTAGTCATCTGATCATCATCAAGTCCTTTATCCTTCATGCGCACAAAAAATCTGCTCTTGCACTCTTCGAACTTGCCAAGCTCACTCTTATTCTTACTCCATACGACCGGAACATTCTTTCCGAGATTCTTAGCTGCATCAACAACATCAGACACAACTGCACTTGCAGTTGGACACTTGCCTGCCCCCTGGCCGTAGAACATAACATCATCCACCATGTTGCCATGAACAAGAATTCCGTTGAATACGCCATTTACACTATACAATGGATTATCTGCCTTAACCAAAAACGGCGCCACCATAGAATAGAATTTACCATCAATCCTTTTGCTTCTTCCAAGAAGCTTGACAGACGCTTTCATTGCCTTTGCATACTTGAAATCTGCATCTGTAATCCTTGTAATGCCCTCTGTATGGATATCCTCGAAATCCACCTGGGCTCCTGTAACAAGGGAGGTCAGGATCGCAATCTTGCGGCAGGCATCATAACCCTCCACATCCGCTTCAGGATTACGCTCTGCATAGCCCTTATCCTGGGCATCTTTAAGTACATCCTCAAAAGCTGATCCCTTCTCACTCATCTCAGTGAGAATATAATTAGTTGTACCATTTAATATTCCAGAAATCTCTGTGATCTCGTCAGCCACAAGACACTGGTTAAGAGGTCTGATGATCGGAATTCCGCCTCCCACAGATGCTTCAAAGAAATAGTTGGCATTATTTTTCTTTGCAATCTCTAAAAGCTCTGCACCATGCTTAGCCACCAGCTCTTTATTGGAGGTACATACACTCTTGCCCGCAAGAAGTGCATTCTTGGTAAATGTATAGGCAGGCTCCTCTCCACCCATTGCCTCAGCAATAATCTTAACATCCTTATCCTTTAATATAACATCATAATCATGGACAAGGATCTCTGAAACAGGATCACCTTCAAACTCACGAAGGTCAAGGACATATTTTACCTTTAATTCCTCCCCTGCCTTCTGCCTTATAATATCCTTGTTGGTATTCAATACCTCAACAACTCCGGAACCGACTGTTCCGTATCCTAACACTGCAACATTTACCATAGCTTCCTCCTTCTTATCTCAAACATGTATAAATGCTCAAGGCCTATCCTCATTTTTCAAGCTGATTTTCATTATGATTTCTAATTATCTGAATCAGCTTTTTCAGCCTTCTCAGCTTCCTTTGCCGCAAGCTCAGCAGCCTTCCTTTCCTCCTCAGCCTTCTTATCCGCAGCAGTTCTCTCCTCGATCATTTTCTCTAACTGTTGGATTGCTTCCGGAGAAAGAACCGTATTAACATCCACTACAATAACAATCTGATTATTAACATTAATAATCTTATTCAAAAATGTGGTCTCATCATTAGATGCCATCTTCGGCATCTCCCTGATGTCATCCGCCTCAAGCTCCTCGATGAATTCAACACTGTCCACCTCATATGCTATCATAATACCTGAGGTTCTCGCAATAAGAGCACTTTTTCCCGAATCGGTTATCCTGGTATCCATTCCAAAACGCTGTCTTAGGCTGTAGACAGGTATTAGTTTTCCCCTGAGATTAATAAGCCCCTGGATTCCAAAGGGTGCATCCGGAAAGGGAATGACACTATAATTCTGCTCAGTACCGTTAACATGATTAAGCTCTATTGCATATTTTCTGTTCTCAATCCTGAATATCAAATATTTCACATATCTCATAACATCACTCCTTATAACTTAAGTTCACCTATCAATGATAGAATGGGTATCACCAATTCATGAATTTAATAATAACCATCTCTATCAGATTACTCAGAGACTTCACCTTCACCAAGACTTAACCACTTGAGATAAGCATTCATAAAGGGCTCGATATTACCATCCAGAACACCATCTACATCCGTTGCTTCAAATCCGGTACGCTTGTCCTTAACCATTGTATATGGCTGCATAACATAAGAACGGATTGCTGAGCCAAAACCATTCTCAGAAACCTCACCACGTATATCATCAAGCTTCGCCTGATTCTCCTGCTGCTTCATCATATACAGCTTTGCAGTCAGCATCTTCATGGCCTTATCCTTGTTCTGGTGCTGAGACCTTTCATTCTGGCACTGCACCACTATTCCTGTAGGAAGATGGGTTATACGTATTGCAGAAGATGTCTTGTTGATATGCTGCCCACCGGCACCGCTGGCACGATAGGTATCAATCCTAAGATCATCCTCATTGATATCCACAGTAATATCGTCATCTATATCCGGCATTACATCGCAGGAAGAAAATGATGTCTGACGCTTTCCTGCTGCATTGTATGGCGATATTCTGACCAAGCGATGAACACCGCTTTCGGATTTCAAATATCCGTAAGCATTCTCACCATTGATCTGTATAGTAGCTGACTTAACACCTGCCACATCACCCTCAAGATAATCCAGCATTTCAGTAGAAAAGCCCTTCTTCTCAGCCCATCTCGTATACATACGAAGAAGCATGCCTGTCCAGTCACAGCTCTCTGTTCCGCCTGCACCGGCATGTAATGTGACAATGGCATTGTCCTTATCAAACTCTCCGGACAACAATGTCTGTATTCTCAATATCTCAAAATTCTCTTTGAAGGAGTTAAAGGTTTCCTCTATCTCCGGCAGTAAGGATGTGTCATTCTCCTCGTCTGCCATCTCAATAAGGACACCTATCTCCTCATATTGATTCTCAACAGCTTCGAAGGCAGCCAATGTATCCTTAAGATTCTTCACCGTCTTCATCACTTCATTGGAACGCTCCACATCATTCCAAAAATCCGGAGCCTCCATATCTGCTTCTAACTCTGCCACCTTATCCTTCTTGATAGGGATGTCAAAGTGAATCCCTCACTTCCTGTAATGGACTCTCGTACGCAGCAAGCTCGTACTTAAATGTATCTGTCTCGATCACAGTATCACCTCTTTCCATTTTTATAATTAATATCAATTACACATTTCTTCCACAGCACTGCTTATATTTCTTGCCTGAACCACATGGGCATGGATCATTTCTTCCAATTTTTGCAGTCTTTCTCTTAACAGGTCCCTGGGCAACAGAATCATCCTTATTGGTTCCCGTAACCTTGGCAACCTCTTCTCTCTCAACCTTCTGTTCAACCCTTACATGGGTCATCATCTTAACTGTCTCCTGACGGATGGCAGCAGTCATCTCATTAAACATATCAAAGCCTACAAACTTATACTCAACAAGGGGATCACGCTGTCCTAAAGCACGAAGACCGATACCCTGGCGGAGCTGATCCATATCATCAATGTGATCCATCCACTTATGGTCAATAACCTTAAGAAGGATAACACGCTCAACCTCACGTATCTGCTCAATCTCAGGGAACTCTGTCTCCTTGCCTTCATAAAGCTTGACAGCAGCCTCCTTGACTCTCTGGGTAAGCTCCTTCTTGGTAATCTTCTTCATATCCTCATCAGAAAGCTTGATCTTTGGTAATGGGATAATGTCTAACATTTCCTGATTGAGTGTCTTCATATCCCACTCAGAGGGATCTAAATCCTCTAAAATATTTCTATCAATAACCTCTTCAACTGTCTCGTTGATCATATTGAATATTACGTCTCTCATGTTCTCACCGTCAAGCACACGGCGACGCTCCTTGTATATGACCTCACGCTGTTCATTCATAACCTGGTCATAATCCAGCAAATTCTTACGGATACCAAAGTTGTTATTCTCTATCTTTTTCTGTGCCTTCTCGATAAAGCTTGTTATTGTCTTATGCTGAATCTCCTCACCCTCAGGAATCTTTAATGCCTGGTACATTGACATTACACGCTCCGAGCCGAAGAGTCTCATCAGATCATCCTCAAGTGATAGATAAAACTTGGATTGTCCCGGATCTCCCTGACGACCTGAACGTCCACGCAGCTGATTATCAATACGGCGTGATTCATGACGCTCAGTACCGATAATACGAAGACCACCCAGCTCCTTCACTCCCTCGCCAAGCTTAATATCAGTACCACGGCCTGCCATGTTGGTTGCGATTGTTACCGCATTCATCTGACCAGCCTGTGCAACAATCTCAGCCTCCATCTCATGGAACTTGGCATTTAACACCTTGTGTGGAATATTCTTCTTAGTAAGGAGACGACTTACCTCCTCAGATGAATCAATTGTGATAGTACCTACCAGTACAGGCTGCCCCCTGTGGAAGCAGTCTGAAATATCCTCTACTATTGCATTTAATTTCTCTTTCTTTGTACAATATACGGAATCCTCTTCGTCTATTCTTATGACAGGAAGATTTGTGGGAACCTCCACAACATCCATTCCGTATATCTCTCTGAACTCGTTCTCCTCTGTAAGGGCAGTACCGGTCATACCGGCCTTCTTATCGTATTTGTTAAAGAAGTTCTGGAAGGTAATTGTAGCAAGAGTCTTACTCTCTCTCTTGACCTTCACATTCTCCTTTGCCTCAATAGCCTGGTGAAGTCCATCGGAGAAGCGACGTCCCGGCATTATACGTCCGGTGAACTCATCAACAATAAGCACCTCATCGTCCTTAACAATGTAATCCTTATCCTTGAACATAAGGTTGTGAGCACGAAGTGCCAAAATGATATTATGCTGAATCTCAAGATTATCTGCGTCAGCCAGGTTATCAATCTTGAAGAACTGCTCAACAGCCTTTACACCCTGGGCAGTAAGCATTACCTGCTTGTCCTTCTCATTTACAAGAAAATCTCCATCCTCTTCTATATCAACGCCCATGATGGCATCCATTTTGGAAAGCTCCCCGTCACCTTGTCCTCTCTTCATGCTTCTTGCAAGGTAGTCACACATACGATATAGCTCAGTTGACTTTCCACTCTGACCCGAAATGATAAGAGGAGTTCTTGCCTCATCAATAAGAACAGAGTCAACCTCATCCACAATAGCATAGTGAAGTGAACGCTGAACCAGCTGTTCCTTATATATAGCCATGTTATCCCTCAGATAATCAAAGCCCAGTTCATTATTGGTAACATAAGTAATATCACAATTATATGCCTCACGTCTTTCATCCTTATTGTAGCTGTTAAGGATAACCCCAACCTTAAGTCCAAGGAATTCATGAATCTGTCCCATCCACTCAGCATCACGCTTTGCAAGGTAATCATTAACGGTAACGATATGCACGCCCTTGCCCTCTAATGCATTAAGATATGCCGGAAGTGTTGAAACCAAGGTCTTACCTTCACCTGTACGCATCTCAGGAATTCTACCCTGATGAAGCAGGATACCGCCCATAAGCTGCACCTCATAATGCTTCATCCCAAGAACTCTACTTGCTGCCTCTCTTACTACTGCAAAAGCCTCAACCAACAAATCATCCAAGGTTTCACCATCATTAAGACGCTTCTTAAACTCATCAGTCTTTGCCTTAAGCTCATCATCAGAAAGCTTCTGCATCGGTTCATCAAGGGCTTCTATCTTTTCCACAAGCGGCATTATCCGCTTGATCTCCTTCTCACTGTGTGTTCCAAATACTTTCTCAAAAATACTCATTTTAACACTCCTCGTTATCCTATTATATCCCATGAATAATCATACTGTGCTATTCTACCATCATTTTTTCCAAAAGTAAAGAGAAAGCAAGGATTACAAACAAAGAAAATAGATAACAAAACAGAACAGGCCCTGTCACAGCCACACGCTGTAACAGAGCCTTATATCATCATTATTCTTGCCGCATCTGACAGCCATAAATGCATCAGCTTATAGCAGATGCACAGGCTTATCAGCATTCAGGCTCAATAAGTCCGTAGGTATTGCCCTTTCTCTTGTATACCACATTGACTTCATCCGTCTCAGAATTGCGGAATACAAAGAAATTATGTCCAAGAAGATCCATCTGAACACATGCCTCTTCGGGATCCATAGGCTTAACAGCAAACTTCTTGGTACGGATAATGCTTATCTCGTCATCATCAGGAATGTCCTCCTCAATAAATGACTTCTGGAAAAACGCTGCACTCTGTGCCTGGTCAACTAGCTTCTTTTTATGTCTTGAAATCTGACGCTCAATAACCTCTGTAACAAGGTCTATCGATACGTACATATCATCACTAACCTGCTCTGCGCGGATAATATTGCCCTTAATAGGAATTGTAACCTCCATCTTCTGACGGTCCTTCTCAACAGAAAATGTTACATGAACCTCAGTATCCTCATTAAAATACTTCTCGAGTCTGTCGAGCTTCTCATAAACTGCTGAACGCAAACCATCTGTTACCTCAATATTCTTACCACTTATAATGTACTTCATGTCTGTCAACTCCTTCTCGTCATATTACAGCCGGCCTTTCACCCCATCTCCCACAGAAAGCTTGGTATCGCAGCAAAATGCACTTCCTGTATCAGCCAACTATAAAAATATTATACCATATATTGTGTTTTTTTCAATGAATATCTTTAATTAAATATTTTCTGGCAATTCTATATTTTCCGCCTTGCAGTCTGATAATTAAACAAGTTTTTTCTACTTATTTGACATTTGTTTTGTCAATCTTTTTTCTTTTGAAGTTTTTTTTCGTCACTTTTGCCGAAACACACGTTTGATTTTTCTCAATTTTATTAACCTAATTTTTATGATTTTTGGTGGATAATGTGGATAACTTTGTGTATAAGTCCGTTTTTCGTCCTTTTTTCATCCTTGAGATGTGTAAAACTAGATTTCATAATCACTTGACATAATATTATCCACCGCCAAAAGTGGATTTTGTGGATTATTTTTTGTGCAATCTGACCATTTTCACTTTTTTTGAGTACAAAAAATATTTAGATAATTCAAGATCAAGTATCAAATTGTGCGGTTAATTCATGAAATCCCAACACGGATTTACTGTGTACTGCCAAAACCGATCATCATGAGCAGCAAAATTCCATACGCAGCCACTGCGATAATAAGAACAAAGAGTCGCTTGCGACTCTTTCGCACCCGAGCGGTACCTCTAAGCAATTATCTTCTTCTCCGCGAGGTGCGCATCCCGCGGAGCGTTTAATATAAATACTAAGAAACGAAGTTTCTTAGTATTTTAAAAAAGGCTCTCCGTACATTGCACGGAAAGCCCTGACACTCTTTATGATCAATCCCATATAACTCTTGCAGCGCCACATGGTGTACGATATCCAATACCGGATATAATAATACCTGTAGTTGAGCTGCTGGCATGTACTACCTGCCCACCGCCAATATACATGGTAACATGTCCTACACCGCCGCTCTTATCTTTATAAAATAACAGATCCCCTGGCTGTATGGAATCAAGGCTGACACTTGAAAGCCCTGCCATCTGCTGCGCAGCAGTCCTTGGAAGACCATAGCCAAAATGAGCGTATACACTCATAGTAAAGCCGGAACAATCAGTACCGTTTGTAAGGCTTGTGCCACCATATACATATGGATTGCCAACAAACTGCAGAGCATAATTAACAACCTCCTGCCTTCTGGTACTTGTCATCTCTGCCAGTCTTGCAGCTTCAGCCTCTTCTTCTCTCTTGCGGATCTCCTCTTCCTCAGCTACAGAAAGTGCATGGGAAAACCCGTATGAAACGTCCACATAATCAGCAGACACATAACCCTCTATATCTGAATCCACCTTTATATGTACCCATTCATCAACCTCTCCATTAGAAGGAACCACTTCGTAGGTCTCTCCCTCACCGATCATGGTAAGACAGTCGCTTCCCTCACTCTGATCGGCACGTACATATAATGTCTCAGTATTGACTACAGCCTTCTTAGGACAGGTCTCCTCGGCATATGCACCGGCAGTATCACCAAACAAAAGGAAGTCATTGCGCACATAACCAACAGTTATTCCAGACTCTATCTTTGTCCAATTATCCCCCTTCTCAACAACAAGGGCAATACCATGTACCGGAAGACTTCCGACACGCTCCGACTCCTCATCAGGCTCTTCCCTGACATTAACAGCCTCATCTACATAGGCAAGACACTTGCCTTCAAACTCAGGATATCGGCATGTAGGAGCTTCCTCCTCCTGAACAACATCCTCTTCTTTAATCTCCTTTATATGTAAGCTCTGGACATACTGATCAAGTGCATAAGTAATACTGACTGTAGACTCGTCCAAAACATCTGCCCTACTATTAATACCAGGCGCCATAACACCTATTACAGCAGCTGCAAGCATAGCCGCTCCCATAAATGCATTCTTCTTCACAGCGATTCTCCTTTCCAAAAGCATTAATCCTGATTATAAGTAAAACCTTTAACTAATATGTCTAACTAATATTTTAAGAAAAAATCATATTTGTGCTAACAACAGTGAATTATAGCAAAGTAAGAAAACCTTGTCAATGAGTGAATATTCCTTAGATAGCTTAGCGATAACGTAAAAACACATCCGAAGCTCTTCGAATGTGTTAATACTCTTATTATAAATACAAAAATAAAATTATAATAAATGCTATAGAAAATTCACAAAATCACATAAATCATCCGCCGCATTACAAACGGATATCAATATTCTGACCCACCATTGGATTAACAGATCGCTCTAACATCTTTGTCATTGCATCGCCATTCATCTGATCAGCTTCCAATGCCTTGTCAAGTAACGCAATACCAACTGCTGAATTAGTATTGGCATTCGATAATACAGTTGTAGACATTGCAGACATTCCAATTCCTGTGATTTCCATAACTTAATACCTTCCTTACTTAATATTAATTAAAATAATAAAATTATCAGATACAACATCTATTATATATTATAACCATCAAACACAACATGTTGACAGTCACACTTATTGGCATTAAAAATAAACGCACCTTTAAGCTTAAGAATATTATACATAATCACGTAAAATAAATCAACATATTTTTTTAAATTGTAATCTTTTTTATGTTCATTTTTACATATTAATCAGGCCAGCTTAGCAGCGGCATACTGTCAAAAACCTGTCGATCTCTTTAAACACCACCTGCTTGTCAGGCTCATTATGTATCTCATGCCTCATATTATCAAAGAGCATCCCATTAACATTCTTGTAGCCAAGCTTTCTCATACGCTCCATAGCCTCTCTCCATTTACCCTCATTTATAAGACAGGGATCATCCCTGCCGGACATGAACATAATGGGAAGTCTCTCATTCTTCACCTTATAATCCTTATCCTTATAAACCATCTTCTCAAGATTGAGAAGAGTAAGAAAACCGTTGGCTGTATATACAAACTGGGTAAGAGAATCCTTCATAAAGGCTTCAGAAACCCGCTCATCAGTGGATAACCAGGCAAATTTTCTATTCTCAGTAATAAATGGAAGATCAAAGCTTCCTGTAACCATATTCTGAATCATATCTGATCTGTATCGGTCTCCACGCACCTTGCGTATTACCCGCACTAAGGTTCTTCCAAGGGGTGTGGCACTATTGTATGATGGGCAGCCTGACACAATAAGGCCATCAATTGCATCATCATGCTTTTTCAGATATGCCCTGACTATCAATGAACCCATGCTGTGTCCGTATAGAATAAGCGGCAAATCAGGGTATTTTTTCTTAATATATTTGGTGGCTCTGTATGTATCCTCAACCATTCCCTTTTCCTTCGAAGGATAGCAGTACCCCAGATCCTCAGGAGAATTAATACTTTCCCCATGCCCACGGTTATCCTGCATCATGGCGATATAGCCCTTCTTAGCCATCTCCTCCATAAATACAGTATATCGCTCCTTATGCTCGTTCATTCCGTGCACCATCTGTAAAATTGCAACCGGCTCATCGGGTATCATACACACTCCATGTATTATAACCTCATCCTTTGACTTAAATGAATAATTTTTCGTAGTGATCATTTTTTATGCTCCTTGTTCAACAGCTTGATTCCCACAGGAATACAGATAATCGCCAGCCCTATCATAACACCAATTACCGGTCTTGTCATCTCATCAGTATTAAGAGCCGGAATTTTATCCCCATAGTAGAGGAGAAATACCGAAAAACCATTGTTCATAAAATGCATAAGTCCGGAACATATAATGCTTTCAGACTGGTGAAATGCATAGGCAAGGGCAATACCCAAAAGGGCTGTAGGAAGTAATCTAATGAGACTCATATGGCTTATCCCAAAAAGTACTGACACAATAAGAATGGCATACAAAAGCCTCATTTTGTTTTTAAATGCAGTAAGCAGGTATCCCCTAAACATCAGCTCCTCACAGACTGCCGGCGCAAGTGCAATAAGCAGCAGCGCACCCACAAAGGGAACACCGTCAAGAATATCCTCAAAGCCTGTTGTGACCACCTTATTCTTTCCGGGCATAAGATATGCAAGTATATTGGCTATTATAAGCACTGCCGAAGAGCTTCCTATAATAAGAATAAATGAACCCAGCAGATGCCTAAGCTTCGGCACCTTGAAACCAAACACACGCTTCATATCCGCCTTTATGTATATGGCTGCAAGTATAGGCAGAAGACCGATGAAAAGCTGGGGAATAATCACACCCATAACAGGATTATCAAGACTCATTATCCCACCAAGATATACCATCAGAAGCAGCGCCACCACCAGGATCAATAAGCCCTCCTGAATCGATGGTACACTTCCCTTTTTGATATTCTTTCTGCGTTCAAACAGCTTAATTCCGCTGATGGACTCACCAAACAGAATCGACTCACTGTTATAAATCCTTGACAAGAACCATACCGAGATAAAGGCATATATAATATTTGAAAACAGCACTATCATAATAAGCTGAAAATCATATTTGAACACCAGCAATGCCTTCATCAAGAGGCAGATATTTGCCACAGGAATAAGCGCTGTCCTTGATGTCAATTCAATGTTTGGAATAAAACCGATATATCCAGTAAGCATGACCACCAGTGTAACAGGCGTCACATAATTATTTGCCTCTTTAAAGCTCTTGGCAAATGCGCACACGCACATTACAACCGCGCTCATAAATAGTGCGAAAGCAATAACACAGACAACAGAAATTAGTATTGCAGGTATAAATGTGGATATATTAAATTCCCCTGCACCCTCTGTCAGGCTCTTGATGGTGGCAAACATATAGGCAGCCACGCCTCCCATTGAAAGGGTATTAATAAACACCGACACAACAGAGATTGTCGCCACCGACAGAAACTTACTCATAATAAACTCCATATTACCTATAGGAAGTGTCAAAAGCGTCTCTAACGTTCCCCTCTCCTTTTCTCCCGCTGTTGCATCTATCGCGGGATACATAGAGCCCATAAGAATAGCTGTTATCATAAGAAATGGAATAATACCTCCCAATATACTTCCTATGGAGCTTTCACTGCTGGACTGGTCTGTTGACTTTGAAATAACCGGATATAATACAGCCTGGACATCAAGACCGGAGGTCTTTGCATTTTCTTCTGCAACGTGCTTGGCGTAGCCGTCAATTTCTTCCTTTAACATTCCCTCTACAGAATTGGAATTGGTTACTGCTGAAAGGTAATGTATCTCATATGCCACCTGTCCCCCTGACACAGTGGCTGTGATGTATGCATCAATATTTTCATCCTCCAGATCCTTATCAGGATCATCAGATTCAACCGTCTCTATACTGTACTCCAGCTTGTCATCCTCACCATCGATCCAATTATTAAGGGCTATCCGGTCTTCATCTGACACATTGACATATGACACATGATAGGTCCTCTCCTGCTGTGACTGGGATATCATGGAAACCACCTGCATAACAATAAGAAATAAAAGTGGGTACAATATTACCGGCAGCACCACCATTGTAAGTATAGTCTTTTTATCACGAAGAACATCCATGATCTCTTTCTTATATAAGGTCTTTAGCTTCTTATAATTCATCCTCGTCACCTCCTTCTACAAGTGCAAAGAAGGTATCACGCAGATTACCTGTTCCCGTCTTAACCCTGAGCTCCTCCGGTGTTCCGGTAGCAATTACATGACCCTTGTTGATCATGACTATCCTATCACACAAAAATTCTGCTTCCTCCATATAGTGGGTGGAATAAAGAACACTCTTACCCCTTTGTTTTTCCTGCTTCATAAAATCTATAATTGCCTTTGAGCTTATTATATCAAGTCCTAAGGTAGGCTCATCAAATATGTAAATGTCAGGATCATGCACAAGGCATCTGGCAATTGAGGTCCGCTGCTTCTGGCCTGTGGAAAGCTTCTCCACACGATTGTCAATGAACTCTTCCATCTTCAAAATATCATTAGTCTTTTCAATTTTCTCCGTCATTTCTTCCTTTGTAAAACCATACAGCTCTCCAAAAAGACTCAGGGTTTCCCTCACAGTAAATCTTCCATAAAGCTTCGTGTTCTCAGAAAGATAGCCAATATGCTTCTTCAGGTCTGCTTTATCCCTTATCTCATTATCACCTTTATCCCTGATCACAACATGCCCCTCCGTGGGCTCCATCAAGGAGCCGAGCATTCTGAGCAGAGTGGTCTTTCCGGCACCATTAGGTCCCAATATCCCCAATATCTCACCGGGATTAGCCTTGAAGCTTATATGATCCACCGCATAGAATTCTTCCTTTTGTCCCTTCTTCAAGGTCCTGACAAATTGTTTTGTAAGACCAACAGATTCGATCATGTGTTACTCCTTTCCGATAAAAGTGTACTAAACAGTAATACATCTATATGTTCCGCACTGAAATCAACAGGCAGAATAGCCACCCAAGTATTATCCATATATTGATAGGTCTGGCGCCATCAGTCGCCCCTTCCCTCTTTGCGCATATCGTTTCCCATGTAAGCTCTCTGCCATTCAGAACTGCGATCTGCTTAATGAGTACGACTGTCAGAAACAGCCCTCCCGCTGCCAGGGGCAGGAAGAATTTCAGTGATGACATAAGCTCAGCATTTGTGGGCGTTTTATCAAGCAGCTCCTGAATGCTGAGATTACCCTCCTCAACCCCCATCTCCTTCAGCTTTGAAAGCAAGGCAGGAAGAAGAAAAAGATATCCTGTATTGACAGCATTAAATAGCATATGCAGTATCATCGTAGAGGTGAGAGAGCCTGTTGCCTCCACCAGAAATGCAAATATTATTCCCAGATAAACTGCATATAGCATCTGATTAAAATTAAGGTGCATAAGTCCAAAGGACAATGCACTTATTATAACTCCCACAAGAACGGAATATTTTCTGAATGCCGAGAATATGATTCCCCTGTATATTGTTTCCTCAACAAATCCGGGAAGACATCCAACTATAATAATTGCAAGCCACGCAGGGACATTCTCTGTGATCTCAAATATTGCCTGACTTGCCCTATTGCTTGTAAAGAACTGGCTGACTACATTAAGGCAGTTTGCCATAGGCGAAGCACATATAAGCACTAAAACAGAAAGAAAGAATGATGACAGCTTATAGCTTCTCACACAGAGATCATTCCTAAAGCTCTTCCTTCTTATGACAATATAAATGAGGGCAGCAGCCAAAAGATACCCCTGCGTCATCAAAACCGAAATAAGTGTTTCCTTCTCAGCAGGAAACATATCCTGAACAGCGTATATCAGCAGTGCCATAGGGATTTCCAATATCATGAGAAGGAAAAAGAACAGCCCTGCAAGCTTCATATCCTTACGGGAATCATTTCTTACTTCTCCATTTAAATTGTATGAATGAGGTATTTCTTCATAATCGTATAAATCATCCTGGTCCATAATCATTAATCCTCAACTTAGTTATAATATATCATAGGTTTCACAATTACACTTTTCCAAACGCAATGGCATAAAAATCCCAGGACATATTATTTTTTGATTGCAATTGCTTCCATCTCAATAAGCACATCCTTAGGAAGTCTAGCCACCTCCACACATGAACGTGCAGGAAATGCACCTGTGAAATATGTGGCATATATTTCATTTAACGCAGCAAAATCATTCATGTCCTTGATAAATACTGTGGTCTTGACCACATCCTCACATGAGGAGCCTGCGGCCTCAAGAAGTGCCTTCATGCTGTCAAATACTCTTGTTGCCTGTACCTTGATGTCACCATTTACAACCTCACCTGTTGCGGGATCGATTGGTACAACACCTGATGTGTATACCATTCCGCCTGCCTCGATTGCCTGTGAATAAGGTCCTATTGCCTGTGGTGCCTTGTCTGTCTTGATTACATTTTTCATAATATTTGTCCTCCAATATATTTTTTAATTAATAGCTTGCATTTAATTCTACAACGCTATTATATATCTCCTATCAATATAAGAGAAATTATTTATATATAACTTCCATCCACATATTCTTTACAGGAGATAATCTACTTAGTCACAATAGAGTGCTCATGTATCTCAATCCTGCCTTCCTTAAGCAGCCTTCCCACCGCCCGCTTAAATGCTGCCTTGGAAAGCCCAAGCTCTCTCTCAATAAGCTCCGGAGATGCTTTGTCATTAAAGGGAAGTACCCCGTCAAAGGACAATATCGCCTGATATACCATCTCACTGTCCTCCTCCATCTGCTGATAAGAAAGCTTCGATATTGACAGATTGAGTTTGCCGTCCTCTCTAACCTCGGTAACACGCATTGTCATGGTATCACCAACATTAACCCTCTTATGTAAGTCCTGCTTTGGAATAAGCCCCTGGTACTTGTCATCAACTGCCACAAAAGCACCCATCCTATCACTGATCTCGTATATATATCCTTGTACGGAATCACCCTTTTTGTACGTGGAATCAGAGGATAAATGATCATATAGCTTCATGGAAACACAAGGCCGGCTGCTCTTATCCATATACATATATACAAGATATTCTCTGCCTTCCTTGACCTTTCCCGTCATCTCCTTGAAGGGAAGAAGGATATCCTTCTCTAAGCCCCAATCCATGAATGCACCTATCTTAGATACATCCGCACATTTTAACCTCTTAATCTCTCCTATGGTGATAAGGGGGGTATTTGTAGTAGCAATAGGGCGATCCTTAGAATCCAGATACACAAACACCTCTATACTTCCACCTGCCTTCAGACCCTCCGGCACCTGCTTTCTTGGAAGAAGCACCGCATCATCATCACCCTCATGCTGCGCTAAATATATTCCAAAATCCTTGCTTCTTACAACCTGTAAGGTCTGCCATTTTCCTATCTCTACCATTTATTATTAACCTTCCATATCTTTATATTCTTAACTACATCAGGAACAGTCAATATCAGTGAACCATTACCATCTTAAATTCACTCAGTAATTTCCACCAGTACATATGGACTGCCTTCGGGATCATTTAACACCACCTGGGTAATGCCGTCATTCATGTAAACAACCGGATACATTACATCCCCAAGCACTGCTGCTTTTCTATAATCCACCCGCATTTTCTTAATGTCTCCCACATCTATCAGATCAAGTGCTTCAGAAACGTATCGACCGTTATTAACGTGATTGTTGGAATCTAAGAAGGATTTCTTAACATAGATTCCGGAAGAATTATTAACCGCAGTTAAATTCTTATCATAGGGAGGCTTTTTCTCTTCAACACGATATTCCTCTCCAAGCTGTTTGATCTTTCTCGGTGCATACTCCATATCTATTGCAGGCTCAATATCATAGCCCTTCATGTCTTCCTCTGACGGCTTCATAGGCATCATCCTTGAAAGATCCATAAATATCCATATAGAATTAGCCCTTACAAGCTGTGCACCTGTATTGTCTAATATATCGAAATTTCGATAGCCGTACAAGCTTTTGAAATCATGAGGCCATGTGCGCACTGTAACATGCTCCTGATATTCAGGGAAACGTATCACCTCTATCTGCCAGCTTGAGAGAAACCATGCTCTTTTAGTCCCGGCAACATGCTCTATCCCCCTTCCCACACTTTCAGAATGAGCCAGTGTGCAATCCTGAAGATAGTGGACAATACCTGCCATATCCATTGTAATATTACTTCCAACCTGTGAGTAGGTCACAGTCCTTTTCATTTCAAACATTACTTTATATATCCTTCCTCATCAAATGAATATGAATCGCCGTCAATATCCTCTGTAGTATTTTTAAAATAGCTTCCATCAGCCCTCTTATACCGCCATCCTTTGTCATCCTTCTTAAAGCCCTCTATGGACACTCCATTCTGGACAGAAGCAGGTTTAAGAGTATCTCTTACATCATTGTCCTGAAAATGCCACCATTCACTGGTTATCATGGAAAACCCGCAGGGCATCATAATATTTTTCAATGTATTCGCGTTGTCGTTATTGGCTGCCTGTACAGAATGATAGCTCAGATCGTGCATGGCTGACTGCATGACAAGCTCCTCTCCCGTATCAATATCCTCTATAGTCATATCCATGGCAATGCCCAGATTATGCATAGAGCCGCTTGCAGCCAAAAAGGCTCCCAGATTGTAGGCTCCGTCATTCAGCATCACCTTAGCGTAGGTGTTTTCGTTGTACACCACCTTTGCTTCCGTGCTTTTCTTTTTGGCTTTGGATGCTTTCTTCCTTTTTTTGCTCTTTTTGCTGTCCTTATCCTCGTCCTTTTTCTCCTCTGTTAAAGGCTCCGCCTTCTTGAGATTTGAAAGGCTTAAAACCCCTGCGCTCTTGCCACTCCTATACTCAGAAAGGGTAATTCTTGAAAAGCCATATTCCGGCACAACATAATTAAGAGCCTCATACGACAGATCATATATGGAACGTGTAGCCACATAAGGCCTGAAGGAATCGTATATCTTTATAACATAGCCCTGCTTTCTTGCTTCCTCCGCTGCAGGAACAAGCTTTTTCGCAACAGGATAGAGCAGGGGCACAAGAAATGTTCCGTCATCAAGAAGGACATTTTCATAACCCTTTACAACAGTACCTGACACTGCGGGAATCCCATAGGTGTGGGCGCAATATATGGAGCAATAGCTGTTGGTAATATCATATCTGCACAAATCACCTATATAATCGGGAAGGTTGATCATACATTTATTCGAATCGATATATCCCTTAATGCTGTCATCATCCGCACCTGTCTGAATCAGAAACCTTCCGTCCTTCTCCTCAAGAGCTGTAACACACTGAAGCACCCCAATGGTACCAACACTGTCATCACCTGTGCTATCCTTATATATGCTAAGCTCCTGTGTCGGCCACACGCTGGAATATTCGGCACTTGGACCGGTATGTATGTCTACCTCCGAAATGCGATCCTCATCTTTGATATCTGTCGGCGTCCCAACTGCCTCTATCCTATATCTGTAGTCCCTGCAGGGCTCTAGCTTATCTGTTTCATAAGTCCTGTCATCATTTAAGGAGTATTCCCGAAGCTTCTGCCAGTCCTTGCTGCTGTCATCCCAGCATGACACCTTATATCCCTCTCCCTTAGTCTCATTCCATGTTAAAATATATCTGTTTTTTCCGTCATCATTAAGGGTTACATTGATCTTATCCGTAAGGAAATCCTCTCTATCAAGAACAGCATTACCATAGCCTATTATCAATCTGTTTTCCGCACTCTTACAGGTCACTGTAAATGTGTACCTTTCCCCCGGTTGTGGCATTGGCAGTGTATCACCGCCAAATTCCTCCACAAAAGCTATCTCTCCATCATCCTTAGCTGCTTCATCCAAAACAATCTTATCTGATATTTCATTTTCAGTAGTTACTGAATAATCAAGCCGGTATATACCCGGGATGACCCGGTCACAGGTAAAGGATATTTTATTATCCGGGACATCAACCTCATAATCCATTTCAAAAGCAGCCGTATCAGAAGGAATATACTTTGCAACAATAGGCGCCTTACCCTTCCTTCCAATATCAATACCAAAAATACTTATGATTTTTTTTGTATTGATATAGATTGTCTTTGGACTGTCAAATATAATGTCAGACGGCAATTTAAGACTATATTCAGAAGCCTTACCGGAATCTGTATCGCCATAGTCCCACCATTTATAATTAAATGAGTATATAGGCTCTTCAGAAAGAGCCTTGTCACCAGCCCCCTCATACACCTTGACAATGTATTCCACATCTCTTTTATTACTCAAATTATCCCAGGACAACATGAAGGCTCCGTCATTATAAGACATTGTCACCATGTCACCCTGGGAAAAGCCTGCGCTTTGGAGCCTCACAAAGTAAAGATAACAAAATGCAGACAAAAACACTACTATAATTGTTAATAATACTATAAATGCTGTCCTATTCTTACTATTCATAACAAACCTGATCCAACTATTTACAAAGTGCCTTCAAATACCTGTTGTAGTGAAGTGTGGGAGCTTTTATTGTCATTATACACGTTTAAAACAAAAAAACAACTGTTAATAATTCTTTCAAGCATCACAAAAGCCCCAGTGAATTCTCACCGGGGCTATAATCAGCCGTAGTTCATATGTACTGCGTGCCAGCGGCACACGTTTAGCACTGACTGCCGCCGACATTAGTCGGATACCATGTCAGCAAAGGATGTAGACCGAGCCTTGCGCCCCGCTTGTTCGCTTTGCCGCTTCTCATCAAACAATTGTTTTATATCATCAAGCTCCTTTTCAAGTCCGGCTACCTTTTTCTTTAGTTCATTATATTCATTACACTGCCAAATAATCTTTTTCATAACAGATGCGGGCACATCAATGAAGGCTCTCTCTCTTCCTATTGCATCTGCAACAGTGTTATCCTCTCTATTAATGGCTTTCACCACAACACTTTTGAATTGCTTTGCAAGATATTGATTAGTTATATTCAGATACCATCTGTCCTTAGCCGCGTCATTATCTGTATATATAATAACATCATCATGAAAATTATTATTGTAAGCAAGCTTAAAAAGAACCGTACTTATAGCCTCAATAGCTGTACGATTGGGACTGCTTGTGTCGGTAAACAGGCAAGCATTTTTCATACATATATTGGCACAATTAATCTCCTTTTCAGAATTCAAAAAACCTCTACAAATAACATAACTATAGCTTGCCTGCTTATTGCCTGCTTTGTAATCCCAATTTTTTGCAGGATTATCTCTAATCGACTCATCAATAAAAGCAGTCATGCAGCTATGCCTTCCGGCAATTGCCCTGATAGCATTTTTACCTGAAACTGCTGCCGTTTTGGTCCCTTTATCATTTATTAAATTAGTAACACACCGGCAGGGAGCATACCCCATGTTCTCTATCTTATTAATTGATACAGCCATGAGCCTTCTTCCCATACAGTACCGGCAACCGGCAATATGGTATTTCTTACCTGTATTTGTAATATATATATTGCGATCCTCTTCAGTAACAATCGTATATTCTGTATCAGATAGTGCCCGTTCCATAACCCAATGTATTGTGTGGCTTAATAGCTGTCTTACATTAGCTTCATCATCCAGTATCTTTATTAAATCAATTCTGCCACCATCATGTTCGTTAAACCTGAACTGCCTGACAAATTCAGACTCCCAACAAGCCATTATACGAAGCAGCCTATCAACATCATTCTGTATAGATTGATCAACAATTTCCGGAGCAGATATAGAGTACTCCACATACTGCCTATAAACCACTTTGCCCTTATTCACCAGCTTACTACACTCCGACATTGTCGCCACATTACCGGCTAATTGATGGTATACTTTGATTGCACGATTTTGCAGATCATTTCTTACTGCAAGCTTTTTTTCAAATGCTTGTGGAACAACTTTAGCTTTAGCCACCTCCGGATACCTTCTATATGCATCTAATATAGCAGCGTAATCCTTTGATTTATTATTATATGTTCTTTTCTCTGTATTTTCCATAGTTCATCTCCTTTATGATTCAATCACATCCATGCAGAAGATTTTGCGACATGCTTCTGCTAAATATTTAACTTTGTTTAACATTATCTTTCATCTCATGGTCTTTTTTGTAATATTGCCATCTCCATTTTTACCTTTTTCAGATTTATCATTATCAATATTAGCGGATTTATTATATTGTAAATCAGAAATAACCCTTGCTTTAAGAGGTTCATTCATTTTCATCCTCCAATTCTGTTTTTCCTCAAAATACATTTTTATTTGATTAATCAATCTTCCCGCCATCTATTTCTTCCTCCGCTTGCGCCTTTCAAATATCAATATTATAAAATATTTTCATTTAACATTATTTTCTCTGTAACATCAATTAATGTCATGAAATGGTATATTTATCTATAACATATGATAAATATATCACAGTTTTTTTTGTGGGTCATTTAACTGGTAGTTGCGAGTTTGGTGACATTATTTTCAGGCATCACAAAAGCCCCGGTGAATTCTCACCGGAGCTTTAATTAGCCGGGGTACAAGGGCGCAGGATATCCGCTATGCGCCGACCGTAGCGGAGCGAAGAACGAAGCTTGAAATGACGGAGTCAGAGTCCTTGTTAAAGATTGCTTGTCAATAACAATAATTAATCTTCAGTTATCGTCATAATGCCCTTTACAGTGGGAAATGTATATACGTCCATCATCCAAGTGGTATACAAGACGGTCTTTCTCATTTATACGTCTGCTGAATTCTCCTTGGAGATTCCCTTTTAGCGGTTCTGGATCTCCAATTCCATGCATTGCACCGTTTCTTTCTATGTCCTTTATTAACTGATTTATACGCTTAAGAGTTTTTTTATCTTGTGTCTGCCAGTACAGATAATCATCCCACGCATCATCAGACCAAACCTTTTCACTCATCCATATCCTCGATCAACTCATGCACAGTCCCTTTACCCGCACGAAGTTCATTGACTGATTTTAATACATACTCTTGGTTTTTTGCGCTAAAGAACGGATCTTCCTGCTTAATTTCAAATGGGATTCTCTTCTCACGCAAAACGGTCTTAACATAAATATTGATTGCAGCAGACGATGTAAGACCAACAGAGGAACAAAAATTATCAAAATCCAATTTATCATGCTCATCAACACGAGCTGTAAGTGTAGATAATGCCATAATATCACTCCTTTCATTTTTGCTATTATAGCACTATTGTAACACGAACGCAATCTTTTGTATACATTTTGCAGAATATTTTACTGTTATCATTGCAACACCTTCCTTTTTATTGTGGTAGTGTCAAACTGACACCCCATTTTTTGTTTCTAAAGCCTTTATTTCTGAGGGTTTGCAAAAAAATGAGCATTGACCCCCTATTTAGTGTATAATGTCAATCGACCAAAACCAACTATATACATAGGAGACAATGCTC
>JAFUXG010000020.1 GCA_017470935.1 Lachnospiraceae bacterium
ATGTAAAAAATGTAAAAAAATACATAAATGTGTAAATTTAATGAATATTCATATATCACTATGAGCTATAAAGGGTAATCTATAGGATAAGGTCATATATATAGAATAAAAATTGCCAAAATAATTGTCAATGACAAATGGTGGGGAAAAGGCTTGTAATAAATATGATTAATTGTTACAATACATTTATCTAATTCAAATGAGATTGGAGAAATGTGTAATGGGTATGCTGATCAACAGCAAAAGTTCATATATGTTGTTCAAGGATGACGTGTCAGCGTCCTACTATATAGATAAGAGCGCCATGCTGAATGAGTTAGTGAATATAGTTGAGTCTGATATTCATGAGGAGAGCCGTGGGAAAGGTAACAAATATATATGCATCATAAGACCAAGAAGATTTGGAAAAACCATGATGACTAATCTTATTGCTGCGTATTTCAGCAAAGGGATTGATAGTGCAGATATATTTGGGAAGCTTGAGGCATCAAAGTATGGTTGGTATGATAGGCATCTTAACAAGCATAATGTTGTATATATACGATTCAATGATGTGCCGGAGGATTGCAGCTCTTACAAGCAATATATTGGCCGTATTGAAAGATTGTTAAAGGATGACCTTATAATGATGTATAAGGATATAAGAATTAATGAGAATGATTCGGTGTGGGATGCATTTGGTAAAATAGTGGAATATGGTTATGGTGAAAAATATATTTTTGTTCTTGATGAATGGGACTATATATTTCATCAGGATTTTGTGACGAATGCTGATAGAAGATCATTTATAAAATTCTTGAGTATGCTGCTGAAGGATCGCCCATATGTTGAGTTAGCATATATGACCGGGATTCTTCCTATTGTTAAGTATTCAAGTGGCTCTGAGCTTAATATGTTTTTTGAATATACGATGGCAACAAGGGAGAAATACAGCACATATTTCGGTTTTACAGATGAAGAGGTTGACAAGCTTTATGAAAAGTATATTGGAATAGAAGCAGAACCTAAGATAAGCAGAGAAGAGCTTGCCGAGTGGTATAATGGTTATCATACAGTCAGTGGAATTAAGCTGTATAATCCGCGATCTATTGTGGGTGCCCTTACTGATAATCAGCTTGGAGATTTTTGGACCAGTGCAGGACCCTATGATGAGATATATTACTATGTAAGAAATGATATCAATAACATCAGAGACGATATTGCAGCAATGATGGCCGGAACACCCATTAAGGCTAATATCTCTGAATATGCTGCAACTTCAATGGAGCTTAAGACAAGAAATGAGATATACTCAGCAATGGTGGTGTATGGATTTCTTAGTTATGAAGATGGATATGTGACGATTCCTAACAAAGAGCTTATGGATAAGTTTGCGGACATGGTATCTAAGGAGGAATCATTTGGTGCAATATATCAGATGGCTAAGGAGTCAGAGAGTATGTTGAATGCCACACTTAAAGGAGATACTGAATTGATGACAGAGATTATGGAGAAGGTTCATAATTCAGAAAGTCCTAAGATGTATTACAATGACGAAGCTGAGCTGTCCTCGGTTCTTAATATGGTATATATTCAGGCAAGGAACTTATATAGGGTTGAAAGAGAGCATCCTGCCGGAGCAGGGTATGCGGATATGTTCTTTTATCCTAATAAGCCCGATGGAGACTGTATAGTAGCTGAGTTCAAGGTTGATGCATCGGCTGATGATGCAATTGCACAGATTAAGGACAGAAGGTATGCTATGAGATTCATGGGCAGAGCAGGTGAGATAAAATATACAGGTAGAATACTTGCGGTTGGTATCGCATATTATAAGGGTGACAGCAACAAGAGACATGAGTGCAAGGTCGAGGTTATAAGAGACCGGGTGCAATAAAATAAATGATGGCTCTGTCACAACATACAGTTGATTTTATGTTGCCTTCCCCCTCTGGGGGGCGCACGAAGTCCTGTGGGTCTACATTCCATTTCGGTCCGCGCTGAACAAACGTCCACAGGACGTTTAGCGCCTTCGGTTCTGCGCGGACTGTCGCAGTCGTCCGGTGGACGACAGTATTGCGAGGGAGCGGAGACAGGTGCCCGAAGGGCGGATGAGGGGTTATCAACCATATGTTGTGACAGAGCCATGAATATTTATATATCACTATGAGCTATAAAGGGTAATCTATAGGATAAGGTCATGTATATAGAATAAAAATTGCCCCAACAATTGTCATTGACAAATACTGGCAATTTATTGAAATGTATTCCCTGAGTGATACAATTTGTTTACAGGTAAGGTGGCACACAAGTAAGATGGCGGTCTTACCGAGTATATAGGAGAGCAGACAATATGAAGTATTATGCTGTAAGACGAGGGAATAAGTCCGGTATATTTTCATCCCAGAAGGAGTTTAAGGAGAGTATTGAGGGGTACCAGGAGCCGGAATATCGTATTTTCAAGTCGGAGAAGGATGCGGAAGATTATATGGCGAGATTCTATAGGACAAGGAGAAATGAAATGAGATAAAGAAGATTTTCAGGCGGATTGCCAGATGAATTGTCATTGACAAATGGTGGCAATCTGTGGAAATCGGCGGGGATTTTGTATAGAATGTCGATATGTAGTTATAGTTTTTTGCCTGAGAGGTGGGAATCCTTGAGTATGTACATTGTAAATATATATCGCATGTAAGAGGATGCGAAGGGAATATATATTGCATGTGCAATGGAAATATATATTGCACGGAAGAATTAGTACCGAATCAGGCAATATAAGGAAAAGGAGGATTATATTTTATGAGGAAAGGAATTGTCAAAAGAATCAAGGCGATGTCGCTTTGCGCAGTAATGGTAGTGAGTATGATTGTCGGATTGCCGGTTAATGCTGAGGAATTTGAGAGTTATAAAAGTATTTTTCTTTTTGACCATTTTAAAATGTATGAGTTGAACGCATCTCTAAATCAGATGGAAGAACAGATATACAATAATGAGTCTCTTGATCAGGAGACAAAACAACAGAAGCTTCAAGAAATTAATCAAGAATATGATAAGAAACGGGAAGCAGAAGAGCATTGCAATTTATATGATAACGGTAATTCATATAGTGGAGCGTGGAATGGCTTTTCATATGATGCATCATCTAATACTATCACAATGAATAATGTCAGCAGGAAAACAATGGGCTTGTCTATATCTAATATGGGTTCGTTAAAGCTTGTTGTCAATGGAACCAATTATCTGGAAAATATTAGGCTAAGTGGAACAACCTTATCGATAGAGGGGGCGGGTACATTGGAAATTAATCCACCACTTACAGGGTCATATTGGACCGGCGACAGTTGGGATGCACCTACGCAGTTAACTAATCATTATGCAACAAGTCAGGCAGTTGACTTTGAACAAGTTGCATCTAATAGTAGTGCATTACATATTGGCAAGAATGTTACTGTCAAGATTAACAGCGGTGACCTTAATCAGAATGATTCAGCCGACATATACGGGTCTGAGTATACGGGTGTAGGCTTGTTCGGGGGTAAAGCAGATAATAAACTTGATACATCCAAGCTTCTGACATATGATGGTGATGTGTCAGCTGTTCCCACATGGAAAGAGCATACCAGTCATCAGGATCCCACAACACAATATGTATCTGATGATACCAATTATATTATGCATACATTTCCGGCATCATCATTGTATAAGAAAGTAGATTCTGAAGAGGAAGATAATTATTATGTAATATCTTTAAGATATTCATCTGCATATTCATATAATATTGATTATGTAAGCTGGAAAGAGCTTCGCTATGCAAAATTACTAAAAGCAGAAGATGGCACATGGTATGAGTCTAAAGAAGATTCAGACAGATATCTTAAGATAATAAATTCTAATGATGATGAGAGTAATATAAGTGATGACGAATTTGCTGCATATACAGTTGAAAAAATTAAACTGCTTGAGGAGGATAAAGATTCTCCTGTGGATAGAGGTGGAAATGTAAGTGCGGCTTTACGCTGTGCTACGGATACATCTCAGGCATATGCATATAAGAAGACTGATGATAGCGCTACATATGTAAGAGTTTATTATTGGAGTGGTGATCAATATAATCCATATGTTAATCCTTCTTCTCCAAAGGCTCCGGAAGAGAAATGGGGCAGAAGTTCGAGGTGGGGGTATTATGCACAGGATTCATATTTTGCTATTGGTAAAAAGCATACGAGTGGAGATGTTGATTGGCTGGAAATAACAGAGATTATACCAATTAACCGAGGAGATTATGATATCCAGGGTGATGATCAATATGATAGTCAGACAGATGAATATATTACAAAATATTATACATTTGTTGACAATCCTGATGCAACACTTAATGATTTTAGTACATATACAAAAGAAGTGACCATACCTGAAGGCTCAGATGTGTTTGAAGTTCAAGCAGACTATCATACAAAGTATGATGAAGCAGTTACTAAGTGGCTTGCTAGCAATGGTTATATAAAGGAGAGCATAACTATTACCTATCCTTATTATTATATGTATACTTTGACTAATTCAACATTGACCTTTTCTCCTAAGAAGGGTGGACAGACAACCGAAGCTCCTACAACAACTGAAGCTCCTGCAACAACCGAAGCTCCTACAACAACCGAAGCTCCTAAAACAGAGCAGGTTGCAACAGGTACATCAACAACTGATGAGAAGACAGGCGCAACCTATACAGTTACAGAAAGTACAGATGGAAAGGTTGAGGTTGAATACACAGCATCAGCCACATCTAAGGATAAGAAGGTAACTATTCCTTCCACAGTTGAGGTCAATGGTGTTACAGCGACCGTCACCTCGATTGCAGATAACGCTTTTTCAGGTAATAAGACAATCACAACAGTAACAATTCCTGCAACGGTTGAGGATATCGGTGACAACGCATTCAAGAACTGTACTAAGCTTAAGACAGTGACGCTGCCTGCAAGTGTTGAAGAGGTTGGCAAGAACGCATTCTCAGGATGCTCAAGCCTAACGACCGTAACGGTTAAGGGCTCAAGCCTTACCAAGGTGGATCAGGGAGCATTTAAGAACTGTAAGAAGCTTAAGACTGTGACACTTCCTAAGAGTGTGACAACGATAGGCAAGGAAGCATTCTCAGGCGACAAGAAGTTAAAGACCATCACTATTAAGAGTACGAAAATCAAGAGTGTGGGTAAGAACGCATTCAAGGGTGTTCCAAAGTCAACTACCATCAAGGTGCCTAAGAAGCAGAAGAAGGCGTATACGAAGCTGCTTAAGAAGGCAGGCTTTAAGGGTAAGATCAAATAATTATTGCCTGGCAGCTATATAGACAAATTATATATAATGATTAATATAGTGTGGAATTGCAGACAAAGGCTTTAATAATACGGAAAAGGTCTGTAGACTGAGGTTTTCAGGAGTATAGTAAAAATAATAATCCCCGTCTTCCTTGATGAAGGCGGGGATTCCATGTTCCGGAAATCATTTTACATTCGTATTCTTATAAGCTTCAAATACCTTGTCGGCATCATAATCAGGTGAGAAGTCGGCTGCTACTTCATATATGGCTCTTATATCCGTTTCATTTTCCTCAAGATCTTCTGCTGTCTCTTTAAGGCTCTTTC
>JAFUXG010000001.1 GCA_017470935.1 Lachnospiraceae bacterium
ATTATGCACAATACCAAAGACTTCGTCAAGCCACCATTTCATCTACTCTCTTCTCACATAATTTAAGGACACCCATCCCACTACATTTTTATTTCCAACCTTGACCGTTACCTTTCCCCATCCATTCTTTTCTTCAGTAACCGTTATAATTGTATTATATGCTAAAAGTCCCAGTTTATTGGAACCGGCATCCGATTTTTTCCTAATATTTAGTCCGTTTCTCGCAGTCACCCTGCCTTTATAAGAAACTTTTTTCTCTGGTGTCTCCGGTTTGGATGGAGTCTCTTCATCCTTTGATGAATACGGAGTATCAAACAACTCCTTTTCCGCTATTCTTCTATTGGTAAGACCTGGAAGCGGCTTTCCCCCCGCCTTGTCATAGGCAAGGATATATGCGCTGATTTCTTTGATCGATCTCGTCCCATACTGCACCAGCTGATCAATGGAGCCTATATTATAGGCAAAGGAACACAGTGCATCGAACTGATTTTGGTTCCAATGATATAAACGATCATATTTCATGACATTGGGACCGTACTTTTTGTCAATGGATCTTGCAAGCCAGTCCTCGGCCTGTTCCTGACTGATCGTCATACCTTTTTTAATCTCAATGCCGGTGATGGATCTATCTGCATTTGTCGTCCCATACCCTATTGTCGGCACACCTACTGAATCCTCATAGGTGGTTAGTCTGCATCCCTCAAACCCTTTGATTAATTCAATTCCCTTTTTTGATATCTTCATAACTTTTTCTTCTCCTTTTTATAATCACATAATGTGCTTAATCAATTATGTATAATTTGCATTAATGATTTTATTAATTTCATCACATTCACAATGTCACACTGTCACTTTTACTTTCCGGGTTAACAAAGTTCTTATTATCTGATTTTCTCACCCAGGTGATATATGTTCATCCTGACATCCCGAATCAGAAAACCATAATGCAGCAAAGACTTATCCATCACCTGTATCCGTTCCTGTTCTCCATCTCCGGCATCCATATCTTTAATCACAATAATATTTCCTTTATGCCAGGATTCTCTCTCTTCTTCCTCCTGCAATGGATATAGAGGAATAATCGCATCTCCTTCCTCTAATTCATATTGCCGCTTAGACACCCCATCCGGTACGATCGCCGTGATGCTTCCATCCGGTTCATCCTTCGAAAACCATATCAGCATTTTCCCCTGTTCCCAGTTTCCATTCCCCTTGCGAAACATTATGGGGGACAGATACTCGGTTCCTAATTCCGTATCATAATTTTCAATCATGCAAAGAATCTGTCCCTGCATTCCCCAGAACTGTGTTTCCTTGTCTGCCTCCAGAAATCCGTTCATGTCCAATATAACATCACTATCTGCACTTATCATATAACACTCTCCTGACGTCTCCTGATAATATGTGGTGACATATGCATCCGCAATACTCTCCATCTGCACTCCATCCAGCATAAGACGAATATGGTCTGAATCCTCTGTCGGCTCATCATAGTCTATGTGATACTTCCGGCAGAGAAATTTCTTATATGCATCTACAAAATGCTGATAATCAGAACAGAAATTTATATCTTCGTATTTCCTTACATCCTCCACAAGATTCTCATTGTCCCCACTGGGAAGATAGATGCTGAGTCCACAGGGTGCACTTTGATAGCCCTCTGCAACAGTCCTGATTACCAGTTTTGAATATGCTTCATTCAGCATGGACTGTCTCATATAGATATTCTGCAAAGATACCGAACTCTGCATTTCAGAATGCAAAGCACCTTCTCCGGCATCCTCTTTAATTTCAAGTTTCACAAGCAATGCCAACAGTTCCATCATATCCACCTGTTCCGGCATCCTACTGTCATATATGCTTCCAAACCCCTGAAGACTGTCCCGCTGCCGGCACAACTCTTCATACACCTTTTCTAGTTGTGCATCTTTTTCATTATCGCTATGTTTCACATACCATCCTAAAACCATGTTCATGATCCTCTGAAACTGCGGATAAGCATTTACATCTACCAGACTGAGTGTAAGTTTATAATCTTTTTCCTTGTAAAAGCTTTCGTATGAATCCAGCATTGCCTCACCCACTGTCTTTCCCCATTCTCTCCCCTGTTCAGCTTCAAAATCCAGCACCTCCATCCAACTGTAATCATAGCCATCCTGCGGCTCCAGTTCCTCGGATGCCACAAAATAATCCACCCTTTCCTGAAGCATACAGACCAGTTCTATATCCCCCATCAGACACGCATCCATCGCCATGAAATCCAGCGGAGCAGTTAATGATGAGCGCGCAAAAGCATTTTCTATTTCCGACAGGCTTAATGAGGAATCATTATGAAGGCTGTCACTACCGAATCCTCCAATCTGTCCTTCCCCATGATTCCAGCAGATCAATCCGTAATGCTCTGCCGGATAGCCCTGTGTACCGTAATTGATGAAATCTGCCAGTGTATCCGAACGCCCCATATCACGGACACCGATATCCTCCACCTCCGATACACCCTTTCCCGTAATACAGAAACGTCCATATTCATGCTCATTCATAGCAGGATATACCCACTCTGTCGCACCTCCGGCTTCCACAACAACACGAACCCGTTTCCCCTCCGGATCGATGACCGCCACAGCATCTTCCATCTCTTTGAGGTCTATGGCTGCACAGCCGTAATCACTCTCCAAATCACTCCCATCCATATATACCATAACAGTACTATACCCCGGTTCGACTACAGGCTCGTAGTTCTTAATCTTTGTCCCTATGCTTTGAATAACTCCTGTTGTGGCCAGTGCAGTTACCGCCAGTATGGTTACCAATATACCTGCGGGGTCCATTTGTTTTTGTACTGCTTGATTCATATCATCTATCACCTCACATCATCTGAATTTATAAAACTTTATTTAGTTTATTTTTCAATAAATCTTGAATAACAAGCTGACTATTCATAAATTGTAATATGTAACCGTACATTTATAGTCATTAGAAGTATTAAAAAGGAGTGTGCCTATGAAAGAAGAGCTAAAGAACTACCGACTTTATCTTGAAGAGACGGAACTATCTCAGTCCACGATCCAAACCTATATCCGAAATGCTGAAAACTTCCTACATTTCACCACAGGACAGACGATAACAAAGGCAACCGTTCTGTCTTACCGCAAAAGTCTGATACTTAAGAATTACAAAGCATCCACAATCAATTTGAACATAATAAGTGTTAATAAATTTCTGCGCTTTTGCAAAAGGAACGACTGCATCATTAAAGTCAAAAAACAGCAATATGCCCAGAGTCTACAAAATGTGTTGGAACAGACAGACTACCATGCCCTGCTTTACTGTGCCTCCAAGAATCATCAGGAGAAATATTTTTGGATCATGAAGACTCTTGCAAAGACCGGCATCAGAATCAGCGAGCTTAGGTACATTACTGTTGAAGCAATCAGTAACGGGACAACTCAGGTATACAACAAGGGAAAGTACCGGGATATCTATATCCCCAAAACTCTTGCTGAACCGTTACAGAAATACTGCTCAGATCGGCTTATTAAGACAGGCTCCGTTTTTCTTGGCAGCCGTGGTACTCCCATCAGCCGCACGGCAGTATGGAAAAAATTAAAGCATATTGCAGCCATGGCAGGAATTGATTCCTCCAAGGTGTACCCACACAACTTTCGCCACTTTTTTGCCCTGTCATACATGGAGCGTTACGGAAACATATTTGAACTGGCAGATATATTAGGACATTCCAATGTGGAAATCACCAGAATCTACTCCAAGTCCACAGCAGAACAGAAGCGGCACCGGCTGGATATCCTTGGTGAGTAATGGTATTACTACAGTCTGTTCTCATAGCTTCCCTTTCTGCTGCGGTTTCGCATTGTTTCCACCCTCGCATCAGCCTTCACGTTAAGCCGTTCCTCAATCTCACGGAAACTGTCACGAATGACCTCTTCTCTTGATGGATTGATCAGCAGGGAACCGCTGCGACTCACAGGAAATGCTTCATACATCTGTTCCTCCACCTTAAGAACCGCACCTGCAATATTTCCCTGCTCTTCATCCATCATCATTTTTCCATGTCCTCCGGTTGCCGCATGGATTTCCTCGTTGTGCAGCAGCATGGATTCTCTTTGCCGCTTTACATTTTCTATATTCTCCACAATCTTGTCATAAAGCTTCCTTCCCTGGTCATACTCTGCGATCAGCTGCTTTGTCTCTGAAAGCTCTCCATCACGAAAAACTCCCTGTTTCTCCTTCGCAGCCACACTTCTCTTCAATCCGCCCATGGCGTTTCCAAGTGCCTTCATGTTGCCTAACTGCGTACCGGTGACCAGAGTATTTTCCACATGCTGCAGCGCATTTACCATGGATACATTCATTTCATCAAACTCTTCCATGGGAATGCACATCTCCTCCACATAGGTCTGCTGCATAGACTGCATTAATGAAACTGAAGCATTTAAATGTTCTTTCACCTGATCTAAATGTTTGCAGTGCTGCTCCACGCTGTATTCCACATGCTGATATTTCCGCCAGCTGCTGCGAAAGGCTCCCTGATCAATGCGGTTAAGATCAGGCTCGATTTTCTCATTGATTGCATCGGACAGTGCACCTGTCGGACTGCTTGACAATGTATTTTTCCCGATCTGCTTAGACAGATTATAATGCTTCCCCAGTACGACAAAATCAATCTCCGCAAGAAAATACTGCCTGTTAACATCCGCACTTGCCTGTAACTTAATGTAGTTGAGATAGAACAGGGACATGGCTCCCTGGATCACTGCATTTACCGCTTTCAGAACACCTTCACCAACAACCTCCGAAAGATTCAGCACTCCTTTTGCAACATTTAAGGCCGCAGTAGCCACACCTATGGCAGTGTATATGCCCGCCTTTGCCACCTCGAATGCACCAATCTCAATGCCCTTGGCAATTGCTACAAATGCCTTCTTCCACCATGATGCATGGCTGATATCCGACCGGCACTCCTCAATTCTGCGGTTATAATAGTCGATCTGCCCATAAAGCTGGTTTACCTGCTGCTGTGCCCTGTCAACCTCCCGCTTTGCATTGTCAATCTTCTCCCGAAGTCTTTTCACCGCACCATCGATTTTTTCCGTAACCGCATTTAATTTCTGTGTAAGTCTCGATGTGTCAATGGAAAGAGCAAACTCGAACCGCCCTGATGTAAAGCTTCCATAATCCACCTTCAGGTGCAAAGACACCTCCAGAATCGAAAGCCAGACTGTACACAAATCTACCGAGACAAGCCCCTGCATGAAAATGATTCTGGAATCCACCCGGAACATGCGAAGAATCTCCACACATCCGTCCAGATAAAATGATACATTGCTTTTCCCGGCTGACAGAAAGAATACCAGCCCCGGCTGATTCGGATTGATAAATTGTGACAGCACGCTGTTATTTGCGACCGGTATTGTGTCAGTACTCCTGCCTGCATATTGAGACGGTCCGATCCGTATAAATCCGAGATCGATTTCCCCAATCTTAGCATATGCCAGCACGCCCTCCGATTCCCTCAGTGAAAACAGCACCTCGAACCGTTTCCGAAACAGCTCGATCACGCCGCACAGAAATATTCCCGGCTCCACTGTATAGTTTCCAAAGCTTGTACGGATCGTAGAATAGTAGAACTGTGCCGATAACTGAAGCTTTCCTTCCCTGTTAATGTAATAATGCCGCATCCTCTTAAGATCCGCCAGATCCGTTCCCTCACCAAAAGGAGTCAGCTGCACCTGTGATTCTTCAAGACGCAAAGAATCATTATGCACCTGTGCATTGAACCGGTTTACGATGGAAGATATGTCCTTTCTCTTAATCTGAGCCCTGTCAAAGGGACTCATATCCTGAAACGGCAGTCCGAGGATCCGTATGAAATCCATGCACTCAATTCCGCTAATGTGCTGCCCCAACAGATTATCTACAAGAATTGGAATGGACAGATCGCTGACAGCTGCTGATAATAGCTTAGGTTCCACAAGTTCCCCTTCAACCTGCAGTATGACTGCCCCGAACAGCTGAATATTCCGAATATAGATCGAACTGTATAAGCCAAAAGAAATTCCGGCACCTGCACGTATCATAAGACAGGTATCTCCGATTGAAAACGGTCCAAACAGCGATATCGGTCTTTCCACATGGGCAAGTGCCTCAATCTGAAAGGATGCATTACTCACCCCGCAGTCCACCGTAAATGTCATATCCTTAAGCGGCTTCCAGCCCACAAAGCAAAATGAACCCCGTATCAGAAAAGCGGTCTGACTGCCAAACTGCATCATCATATTAAGCTCACTGCTTTCAATGAAGCTTGTTCGAATCCCGCCAAGACTTAACATACAGGCGGCACCCTGATTATCCGCACCCAGAAACAGTCTGGTTTTCTTAATACCAAACAGTTCTCTCACACCTGTCTTTAACAGACCGTCTCCCTCAAGGGATATATCTGCATAGGCGAGAAAGTTATAGCTTGTAAACGCTTTTGGAATGCTTCCTGATGCATCCTGGCTTCGCATCATCTGCGTAAGCAAAAAACCACCGCCTGTCTGTGCATAGCATACAAATTCCCGTATACCGAAAAAGTCAGCGGCTGTGTAAAGTGCCTTGAAAAATCCTGATGCATCCTGTGCTCCATGATCATTCTCCATCTGAAAAGCAAAGAGGATTGCCATATTATTATCAGACTTTGCCAGTTTGAAACAGATCTCTCCGTTCTCCACTCCCGCCATGAGCATTTTATCCCGATACATAACTGACAGTTCAGAAACCGAACGGTCCGGAATCAGAGCAGCCACATACCGGTTGATTTCTTCCGAAAATCTGATATCCGTTGCTTCACACACATCCGCAATGCTTCTTCCACCCCATTTCAATCTGCCATAAAACATAATTTCTCCGTCATTGCTTCCGATTGCAGCGACGAGGGGACATGACAGTAATTCTCCGTCTACTGTCACGCTATATGAAATCTTATTGGTCTGTATGTTTTTGCCCTGTATGTTTTCGCTCTGATCCATTCCGTTATATCCTTTCCAATGTTCTGTGTTTTTCCGCCTGTGATAGTTATTTAATTTTTCTGCAAACAGATGTTGATATTCTGATTCGCTAAATCTATTAAATGTTCATTTGGCAGCAAACCAGGTGATCATGCATCCCCGGCAACCGCAGGAATACCGATATACTCATCAATCTTAATCAGCCTCATCTTCTCAATAACCTTCTGACGTGTGGTATTCCATATAGAAAGGGATACATTATTCACGTCCACAAGCTGCGCGACTGCTTTCGGGATCAGTCCCTCCGTCACAATCTGAAGCTGGAAAGCATATTCCGTCTCAGCATTCTCTTCTTTTTCTTTGTTAATGTAAAGGTAAGCCATATTAAGCTTCACAACAATCTTATCAAGATCGAATCCATCCTTCCCATCCGATAGACCTGACAGACTTTCTGTTAATTCTTTCTCCATATCCTCTGTACTTGCCTCTGATCCTGAACTGCTTACCAGCTTCTTAATATCTGCGATCACCTGTCCGATGGACACACCTGTATCCGCATTCTGTTCTGACGGAATCAGCAATACCGCATAACCGTCATCCTTCTGCTCATATACCGCCTTCAGTTTTGTGCCGATCAATGCAAAATCTACTCCTACTAATGCTTTTAATTCACTCATACCTTCAATCCTCCTATATAAATTTTACGAAAGACTCTGCTATTCTTTACTCATTCTTCACCACGTTGCAGATATCGAACCTTTCATTCCGCGGAAATCCATATTTGAAATAGTTCACAACACCTTTGATAGAATCCGACCTGCACACACCGCAATTAGGTTCATAGAACAGAATTTCCCTGTGTCTGTCTCTTTCGATGCATGCAAATGCCATCTGATGATTACTGCTGCCTACAAGATATACCCCCGGATTACCATCAAACTTCTTTTCAAAGTGTATTCTGAAATCATCAGCAGTCAGTTGATCAAAAAACATATCAGTTTTCAATGAACTGCGTGAGCAGGCATCCACATACCATTGGTAAATCTCCGGAATACCGGCAAGCTCCATGTCAGGATCTGCCACCTTCAGTTTTTTTGACAGTCCTATAACAAAGGAAATAAACCGATTCACGACAGAACTCATACCCGTATTTACTGAGTAATGAAAGAAGTTTGCTGCAATCTGCTTATACAATGCATCATTGGAGTCCACAAACCCTTTTTCATTTAACCTAATGGCTGTATCCACATCACCCAATGCAACACGCCTGACCCATTCCAAACTTAACGCAAAGCATATTCCATCCTTAATTTCATCTTCCTCAAGTACGGACACAATATCGTCACCCAATTGAGATATAACCCTATCAATGATATAGGACTGTGGCACCGCTTCATGTGTGATTATATACATACACTTATACCTCCATTTAATTTAGTCATACCGGTATAATCACATAATACAATATTGTGTTAACTATGAGTTTAAATAGCAAAAGGTTGACTAATTGATGCGACATTTCCTGTTAATCGCTTTTGTTAGATATATCGTTGATTAAGATATATGATACTTGGAAATATAGAAGCATATAATTATAGAATTAAAGCATATACGATGAAATTATATTGAAATTAATTTTGAGTTTTTACTCGATTCTAATTTGGAATTGATTTTAAGATTTTATTGGAAATACACACTGGAATTAGGTTTTATTATGAAATTTATAAAGAATTGCAGCATAGAAATATATATAATTATGACTTGACAAAATTATCATAATATTGTATTGCGTTAACTTACATTTATACGATATTATACAAGGCTCTGTCGCCCTCTCTTAATGTGAGCCCCATGCCAAAACAGATGATTCCCTTCACACCAATTCTAACACATTCTTCTAACAATCACCATTTTTCTCATGTTCAACCCACATACGAAAATCATCCAAAAATCTTTCTCTTAATGGGGTTACATATAGTTTTTCAAACAGTTCCTTATCCATATCCACCTCTTATAAATTACAATGTCTTATTTTTATGAATACTTTTTTTGATAAATAACTTCATATCCTCAAGTATCTTCATGGTCTCCGGAGTTCCGGTTCCCATGGTGGCAAAGGCATGGAATGCACCCTGCATCTGAATCATACGCACATCCACACCTGCATCCTCGCACATATGGTATAACTCCATGGAATCAGCATAAAGTGTCTCATTGTAATCACAGGTAATAAATGTGGGTGGAAAATTCTTATAATATCCATAGAGTGGTGAAACACAGGAATCATCTGCGTTATGCTTTCCCACATATATTTCATTGAGTGCCGGCAGACATCCTTCCTTGACTGTGAAATCATCCACCTCATGCTCGCCTCTGGAAAGAGAGCCTGTGAAATCCATAAAGGGACTATGCACTATAACCGCTGCTATCCTTTTATCAATCTCTATGTCATCATGTGCTTGTTCCAACTCATCGCAATTATCAGAGTTCTTCTCATCGTTACAGCCATATATCCCGGAATCGTCACACTCTGCATTTATCCTATGACATAACGCAAGACAGAGATTTGCCCCGGCACTCTCACCACAGAGCACGATTTCTGCTTTCGGATATTTTTGTGCCAGTTTGCAAAACATCTCATAGCAGTCATCTAATCCTGACGGATAAGGATTTTCCGGGGCCAGTCTGTAATCCACTGCCACCACCTTATATCCTGTGGCTTTTGCCAGCATAGAACAGTAGCCTCTTGAGGATGCGGCACTTCCCGACACAAAACCGCCACCGTGAATATACATAACGATTACACCATCATTAACATTCTCCGGTATACTGATTTCGGACTTACCATTCCCTATACGAAGTCTGTATACCTTCACCCCCTTTTCTCTGGGCATAAATGTATATCCAATGCCGGAGATTCTTCGCACTGCCTTCCAGTTGACCTTTGCCATGTTCTCATCAAACTGCATTCCCCGGGTCATCATTTTCACAACCCTGATATTCTTTTTCATTTCCTTGCTTGTAGCTTTGCGAATCTCAATCGGCATCTAATAATCCCTCTCTTCTAAATACCTTTTCCACGGTATCTGCAAGATATTTTCCTGCAATCTCAGGTTTCATTACATCTTGTGGAACGACATTCTCATATTCGATGGCATAATAAGCATCTATCCCATGAAAAAGACATTGCTTCACTCCATCGCCAAGCTTACCTGCAAAGGCTATCACCTTTTTGGGTTTATCAGCATTACTGTACTCTTTGGCAAGATTTGCAACACTTATGGGAGCCTTACCCATAACAGTCTGCCCATCAAGACAGCCCTCTCCGGTTATAATTATATCTGCCTTTTCAATATAATCCTTAAGTCCTGTTTCTTCAATGATAAGTCTGCTTCCCGAAACAAGCTCTCCATGCAGAAATGTGCGAAAGGCAAAGCCCAGTCCTCCCGCTGCCCCGTCACCCGGATGATCTGTATTAATTGATTTCAAATTTTCATCTGGTTTTGAAGTTTTGTAAAGCATCATATCTGGTGATAACTTCACCGTTTCGTGCAACGTCATATCCGGTGATAATTTCTTTGTTTTGTGCAGCATCACATCTTGGAACAATTTCTGCACAATCTCCGCATAATGTGACAGCCACTTATCCATTTTCATTATATCCTCTTTGGACGCTCCCTTTTGAGGTGCAAAAACTGCACTGCATCCGTTTTCACCGCAGAGTGGATTATCCACATCACAGGCAATACGAAACTCACACTCCGAAAGCTCAGGCAGCATATGAGAGGTGTCAATTAATTTAAGCTTTTCAAGTCCTGCTGCACCATGTTCAATCTCACCATCTTCCTCATCAAAAAAATGCACTCCTAACGCCTGCAGCATTCCCACTCCACCATCATTAGTGGCACTGCCGCCGATTCCAATAATGAACCTCCTGCATCCACGGCCTATTGCATCACGAATCACTTCGCCCACTCCATAGGTTGTAGTGTACATAGGATTACGGTTATCCTCAGGTACTAGAGTAAGTCCGGCAGCTCCTGCAATTTCAATTACGGCACAAAGTTCACCTGACAATTCCGTTTTATGAATTTCCGCTTTCCCGTTGTAATAACCACTATCACCCGTGTATTCTTTTTGCCTTTTGACAATATCTGAAAGCTTGGGCATAGCAGTTCTCATATGTTCATCTGTTACTTCGTCCACAATACCATTGGTGTTTCTGAGTTGTACAATCCCATACTCACAGAAAACCTTTTCTCCCAGTGATCCGGTAACCCGCACTGAGACAAGCTCTCCACCCATTCCGTCAACGAGAGCCTGCACCGTTCCTTCCCCTCCATCCGCCAAAGGACGCACTATCACATTCGCCTTAGGATCGACTCTTAGTATTCCCTCCTTAACTGCATCCCCAGCTTGCATGGAAGCAATACTGCCCTTAAATGAATCCATTGCAATGAGTATATTCATAATATATCAACCTCACATCGCTACTTTGCTCACTTCTTCATGAACGCAGCTTCCATATACATTATTCCATTCCGAGATATCCCTGCCTCCTTTGCCACATCAGGATAACCGGATACTACATCAAGTATGTCATCTGCCATTTCCTTTGCATCCGAAAGCTTTATTCCAAACTGTTCAGAGACACTTAATGCCAGATCTATATCAATCATACTGTCTGTTTCATCTACATTTAAAGAAAGCATATCCCCATAAGGAACCGGATTCACATCATACACTGGTGACAGCACCCACCCCTTAGATGTCAGCAAAAAACCGTGATTTCTGAAATGATCATCCGTATTAGAAACCGCCATATTGAATACTATTCTGCGCCATAATTCCCTAAGGTCATCAACAGGTCTTGCGCCATGTCCCTTAATAAATGCAGCAATTTCCAGATAGCTTCCGTCATGATCACCGTCAGTTTTTCCAAGCATAGTCATGGCAGAGGAAAAATGAATTCTGCGATTTCTAAGTCTGTCAAATCTTTTCACAAGAAATGTTGATCCATTCTTACTGAACTTTTCAAACTTGGCTTCCGGAACATCCAGACCGCATCTGATTGCCAATTCATGTACTGCCATCTCCCATGCCGCCACATCATACTCATCATTTCTAGAAGGAAATTTGGCAATCCACAAAGAACCGTCAGGAGCCTCCACCGATGCCTTAGGTCTTGCACCACCCAAAGAAGAACCGGGGGCAATCAGCTGTGTAACCCATCTGTCATCAAGACCTGTTTCATCCTTTTCATAAGCCATTGATGCAGCCTCTAATTTTCTTAATAACACCCAGGGCGGCGTAGCAAACTCCTTATCATTGGAAAGAAAATCTCCACCTTCCTCCAAAGCAAATCTAAGAGCCCCCATTCTGCATTCGTCATATACACCGAGCAGATAGTCACACTCCTGCAGAGTTCTTGGTTTTCTACTCTCGCGCCTTGCAATAATATTCTCCCTGCGCTGCATCAGCCGTCTTCCCCACCTGTCCGGACAGGAATCTGAAAAAATGCCAAACATAACCTTGCCTGCCGGAGTGTATTGCCTCCCACGGTACAAATTTATATCCGAATCAATAGGAAATGCAAATCTGCATTCCGACAGCCACTTATCATCAAACTCAAATGAATAATTCTCTTTGCCTCTGGCAATATCAGCATATAATCTTCCGATCAGATTCGGTATATCTCCACTCCAATTTTCATATACATATATCGTTTTTTCGCTTTCCATATTCAAATCCAGTCCTTTTGTTTCGACACACGTTTCCTTGTTTCCAACCCCATATCCTGTATCTGCCTTCCAAGCTCATCATCCTTCGCAACAAGCAGCAGATCACTATCCATGTTGCCTAGTGCATGCAATGCCGCAGCATATGCACCGATCGCTACCGAGGGCGAACCCTTCTCAATCTGCCAGAGCGTGGTCCTGCTGATTCCCGCACGTTCCGCTACAAGCTCTACAGATATATTACGCCTAAGCCTTGCAAGACGAATCTGATCGCCCATCTGTTCTAATATTCTCTCTGTCTGTGGCAACAAAACAACCTTGCTCTTTCCCATAGTTTCCCTCCGATATATGGATTTATTCCATGTCCATAACAATCATTCTTATCGTTTATAATTATAAACCCAAACCATATTAATGTCAATATTCTAGAACATTCGGATGCTTTTTTAGTGAATGGTAAATAAAGATAAATCAATCCATCTAATTAAATTATCGCCTTGTAATTATTCCTTAGAAGTGATATAATTATACCTGCCAGACATAGGTCGGCAAGCGCCTAACTCCTTGTATTATCAGCACTATTGTTAAACGCTGGTTATTTCGGGGCACAGGGAGGTGAGTATTTACCCGAATGCCAAGTAACTTTATGACAGGAGGGATGCCTATGAACGTTATAGGTATTGTGAGTATCGGAGTAACTGTGATAAGTATCATCATCACGATAGTTTCTTTGAAAAAGCATAAAGAAAAGGACGCTTCGCCTACCAAGCTTAAAGCGTCCATTTCCTTAAAAATCAAATTCAACAAGGAGTGACGTTGCTTCGCCCCTATGTCTGAGTTTATGATAACATCATCATTAACTTCTGTCAATTCATTTTTATCAGAAACATCTTATACTTAACAAAGTTTTATTACACATTTAACCCTACCCTCACAATATCCTCATGGGGATTGGTTCTTGCAAGACCAAGTTCCACAATCTCACCCGTAAATGGTACAAAATGATTCTGTATATATGAAAATGCCGCCCTTATCTGTTCCTTATCAAGTGTTTTTCCCAATGTAACATGAGGAAACCATTTTGACGGATTATAATATTTGTTCACATTTACAGTCGAAGAATCATGCCCATTATCCAAGCCATCTTTATTAACATCTTCTTTCGATACTTCATTATCATTACAGGATATCTGATTAATGGAATTGTACACCTCTACTGCCATATTATGAAGATAATCATCAAGCACCGGTGTGGCGTACATCACATAGGGCAGAAAAATTCCTATGGATACGAACTGTACTTCTCCCCGATACATATTATCACGAAGATTATCCATCACGGAAAAAAGCCTATCCGGTGTTCTGGCTTCAAAGGAAGAAATCGTTAGATGTGGCGGAACATTATGCTCAGGCATGAAGTTATTACCTGAGCTTTTCGCTATCCCATCAATCAACTGCTGTAATTTTCTATTTGTTGCATCATCAAAGTATGCTGTAATAAGATACATAACACTACTCCCTTATATTCACTTAATATTATATTTACCATTGAAAAACTCAATAAAACATAGTATAATGCCAATAGAAAAGGTGTTACCGATAGACGGTTAATCCTTTCGTCAATTAGTTATTATAAATAACCGCTTGATTTGCAAGGTCAGGGCGGTTATTTTATTTCCCGCTATTACGACCGACTGCATAGCCTAGTCCATAGCAAGTTATACATAAACTGATGACAGCTATTAAGTCTGTAATAGTCATATGCAATATCCCCCTCTCGAAGATTCCTTTTTCAAGGTTTCTATGTAAACAAAGTTCACAGTACTTCGATTGTCGGATCAACCGCCTACCGTATATGGTAACACCCATAATTATAATATCATATTATTTTCAATATATCAAGAACATATGTTCATGTAATATCTTTAATTTGCATCCTCAAAGTCATAATCTATGCAGTCAAAGTTCCTCACCTTCCCGGTGGCCCATGGACTTCCCACATCACAACGTCCTCTGTGATACTGTTCCGTAACACTCTCCGGAGTCTGTTCCTCAGAAACATTCACCTTGATCCTAGAAACTCCTGCCTCACATTTACCATCAAGCAATGCAATTATATTATCGATATCATTATTGCTTTCAGTCATATAATATCACTTCCTTAATTGATACATTGTTAATAAACCTGCAAAGGCAGAATGAACACTCATTCCGCCTTTGCTTGTAGTATATTATTATCTTGGTATCACTCCAACAGTCACCTCTGCCGTTGATATATCCACAACCGCAGGCTCCCCTCCGCCTGTGGAAATCTCCATCTCAACACGCTGTGCGGTATAGCCTTCCCCGGCAATCTCATCCACACGTTCTCCGGCCTCCTTGACACCTTCAGCCATCTCCTCATTCTCTTCCATAAGAGACTTCTTATACTTCTCATGCTCCTTTGCCATAAAGCCCATCTGCTTTGCCATCTGGTACATATCAATGTTATATTCAGCCAAAGCCTGCTCATCCTTGGCAGGAACAATTCCTCCCTTGGAAATACGTCTTGCTATTTCTAACATCTTTGCTTCTGCATCAGCCTGCATTTCCATTCCCTTTGCCTGCTGGTCACCCACAGCACCGTTGAACTCTGCCCAGTGGGCTTTCGCATTCTGTTCAGTCTGCTTGTCGGCATTCTTAGCCGTCTCTTTAAGCTTCTCTATTGCTTCTTCAGAAAGTGTCAGCGTAACACCGCCATCAACCTCGATACTTCCGTTTTCAATCACACGATGAACCTCTGCAGAGTCCGGAAACCTCACACGAATATTGCCACCTTCACCCATCTGCTTTGTAGAATATCTGACTGCTTTTTGTCCGTCACTTGCCGGAATATTGAATACTGCCATATTACGCACCTCCTTGTACTTACATGCAATTCAAATGTTATACAATATTGTGAAATCCATTTACATTCGTTATTGTAACATATGCCCCAAAATAATACAAGGCGAACCGCAAAACTATGTCATGCAGTCCGCCGCAATCCAGGTCAAAATATATTACATTCACTTAGAATACTATTATATGTTATTTTAATTACTAATACAAACAATATTTAAAACTACTCTTCATTCCTCTTATATCTCGCATCCCGATAGGAACCAATCTTCACAATTCTCGTGTCTTTTACCATCTTGCTTAATACAAGTTCCACTGTCTTGACGCTCACATCCGGCAGCTTTTCAAGGATTTCCGCTTTGGAAACCGGAACGACCGCACTCATTAAAACTGCCTCCACCCGTTCTGATTTCTTAGCTTTCTTTATGGATATATCCATAAAATGTTCATCCAGATCCTTAAAGCATCTGTATAGTATCTGCATAAAATTAATTATAAATGGTACATAATCATTATTGTTATCATGCCAGTCTTCTGAAGACTGTTTCAGTGCTCCATAATATGCCTCTTTATACTTGTCCATCTGACCTTCAAAAGAGATGTAACGCACTATGTCATATCCACTCATATAAAGCAGCAACACCGTAATCAATCTTGATATTCTGCCGTTGCCATCCCGAAATGGGTGTATGCACAAAAAATCAAGTATTACGCAGGGAATCAAAAGAATCGGTGAAATCTCAGAGTCCTGTCTTGCATCATAATACGCCAAAAGCAGCTGCTCTATTGCTTTCTTTGTATCCTTTGCCTTAACAGGTTTAAAGCGGATGGTCCTTGTGCCATCCGACAGATATTCCATAATATAATTATCCCTTTTTTTATATTGTCCTGCCTCCTGAGCATCAACACCGCTTAACATCATTTCATGTAGTTGTAATATCATATCCTCATTCAGATCAAGGTCATCATGCTCACTGTGAATCAGATTAAGTGCATCCTTATATCCTGCAATTTCCACCTCATCATGTGATACAGGTTCCATGCCCTCAATAATGTCCTTGATCCTCTCGTCTGTTGTCACTATTCCTTCTATTGCATTGCTTCCCTTAACAGATTCAATAACGGCTCTCCTTTGAAGTTCTTCAAATGTGCTTACATATTGAAGCTTTCTGAACTCTTCCTTAGCTTTCAGATCAGCTATAATACCGGATAATCCCACAATATTGCCCGGTATTTCTTTTTTCAAAAAGCTGTAATCATACTTATGCATATATTCCTCCAAAATTAATTTACTACCTAAATTTTATCATTTTTTAGGTAGTAAATCAATAAGCTTATTTTTTTGCAACATTTATGCAAATTATCATCACTGATATATAAAATATACATTTTAGGAGGATACCGGCTATGAATAAAAAAAGAACGCTTAGCTTATAAACCAAAAGCGTCCTTTTTCTTAACTACAATACTGTCATCGCAATGTACATACCTGATCTGCTCACCCATCATTTTATGTAATATCTCATAAGGTCCTTCCCCGGTACAATGACAGGTATAGAACTCGGCCTTGTAATTATTCCTTAAAAGTGATATAATTATTTGTGTCAGACATAGGTCGGCAAGCGCCTAACTCCTTGTATAATCGGCACTATTGTTCTACGCTGGTTACCAGGGGCACAGGGAGGTGAGTATTTACCCGAACGCCAAGTAACTTTATGACAGGAGGGATGCCTATGAACGTTATAGGTATTGTGAGTATCGGAGTAACTGTGATAAGTATCATCATCACGATAGTTTCTTTGAAAAAACGTAAAGAAAAGGACGCTTCGCCTACCAAGCTCAAAGCGTCCATTTCTTTTGACATAAAAATCAACAAGGAGTGACGTTGCTTCGCCCCTATGCCTGACATTATGATACCATCATCTTCAACTTCTGTCAATTCATTTTTATCAGAAAGGAACCAACCACCATGTCAAAATCACTCACTCAAAAAGGAAAAAATGACTTAACCATCGACATTGATACATTAGAATTAGAAGAACAGCTTCGACGCATGCTCATATACACCAGAAAGCAGTGCAACCTCACACAACAGCAGCTTTCCGAGAAGTCCGGAATCCGCCAGTCCAATATAAGCCGTATCGAAAGCGGCAGCTGTATTCCGACAATTCAGACATTGAAGGAACTTGCAGATGCCATGGGAAAGAAAGTGAAGATAGAACTAGTATAGTTATTGACGAAATCATAAGCGCAGGAAGAGCTCCTGCGCTTTAGTCTTTTTCACCTGTTCAATCACCGTATAACCAACACTACTTTTGATTCACCACCACATCCCCGATATCAGTCGTAATTGTAAATCTATTATTATTATCCGTATCACTTGAAATAACAGCATCCTCGTAATAGTGTTTCTTAAAGTTGGTTCCATTGACACTCACAGAACCCATGTCTGTAGAGAAATCCGTGTTATAATTATGCAGATCATCGAATCCCTCCACCATAACATCTCCGGTATCACTCATAATCTTTATGTCACATGATGATATACCAAAGCTGCAATCCATAAGCTTGATATCCCCGGTGTTATCTGATATCTCCGCATTCTCAAGCTTACTCTCCGTTATCTTGATGTCACCGGTATCTGCCGTAATAACTGTATCTCCAAAATCACTATTGTTAAGCTTTACATCACCTGTATCTTCCGATATTCGTGTCTTTGTAAATGTACACTCTGCAATCTCCAGATCTCCTGTATCTACGTAAAGCTCCAGACTCTGTCCGTCAGTGCCTGTCATTGCCACATCTCCGGTGTCTGCACTGATTGTAAAAGTCTTTCCACTGATATTAATGATACTAATATCTCCTGTATCATTGCTTACCTTCACTTCCTCAAATGTCTTTTCCGGCACCGTAATGGTCATCATACATTTCGCGTTCCCCGTATTCCAGCCAAGCTTATCGTGACGCTGGTGCACACTTAAAACATCATCCGCAACAATAATAACCGGAACAAACTTCTTCTTACTGCACTCGTAACTAATACTGTAGGAATCACCCTGCTCAATCATTACATCCATAATCCTAAGATCAATATCCATATACGAGAATTCATCAAGATCCACCGTATCTGCCGTGACCTTTCCGTCATCAGTCTCAACAGATGTAACCTTAGTTTCTTTGACAGCGCCCCAAGGGAAGCCCCAGGGAAATCCCCATCCCAATTCAAAATCTCCAAAATGATATATGCTTCCGGCAATAACACATACAATGGTTATTACGGAGATAACTATAAGATATGTTGTCTTTTTCATGATTTTCATTCCTTTCCTCATTGTTATTGTAATAGGTATTTGCTAAACTAAAACACACTCTTTTTGTTATGAATAATGTATAATTCCAGCTTAATATATGTTATTAATTCGCTTCATGTCTGCCTAATTATAACTACAATCTCTGTGTCAGCATGGACTTAAGTGCCGCATGAAGAACGCCTGCTATGGGCCATATGATCCATGTAATCCACCAGTCAAAGGTCAGAAAGCTCCAGCACAGATAAATGCATGTAACTGTGGGCCAGAACACATCCATGATCGTCTCTGCCGCAGGTGAGATATATCGATAGGTCTTATCACCATCAGTGTATGTGTATACGTTCCCGGATCCAGTGCCGGTCTCACTCAAATCACCATCACTGCCATCAATATAAGGACTGCCTCCAATCCTCTTTCTTGCACATGCCTTGAAAAGTGTCTCAAAGCCGGCCTTTGTGTTAGACGTGTTAACAATCATGAATACTCCCACTGCCACAAATATAAACAAAAGCGCTCCACTCAGATCACCATAGTCCACATTACCTGAACCTATAGTTATTTCATCCAATAAAGCCGCCGGCACAAAGCTTATCACACAAAGGGCAACACCTATTGCCAGCCACAACGCATTCTTAGGAACATATTGCGCCTCCTCCTTCTTTACATAGTCGGCAGTGGCAAAATCCATACTGCATGCTTCCCTTTGCAAATACTCCCATTTCTTCATGTTCACTGATGAATAAATGAAAAGAACAACTCCCACCGCTATCATGGGAAACATGAACGCCGCACCAATGTTATCATTTAATCCAAAGGCATCAAACATACATGCAGGCACAATGCACATAATGCAGAACGCAACTCCAAGCGCTATCTGAAACGACTGTTTCCTTGAAGCTAAGAGGTATTCCTTTGCGTCCTCAAGAGTAATCTCTCTTCTTTCCTCAGTCTCTGAGGCTTCAACCACATTGTTGATACCAAGATCCTCTGCAAGCTCATCAAGATTGCCAAACTCTGAAATGACCGTTCCAACTGCTGCATTGTCACTCATCCCATCAGCAACAAGCTCGTTGTATTTATCCTCCATCATCTGCCAAAGCTCATCCTTAGCCTTCCTGACCTCCGGCGTATTCGGAAGCTTGGCAAACATGCTCTCCAGATAATTCTTAATCGTTTCCATATATTTTCCCCTTTCTTTCATTACTGTTGTCACACATTATATCAATCAATATATTTTCATTACGGTTGCATTAATTATTCACAAACCTATAGACAATTTTATTTATATATAAGTCTTCGGTTAATAAATCATCCACCTCTTATTCTTCCCTCACAAACTTCTCTACTACTTCCTTTATCAAATGCCACTCGGCACATTTCTCCCTATAGTAATTCCTGCCATCCTCCGTTATCCTGTAATAGGTACGGCGCTTTCCCCCGTTCTCTTCAGAAGAAAATGATTCCACATATCCGTTCTTCTCCATTCGTGTAAATGCTGAATACAGCGTTGTCTCCTTGATGATATACTTTTCTTCAGACAGATTCTTGATCTGCTTCGAAATCTCATATCCATAGGAGGGCTTATCCAAAAGGAGATACAGTATTATTGTATCGTTGTATCCGCGAATCACGTCACTGCTTATATTACCCATGCTTCTTATGCCTCCTCTCATTTTCATGTCGACTGACGTCTCCATGCTTTTTTCGCATTATGTCGGTTCGTGCAGCATGACCGATGTTATACTCTTTTTTCACGCTGCCCAAGGACTCCATTTTTTCATACTTTGACTATCGTTGGTACGTCTGTCGGTGGTACGTCTGTCGTACTATGTCTGTCGTAGTAAATATAGCACAGGAATTTTACTGTGTCAACACCTAAGATCAAAAATAATTTAAAATCATATTTTTCCTTTATTTTACTGCATTTCTCACCATATTCTCCTTTACTTTCACCGGCAAAACATGTATAATTAGTATATCTATATACTAATCATAAGCGCACTCATTTTTTGAACAGGAGTTCAAAGCAATTGGGGAGCATAACACAAGGAGGTACATATGGGTGAATGCAATTCTTTGGTCTATACAAATGACAAGTGTATAGGCTGTAACAAATGTGTCAACGCATGCCCTGCCATGGGAGCCTGTACATCAGTAGATGAAGAAGGCGGAAGAAGCAGAAGCATTGATGTTGATGGTACATACTGCGTAGCCTGTGGCGCATGTATTGATGCCTGCGAGCACAATGCAAGAGAATTCTATGATGATACGGAAAGGTTCTTTGCAGATCTCAAAAGGGGCGAACGTATATCACTTCTCATCGCACCTGCATTTCTTGCCAACTATCCGAGAGAGTATGGCTCGGTACTTGGCGGTCTTAAGAAAATGGGAGCAGGACGTATTATTTCTATTTCATTTGGTGCTGATATCTGCACATGGGGATATCTCAATTACATTGAAAAATACAACTATTTAGGCGGTATCTCACAGCCCTGTCCTGCAGTGGTAAGATATATCGAGGATTACACACCGGAGCTTCTGCCAAAGCTTTTCCCTGTGCAGAGTCCTTTGATGTGCGGTGCAGTGTACTGCCGTAAGGTACTTAACATGAAGGAGAAGCTGGCATTTATCAGTCCTTGTATCGCCAAGAAGCTGGAGATCGATGATCCTAACAATAAGGGGCTTGTTCAGTACAACGTTACCTTTGAACATCTTATGAAATATGTGAAGGAGCATCACATTACAGGTCCTGATGCCACAGATGAGATTGAATATGGTCTTGGATCATTTTATCCCACTCCCGGCGGTCTTAAGGAGAATGTATACTGGTTCCTTGGAGATGACATTGCAATACGCCAGATTGAGGGCGAGAAGCGTATGTATGAATGGCTTCAGAAGAACAAGGGGCGTATCAAGAATGGCCAGACCCCATTTGTATTCATTGATGCACTTAACTGCGAGAACGGATGCATATGCGGTACCGCAGTAGATCCTGCAAAGTCAGAGACAGATGATGCATTATATAATCTGTTAAAGATAAGGGAAGCTTCCAAGAAGGACAAGAAGGGTGATGCATGGTCAAGACCTGACACACCAAAGAAGCGCCTTGCTAACCTTAACAAGCAGTTCAAGGATCTTCGTTTAGAGGATTACTTAAGAAAATATACAGACCGTTCAAAGCAGACTGAATACAAGGAGCCTACTGCTTCCGAGCTTGATGCGATCTTCAAATCAATGAGAAAACTCACTAAGGAGTCACGTGAAATCAACTGTACCTGCTGCGGTTATGACACGTGCTCATTAATGGCTAAGGCTATACATAACGGTTTCAATGTCAAAGAGAACTGTATCCACTACCAGAAGGATCTTGTACAGCAGGAGGTTGAGCATGCTGAGAATCTTGCAAGAGAGGTTGAAAACCAGCGTACAGAGGAAGCTGCAGAGCATCAGATAGTTGTTGATACTATTGAAGGTATTAATGAGCAGTTTGAAATGCTATATTCAGCAGTGGACGATATGGTTGCAGGTAATGACAGCAACGCAGAGGAAAGCTCACAGATCTCTGCTGAGATCATCGATATCTCCAACTTCACAAAAGAGCTTCAGAAATCCATGGATGATATCAGAGACCTTATAGATCAGCTGTCTACGGATAATGACAGAGTTGCAGATATTGCTGACAGCACCAATCTTCTCTCCCTTAATGCTTCCATTGAAGCAGCAAGAGCAGGAGAGGCAGGACGAGGCTTTGCGGTTGTTGCATCAGAGATCAGTAATCTTGCTGCAAGCTCCAGTGAGACAGCCGAGAAGAGCAGCCAGAACTACGGAAGAATAGATAAATCCGTGGTCAAGATCATAGAGGATGCCAACCATCTTGCAGAGACAGTTTCAGAGATTAACGGACGTACACAGAATCTTGCTGCTGCCGCTCAGGAGATATCAGCATCAGCCTTGGAGATCCGCGACATCACAAGCGATGTAAAGTCTAAGTTAGAGAAGCTTACTGAGGACTGGAGTACAGACGATACCCATAACAGACTACACGGCAAGCGTATTCTTATGGCAGAGGATATGATGATCAATGCTGAGATGCTGAAGCAGATGCTTTCATCAAGCGGAGTTCATTCTGACATAGAGGAAAACGGACAGGATGTTGTTAACAGATTCAGCAGAAGTCCCGAGGGCTACTATGATGCAATCCTTATGGATGTAAGAATGCCGGTAATGACCGGACTTGAAGCAACCAAGGAAATCCGAAGCATGCACAGAAAGGATGCCAAGTCAATACCTATCATTGCACTTACCTCCAATGATTCTCCTATGGATGTACAGAAATCAATGGAAGCAGGTATGGATGAGCACCTTGCAAAACCTGTTGAGCCTAGTGAGCTGTACAGAACACTGGAGCATTTGATCCATCGGTAATCAAATATAACAATAAGATCAATTCAAAAGGCTGACCGCAAACCGGTCAGCCTTTGTTTAATCATTATCCTTTACCACTTCCCATACCAACTCCACAAATCCTCAAAGCATTATTTGCAAGAAACACTTCTGTCCCCTTCTAATTTTCCACGTCACCTGAAATCCACTTATTTTCGTTCGCGATCCATCACTCTGCCAATGCCAGGGAAAGCTTATACTGGAAATCATCAAGCTCGTTATTGTTAATCTCCACTGCTTCTGTGATATCATAGTCTATCAGTATATCATTCTTGATGGCAACGATCCGGTTGTCCTTTCCTTCTTTAAGTATCTCAACAGCATAAGCACCCATAAGAGAGCCATACATTCTGTCCTTGGCAGTAGGACTGCCGCCACGCTGAATGTATCCAAGTACAGAAACCCTGGATTCGATTCCTGTCTCCTTTTGTATCAGCTCTGCAAGCTTACCTGCATCCGTAACACCTTCGGCAAGCACTACCAGATAGCTGTTCCTGCCATCCACATGTCTCTTTCGGAGTGCATTTATAATATTATCAAAATTACTGTTTTCATAATCCCACTTCTCGGGAAGTACAATTGCGTCAGCAGAGGTTGCCATGCCTGCCCACAGCGCTATATAACCACGCTTTCTTCCCATAACCTCCACAACAGTACATCTTCCATGGGAAAGTGAGGAATCACGGATCCTGTCAATAGCCTCAGTAGCTGTGTTAGCCGCTGTGTCAAAGCCTAAGGTATACTCCGTACATGACATATCCCTGTCAATGGTTCCTGGAATGCAGATGATATTGACGCCCTCCTTGCGAAGCTCGATAGCACCCCTAAGTGTTCCGTCACCGCCAACAGCAACAAGCGCATCCACGCCATGGCTTCTCAGATTCTCCGCTGCAAGCTCTCGGTACTTCTTGTCAAGAAATCTCTCGCTTCGGCTGGAAAACAATATGGTACCGCCCCGGTTATTGATATTTCTTACATCAGGAATGCTAAGCTCTCTGACCTCCCAGTCTATCAATCCCTCATAACCTCTAAGTATACCAACAACCTCATATCCGCTGTTGACAGCCGCAAACACAACTGCTCTCACTGCAGAATTCATGCCCGGTGCATCTCCACCGCTTGTAAGTACCGCTATCCGTCTGATCTCTGACATTTCTCTTTCTCCTTATACATGTTTTCAAACACTATACCCTTTCTATACTGCAGCTGTGGTGCTTATAGGCTATATCCGTGCTGCTCACATCCTTCTCGTAATTAATGCTTACAAGCAGCAGGTTATCTTTGTAGTGCTCTAATTTCTGTGGATAATTCCTGCTTCTTATCTGGTCTGCCGCAGTCTCTAATGACTTATCATACTTAAGCTCTATCAGGAGTGCCGGCTTATCCGGATGCTTGGGAGAAGGCAGATAAACCAGATCAACATAACCTTTACCCGAGTCTAATTCCTGTATCGCAGTATAATACTTCTGCCCTGCATAGTATGCCATCCGCACCGCATAAGAAAGTGCAGCCTCACTGTTATATGTCTTATTCTCAGCAGTGTCATGGAACCACTCAAGAAGCTCCGCAACCTTTTCTTCCTTTCCTTCCCATGTTGCTTCTAACAGCTTCTGTGACTTCTTAAATGAAGTAAATGTATCTAACCATTCCTCTGATTCCGTTGACGTCTTGAACTCATCAAGAATCTCGTTATTAGGAATGAAGACTTCCTTAGTATCCATATCATAGCCCAGGTACCCAAGATGTATCAGCATTACAAGGACATCATTACTGCCGTTAAATGAGGTCATATCATTCTGATATTTGTTAATATTGACCTTAAGCTTTCCACCATCCATAAGCAACGCCACTGAATCCTTCAGACCATCAAGATTCATTCTTATATATTCTGCCAGTGCTTCATAGTTCTCAGTCTTATTCCAGTAATTCTGAATTATTCCTGTAGATATAGCTTTGACTACAGAAAGAGGACTATATATGGAATAATGCTTTGGCTTCAGCTCCTCACCTATAGATTTCTGAAGCTCATAATTAGGGTCAGGTGGTATTATGTCTGTAACATCATATCCATTATACCATTCCTTAATATGTTCATAGTCACGTCCATATTCATCACATTTATCCTTGACCTCTTCTTCTGTAAAGCCTGTGTATTCTACAAGCTGCATCGGTGTTATGATGGAATATTCGTCAAACATGTTAAGTGCCGAATGTTGTCCGTATTTCTTGATTGGTAATATACCTGTCATATATGCAAGGGCAACATACTCCTGATCCTTTAACCAATCCCTGAGGAAATCCAGATACAGCTTCTGCCCGTCCTTATCCTCCTTGCAGGCACGGAACACCGCATCCCATTCATCTATTATAATTACAAACTGCTTACCGCTTTTTCTATAAAACTTGTCCATGCTATAGAAGAGATCGTCAGCATCATATCTGACATCAGGATATGCCTCCGACAATTCTTCAAGAATTCTTTCTGTCATTTTATCAAGTGCACTGCCTATATCCTTATTCTCCTTAATAAAGTCCGTCATAATTACTCTTACAACATCGAAATGATTGATATATTTATCCCAGTTCCCACACTCTGCTATCTTCCTGTCTGCAAACAGATACCTGCTGTCCCCTTTACCATAATAAGCAGCAAGCATGTCTGCAGCCATAGTCTTTCCAAATCTTCTTGGTCTTGACACGCACATATACTTTTGCTTTGTTTTCACGACAGAATTTACATATGCAATCATACCCGTCTTATCAACATATATATCCGAATTCAATGCTTCTTCAAAATTATTACATCCCGGATTAAGGTACCTTCCCACAAAAACCACCTCCCAGTCTTTACTCAATTATCTATAATATAGCATATATAAACTATTTTATCCACTTCAAATATTATAGAATAAATAGTCACTTCTTAATTTATAAAAAAATTCTCCGATACCCATGATAGAATATCGGAGAATTTGAAAAGGATATTATATTATCAATAACTGTTGTTACTTGATTTCTTTGTGCTTTCACACATATGGTTTATATGAACGGTCTTTGGAAATAAAAAACACCCAATATAGAACACGTTATCATTTAACCTGTTCCATATTGAGTGTATATATCCAAGAATTACTCAAAAAAGGGTAAAAAATGCCCTAAGTAAGTAAGCTTAATCCACTCTGTGTATTCCTGTCAACATCAAATATCATCATACGCCACCTGCTTTGTATAATTGAGTTATTATACATCAAAAAACAGCATGATTTCAAGATGATGTGACATAATGGCACATATTTTATTATCAATGCTCCATAAATACTTTTGAAACCAACATGGTGCGTACGCCGTAACAAAAACAATAGTATTAAACAGTTATATATGCGCTGACTCCAGCCTCAAGGCGTCTAAGTCCCTCGGTCACGACAGACCTTGGGCATGCCACATTCATGCGCAGGAAACCTTCCGCTCCGTACGCCTCTCCGTCAGAGAGATAAAGCCCCGTCTTCTCCCTGATAAACTCTGAAAGCTTTTTGTCATCCGGTGCATCCTGCTCATTATCTGTGGAGCTCTTTGCTGCATTTATTATCTTCCTTGCATCTATCCACAACAGATAGGTGGCATTTCCTTCGATCAAGGAAAGCTCCGGAATGTTTGCATTAATATAATCACGCACCAGCCTTCTGTTTTCTGCAATGTATTCCCGCAGTTCATCAAGCCAGGCTCCGCCCTTTTCAAAGGCTGCTACTGTAGAGGTGACCGCAAAGGAATTGGGCTCTGCAACCTCATCTGTGTTAAGGGCTCGCCAGACCTTTCTACGCAGCGCTTTGTCTGGAACAACAACTGCAGCGCTTTGTAAGCCTGCCATATTGAAAGCCTTGGAAGCAGATATACAGGTCACGCTGTTATCCCTGCATACAGGGGATACACTGGCAAAGGGAACATACTCCTCTCCCGGCTCTGTAATGTCGCAATGAATCTCATCTGAAAGGACAGTAACATTGTGCCTTGCACACAGCTCTCCAACCTTAAGTAGAGTGGCTTTATCCCATATCATGCCTGATGGATTCTGAGGATTACAGAGAAGCATCAGGGTTGTCTTAGGATCGGAAAGCTTCTTTTCAAGGTCATCAAAATCCATCTCATAGTGAAGGCTTCCGATATCAGCAGTCCCCAGATTATTTCCATCACTAAAGCCATTAAAACCGTTGCCGGCTTCATCCACAAGCTTAAGCGGGTTTGTAACAATATTCCTTCCATTGTTGCGGATGGAATTAAAAAATATATTATATACCGGCGTCTGCACAAGAACATTATCCCCTGCCTCTGTAAGCTTTCTTACACATGTGGAAATTGCAGGAACAACCCCTGTACAGAACACAAGCCAGTTCTTATCTATGTCAAAATGATGTCTTTCCCGCCACCAATTCTGATATGCCTCATACCATCTGTGGGGAATGACTGAGTAGCCGAACACACCATGCTCTAAGCGCTCATTCATAGCCTCCCTGATCTCCGGCGCCACTTCAAAATCCATATCGGCAACCCACATAGGAAGCTCACCCTCTCTTATATTCCATTTATAAGAATCGGTATTCCATCTGTCAATGACAGAATCAAAGTCATATTTCATATACATCTCCTCAATATCTTAAAGGCGTTTGCGAAACTCAGCTATATAATAATATTGCGTTGGAACTATACAATGTTCACAACTATAAAAGAGTATCGCTGAGTTTCGCAAACGTCAAATAATATCTATATAACAAGCTTTGGCTGGCAGGGCTTACATACTGCCTGTCCGTCCTTCTCAGTCTTGCAGTATATCTTTGTCTTAGTCACATCCACCTTGTCCTGCTCTAATATAAGCTCATCGATCTTCTCTGCGCATATCGTCCCGCCATTTGGATTCATAACACTGTCAATCTTACCCTGAATATCTGCCTCAACAGTGGAATACTCAAATGCAAGGGTCGTATTGATAAGCTTGCAGTTTTTCAGTACAAGGTTCTCTATATAGCACATTCCCTGCAGGCTCTCAATAGTACAGTTAATAAGCGTTACATTTTTTGAATTCCATGCAAGATATTCACCGGAGATAAATGAATCATATATTGTTATATTCTCCGCATTCCAAAAGCAGTCCTTTGACAGGAACTTGGAGTTGTGCACCTCAACGTTCTTAGCTCCGTCAAAGCAGTAATTACCGTACAGTGTAAAGCCATCTATATTAACGTTCTCGCAGTTCATTCCAAAGTAATCACCCTTAGCCGATACATTCACCATGTGGACATTCCTGCAGTTCCAGAGAGTTTCCTCTGCGTTGGGAATTGATACATTCTTAATTCTAAGATCAGTACATTTTCTGAATTCCTTAGGTGCCTCTATCAAGGTATTCTCCACAGCAATATCATCTGTATACCATATACCTGCTCTTGCCATCTCGAACAGGGTACAGTCCTTCATGCATATATGCTTACTGTACCACAGGGGATATTTCCACTTGAACATTGTACCGGTGATCTCTATATTCTCACTGTGTTTAAGCGGCGATTCCCCCTCCCCGAAAATGGTATCCTTGATCAGCAGATTCTTAGCCTGAAACAGCGACCGTTCCCCTTCATAAACCTCTCTGTCAATCGTCTTTCTTTCTGTGTCCATTTGCCTTGTCCTCCATAGCAAGTAAATTTTAATAAAGCTCTTTATTGATAATAAAGCATTATAAGTATTTTCTAATTATATATCCCCAGGTTCATTGAAGAATCACTTTCCGCCCTTTGCCAATTCCTTCACTGCATGCTTGTACTGGCAGGTCTTGTCCTTACAATTCTCACATTTAAGGTTCTTATTGGAGCCCTCGTAAAATCTTTCCGGATACTTGGTATATGTAATCTCCCATTTAATAAGAACGATAATTGAAGTAAAGAACAGGCTCCAGCTGAAGAAATTCCTGATAAAAAGCATAGGGGTGAACATCATAAAATGTCCCCAGTCATAAATGCGGCAGTTAACGCAGCATTTATTCTTCATAATATGAGTCTGGAAGGGACAATAGAATAATATGCATATATAATCACTCAGAAAATAAAAAGCGGTTATAAGCAAAAGCTCTGATTCCTGAATAACATCAAACAGATACAAAAAGCCCCAGACGGCATTAAAGCATAACCACACAAGCATTACCGTCCATGCCTTCCTGTTCTGATCCTGCACATACTTAAGAAGCTCAACCTCGTCATAATCCTCAACCGGATCAAATTTGTCTGCGGACAATTTCAGCCATGCCATTGTTCTCCACTCTCTGTATCTTGGCAGAAGGTGCATAAGCATGATGCACATGAAGATAGCCCACAGCACATGGAGCGGCGTAATCCCGAACTGAAATGACATATTAAGCATATCCGCAAGCAACTGCCGGTCGCTTATATACATAAAGGCAACGCCTCCGAATATAATCGCCCGGCAGAAGAATTTAAGTGTGTATCTTATTAACTTTGGAGTAAGTTTTGATGTCAGATTCATCACTCTTCGCTTTCTCTTTTTTCCCGTTCCTTAATCTCTTTCTGCGCAACCTCATCAGGTGCCTGCTCATATCTTGCAAACTCGTAGGAGAAGGTTCCGCTTCCGCTTGTCATGGAATTAAGTCTTGCATCATACTCATAAAGCTCAAGATAAGGAATATCTGCAAGTATCTCCTGGTAGCCGTTGTCAACAGGATTCATTCCCATAACTCTTGCGCGGCGCTTATTGAGATCTCCCATAACGTCTCCCGTAAAGCTGTCAGGAACAAGTACCTTCAAAGAAGCAATAGGCTCTAACAGTACAGGATTGGCATCCATGAAGCCCTTCTTAAAGGCCTGGGTAGCTGCCACCTTAAATGCAAGCTCAGAGGAATCTACTGTGTGATAGCTTCCATCGTAAAGCACTGCCTTGACACCGATAACCGGATACGCAGCAAGCGGTCCGCATTTGACTGCCTCGGCAATACCCTTCTCAACAGCCGGGAAGTAGTTCTTAGGAACTGCACCGCCCACTACTGTCTGCTCAAATATGTATGGTGTTTCCATATCCCCGGAAGGCTCGAAGGTCATCTTAACATGACCATATTGTCCGTGTCCTCCGGACTGTTTCTTATACTTATACTCCGTATCAGCCTTCTTGCGAAGTGTCTCGCGGAAAGCAATACGGGGTCTCATAAGCTCAATATCAACCTTATATCTGTCTGCCAGAATACTCTGTACAATATCCAGATGCTGGCCGCTTATACCATATATAAGTGTCTGGCCATTCTCACTGTCATTGACATGACGGAGTGTAAGATCCTCCATAAGCAGCTTAGAAAGTGCCTGTGAAATCTTATCCTCATCACCCTTATTCTTAGCCTTATAACGAAGATATACATAGGGCTTTGAAATGTTGGCGCGGATATATGTAACAGGATTCTTCCTGGTAGAGAGGGAATCTGTTGTCTGGCTTACAGAAAGCTTTGCAAGAGCACCGATATCACCTGCATGAAGCTCCTTCACTTCTTCAGCCTTATTACCTGTAAGCACATACAGCTTACCTATCTTCTCATCTGCATCACGATGATAGTTAAATAACACATCATCCGGCTTTAACACTCCCGAATTGACCTTAATAAGTGAATACTTTCCGATATAAGGATCCACGATGGTCTTGAATATATATGCTGACTTAGGCTTAGAGAAGTCATAGTCTGCTTCAAACACCTCATTATTAGTGGTGTTGATTCCCGCACATTTACACTTATCAGGACTTGGGAAGTACTTGATGATATCAGCCATCAGTGTATACATTCCTCTTGCAAGTGTATTAGATCCCATAAGCACAGGTACGATGGAGCCGTCAAGCACGCTTACACGAAGTGCCTGTCTGATCTCATCCTCAGAGAACTCATCTCCCTCAAAATATCTGTCCATGAATTCCTCAGAGGTCTCTGCAACTGTCTCCATAAGAACATCCCTGCAGATTGAAAGGTTCTCCTGTGAATAATCCGGAACGTCAAACTTGTCAACTGTACCCTTATCGTTCCAGCGCTTTGCCTTCTGCTGTATTACATTAACATAGCCTACGAACTGCTCATTCTCACGGATTGGAAGATGAAACGGTGCAATCTTCTTGCCATACAGCTCCTGGAGATCCTGAACGACCTGTCTGTAGCTTGCATTATCCACATCCATATCGGTAACAAAGAACATTCTCGGAAGCTTCATCTTTTCACAAAGCTGCCATGCACGCTTTGTTCCCGTCTCTATTCCTGCCTTGCCGGATACAACAATGATCGCTGCATCACATGCTGATAATGCCTCCTCCACCTCACCAACAAAATCAAAGTATCCCGGTGTATCAAGAATATTAACCTTATAATCCTCCCATACAACAGGAACAAGTGATGTCTTAATGGAAAAATGTCTCTTTGTCTCCTCTTTGTCAAAGTCACTTATTGTATTGCCGGCTTCAACCGTCCCCATACGGTTTTTCATTCCGGCAAGATACGCTATCGCTTCAACCAGCGATGTCTTGCCACACCCTCCATGCCCAAGCAGGGCTACGTTACGGATCTTGTCCGTAGTAAATACATTCATACAGCCACCTCCATACATATTTTGTTCGTCATAGTAAGCAAATATTGGATAGACTAACCCTTATAATCATCCCATAAATAATTAAAATACCATCCTCACTCACTAACCTACAGTATACTATATTCTATTAAATTTTTCACCCATTTTATGAAACTTTTATTAAAAAAAGAGTCGCTTGCGACTCTTTTTTATATAAACTATACATTAACATTCCAAAGACCTTTGCTTGTTCCATTAATATTTAGGCATCTTCAGGCGCTTCTCAAACTCTTCACGCGGAAGGGGCTTATCATATAGATATCCCTGCACCTTATAGCAGTTCTGCTCCATTAAGAACTTAGCCTGTTCCTTAGTCTCAACGCCCTCACATATAATGTCACGGTTAAGGTCCTTGATCATATGGATAACATTCTTTACAAGCTTTTCGTTAACATTATCTCCATTGCCAATGGCATCAATAAATGATTTATCAAGCTTGATAACGTCCACATTCAGATCCTTTAACAATGAAAGAGACGAATAGCCTGTTCCAAAATCATCAATTGAAACACATATATCATTCTCATTCATAATGCTGACGAAATCCGTCAAAGCCTTGAAATTCTCGTATCCCGACGACTCAGTAAGCTCCACCTCTATAAGCTCATGAGGCACCTGATACTTATTAACAATACTTAACACGTGCTCCGCAAAATCAGAATTTTGAAGATGGAGCTTGGAGAAATTGGATGACACCCTTACAGGTGTGTATCCTTCATCAAGCCAGCCCTTTATATCCTGGCACACATTTTCAAAAATATAGAAATCAAGATCCGTAATACTTCCCTCATCCTCTAACAGGGGAATGAATTTAAATGGAGGCACAAGAGAATCTCCCTGCCGCCAGCGTACCAGCGCCTCACATCCACACAGGCTGTCCTGTGTCATATCCACCTTGGGCTGATAGTATGCAACAAATTCCCTGTTCGCAATGCCCTTCTTATACTGTGCCAATATATTCTTTCTCTCAAAGGTTCGGGCAAGCAGGCTCTGGTCAAACCATATATTATCCGGGAGTGATGGCTGCTTAGCCTGATGAACTGCCAGATAAGCTGCATCCAGAATAGTACCAAAGGCATCTCCCTGCTCTATCATATATATACCGCAGCGGTTTTCCAGATTAAAGACCACCACTCCGTCTCCCACATCAACAGGTACAGTTACCCTGCCAAGAGCTGTCAGCATTTCATCAATACGGTCACTATGGATAATGAACATAAAGTTGTCTCCGCCGATCCTTGCCATACGCTCATCCTTACCAATGGTCTGTCCGATAACAGCCGCAAACTTAGTAAGTACCATGTCACCTATATGTGTTCCATATCTTCGGTTGATCAGTGACAATCCCTTGATATTGCTGCAGATACAGGCATATCCTTGAAGTCTTCCCTTTCTTTGCCATCTTGACATCTCTCTTCCAAGTCTTCCTGTATTAAAGACCTTTGTAAGAGCATCCTTGTTGATAATATCATAGGTGATCCTCACACATCTGGCATAGCCGAATAAAGCTATAATAGCCAGGACAACAATAAATATCCACTCAGCTTTTTTGTACCGGTCAAGCCTTGCTGATAATTCCTCCTGGGACTCTTCAGCATCTAAGTTGATGAGCGCTTCCAGCCTATCAACACTTGTTACAATTTCGTCAATATCCTTAGAAAGCTTGCTATCCATATAGTATTCTGCAGTTTCCAGATCCCCGTCACTATGAAATTCAAAAATGTATGATACACTGTTAAAATAGCCATTGATTCCCGAATGGATAGAATGGTATTCCGACTCATAGCTTGTACCAATAACATTCTCGCCAAACAGCTTGTCAATCCTCCCGATCTCTTCCTGAAGAAGCTGCGCTGCTTTTTCTATCTCAGAAGACTTCTCTGAATCCTCCATGGACGTCATATATTTGTAGGTCAATGTCTGGTGCTTGTAGAATGCATTGCTGATCTGATTAACGTATTCAAGATTCACAAAATCCTTTTTAACTCCCTGATTATAGTTTCTCTTGATCACATCCAGCTTGAAGCTTAGAACGAACAGACCAATAAGACCAACGAGTGTAATGCCTGCTGAGAGCATTATAACACGTATTGGCAATATGCTTTTAATGTTCTTTTTCCCGGGTTTTCTGCCGTTTCTTTTCTCTTCTGGTTTCATCCTTAATCCTCTTATACCTATGTTCTACTGCGCATCAGCAGTAATCGCTTCCACCATCTCGTCCAATAATTCCTGCAGATTCCTGTCTCCGCTGTTGCCTCCTGCTATTGTAACACCAAACATTGCAGAGGCATCCCAATAAGGACTTGCTATCCTCTGTATGCTTGCATAGGGTGCCTGTGCTCCAAGGGCAGCAACTGCAGGATCACTCTGAACCTCCTCTGACTCCGCCGCCTCCACATTAACAGGGCACTCACCAAGCAGCTTAAAACGCTTAAGCTGATACTCCTTACTGGTCAAAAGCCTTGCCAGCTTCATGCTCCAATCCGGATTATCTGACATGGCACTTACTCCCATAAGCTTATAGCCTGTAAAGCTTGCCATCTGCACCCGGTCTCCTGAAACTGTATATGCAGGAAGCTTTGTGGCTGCATAATCCTCTCCCCATGCCTCCTCAATATAGCTTGAATTCCATGGTCCGTTAATACCGGCAATGATCTCACCGTCCTGTACGCCCTTTACAAACTCATCATCTGTAAGTGTCACAAAGCCGGGATTTTTTGCAATATCAAGCATTGCCTGTGCAACGTCAACACCTGTATATCTAGTGTCCTTGGCATTCCAGTTACAAACATTAGCTGTTCCCTCATCATTGATGGACAGCTCAAGTCCCGCCCCCTTAAAAAACGAGTACAGATACCAGCCATTGCCATATTCCATGGTGAATTTCTTATTATTCTTTGCCGCTATATCAAGAATACTGTCAAGACTTGCCACATCACTGTCGTTATAATACCTCCTGTTATAATACAGATAATATCCGTTTCCTGCTGTCTGGGGATATGCATAAAGCTTTCCATCCTTCGTCACCAGCTTACAGACTGTGCTGTCTGCACCGCCTGACTCACTCACAACAGCATCTGCATCCTCACTTATCTCCTGAAGGATTCCATTGTTATAAAGATCATCAAACTGATCATCAGCAAAGGAGAAAATGTCAGCAGCATGCTCAGGATCAGAAAGAATAGTATCCCTGCAGGTATCCTCCCCCTCTTCACTGATGGTACATTCCAGTATCACCTCATCCTTGTGGAGCTCCTGAAATTCATCTATACCCTCCTGAATAAGGGGTATCATTCTCTCATCAGCCCAAATAGAAAGCTTAACTGTAGGAAGCTCCTTTGCCTGCTCTCCACAGCCGGTAAGCAGTCCTACCGCTACGAGACAAAATGCTGCCGGTATAAGCTTCATTCCATTATCAATAACACTCTTTACTTTTGTTAATTTCATAGTACACCTGCCCTTATCCTCATTTTATATCCTATACAATTCCCACAGATATCAAGAAAAGTATGACCAAAAGCATCGGCGCAATAAATTTGATCATGGCAATAAAAAGACCCTTTCTTCCAAATCTCTCCCCATTCTTTGTTGCCTCGTCAATAACCATCTCAGGCTTGAGCACCCAGCCCACAAGAATACATGTGGCAATAGCAACAATAGGCATAAGGACATAGTTGCTAATATAATCCAGAATATCAAGTATCTGAGCATCACTCCCATTAGGCAGCTTGATATTAAAATAAAGCACATTATATCCCAGACATACGATCAGTCCTATAACAAGCGCTGCCACTGACTCAACGACCGTTGCTCTTCTTCTCGACATGCCAAACTTGTCGATCAGGCTTGAAACCACTGCCTCAAGCACTGACATACCGCTTGTAATGGCTGCAAAAAGCACCATTGCAAAGAATAATGTGCCTATTATATCACCGGCTCTTCCCATCTCCGCGAAGATCTTCGGAAGGGATATGAACATAAGGGATGGCCCCTTAGACATTCCCTCTGTTCCGTTGAACACATACACTGCAGGAATGATCATGACTCCCGCAAGAAATGCCACCGCAGTATCAAATATCTCAATCTGGTTAATGGATTTTGTAAGGTTTGCATCATCCGGCACATAAGAGCCATAGGCTATCATAATTCCCATTGCGATCGACAGGCTGAAGAACAGCTGTCCTAAGGCATCTACCACAACGAAGAAAAACTCCTTAACACCAACACCTTCAAAGCTTGGCACCACGTACACCTTCATCCCCTGAAGTCCGGTGACAGTCTCTCCTGCCTCATTGGTGTGTTTAATTGTCAATGAAAAAATAGCAATTCCGATAACCAGCAAAAGAAGTATGGGCATTATTATTCTTGCCGACTTCTCAATTCCGCCGCTAACTCCCATGTAAATGATAATTGCGCATGCAGCCAGGAAAATGACCATCATGATAATAGGCTCTGTCTGATGTGTGATGAAGCCTGTAAAGTATCCATCCTCAGCCGCCTCCTTGCCATGTCCCGTAAGAAATGCAATGAAATACTTCACGACCCATCCGCCGATAACACTGTAATAGGGCATTATCATAAACGGTATAAGACATGCCAGAAAACCCACAAAGCCAAACCTGTCATTTAACTTCTTATAGGCTGTAAGGGGACTCTGCTTTGTATTCCTGCCTATGGCCACCTCTGCAGTAAGCAGTGTAAAGCCAAATGTCACCGCCAGCACAAGATAAACAACTAAGAATAATCCACCACCATCTCTAGCTGCAAGATATGGGAACCTCCATATATTTCCCAGTCCCACTGCGCTGCCTGCGGCAGCCAGCACAAAACCGATGGCCCCGCCGAAGGATCCTCTCTGCTTCTCTTCCATAATTAAATTACTCCCCTCTGTCAAAATGCTTTAACCGCATTAGTGTAACATAAATGGGTTAATTTGTCATTATCAACTTAATATCTACAACAATACAAAAATGATATTTTAATTATCATAAATCCTGACCCGTTCCCTTGCTTCCTCAAGAAGCTGTTCAGAAAGCCATGCGGGAGACACAACCTTGACCTCTAAGCCAAAGCCCCTTATCCATTTTACAACATCATCCGTTACAGCTGCCCTCTGATAAAAGTAAAGACCGTCATCCTTCTTCTCAATGCGCTTCGCTCTTCCAACCTCATATTCTGCAATATATCTTGCACTTTCACCATAGAAGACCAGCTCGATATCCTCTTCTTCGCTGCCAATAAGCTTCAAAAATGGCTGCTCCTTCCTTTCAGCTATATCCTCAGTATAGTGCTCGTCAAGTACATTCAGCTCTTCTATTCTTGACAGCCTAAACCGCCTTATCTCATTTCTAAGCTCGCAAAAGCCCTCCATACAGAGATAAGAGTCCAGCAAAAGCAGTCCATAGGGATGGATGATCCTTTGGGAAACCTCATCACTTGCAAAGCTGTAATATTCAATCTCTATCTTATTCTTGTTATCTATGGCATTCTGGATCTTCATTTCCACTTCTTTGTCTACCATATCAGCACTTCCCGCTGCAGAATTCAGCTTGAAATGGTCCATAAGCTTATCAAACTGCATCTTATTAAGGGACGCTGAGTTCTCCACCATCTTGTCAATAAATGAAACAGCATGGCTGCCCATTTCCAGATGGGAGTACTCACCTAACACCTTTTTCGCAAATGCCAGAGAAGCCAGGTCCTCAATAGTAAGATCCACATTCTTCAGCGTGTACTTATCTGCCCAGTAGAAGGTCTTCCCGTCCCGTTCCTCCTCCATTATCCCATAGTTCAGGGAAAGCTCATCAATATCCCGTAATATGGTGCGCCTGCTGACATCTATATCCCAGCCATGCAGCCTTGTTCTTATCTCCTCAGCCTGGTAGCCTCTTGGGTTTTCCGAAAGAAGGGAGAGTATATATATCTGCCTTTGTGATACTGAAACGTCCTTTATAGTATTTTTTTCTTTCATGTACTGTATTCCTTCACCTTTAATATATTAGTTTAAATCATGCAATCACAAAATCTTTGTCCAGGCCTATATTACAGCTATCTCTTCCATAATGCAAACCTGGTCTTAAAACCAGCATTTCTAACAATCTGTTTCCTTATAATGGATATCATTTCACAGAGCTTTCCAGCCTGCTTCTCATCCGGGTATTCATCATGGAAGCTCATCTTCTCAAGCTGTTCCTTCACCACATCCACATCCAACGGCACTTCATATCTATCCTTCATATACTGAAGCTGCTCCTTGTGGCTTCGGCAGCCATCAAAGCCAGAATCACATACTCTTATCATGTCACATATATCTGCATACCTGGCAATAACAGCATCCCTTTTATTGTTTTTATGGCATCTAATATATCTTCTTATTTTTCGTATATATACTCTTACAAGCACAAGAAGTATAGCAAATACAATAATTCCAATTATCATATATATGAACCATGCAAAACGGGATAATTCCAGATTGTTAAGATTCAAGCCATTATTCCCTGTATTGTTGTTATTCCCGAAATTCCCCTGCAACGCTTGAGAAAATGCAGACCAGAAATCATCCTCGTCAGCAGCCTCATTACTTCCAGGAGTCACCTCCACATTCTTCCATCCAAACCCATCAATATAGACCTCCACCCATGCATGCGCCTGGGCATCCGAAACCTCTACCGCCATAACAGGAGCATCACCAATTGCAGAATACCCGGAATAAAAATCTGATGCATCTAGGTAGTCTGCTTCATCCGATGCAAATACAGACTCCATGGAAAAAGCATATCCCTCAACGTATCTGGCGGGTATCCCCATATGTCTGAATATAAGCACCGCAGAGGAGGCAAAATGGGCACAATAACCTTTTTTATTGGTGGTGAGGAAATAATTAATAAAATCCTCATCCCGTGGAGTCTGCCCCGGGCGTAATGTGTATGGGTAATTATCGGCAAAATAATCTGCAACCGCCTGCACAATCTCACTCTCTGTCATATCCTCATCCAGTCCAATCTCATCACATATATCAGCTATTACCTTCTCATTCTTCTCTGGCACATCAAGAAAATCAGGATTTACATCGCTGGCATTAATATCACGGGCCTTAGTGCTTCCCAATTCTTCCTCCCAAACGATCTTGGGATAAAAATAATAGTCAGTCTCCTGCCCGTAAGGAAGTCCCTGAGCTGAAGATAAGAGATTATGATTATTGTATATTGTATAATCCTTAAATCTTGTATAATACGGATAATATAAATAGGACGTATCAGCACCTACATTTCTAATCCTCATATAGCCACTTCCACTGTATCTCCCCCAGTTATCATTTAATGCCAGCATCTCCTTGCGAAGACTTTCATCCTCAAAAATGGCCTGGTCATCCTTCCCGCCTGAACCTGATTCATCATACAAGCTAAGCCACTGGTTATCACCATAAATTCCACCTGTATATCCTTTAAGATAAATAGCATCATTGCCATATGGAACAAAGGAAACAACCAGATCAGTCAAGTAATCAGGACGGACATTAGCCACTCCGCCAAGCTTTCCACCGCTCATTCCGCCAGTGTTAGAGTATTGGTTAAACATGCTTGAAATACCTAAAAGTATAAAATTACCTATAGACTCTGAGGTGTAATTCCATAGTCTATTGTTTTTAAATCTACGATCAAACGTCGCGGGGCTGAATATATTCCCTACAATAAATACTATAATTGTAAACAAAATTAAAAGGCTTACAAGCATTTGCCTGAATATTCCCGAATCCTGAGTATATGATACTCTTTTCTTAATAATGCCCCTTGTTTTAAGAGGGGTATCCCATGCAAATACCACATAGTGCCCATTTGCCTTAAAAACGGTCACTGCGAAATAACCTATGGCTAAGCATATCATATATATTGGTGAAATTGTAAGCTTCATGTATATAGGAATAAACAGAACAGGAAATGTAAATAAAACTGTCCAGAACATACTCATGATAGAATACATCCATATATTAAGGATAATAATGATAAGCATTCCAATAAAACAGACAACAATGGATACTGTAAATAGATCATTGTCAATCTCAACCTCATACTGTCTAACACCTGGCAGTTCAAAGAAATTCTTTGCATGATCAAGCACCGCATTAACTATCACATAGAATCCTGAATTAGCATATATTCTGAGCATATATATTGCAAAGACGAACAAAGCAAAAAATATAACATATCCCAGATCTCTATAAATAAACTTAGAGGAAGCATACAAAAAAGAGAAATACATGGAAAGAAGCAGAAAAACTCCCACTACCATAACAAGATTGTAATTAATACTAAATGCAGACAAGAAACCGCAGACAGAACCAAACACAAGAAAGAACACGATCAGCGCCCTCAAAAAACAATTAAGCACAATGTGCCCGTTTTTCATGGTTGCCTGCTTTAGATATATACCATCCGCAACCATGAGATCACCCTTATGTATTTCATCTTCTTTTTTCTTTTTATTCCAAAAAGCCATTCTTTCTCTCCAATATAATTACTGTGTTTTTTTAATACACTAGTCCAAAAGCCATTCTTTATCTCTATTATCATTACTGCGTTTCTATAATTGCGCTTTTTTCAAAAAGCCATTCTCTTTACATTATCATCCTCGGGTCTTTAAAACTGCACTTGTTCCCTTCTCCCCGTAGATCACGTCTTCGTCGGATACATCACCTATAGCACGGCCTATATACAGATAGCTGCCTGCACCTTGATATTCATGAAGAAACATATCCTCCACGGAAATATTCTCTCCATAACACACATCATATAACATCATTTCTATCCACTGTACACGTTCGATTTCATTGCCAATGTAACTACTTCTTAGTGAGCCTGTGTTGGTACTGTAATAATACACTGTAAATGGCAGGTTTTGCAGTACAAAGGCCTTCGTGATGCTGTCCGCCAATTCAAGAACACCTTCAGCACACATTTCATCATTATTAGCAACATCCACAAGTACATTGAGCTGCATTGCAGAAACACTCACCCTCTCCTTAACCATAAGCTCGTCCTTCTTGACAGACAGCTTCCAATGGATATTCTGGAGCTTGTCACCGGGAATGTACTCTCTTATCCCACTGATATCCGAAAAATCATAGCCCTTATCCTTACTCTCCATCGCCTCAGTCACTCCCCGAAAATAAATGAGCCCCGCCTCTTTATTTCTCTCTGCGCCATTAGGGACAACAAGGCACTCGGCAGCTTCATTAACAGGCAGCTTAACAACCACGACACCAAGAACATCCATTAATGTGATCTCTGTAACATCCACTTGAAACTTTCCGCAGTACTCCATCACAATTGGGTATGTGATCCTCGTATCCCTCTTGGCACGTACAGGAATGTTCAGGATATGGCTGCCATTTCTTGCATAAAAGCAGTTGGAAAACTCCAGCAGAAGATTAACATTAATAATAGGAAACCAGCTATTATTATGTATAATAAATCTCACCTCAAACTCTTCTCCCCTGACCATGGGCTCCACCGGCGCCTCTATACGCAAGGACAGGCTATCCCTTGCCATGTACACTCCCACAATACTGTATATAGGAAACAAAACAAGACCCACCAGCAAAATGAAATTCAGATAGCTGTGGAATACAGCCATAACAATAATATTCAATAATATTAATACAATATAACGTATGGCATTACGTATTCGTTTCATTAAATATTCTCCTCAAATCAAAACTTATTTCTGGGACGTACGCGGAACCTTAACGCCCTGGAACAATTCATCAAGAGCCTGGTTAATATTCTTACCCTCTGCTCTTGCCTTAGTACTCAGCTTAACCCTGTGGCCAAGAACATCCACAAGAACACTTCTTATATCCTCCGGGGTAACATAGTCTCTGTCATCCAAAACTGCCATTGCCTTTGCCATTCTTAGAAGAGCTATGCTTCCACGGGGGCTCGCTCCCATTGAAAACAATGGGTTAGTCCTGGTCTCCTCCACAAGAGTCACAATGTAGTCATATATAGAATCATGGACAAACATGTCATTAGTCTTTTTCCTAAGCTCCATAAATCTCTCAACTGTCATCACATTTGTAAGCAGAGAAATGGGCTTTTTGGCGTTCTCCTTGAGTATCTCTGTTGCAGCCTCATGGCTGGGATAACCAATGGACAGGCACACCATAAAACGGTCCAGCTGTGATTCAGGAAGCATCTGCGTTCCAGATGAACCCAGTGGGTTTTCCGTTGCTATTACAGTAAATGGCTCTGGAAGCGGCCTTGTTACACCATCGACCGTAACATTTCCCTCCTCCATAACCTCCAATAGCGCTGACTGTGTTTTGGGTGATGTACGGTTAATCTCATCTGCAAGAAAAAGATTACAATACACAGCGCCCTGCTGAAATTCAAATTTCTTAGTATCCTGATTATACATGGAAAATCCCACAATATCGCTTGGGAGAACATCAGGCGTGAACTGCACTCTCTTATAGCTTAAGGACATGGACTTTGCAATTGCCATTGCAAGAGTTGTCTTGCCAACACCCGGAATATCCTCCAGCAGAATATGCCCGCCTGCAAGCATTGTTGCCAGCACCTTGTCTATAACCAAATCCTTTCCCTTAACCGCCTTCTTAATCTCTTGTTTTACCTGCTGCATATGTATCCCCTTTCTGTAGCCTGTTAGTTGATCTATGTTATTATCTTGTAATTGTTTTCTAAATACTTTATGTCAGTCCAATAATACACACTTTCATTATGCTTTCACAATCACAGACCAGCCAATAATAACTCAAAATTGTATTTTATAAAATAACACGATTATATTTTACTAGAATATAGTCAAAATGTAAAATACTTATGACCTATAATCACTATTCATTATTATTCAGAAATTTTGAAAGGGCTCCACCAATCATTTGATAAAGCCCTTTCATTATGTCTATATTAATCTGTCTGTATTAATCTGCCTATATACTACCATTAATATATAATAGTCTGAGCAAATCAATCACTGGCCAAAAGCCCACTGTGTTGAGCTTTAGCACAGCGCCTTACATAAGCTTCTTGAACATCTCTCTGAACTGCTCAAGTGATGCAGGCTTAGGATTACCCGGTGCACAAGCATCTGCAGCTGCAGACTCACATAAGAAATCAAGATCCTCTTCCTTGAGCTTCTCAAGCTTTGTAGGAATTCCAACATCAACAGAAAGCTGCTGTACTGCATCAATTGCTGCCTTTCTGTATGCTGCCTGATCCATACCTGTTGTGTCAACGCCCATTGCCTCCGCAATATTCTTGAACTTGTCCCCTGTTGCATCAGCATTAAATTCCATAACGATAGGGAGCATCATAGCACAGGCAACGCCATGAGGCGTGTCATATACAGCACCCAATGTATGTGCCATTGAATGAGCAATACCAAGACCCACATTAGAATATGCCATAGCTGTTACATACTGTGCAAGTGCCATTCCTTCCATTCCCTCAGGATCCTTGTCCACAGCCTTTCTAAGGTTAGCTCCGATAAGCTTGATTGCCTCTAAGTTAAGGCAGTCTGAAAGCTCCCATGCAGCTGCTGTTGTATATCCCTCGATTGCATGTGTAAGAGCATCCATACCTGTAGAAGCCGCAAGTCCCTTAGGCATTGAAGCCATCATATCAGGATCAACAACTGCAACGTCAGGAATATCATTAGGATCCACACATACGAACTTTCTCTTCTTCTCAACATCTGTGATAACATAATTGATCGTTGACTCTGCTCCTGTTCCGCCTGTTGTAGGAACTGCGATAGTAAAGACTGTACGCTTCTTTGTAGGTGCAACACCCTCTAATGAACGAACATCAGCAAATTCAGGGTTGTTAACAATAATACCGATTCCCTTGCCTGTATCCATAGAAGAACCGCCGCCGATGGTGATCATGAAATCTGCTCCTGAAGCCTTGTAAGCCTCTACACCATGCTGAACATTCTCAATAGTAGGATTCGGCTTAATATCAGTATATAACTCATAAGCTATTCCATTCTTATCTAAAAGATCCGTTACCTTTGCTGTCACACCAAACTTAACCAAGTCAGGATCTGATGCCACAAATGCCTTCTTAAGTCCCTTAGATGCTACAATACCTGGAATCTCATTGATTGCCCCTTGTCCGTGATAAGACACTCCATTAAGTACAAAACGATTAACTGCCATAAAAAAATCCTCCTTCTTGAATAAAATCATTAAAACATTAAATATATCATTTTATAAAGGTTCAAATGGGATTCCTTTATAATAATATATTTCATAACGAACTCCCCGCTATTGCTCATAGAAAGTGTTATACTATCTATCTCTCTATAAATGCATCAATATATCCGATGATAGTCTGCAATGTCTGCTCCAATCCAAGAGTTGAGCTATTGACGCAAAGATCATAGCTTCTTGAATCTCCCCACTTGCCATCAGCATAGAAGTTGTGATAGGTCTTTCTCACCTTATCCTCCTTCTTCATGCGGTTAAGGGCTGCCTTAGCCTCAAGGTCATACTTCTCCATAACACGAGCCTTCTTTGACTCAATATCACCAAGAATAAAAATACTTACCATATTAGGGTTATCTCTAAGCACATACTCTGCACATCTTCCAACAATAACAAAGCTCTGCTTCTCCTTATCACCCTTCTGCCTGATGAAATCAAAAATATGATTAGCCACTGTCTGCTCTAAGGGAAGATAACTTCCATCCATCGACACAGGATAGAATATAGGGTTAAAAGGCTTCTCGTCATAAAACTTTGCCACATCCGGATTAATAGAGCCCTTCTCCGCAACATGGTCAAAAATCTCTTTGTCATAAAGTGGAATGTTATAATGCTTTGCCAAGCCTTCAGCAATCTCATGTCCGCCGCTGCCAAATTCACGTCCGACAGAAATAATAATCTGCTTATCCATTGTCATACCCTCTTTCTTGCCGGTGCGCCTAAGCACCATATTGATTATGTTGGACAAAGCCCATTAAATGTGATGACTCACCATAACAATGGAATCATCACAAGGAAAATTATACCACACTTTGCACAAAATGAAAACGATTATTTATTTTTTTTTGTGACTTTTTTATCATAAAATCAACAATATTAAAACAAAAAAATGCTACAGTATTTTGAATATACTGCAGCATTATTTGCATGATAACAAATTGCAAAACTATATTTCTTTACACTCCATATAGTAACGTTTCTCATACGCCTCTCCCATGGAGAAGGTCTTTCTTGGAAGCACACCGTCCTTTATTACACCAATGAACAAATCCTCCTTCTTAACCTCAGGAAGAATAAATCCTATATTCCCTTCTTTTCTACTAAGCTCCTTAACAACATTCTCACCATGAATGTAATCAATTTTGCAGTCCTTATGGTGCGCCAGATAATCATCAAGAAAGCTCTGAAGTGTTGCCACAGGAATCCCCCATACCGGGTTTGTAACACTTATGGCCTGCTCACCTTCAGAGGTATATAATGTATAAGAATGAATCTCCTGGTTTTCTTTATCAGTTACTGTAATATTATCTGTATTGCTTTCAGTATTTTTCACTGTATTGTCTTTGTTGTCTGCCGAAGAGCAAATTTGTCCGCAGTTAAATTCACATCCCTTTTCTTTATAATATCCAGATGCAGCAGATAGCAGATCATTTACTTCTGCCCCAAATACAACCCTGTGAATTGGCTCAATCTCAAGACTCCTGTCATGTATATTAACTATCTCACAAAGGCAGTATCTTGCAGGGTGAGTCTCCATTTCTTCCTCTGAGAGATTTTTCTTAATATTCTCCCATGCCGCTTTAGCTGTTGCCATGGAATGATTGCCGTCACCAACTGCAAAATTAAGGAGTGGGTAATCCCTGTCAAGACCATACTTTTCCTTAAAGGCATCAGGCTCAGCCAATGTCTCAATCCTGTTCATTATATCATCAGTCTCTCTGCCCTCAGGAATCAAATAGCCTGCTATATGTCCTCCATCCTTCATAAGATCGGTGTCATATATTTTGTCAAACTCATTTTTTCTTTCTATCAACGGTTCAATGATCGAACAATCAGGGTCATCAATCAAAAGCATTATATGTGGAAGCTCTATAGTTGCAGTCTGGCGCACCTTAAGTCTTGGCGGTATTCTCTCCTCTACCGTCATTTCGGTAGGTCTGACAAGGCTTCCAGCCCCCTTCTTATACTCATAGGTTTCAAGATCAATTGCCACCACGAGACCATTACGATTATATTGTCTTCCCACGTTTCTCTCCACCAGCACAAAGCCCTTATCGATTGGTCTTAACACTCCTTTGTCCACATATTCCTTCATGGATAAATGAATACTATCAACCCTATCCTGTTCATCCTCACTTCCAAGATAAACCTCTGGCAAGGTAAGCTTCAAGGTGGATGGTGCATCACCGACTATCCTCTCCACATCCTCCCAATATTCCGGCTGTGATGTGAACTGATCACACGCCACCACGGACCATTTATACAGGTCTGTTCCCTCCTTTGGCATAAAAATCTGTGGTAATCTTAGACAATTCATACTTTTCTCCTTTAATGACTATTATTTCATGTCGCCTGCGGCTCCATGCGGGCATTCGCAAAATGTCAGAACATGCGAGCATGTTCTGCCGCTTTGCTCATTTTTTCATATCAGCTTTTCTTGATTTTTCACAGCATATATGCTAAAATACATTTTACTATAAATGTGTTTCATACATTTAATATCTGCAGATATGGTTCATCGGTAGAACGCTAGCTTCCCAAGCTGGAAAGGCGGGTTCGACTCCCGTTATCTGCTTCGCAAAGCCTTATAAATCAAGGGTTTGCGAGATTGCAAGTGATTAACTTAATCAAAAAGTTAATCAGAACAAACGTTCATCAGATTCAGATCAGGAATGGAATTGAGGATTGCCAGCTTCTTATCCATTCCTTTTCTGTTTCTATGGTAATGGATCTCCGTTGTTGCAATATTGGTATGCCCCATAAGTCCTATTACCATCTTTGAATCAACCTTATTATCAAGCAGAATCGATGCATAAGTCTTTCTTGCTTTGTGAGGCGATTTCTTAGGAATGTTAAGCTTCTTGCATATCCTGTATAAGCGGTTTCTGATACGATAGGTCTCTAACCGTTTCCCATCTATCATAAGAACCCACTCTCCAAAAGTATTAGCTTTTCGCAATTCAGTATAAAGCCAACTGAATACATCCGGGATTAAGACTGTTCTCCAGCCGGCAGGAGTCTTAGGAAACTCCTTAACTTCCTGAACATATTTACCCGTTTCCGGATCTTTATAACGCGTCTCTGTCCTCTTAATACTGATTGCATTATGCTCCTGATTGAAGTCCTCATACTTCAGTGTTACCAGTTCCCCAATCCTAATACCTGTCTCAAACATTAGCAGAATCCCCAGATTCCTCATATCCAGATTTTTCAACAGATATTCGACCACACGGGGATATTCTTCCTCAGTAAATATCTCTTCCTCTTCATTAACAGCACTTGTAGCAAAGTCTCTGTCAGATACATCCATATCATCAAGCATTTCCGTGATATTGAAATGTATCAAGCCATTTTTCTTGGCACGCTTTAACATTCCCCTTACAACCGTCTTCAGATTAGAAAACGCCTTTGCCTTCAGATTATGTATATATATCTGCTCTTCCAAAAAGTCCTGCCACATAGTAGCAGTTATCGTTGTGATATCATTATCCCCAAACTCAGTAAAATGCCGTTTAAAGACCTGTCGGTTTCTGGTATGCGTTGCAGCAGAAATCTTTCCGATCTCCAGCCGTCTGTCATTCCATTCATCAAAAACATCCTTGACAGTATATACCGTAAGCGTTTCATGCCAGTAATCATATACAAGATTCTTGATTGCTTTCTCGGTTGTCCTTACTTTCAGCACTCTTCCTTTAGCTTCATCCGGGAGATATGTGTACCACCTGCCATCTGTCCCCTGCCATATCTTATGCGGGTGCATTTTAATTATTTTTTCTCGTTCCATATCAGCTACTTGTTGCTGTATCGTGGTAAGGTCAATGATACCACGATTGATGGCTTGTTGCAAGATATCCAACTGTTCATACTCTGTCATGGTATCACCTCCCTATCACCACATTTTTCTCTAATGAACTGTTGTATATTTATAATATACAACTATAAAATTAGACTATACTAAAGGCTGTTCACGCTAGCCAATATCAACTGGTAATATGTAATTTAAAACTATAATTCTTACATACCATGCACTTTTACCATTACAAGTCAATAGCAATCTGCAACGGTTTTGTGACCGTTTCACCTTTGCATTTAAACGTTCCACATACTATACACTCTCCAACATTTAGCTGTGACAACCTAAAAACATATTTTTCCATTTTTTGCGAGTCAATCAATGAAGCTACTTTCTTTTTATCATTCTGTAATGGATGAAAAAACAGGATCGTGCCACACTGCCCAAGGATTTCCAACTCTTTTTTCATAAACAAAGACGGAGCTGCCATCACCAAATTAACATTGAATTTTCTGCTTTCGTTAATCATAGTAAACATAGTCGAGCCCTCACGAAAATCAAGATTTTGCACTTCATCTAAATAAAAGGTCACACCTTTATTTTTGAAAAAACCTCTCATGGCAACTCTCATGAAGTAATCCATCAAGAAATTTACCCATACAGACTGTTCACAGTAATCTAGCCCGTTCATGTTGAGATAGTATATTTTTTTATCGCTCTTCCAGAAAGATTCATCATATAAAATACCAGTATCACAAATGCTCCTAAGCTTTCCAGCTGCACAATTTGCCACACTTTTATCTTGCGACCTTAACCATCTGGTTATAGCTGATAGTCCTTCATCATGATACAACTCAAGCTGCAACACATCTTGAACCGCAAGAAATGTTATATCCTCCTGAGTACGAGATAAACCTGTTGCATTACTTAACATCTTAGTTATGCGCCTTTCAATCATACTTTCATTTTCTATATCAGTTTCAATAATCGGATCAAACAAATTAATTGGAATCCCTTCTTCTGCTACATCAATAGTAAATGAATTTTTATTAAAATAATTTTTATTACTTTCAGTAAGAGTTGATTTATCAAAACTGTTATGATAATCAATTATTATAACTATTCTATCCTGTTGATTTATTGCAATATTCGCGTTTGCCGAACTTTTTCCGGTACCAGATTTACCGATTGAAACCACATGATGGTTCGGTACAGATTCAGCTGTTTCTAAAATATTTCCCTTTTGAGTCTTACATATTTTCATTATGAATCACCTCCTAAAATTCTCCGATATCAGAATTTAATATTTTAAATATTTTTACAAGATTAAATTTGATAAATCGCAACCGCTTATTTTCTGCAATCAGCTTTTTTACCGTATAATCTCCAATTTTGCCCTCAATAACGCCGACACTTTGCAATTGATTCTTTATTATATCCATTTGGGATACTTCTAGTACTGGCAACATAATCCTTTTAAATAAGTTTGAACTTACGAATGCAATATCGCCTATCCTTAAAACATATCTATTAACATCCGCTGCATTTATCTTATTTTTAACATTTTCATTTTTGCTAATAAAATCATTTATACATTTACAAGCGAACACCAAAATATCATCATTGTCGGAGTATTGCTCTGCCTTATTTGCAATTACATCTGCAAGATTCATCATTTTTTTTAACTCATCCTTATAATGTAGCTTTAATTGCGGATACAAAAACATACAAGCTGCTTTAAAAGGAAATGACTCATCTCTATCAATTTTTTCTATTAGATCTTGGATCATACAAATATTTCGCGGATCAGGCTCATACTGAGGAATTGATACTTCGGACTTTTCAAAATCTGACAGATGTATCTCAAAAACGTCTTCCTTAATATCCTCTGGGACTATCCTTATAAAGATCAAAAAAATAGCAACGGAAATTTTCACACCGTCAATCTCCCCGAATGATGCAGCACTCATCATCAGCTCCATTTTTTCAGAATCTTTTATGCCCAGTGTCGATGCTTTCGTAGGATAGAGATAGAAAATTCCATCACAATTGCCGGCGATTAATAATTTTTTTTGCGCTACTTATCTTAGAAGTTGAATCAATTATTTTCCCTCTTGGTGATATTTTTTGTACTAACCCCTTTATCTCTCCTTTATTCTGAACAACCAATGCTATCGGTCTTCTTATGACGGCATTAAAGCTATCAAGAATCGGAAAATTGAGTATTATCAAATGTAAAATATTTTCAATCATGTTCATTTACCAAAACCTCCATTCTCAAAGAATTTTCACCAGCCCAATACCACTGACCATCAATTAAATTCCAGCCATAAGTTGTTGGAATTACAATCTCCTCAGCATTTTTGATCAAATACTGAGCCAGACTGTCTCTAATCTCTTCCCTATACTTATAGGGATACTGGAAAATCACATTTTTTTCTTTCATTTTCTTCTCAAGCAATTCCCCCGAGAACTCAGTAGACGATATCTTTACGCCCTTCTTCTGCCTCTCACCCCACTGTATTATGTAATAATTGCAGTAATTTTTATAACAACTTTTGTACTTTGTCACTTTAATCTTCTCTGCAAAACAAATTTTCTTGCCAGTTATCATTTTATCTTCGCTATTTTTTAAGGCTACATACAAACAGCTATCAACTCCCTCATACACATCAACTGTAATAAATTTTGAAGCTACTTTAATTTCTTCGATTTCCTTAATCTTTTCTTTTTCGAATTGTAAACTAGTTTGCTTTTCGATCATTTCTCTGTTAAAAGCTCTCATTTTCTCATATTCTCGCAGATTAATCTCTTGGATTGCTTGATTATAAGCCAACGAGCCATAAATAGTTTTATTATGTACCCCTTCATTTTGAGGGGGTTGCAGTGGAACATTAGTAATGTTATTATCATTAGAACTAATTGATAAGTGGTCGTTTTCTTGATTTACCATTCGTACCATCCTTATTAAATTTTTAGCCAATTATGTTTTCCCTCCTGTTATAATATTTACGATCAGTTTAAGACATATAACAACGAAAACATATGCTAAAAATTAGATTATTAACGCAAAAAAAAGTAATGAAAATAACATATGGGGTATTGATTATGGAAATTATAAATGCAAATAACTATTCCAAAGATAGAGGTGATATCTTTTTTCAGAAAAACTTTGAAACCATACCAAGTGAAATACTTGAAAAATTCAATTTTAGCCAACAGCCAATAAATAAATATACAATAAACTCTCTAATGAATTTAACCGCAAGATTAATTTATAATAAAACTCGTAATTACAACACTTATAACTATGACGTACTTTTAGATTCTCTTATTATCATCTTATACAGTATAAAAAAGAAGTCAGCATATGATAATAAAGATAGTTACATAGACATACTTAACTTGATTAAGCAAGAATTGGAAACAGATAATACAAATTCCATATATGAAAATTATCGTAATTTTCGAAACTCCAAAAATTGGAGTTTTGATATGTTTAAAATCATTGAAATAAATAAATATGATCCCCAAAATAAAAACAACTCGGAACATAAAATCCCACAGAAATATATGCTCCCAGATTTTCTACCAAATTTATATAATGGAATAATAAAAGCAAGAAAGACACATATTGACTACAAAAGAAAAACAGATGCTTCCTCCCAGCCTAATAGTTTGGTAAAAAAACAATTAATGCATTTAGATTTTTACCATAATACATTATTGCCACTAGCTAAAGATGAAGACATAATTAATAAAATACTATATTACTATAAATTTGAATATGTATATGGATGTGATTTTTTATATTATATTCTTAAAGACATTAAGTCTTTTGAAGATGAATGTGTAAAAAAATTAGTTTATGATAATGACTTTAGAGAAAATTTCAAAATTGTTTTTGAAGAGCCCATTTTAGATAAGAAATATACAGAATACTTTCTAAAAATAAGTAATATGCCAAACATTCTATCCAGGCATAAATACATAGATATAGCAGATATTACAGCTAATAATCCGGATAATTTAATAAATGATATAATACCTCTATATCAAAATACTTTATTTACATTATTGAAAAATCACTTAAAAAACGATGATATTATCGAAAAAGAAATATCTAATTTTATTACTAATAGATTATCTAATTTTGACTTAACAGAAATTATGAATAGCTGTGATCCAACTGATGAAAAATACTGCTTTTCTTGTTATAATAGTTGGTTTTATTTGAAATCAATCATTGACAACTTAGATAAATTGACATCGGATAACAATATATATTTATCATATGCCTTTGATGATATAAATGGACTCCAAAAATATACCCGGTATTTTACTAATATAAAGAACAGCTTTACATTGATTCTAGATGACTACTTTCAACGTCGATATACTAAATCGTGGTGGGACGAAAATATCAATAAGGATTATAAAGATATATTTATATAACACCAATGCCCAAATATTTTACAATTTTTATTCTCATCATAGATAAAAAACAGTGTTTTTAATATCAAACCCCATATAAATCAAAAAAATTTGGGCACATCTGTTTGTTTACTAATTAATCTTATATCTTCATTACAATCTGGAATGCCGAACAAACTTGTTACTATCCTATTTTCGACATTCCAGACATTATGTGATTCATAGTGTAATGCATAAGACATAGATTTTTTTGTATTTATTATTGGTTTTATCTTTGCGGCGTATCATCATGGTCGGTCCCTCGCACAATGCACACGTTGCTCCTCGGTCATCCCGTTCATAAGCACCACCGCCCTAATCAGTTTCGCATATGCTGATACTGTCAGTTTCCAGGTCATAATAATATATATCATCACCAAGCAGGTCTATCACCCCTACGGATGAATCATTAGCATTCTCAAGCAATCCCTTAAGAAAGTCCGCATCAAACGTACCATCGTCAGGAACTAACATGACTTCATGCACACTTGATGGGAGTATGAAAACATTACAATGTTCAGCATCCGCAAAATTTCTGATAACGCCATCATATAAAATCACAGCAGCGCCAAAAGCTTTATCAAGATTTGTGAAAAGATGCATCCGGGGCATACCTGATTGTAAATTATTTATCTCCTTCAAAACTTCTTCTGATACAAGATTGTCATGTTTACTGATCCCTTCCAGTACAACATCAAACAACGAGACCCCTTTGCAGGGAAACAACATCATTGTATTGTCAAGAGCTTTTGCATAAAGATCCTCTTTACTTACATTCCATTCGTCAAACTCCTTATTGGTTATCATTATCGTAGCCAACCCCTTTTTTCCATTACTGACCAGATATCTGAAGGTTATAGCCAGATCCAGATACTCAATATAGGGACACCCTTTTAACAGCTCTTTATTCAGCTCTTTATTGATCAGCCGAACAATTATCCTGTCTTTTATCTCATCATAATCATTAAGTCTTTTACACTGCAGGTCATCTGTATCAGCTCTTTCATTCCTGTAATGGAATACCATCTCAGTCATGATGAAATCCAGCGGCTTGCCCATTAAATACCTATCATAGTAAGGTTTCAGATAAATATTCGGGCTGAGCTTTTCACCCTTTTTATAGATAGATAAAGCGTCTAATTTTATTCCATTATTCTTCGTTATCTGATTTATTGCCACTTCGCAGGACTTGATCCTTTCTATCTCGTCATTGTCAACAGACCCTTTTAGGCTTACCTGCTCTGACATCATCACATCAGCATATACCCCGGCAATGTTATCCATTATATATTCCTTGAATTCGTTATAATGCATTGTGCATAACTCCTTTCTTTCCATGACTGCATAAACAGCACTATTCTTATATTATCAATTCAGGCAGCAGTCTTTCCTCTGCCTGCTTTTGATTCAGTTACGCCAAGAGCCGACATTACTTTCTGATATGTAAGCGGTGACATTACTTTGATATCCTTGAGCTCATAACGGTCCTTGACCTGCTTCTGTGTCACACCTGTACGTTTAAGCTCCTCTTTTAGCCTGTTCATCTGTTCCAGGCTCAAAGCCCTGCTGTCATCATCAGGTATCTTCCCTTGAGCCGCCACACCGTTTTCCTTATCAGCACCATTTTCGGTCTCGGGCTCTTTACCTGCAGGATTCTCTGTATTCTTATCTGTTACAGCATATTTATTCTTTAACATCCATGAAAACACTTCCTGCCCTGCTTCATTAACGATCAGCAGGCTCTCTATCTCACGTTCACCATTATATGTGATCTTACGGACATAGAACTTATTGCTGCAATAGAACTTATCTCCCCTCTTATCTATCCTTATGGGAGCATGGATAGCTGATACCCATATGAACGGTGCTGAATACAGCTCCCTGCCGATACCTATGTTAAAGCATGCCCTCTTGAATGAATCGGATGCCTGGGACTTCTCCTGTTCAGCCATGCCGCTTGTTCCCACATCCTGTTTTGATACCCATTCACCTGTCTCATTGTTCTTGACAGATACAATACAGTAGAGGTTGCCATCTATACATTCATGCCGCCTCTGCCACCCATAAATACCAAATACTTCATCAAGTATCTTCTGGTCTACACGGGCATCCTTGTATAACAACAGGCTTAGCCCATGCTCTTTTATTGCTGCCACCCGGCATTCTATTTCATTAGGCTTAAGCAGCCTGATCGTTTTTTTCGCTTCTGCCATTATCTCCATCTCCTTTCCCTTTATCATAGTTCTTATCTTCCAATTCCTTTACTTCAAACCGCCTTGTCACTGATACACTTGAATACTTATCATAAATATCAGGGCGCTCTTTTTTCAGTTTTGAGCTGTTGATGCGGCGGCTCTCAACAGTTTTCCAGGAAATCTTATGATAACCTGTCCTTGCTGTTTCAACCGTTCCCATAGCAAGCTTTATCTGCTGTTCAATCTTCTCCTTTTCTTCAGCCAGGCTATCTATCTGCCCAATAAGCTCTGCCCTTTTGAACAGCATTTCCTGAAGCTCCTCCGAAAGCTCCAGCACAGTGTCATTTGCACTGTATTTGAAATGCTCATTTAATGCTTTTGTATAAGCCGCTGTACCATCGGGATCAGGCAGCACCCTCTTTGACACATTCTCAGACCAGAACTTTCTCTCAATATCTATCAGCCTGCTGATGACCTCTCCATCCCATTCAATCCGGTAATATACAAAAGCCCTGCCCATGATAAGAGCCGCAATATACCATATACGCTTACCTGTCACAGCCATATAATGATAACATTGCATCAGATAATGCAAGGGGATCTTCCCATCCTTCCAGTTACTTTCCCCATAAGCATTGACGGTCTTGCATTCAAGACCGGCATCTTCTCCAACGATCAGGCGGTCAACATCAGCGATCATAAAAGGATGCTCCACGCTCTGGAACATATAATTTGATTTCCGTACCTTTAACCCTGTTGCCTCCGAAAACCTTTTAGCCACATATTCCTCAAGGTCATGACCGACCCTTACGGCTTCCTTCTCGTCTTCCTCTTCCGGCAGTTCTTCGGTCTTATTCTTATATACATCTAGCGGGCTCATGTATGGGTTGACTCCACACACAGCACCAGCCTCAGAGCCTCCAATACCGCCCTGTCTTAGTATCCTCCACTCGTCTTTATATAATCCTGCTGTTGAAATCTTTGTAAACATCTCTTTTCCTCCATAAAATAAAAATCTGCCCGCCTGACCACTTAAGGTCAGACGGACACTTGAAATATTATTATCTTAAATTTCTTAGCTGGTCATCTCATTTATCATACGGTCAACAAAAGCCTCAAACTCATCCATTCTGGAGTCTTCCACATCCAGCCATTCATCATACAGGAACCTTAACAGATTAGGCATCCTTATCATCACCCTAAGTTCTTTGGGCTTTAACATCCTGCTCTTTTCAAGCAGAACTTCCTCAAGGCTGATCATCGTGTCTATGAGATAAGCATTTTTATACACATCCTTTGGCTCTTTGCCCATAAGCCTATTTTTGAACTCTTCAAGCTCCACATTGATCTTAAGGCAGAACAGCTTTATCAGCCTGTCTCTCATAATGATCCCCCTCTTCCTTATGCTGCCGAAAGCATCTTATAAGCCTTGTCGACCAGCGGATTGCCGTCAACAGTCTTTGCAAAAACCTGCTCCTTATAATTAGCCGACTGCCTTATGGGCTTTGCATGAGTGGCAAAGTCTGACACGGCATTTATAAAGCGGTAGGCATTGTTGCCAACATCTTTAAGATCCGGTGCATCAAAATATCTCACCTTCATATCCTCACGCAGTCTGTTGATGTTCTTGGCCTGCGTTTGTGTCGCATTATCCTCAAGAGGTATGAGCATGTTGATATACTCCATTACCTGCTTATCTGTAAGCCTCTTCTTTCGCAGCACCTCAAATTCTTTGCCTAGCTCTTCCATATACCTGTCTGCCATAAGCAGGGTATTCTTAGCCTCCTCCAGCTTATACTTGATATCACCCGTATGCATGGTTGACCATGACCTCTTTGCTGTTGCAAGTGCAAGGTTAAGGGTATTATTGCAGACAACCCTTATTGGCGTGATTGCAACCTTGATAGCCCCAGAGCCGTCATGACAGTTGGAGAACACAAGATAGGGGCTTATCTTCTCACCTGCGATAATATACTCATGCGGCAGGTGTGCCAACAGCCATACCTTTCTCCCGCCCATAAGTGAGCCTGCCGTTTCATAACGGACACCGCCGCCAAGCAGTTCGTCAGTGAACGCAAACGCCTCGTCATTCTGAATGACTTTGTATCTGTCTGTAACCACCCCAAGAACTTTCTCGTCACGGTCACGTACATTAGCCTTAAAGCCCTCGACCAGATTACCGCTGTCTGTATAGATGTCCTCCTGTTCAACTCTCCAATCAAGCCCAGCCAGCATTAAGGCATCCTTAGATCTAGGTGCATCAAGCACCTTAACTCCCAGCCCATGCCAGGGAGTTTCCCTTGTATAAAACATCGTTTCTACATTTGCTGCCATTGTCTTCATCCTCCTTTTATATTATATTTTCTGACAACATAAATGGAGATGCGAACTAATCGCATCCCCAATATTAAATGGTTATTATACATTGCTATATTATGCAAATGAAGATTATCACTTTGACAGTTTTCTATGTCTCTATGTTCCTAGAGGGTGCGTCACCCTGAGCGTCATTAATATAATATACAACCCCAACAGCTGAACTTATCAATATATGCAAAAAATAACAGGTTCCCCATATCTTGCGAGAACCTGCTATCTTATATATCACTTTGTTTTTACCTTAGCAACGCTGCTGTACTTTGTATAAATATACTTATCGTTGATCACCTTATATCCCCTGACCTTGATATAATATGTCTTCTTTAGCTTTAAGCCTTTTTTCAGGACAGCTTTTACATCAGCCACATCCGATACCTGCTTATAGCCTTTATTCTTCTTTGTTGACATATATACCTTATATCCGTCTACCTCTGCATCTTCAGGTTTCTGCTCGTGTCAAGTTAAAAACAAAAAAAATTGAAATTTTTTGCAAAACAAAAGGCTCCCACTTTGGAAGCCTCCTGCTTGTTACTGTCTTTCATATCTCTATGCTTAAAGACTGACTGAAATCACATCTCCGAAAAGAGATCATCCATGTTCCAAACAATCTCAATCCTGTCCTCTGCATACACATTTACCTGCTGTATGATGCACCTGAGTCTGTCCTTGTCAAATTCTTCCAGACCGGCGACCATATCCAGCCATTCCTCCTGTTCTTCCGTACATCTTTCTTTCTGTGCGGCAAGTTCCTCCGTCTTTTCGGCAATTTGTTCTTCTATATCGGAAATCTTCTGTTTGAGGACCTTGTTCTGCCCTGCCATGACTTCCCTTGTCAGATTGCCCTTTGTATAGGAATCATAAATCTCAAATTTCTCTTTGCTGTATCTGCCAAGCTGTTTCCTCAAAACTTCAATCTGGCTTTCAAGGCTTTCATCCCCCTGGCTGTTTTCTTTTTTCATCCGCAGGTCTTTCAGCATACTTTCTGCCATCGCCTTTGCACACGCAAGGATATTTTCTTCAAGCTCCCCGGCTTTTAGTCTGACATGTCTTAATATGCACCGATAGGATCTTCCATCATTGTATCGGCGTAATGCTTTGCCACAATGACCGCATACGATGAAGCCCCTTTGCCATGCCCCTAACGGTTTCCGCCTTTTGTATTCCTTCCGTCCGATTGCTTTATGTGCTGCCTGGAACAGTTCTAAAGATACCAGAGGCTCATGGCAGTTCTCCACCACTACCCAGTCCTCCCTGTCCTTCTCAACAACCTTATGTCCCGTATCCATGTTATCCTCGGATTTGTTGTTGATCACTTTTCCAAGATATGCCTCATTATAAAGCACATCCAATACACTTGTGGGACTCCACATCCTTCTGCCAAAATCCCTGCAATGGTTACGGACGATCCCTTTCTTATCATAATATTCCAGGATACTGTCCTGCCCGGCACCGTTGAGGGCATTTGAGATCTCTGTGTATTTCTTTCCGTCTGCCGCCATCTCAAAGATCATTTTTACCACCGGTGCCGCCTCCGGATCAGGCTCCAGCCTGTGTTTGTCCTCCGCCGACTTCCGGTAGCCATACGGGGCAAAGGAAGCGATATACTTCCCCTGCTTTGCAAGCACCAGCTTTGCAGACCGCACCTTTCTTGAGGCATCCTTGCAGTACATGGCATTGACAAGGTTCTTTAAGGCAACGCCCATTCC
>JAFUXG010000021.1 GCA_017470935.1 Lachnospiraceae bacterium
GAGCATTGTCTCCTATGTATATAGTTGGTTTTGGTCGATTGACATTATACACTAAATAGGGGGTCAATGCTCATTTTTTTGCAAACCCTCAGAAATAAAGGCTTTAGAAACAAAAAATGGGGTGTCAGTTTGACACTACCAGTATCTTGAAGGAGGGTTTACTATGACAAACTTGGAACAAGATACATCTTCATCAAATAATGACTTACTTGATATCCCAGATAACAAACTTCATAAGGCTATTGTGTTAAGTGTGCAGGCAGAAATTGAAAGAAAAGAAAAATTAGGTTTACCTATTGCAAGATTTGATAGGCAAACTGGTAAAGTTTATATGGAACAGATAAATGTTATATAAATTATTATAAAAAGATGGACAGAAAGAATGTTTATAACAGAGCATTCTTTCTTTCATTATATAAGTAGAAAGGGAGGTGTTCAAGATGATAACCAAGGTTTTATGTGGTTTTTCATTATAGGTGCAGTTGCACTTTGTAATATGCTTAGTGAAGAGGGTGACAGATAGGCGGTGATTCATTATTCTTTTCATAGATTATGGGAGACCTAATGATTGTATTGATAATGCAGATTTGGAATTTGATGAAGAGTTTGAGTACTCATGGCTTAAAAATCCAATAAATATTAGAATAATTGAAGAAGTTGATAATGCTGATATTGATGGTGCCTCTTGTTATAACCTAGATAACCCAAATGACATATTTGGGGTATCTGATTTAAGTAGTGGCTCTAAAGCTTTAATGTTAGTAAATATGTTGGATAACCCTAAGATCTGGGGACCTCTTTTTGGAGATAATTGCATTGACTTACTTATGGAAATATCGAAACAAAAGGATGTTATAGTTTATATGAAACATATGTTAACTTTCCCTAATAAAGAGTCTTTTGAGGGATATAGTTTAAGGCTTCATAGGGCTTATATTGATCATGATGATTATGTAAGAGATCTTATAGAAGGTATTACTGAAGTCATTTGTAATGAAAGACAACAATCTAAGTATAATAGGGAGTGATTATTATTATGCCTGATGGGTTAACCAAACAGCAACATGAGGATTTTGAGTGGTTTAAGGTTAACAGAGAGAAATTGTATACTCAATATGGTACTGGTACTTTAGTGATATCAAACAGAAAAGTGCTTAATTTCTTTAATGATTATGTTGAAGCAGCAAAATATGTGATGGCTAATTATGAAAGAGGTACTTGTATTGTTCAGCAGCTCTCAAAAGATGAAAGCTGCTATACCTTTAGTGCTGGAGGTGGAATAATAAGCAGTAGCCAGCAATAAGAAAAGAAGATAAATATTCATTGAATAAAATAAATAAATGCCGTCAATCCTAGAGATAACATTTAATCGGGGAAGTGCAAAAGCACTTTACTGGGATTGGGGGCATTTTTTATGACAAAAAAGGTCAAGATTAGCTTTATGATAGTGGTGTGGAGCATCGTTGCTATTCAGATGTACGTTAATTACAGGCAGGGTGCGGATAGCACGGTAACTGCATTTTCGGTGGTGGATGACAGCATCAGGTCGGAGACTGTTAAGGGATATGGGTATTTCGAGACCATGGAGCTTGGTGATGTGAGCCGCAGAAAAATGCTGGAAAGGATAGCGGGAAAGCTTGGTATAACTGACGGATATACATTTAGCGAGGGCATGGGAGACGGCTTTACCAAGACGATCCTCACAAAGGAGGCGAAGCATGCCAGGACAGTGATACAGATAGTAAGTCTCTATGATAGTGAGGATGCCGGTGGGGTGCCTGAGCAGTATATTGCTGTGGAGATCAGTGCTGACGGAAGCTCTAAGCAGGCGGTGGAGCTGTATCACAGGGTAAAGCAGATATATGAGGATATGGGGATCAAATGTCAGGCAAGCTTAGAGGTGGACGCAAGCAGGAAAGGCAACTATGTGGATTCCCAGGGGAAAGGAATATTTGAGGATATATTAAAGGCCTTAAAGGCAGGCCGGGTGGATTCCATTATGGAAAATGGGATATGCACCGTATATGGCTATACTAAGACCGAGGACAGCTATCTCACTTTAAATGGGGAGAAGGTCAATCTGCAGATAGTTCTTACCTATGATGAGGAGAAGGATACCACATATATCAAGATCGGCATGCCTATTGTAAATTCCTCATATTAAGATCTGGTTTATGAATTATATTATGATCAAAATAATAGATAAGGCATTGTGACATTACCTTATATAATTAAATTTAAAAATAATTTAAAAATTTTTCTCATATTTGCCATGGTTTGTCCAGGGCAGGTGTTATCCTTGGTTTATCGTAATTGATATAAGCTGTGTAATGACAAAGGCTTATGTGTTCTTACGGATATGTGATACAAGTATGGTATTATGTATCACTGATTACCGATGACAATGGTCATATACGAAAGGCAAGGTGGGTTAAATGAAGAACAGTACAGCGCGTAAGATGGTTTTTAATAAGGCTCCTTATGATAACGTCATTATGTTTCCGGGAACGGAATACATGCTTGAGACCGATCATGAGCTTGATAATGACTTTAATGCAGATTATGATGGCGATAGTGGTGTTATTGGCATTTTGTTTGATGGCCTTTTAATGAGTAGGCTTTCGGATATACTTTCACCTATCATATGTACAGCCTGCTTCGTATATATAATGTGCCAGGTGTTTAATTGGCTTATGTATGTGTGACCGATACCTGCTGCAATGCTCATGGGCAGAACAATATATGCTCTGGATTTTGCTTAGACGGTATTTGTGAGGATAATACATGGCATATCTTGGATAACCTCCGCATATAATGATGGATAGATAGAAGGATTTTTATTCACAATTATTCATTATTATAGGAGGCAGTATGGAGCTTATTAAGAAACAGATCAACAATTATACATGGAAAGTGAAGAATGTAATGCAGTTTACCTTGGATGACACGGTCAACGTTCCGGATAATCTTCTGGATATGGAGAGATTAGTGCTTGTCAAGGGCAATGTTGTTATCGAGGAAACCCAGGCTATGGTGGACCGCTTTCAGGTGAAGGGCAATCTTAATTATCAGATACTTTACCTTGCGGATAAGGAGAGCAATACCTTTGACAGCCTGACGGGAAGGGTGCCCTTTGTAGAGTATATTAATGCAGATGGGACAAAGGAGACGGATTACATAGAGGTACATGCCAGCTTAAATGATCTTACAGTCACCATGCTGCATTCAAGAAAGCTTTCATTAAGGGCACTTATAGGCATTGATTATCAGGTTAAGGAGATGGAGTCCTTTGACGCAGTTACCTCCATAGAGGATGAGGGAAGTGCAGAGGTGCTTAGCGGCAACATTTCCATGATGAGCCTGATGATGCAGGATAAGAAGCCCTTGACGGTTGAGGAGCAGGTGGAGATTCCCGGGAATAAGCCCGATATATATCAGGTTATATGGAAGAGCATGAATGTGACGAATCCACAGATAAAGTCTGAGGATGGTTATCTTCTCATAAGCGGCAATCTGTCAGTATTTCTTGTGTACACTGCTGAGGAAGAGGGGATGCCCATACAGTATTTTACACTGGAGGTACCCTTTGAGAGAAGGATGGACGTGAGTGCTTCTACTGCTGATATGATATCAGGAAGTGTATTGTGTCTTGACCAGTACCATATTACGGTTGTTCCTGATGACAAGGGACAGGATAGAATATTGGAGCTTGCTGCTGATTTCACAGTTGAGATCAAGCTGTATGGCGAGGAGGAGCTTAAGCTTGTTCAGGATGCGTATTCAACAGACGTGATGATAGAGCCGGTCTGGAAGGAGTTTTCTCTGCAGCATTTACTTATGCGTAACTGCGCAAAGACCAGGATATCCGAGACCATCGACATGCCAAAAAGCCAGTCTGTATTGCAGATATGCTACACCGAGGGCTCTGTGACAATAGAGGAGACAAAGCGTACTCCTAAGGGGATATCCGTTGACGGTGTTTTGTCTGCACAGGTGACCTATCTTAACAAGGATGATAACGGAACACTTGCTTCTGATACCTTTGATATTCCATTTACAAGTGAGATTGAGGTCAATGGAATGGATCAGGAGGTTACATATTCAATTGTACCATTTATCGACCAGATACAGGCGGTGCAGATGTCTGACTCGCAGATCGAGATCAAGGCAGAGATTTCCTTAGAGCTGCTTGCATTTGCTAACGAGAGGGCAAAGGCGGTACTTAACATGGAGATCAAGCCTGTGAATCTTGATGACAAGATGAAGCTGCCGGGCATTACCTGCTACATAGTTAAGCCTGGGGATACGTTGTGGAGTATTGCAAAGAGATACTACACAACAGTGGATAGGATCAGGGAGATCAACAAGCTTGAATCGGATATGATATATTCGGGTGATAAGCTGGTTATCTTGAAGGAGTGAGATATAGATATTATAAGGGGATGCACTGCTGCATCCCCTTGTTCTTTGTTTACCGCATAGCCGCTGATGCGAAAAATGTCAGCTAGGGTACGATTATATCTTCCCTGCTCGATTCTATTGTATTATAATATCTTCTCGATCGTAAGTCCGGGCTTCATTGCCAGATCCACATAGGTGCCGCCTACCATCAGGCTTGGCTTTGAAGGTGTGGTATTGTTAGTGAGTATTATCTCGCCCTGGCTTCCGTCACTCAGAAGTACGGTGTTGTGGAGATATGTATCTGCTATTCCTCGTAGAAATGGAATCATATATTGAGGATCATACTTGGTGTAGCCCTCATCCTCAAACATTCTGATCACCTGGAAGGGACATATGCCATCCCGGTAACATCGGTTGGCGGTCATGGCCTCGTATACGTCCACAATACCTATGACCTTGGCGGTGTAGCATATCTTGTCGCCAGTCACCTTCATGGGATAGCCTGTGCCGTCACATTTCTCATGGTGCATAAGAGCCGCCTGGGCTATCTCCTCGTCCACATTCTTGGATTTCAACAGATTATATCCCTTTGCCGGATGGGATTTGATCATCTGGAATTCTTCCTCAGTAAGCTTTCCCGGCTTCTGTATGATCTCCTTGGGAATAAGCACCTTTCCGATATCATGGAGCATTCCTGCAACAGTTATCTTCTTGAGCTGCTCCTCGTCAAAATGCAGCCATCTGCCAAGTATGTTGGCAAGGAGTGCAACATTTAAGGAATGTGCATAGGTGGAATCGTCAAAATACCGAATGTTGCTCAATATATCCATAAGCTGATATGTGTTGGTGGCATTCTCCATAATGTTGTTGGCAGAATCAAAAAGCTCATCCATGTTAACACTGTCAGTCTTCTTGGCAATATCATTAAGAGCATGTGTAAATGTTTCCGTTGTCTCGTTGAATTCTTCCTCGAATTTCTTAAAAGCCTCGCTCTGGCGCAGCTTTTCTGAGTGGGAGGGCTGGGACTTCTGCAGTGATGGCGGGATTCCTGCCTTCTTCTCAGGGACGGGCTCTTCACCATCGTATATAGCCACTGACACGATGGAAGAAAAGTGAAGGATATCCAAAATCTCCTGTGTCACCTCTTTGTTCTTCTTGACCAGCAGCTGACTGCCCTTATATACATCCTCAGCAATCTTCATTCCCTTGGTTAACTTGTGAAGCATTATCTGTTTAACTGCCATGGGTGAATTCCTTTCTCATCTAAATTGCATTATCCGCAGTGGTAGGATTAATCGTCTAAATATACATTAGTAAATAATTAATTCCTTATAATTATAAAAAAATGTTATCATAAAGTCAATGAAATCTTGACCTGTCAATAGGATTAAGGTATTATATATAGATGATTAATGGGTGTTTGCGAAATTCATTAACAACAAAAGGGTGTATATTTGAGTTATGCAATTGCCTAAAATGTTAAAAACAGGAGTGAAGACAATGGAGAAATTATTATTTACATCGGAGTCCGTTACAGAGGGACATCCCGATAAGATCTGCGATCAGATTTCTGATGCGGTGTTAGACGAGCTTATGAGACAGGATCCCAACAGCCGTGTTGCCTGTGAGACCTCTATTACAACAGGCCTTGTGCTTGTTATGGGAGAGATATCGACGAACGCATATGTTGATATTCAGAAGATAGTAAGAGACACCATCAGAGAGATAGGCTATGACCATTCTGATTACGGTTTTGATTGTAACACATGTGGTGTGATTGCCGCCATTGATGAGCAGAGTGCTGATATTGCCATGGGCGTGGACAAGGCACTTGAAGCAAAGGAGAATCAGATGAGCGATGAGGATATTGAGGCCATTGGTGCAGGAGACCAGGGTATGATGTTCGGTTATGCCACCAATGAGACAGAGGAATACATGCCTTATCCTATAAGTCTTGCGCACAAGCTTGCAAAGAGACTTACTGAGGTTCGTAAGAACGGCACACTTCCCTACCTCCGTCCCGATGGAAAGACCCAGGTTTCTGTTGAGTATGACGAGGACGGAAAGCCTGTAAGATTAGAGGCTGTAGTTCTTTCAACACAGCATGATGCAGATGTTACCCAGGAGCAGATTCATGCAGATATTAAGAAGGAAGTATTTGATGTGATCCTTCCTAAGGAGCTGGTGGATGATGAGACCAAGTTCTTCATCAACCCTACAGGGCGTTTTGTTATTGGCGGACCTAACGGAGATTCAGGTCTTACAGGACGTAAGATCATAGTAGATACCTACGGTGGATACGCACGCCACGGCGGTGGAGCATTCTCCGGTAAGGATTGTACAAAGGTTGACCGTTCTGCTGCCTATGCTGCAAGATATGTGGCTAAGAATATTGTGGGTGCAGGACTTGCTGATAAATGCGAGATACAGCTTTCATATGCTATCGGTGTGGCAAGACCTACCTCTGTGAGAGTTGATACCTTTGGAACAGGCAAGCTTCCTGAGAGAAAGCTTGTGGAGATCGTAAGAGAGAATTTCGATCTTCGTCCGGCAGGAATTATCAAGATGTTAGACCTTAGACGTCCTATATATAAGCAGACAGCTGCTTACGGACATTTCGGAAGACTTGATCTTGATCTTCCATGGGAGAAGCTTGACATGGTAGACAAGCTGAAGAGCTATCTGTAAGAAGAAGCCAACAGGCGGTATGATATAATGAGCAAAGTAGCCGATTTGCACACTTGTGTGCAAAATCGGATATTTTGCGGCGCACAATGTCCAGTGGACATTGGTTCTGCGCCGACCGTAGTGGAACGAAGATGTCCTCACGGAGACGATAGTCGACGTGATATATCAGATAATACTATAAAAGGCTCTGTTGCAGCATATGCTGTGACAGAGCCTTTATATTATAAACTAGAGTCCCCTTTCAGCTCCCCAGAAGAATAGTGCAACAGTTCCGGGACCAGTGTGGCTTCCGATGACCGTTCCGATACTGTATATCTGAACCCTTCCGTCTAAGTTGGGAAATCTTTCCTCTATAAGATCTGCTACGGCTCTTGCATCCTCATAGCATGCGGATTGGCTGATGTAGCATTTACCGTCATAATTGAGGCCGCCTCTTGCAAGCGCTTCCATCTTATCCACGATCGCCTTGATCACCTTGCGCTTAGACCGAATCTTCTCCCTTACTATAAGCTTGCCCTCGCTGTTCACATTCATTAGAGGACAGATGTTCAACATGTTGCCGATGGTGCCGGCTGCCTTGGAAATACGTCCGCCCCTGATAAAATAGGTCAGGGTCGTGGAGAAGAACCAGTGGTTGTCGAACAGCAGATTTGCATTGGCCCAGTCTGCAAGCTCGTCAAGAGACATTCCTTCATCCCGCTTGTCTGCCAGAGCATCCATGAGAAAACCATATCCTGAAGAAGCAGCAAGGGAGTCTATTATGATTATCCTTCTATCAGGAAATTCCTCCGTAAGCATATCTCTTGCAATACATGCGGAGTTGTATACCCCTGAAATTCCTGAGGATAGGGTAAGATGTAAAATGTCCTTGCCATCCTCAAGGAAGGACCTGAAGTAATTCACAAATTCATCGGCATTGACCTGGGAGGTCTTGGTCATTGCACCCTCTGACATTTTGCTATAGAATTCCTCAAAGGAGATGGATCTGCCCAGATCATCAGGGTAGGTCATGTCATCTAGCATAAAATGAAAGCATATATAATGTATATTCCTTTTGCTGAAGTGTTCCTCACTCAAATCTGCCGTGGAACAGCAGGACAATATATAATCACCCATTGGAAAATCCTCCTAACCACCCTTACATTCTATTAATTATCTTCTGTAATATATTATTGCCAAATTAGTGATATATTAATAAATTGTATTATATCACAGTAAATGGACTAATGCAAAAAAAGTATGGTGATTATACAATTTGAATAAAATACATAAAAAATGCATTTATTTTATGGCAAACATTTTCCGAAAAAAAGGTTGCTTTTTTCCTTGTTGTCTATAAAATAGTATGTGGAATTCTAATATATGCATAGTTAGGAGATTATCATGGACAAATTAAAGCTTGAACAAACTGCAAATCAGTTAAGAAAGCACATTATCACTTCCCTGCATGGTGCCAAATGCGGACATCCCGGCGGATCCCTTTCAGCTGCAGATATTGTTACCTATCTGTATTATGAGGAGATGAATATTGATCCGGCAGAACCGGATAAGGCAGACAGAGACCGTTTTGTGTTATCAAAGGGACATGCTGCACCGGCTCTTTACGGGGCGCTTGCCATGAAGGGTTTCTTTCCTCTTGAGGAGCTTTCTAAGCTTCGTAAGACAGGAGAGATGCTTCAGGGACATCCTGATATGAAAAAGACTCCCGGAGTTGATATGTCATCAGGCTCCTTGGGACAAGGAGTGTCAGTGGCAGTTGGCATGGCTCTTTCTGCTAAGCTATCAGGTGAGGATTACAGGGTATATACACTTTTAGGTGACGGTGAGATCGAGGAGGGCCAGGTGTGGGAGGCTGCAATGTTTGCAGGCCACAGAAAGCTTGACAATCTTGTGGTAATAGTGGATAACAATGATCTTCAGATTGATGGAAGCGTGGCAGATGTATGTTCACCATATCCCATTGCGGATAAGTTCAAGGCATTTAATTTCAATGTGATCACTATAGATGGACATGACTATGATGCTATTGCAGCGGCCTTTCATGAGGCAAGAGAGGCAAAGGGAATGCCCACTGCAATAGTGGCAAGGACGATCAAGGGTAAGGGTGTATCCTATATGGAGAACGCTGTGGAGTGGCATGGTGCTGCACCTAATGATGAATTGTTCGCTGTGGCTATGGCGGATCTTGAAAAGGAGGGCGAAGCATTATGTCAGAAGTAAAGAAGATAGCAACAAGGGAAAGCTATGGCAATACCTTAGTGGAGCTTGGCAGGGAGCATGATAACGTTGTTGTGTTAGATGCTGATCTGGCAGCAGCTACCAAGACTAATATTTTTAAGAAGGAATTTCCCGAAAGACATATAGACTGCGGAATTGCTGAGTCTAATATGATGGGCGTGGCAGCGGGACTTTCCCTTACGGGTAAGGTGCCATTTGCAAGCAGCTTTGCAATGTTTGCTGCAGGCCGTGCATTTGAACAGGTGAGAAATACAATAGGCTATCCTAAGCTCAATGTTAAGATTGGTGCCACACATGCAGGTATATCTGTAGGTGAGGATGGACCTACACATCAGTGTAATGAGGACATTGCACTTATGAGAACAATCCCTAACATGGTAATTATTAACCCTTCGGATGACATAGAGGCGGCTGCTGCAGTAAGAGCTGCTTATGAGCATGTGGGACCTGTATATATGAGATTTGGAAGGCTTGCCATTCCGGTATTTAATGATACCCCGGATTATAGGTTTGAGCTTGGAAAGGGTGTTACTCTCAGAGAGGGCAAGGATATTACTATTATCGCAACAGGTCTTGAGGTGTACCATACATTAGAGGCTGCAAGGCTTCTTGAGGCAGATGGGATTGACGCAAGAGTTATCAACATTCATACCATTAAGCCTATTGATAAGGATATAATCCTTAAGGCATGCAAGGAGACTAAGAAGATATTCACAGTTGAGGAGCACTCGATAATCGGTGGACTTGGCTCAGCAGTATGTGATGTTGTATGCGAGGGTGCGCCGACGACTGTATATAAGATTGGAGTAAGAGACCGGTTCTGCGAGTCGGGACCAGCTATAGAGCTTCTTCACAAGTACCAGCTTGATGGAGAGGGAATATATGCACAGGTGAAGGCTAATATGTAGGATGGTGCCATTATTGCTGTATAATCGTGTGATGATATAGTTAGGATGATAGATTAATATATTAATTTGTATTATATTGAAAACGCAGTTTATTTTTAACTGCGTTTTTGATATAATTACTATTAATTTGAAATGATAAAATATGATCGTGGGGGTGAATCAATATGACCAACGAAGAGAAGAGATTTTTGGAGCACAGGCCGGTGAACTGTGAGGAATGTGGCGGTAAGATGTTCTACCAGGTGGATGGTGTGTATCAGTGTACAGATTGTGGGCATATTGAGCTGGATGATTTCGGAAAGATTAAAGAGTATCTTGCTAAAAATGACGGAGCGTCCATGGTAGAAATAGCTTCAGCCACCGGCGTGGAGATGAATATAATCCGCATGTTTTTGGAGGATGGGCGTATCCAGATTCCAAAGGGAAGCAAGCTGTTCATTTCCTGCAAGCGCTGTGGGTGTGCGCTTAGAAGCGGCAGGTACTGTGAGGACTGCATCAGAGAGCTTGGCAATGACTTAAAGGATGCATTTGCTGAGGCACCGGGGCAGAAGGCAGAGCCCGCAAGGATACCGAGAAGTTCGAATAACAGGATGAGATATTTTAATTGATGTTTTAAATGGTTCGTAATGTGGCATGATAGTTTTGGCAATATAAAATTTTAGTAAATTAGGCTCTGCCACAACATAAATTATAATAATATTAAAGGACGGGAAAAGCTCCCGTCCTTTGTGCTGCTGTTATGATAGCTTCGGTTATCTCTCAAAGGTCTATTATATCATAGGTGATATTATAGTTTGCAGAACTAGGTTATGGGTTAAACTCAAAGGTCTATCATATCATAGGTAAAATTATAGTTACGCCATCTTTATATTATATTATCCGTAGCAGATCATCCACAGTCTTTCTCTTAGGAGCCTCGCACTCCTGGTCGGGATAGCCGATGGCAACAAGTGCAGCCACCTTTTCATTTTCGGGAAGGGAGATTGCCTTGGCTACTGCAGAATCATCGAATATGCCCAGTATTACACTGCCGACTCCCATGTCATGGGCTGCCAGGCAGAAGGTCTGGATGCCAATGCCTGCGTCGAACATTTCCCAGCGGTCCTCCTTGGAGGTCGTAAAGCTGCCGTCCTTCTCATATCCGCAGCGGTTTGCAATCATGCTCACGACAACAAGCTGTGGAGCACCATTTATTATCTCGCAGTTGTGCTCAAAGCCTAAGGTGCAGTTCTTGGCTATATCCTCCTTGACTGCTGCATTTTCAACTACATTGTAGCGTGTGATCTGGGTATTCTTCCATGAGGGTGCCATTTTGGCTGCCTCGATGATTGCACTTAAGGTGTCCTGTGACACTTTATCTTCCTTGAATTTACGTATGCTTCGTCTTGTCCTGATACATTCTAATGCTTCCATAGATGTTCGTTCCTCCTTATTTTTGGGATATTAAGCTGCCAGGCTGAAAATGGATCATTTGCCATTGTATAAAAGCACATGGTATTACTGATGTGCTAATGATCTGGCAGCAGCTTCGTTAATTGCAATGAAATAAGTATAGCATATTTTATATTTTAAATAAACAATGGATCGGGTAAAACATTTAATTTTATCATTTATGTAATCTGTATTTGCTTGTACTGGTAGAATGTGTTAAACTTAAAAGGTGTATATTAATAATAGTACATTTATTCAATGTACCATTATTAAGCTTTAATATTAAATGTTATAATGCGCAGGAGAGGCGTTTGTTTTGACGAGTAGGAGGACTTCGTAAGTATGGACAGAAAAGCAAAATATCAACTGGGAATTAAACGTAAGGTACTGGTGGTTGATGACGAGTATGTAAACCGTCAGATGCTTGGATATATTATAAGCCAGCAGTATGATGTATTATATGCGGAGAATGGCAGGGATGCGCTGGAGAAGATACGCGCCACAAGGACGGAGCTGTCCCTGGTGCTGCTTGATATTATGATGCCTGAGATGGACGGATTTGAGCTGATGCAGATTATGAAGGGTGATGATGATCTTAAGTCAATTCCTGTTATTGTCTTAACATCTGAGGAAACGGCAGAGGTTAAGAGTCTTAAGCTTGGTGCGGCGGACTTTATCATGAAGCCATATAACAGACCGGAGGTTATTCTTGCAAGGGTAGGAAGGATTGTAGAGCTTTCTGAAGGCAGAAACCTTATTCAGGATACAGAGCGGGATTCCTTGACAGGGCTGTATAATCAGAACTATTTTTATAAATATGCACGTGAATTGGATCATTTTTTCGCAGATTGGGAGATGGATGCTGTTGTTATTGACGTGGATCATTTCCATCTGGTGAATGCTCTTTATGGAAGACCCTTTGGTAATGAGGTGCTTAAGAGGATAGCAGACACGCTGCGCAGCATACTGTCTGATATTATGGACGGATATGCATGCAGATACGAGGCAGATATGTTCTTTCTCTACTGTACCCATTTAGATGATTATGAGGTTGTTAGAAGCAAGATCATGGACGAGCTGGATTCCCTTGCTGATGGCAGGAAAATCAGAGTAAGATTCGGTGTGTATTCTGATGTTGACAGATCTCTTTCTGTGGAAGAAAGATTTGACAGGGCAAAGCTTGCAAGCGCACAGATACGGAACAATTATGTTAAGGCAATCTCGTATTATGATGGCAATACCCATAAGGAGGCATTATTCGCTGAGCGTTTGATTCATGATGTTCATTCTGCAATTGACAATAAGGATCTTGTGGTGTTCTATCAGCCGAAGTATGGAATCCTTGGGGAAGAGCCGGTGTTAAGGAGTGCAGAGGCTCTTATCAGATGGAATCATCCTGAGTTAGGCATGATCAATCCCGGCAAGTTTGTTCCTCTGTTTGAGCAGAATGGATTGATTCAGCTTTTGGATCATTATGTATGGGAAGAGGCTGCAAAGCAGGTCAGAAGGTGGAAGGATGAGAATGGGGTTACAGTTCCTGTGTCGGTGAATGTATCACGAATGGATATATATGACCCCAGACTGGAAGCAAGACTTTTGGACATACTTGACCGTAATAATCTGGAGCCCTCAGACTATATGCTGGAGATAACAGAGTCTGCATATGCAGATGATTCTGACCAGCTGATAGAGGTGGTGGAGAGGCTTCGCGGCAAGGGCTTTAAGGTGGAGATGGACGATTTCGGATCAGGATATTCATCCCTTAACATGCTCACCATGCTTCCAATAGATGTATTGAAGCTTGATATGCAGTTTGTGAAGAATGTACACACTGATGAGAAAAGTCTTAAGCTGATACAGCTTATTATGGATATTGCAGAGTTTATGAATGTTACAGTCATTGCCGAGGGCGTTGAGAACGAGGAGCAGTACAAGCTCCTTAAGCAGGCGGGCTGTGACATAATACAGGGCTTTTACTTCTCAAAGCCTGTATCGGCAGAGGAGTTTGTGGAGTTTTTTAAGTAAGATATATGATGACATATGCAAATGTATTTTAGGGGATGGATGCTGCGTCAAAGATGTGGGTGGGAAATAATTGTCAAATGTTAGGAGGTATGCTATGGATAAGAAAACTATTAACAAACTGACTTATGGTTTATTTGTGCTTACAGCTAATGAGGGTGACAAAGACAATGGATGTATTACCAATACGGGAATTCAGGTGACAACTGATCCGAATAGAATTTGCTTTGCGGTCAATAAAGCGAATTATACTCATGATATGGTTGCGAGGACAAGAAAATTTACACTGTCAATTATTTCACAGGAAGCAGACTTTGAATTATTTAAGCATTTTGGCTTTCAATCCGGAAGAGATGTGGACAAATTCTCTGATTTTAAATACTGTACCCATGGAAGTAATGGAATATATTATATTACAAAAGGCACAAATGGATATATATCAGGGCAGATAGAGCAGATCATAGACATGGGAAGCCATTCCCTGTTTATTGCTTCGGTAACGGATATGGAGATGCTTTCAGAAGCCATATCTATGGATTACGGATATTATCATGCGAATGTTAAGCCTAAGCCGGAGGCTGTTGGAACAGCACCGGATGGACAGACTATCTGGAGATGTACAATATGTGGATATGAGTATATTGGAGAAGATTTGCCGGATGATTTTATATGTCCGTTGTGTAAACATCCTGCTTCGGATTTTGAAAAGGTTGTTAAAAGCTGATAATATATGTTTAGATTAATTTTTATATGTTAGATTGAGAGTTCACAGGGCTGTCATGGCTGATATGCATATTGGCTAATGGCAGCCCTGTTTGGTTGGTGAGATGTAAATTGGTAATTTAAAGGTTGTTATTTATGAATGGTTTAGCGGGTCACGAGCCGCGTGTCAAGGATCCTTTGTAGCTTCTGATGCCACCAACACAATTGATGACCTGATAGTTCATGCCCGACAGAAGTCTTGCTGCCTGCATGCTGGAACCGCCGGTATCACAATATACAATGAGGGTTCTGGATTTTGGCAGAGTTACCTGTCCGGATCTGATCTTCTCAAGGGGCAGGTTGACAGCCATGGGAATGTGTCCCCGGTTAAAGCGCTCAGGTTCACGTATATCAACTATTATGGCATCTCTTGAAAGAGATGTGTTCACAATATTTCTTATATTTATATTCTCAAATGTCATTATATTTCCGACCAAATTTACTTATTATTATAATATGCGTACTTATTAGGAGAAGTGAGAATTTTCATGTGTTGTTTATATTGTCTGAATAGGCAGGTAATGTAATTATACTAGCGTTCACAAAAACTTCACAAAAATTATTAGCACTCACCCTTGACGAGTGCTAATAATTGTGTTATAACATAATCAGAAACAAAAAAGAGGAGTTAAAAATCCAAATTGATGTTTCTGTCACGTATAAACCAGCTACAGCTACACAGAATATATAGTATGTTGAATCGGAGGCAGCATTTAATCTAATGTTAATCTGATGGGAACAATATTCTGAATAACTGCGAAATATAAAAGAAAAGGAGAGATGACTTATGATGGTACCTAGTATTTTTGGAGAGAACTTATTTGATGATTTCTTTGATGACTTTTTTGACTGGCCTGCATATGACAAGCAGATGAAGGATGCGCAGAAGAAGCTTTATGGCCGTCGCGCTGACAACATGATGAAAACTGATGTCAGGGATCATGATGACCATTATGAGATTGATGTGGATCTTCCTGGATTTAAGAAGGAAGAGCTTTCCTTAGAGCTTACTGACGGCTATCTGACAATTAAGGCAGCCAAGGGCCTTGACAAGGATGAGAAGGAGAAGAAGACAGGCAAGTATATCCGCCGTGAGCGTTATATGGGCAGCATGACCAGGTCCTTCTATGTAGGTGATACGATCACTCAGGAGGATGTTAAGGCAGAGTATAAGAACGGTGTGCTTAAGCTTTCGCTTCCAAAGCCTGATCCAAACAAGAAGGTGGAGAAGACCAACTATATTGCCATTGAGGGATAACATATTAAGTTGGGATTCAGTATAGAAGTTGAATCTTTGGTGATAAAAAAGAAAGTATATTAATATGATGTTGAAGAAGAGCATGAGCAAAAATCATGCTCTTTTTCTTGTCATTTTAAAGTTTATATAGTAGAATAATACTGTCTTTTTATGATTGGAGGGTTTACTGTAATGAAATTATTTGTATTTAATGAAAACAGCACAGTGCAGGATGTGAGAGATTATTTTGCACAGCATAAGGGAGGAACGAGTAGCAATTTTCAAAGTGATTGTAAAAAAATGCAGGACGAAAGAGCTCGATTTAAGGAAAAGGAATTGTCTATATATGACAAGCGTAATGAGCTTTCAAAGGAACATGAAATAGCTGTATATGGCTATAAGGAAGCCCGACAATCTATAAATAGTGATGATGATTATAACAGATTATTAAGAGTTATAATCGGACTTCCTGAGAATAAGAATTTTCCTGATTGTCAAGATGGTTATTATCGAATTGAGCAAAGCTTAAATGTAAAAGATGCACCAACGCTTCTTTTTGTGCCGATTGTGACTAAAACTAAAAATTTGATAGAGCCGATAGACATGCTGCAAATTGATGCAAAAGATACATTGTATGATTTGATAGATAGGGCGATAGATATATTGAAGTCGTTGGATATAGGTGATGTTAATAAAAAGGTATTTGTAAAGATATTAGAAACACTTTTTACTAATAATCTTTCTTGGCATAATGGTTCTGACTTGGAGCTGGAGGTAAAGCTGGATTGGTTAGTTAAAGCGTTAATTAAAGCATTGCAAGAACCTGACGAAAACAATGCGATATGTCACAGAGATTATGTTAAGGAAATGCTATTGTTGATGCTAACGTCTAATGTGGCAGAATATAGTGCCACTGATACATACAGCAGTGTGGTAGAAGAATTACTTCAAAGATTACAGAAAAAGTATTCTGATGCACCAATTGATGAAATAAGGAAGAAATTGTAGAAGAAGTTGTGATTTTGTAAGGACGGTATGTAATATTGCGACAAGTTGAGTTGATTGCCACCTGTCATTTTGGCTTGGAGGCAGTGTTGAAAAGGGAAATTAATAATCTCGAATATGAGATAGTTGAGGTGTCAGACGGACGCATTACATTCAAGGGTGATGCGTCCGCTCTTGCTAGAGCGAACATTTTCATACGCACCGCAGAGAGAATAATGCTTAAGGTGGGCAGCTTTCATGCTGAGACCTTTGATGAATTGTTTGAAGGTGTTAAGGCGCTGCCATGGGAGGAGTATCTTCCCAGTGATGCCAGGTTCTGGGTTACAAAGGCTGCAACTAACAAATCCAAGCTGTTTTCAGCTTCAGATATCCAATCTATTGTAAAGAAAGCCATTGTGGAGCACCTTAAGAAGGTATACCGCATAGGATGGTTTGAAGAAAATGGTGCTGAATACCCTATACGAGTTTTTATAATGAAGGATGAAGTAACGGTTGCATTGGATACATCAGGAACCTCACTGCATAAGCGGGGATACAGACAGCTTGTTGGCAAAGCACCGATTTCAGAGACCTTGGCGGCTGCGCTTATTATGCTGACACCATGGAATAAGAACAGGCTTTTGGTGGACCCATTTTGTGGCAGTGGAACATTTCCTATTGAAGCGGCACTTATTGGAGCAAATATCGCGCCTGGAATGAACAGGGAATTCACTGCTGAGAATTGGAAGAACATAACACCTAAGAAGCTGTGGTATGAGGCAGTGACAGAGGCAGAGGACAGTATTATCCGGGATGTTAAGATGAATATTCAGGGCTATGACTTGGATGGCGGTATTGTTAAATGTGCTATGCAAAATGCCAGGGACGCAGGTGTGGAGGAGCATATTCATTTTCAGCAGCGTGACATGAAGGAGCTGTCAAGCCCTAAGAAATATGGCTTTATCATAACTAATCCGCCTTATGGGGAGAGGTTAGAGGATAAGGAGGCGCTTCCTGAATTATATAGGGAAATGGGTAAGGCCTTTGATAGGCTCGATACATGGTCAAAGTTTATCATAACCTCCTATGAGGATGCAGAGAAATATCTTGGGCGCAAGGCTACTAAGAATCGTAAGATATATAACGGAATGATCAAGTCATACTATTATCAGTATATGGGGCCTAAGCCGCCAAAAGCAGATTGTAAGGAGGCATAAATGTAAGGGGGGATGAATGATAAATGTATGATAATCCTTCTGGTCAATATGATGATTTAATGGGATATATACAGGATATGTTATGATGATCATGGCAGCCTGGCTTCAATATAATGGTGAATAAGTAATACAGATATAAGAAAGGACCACAACACATGGAAAAACTGGTATTTGCAACAGGTAATGAAGGTAAGATGAAAGAGATACGCATGATCCTTGGGGATATGGATTATGAGATATTATCTATGAAGGAAGCAGGGATCACTGCAGATATTGTTGAGGATGGAAAGACCTTTGAGGAGAATGCAGAGATTAAGGCAAAGGCTATAAGTAAGATGGCAAACTGCCTTGTGTTAGCTGACGATTCAGGACTTGAGGTGGACTATATGGATAAGCAGCCGGGAATCTATTCTGCAAGATGGCTTGGTGAGGACACCTCTTATGATGTGAAAAATCAGAAAATAATAGATAATCTTGCGGGGGTTCCGGATGAGAAAAGAACAGCCAGATTCGTGTGTGCTGTGGCGGCTGCATTTCCTGATGGAAGGGTTATAACAAAGCGGGGAACAGTAGAGGGAATTATCGGCTATGAGCAAAGGGGCGAGAATGGATTTGGCTATGACCCCATTTTCTTTCTTCCTGAGTATGGAAAGACAACAGCAGAGCTTCCGCCGGAGGAGAAGAACAAGATCAGCCACAGGGGAAGAGCGTTAGAGCAGATCAAGGAAGAGCTGAAGAAGCTGTGATATGATGCATTTATAATGTTGGCTGATTAGCAATAATAGAAAAAGGTAAATGCTTGCGAAAATATAGAAATATGTTTGTAATAGGCATTTACGATAGTATTATTATATGATTATTATCAAAGCTGAGGAAATGCGTATGCGGATACTTGTAATTAGTGATTCACATGGAAAAAATGATGACGTGAAAAAGGTGATAGAGCAGGTGGGTGATATTGACATGTTCATCCATCTGGGGGACGTGGAACGCGGAGTTGATTATATAAGAGGCTTGACGGATGTTGAGACCCATATTATCTCCGGTAATAATGACTATGCGTTAGACCTTCCGGATACGGATTCATTTATGATTGCTGATAAAAAGGTGTTCATCACCCATGGACATAGGTTTTATGTGGGCGGTGGTGTTGATCACCTTAGAGAGTTTGCAATTCAAAATGGTTACGATATTGCCATGTTTGGGCACACCCATGTACCTTTTCTGGAGGTGGGCGAGGAAGTCACCATATTGAATCCGGGGAGTATCTCATATCCAAGGCAGGATGGGAGAAAGCATACATTTATGATGATAGATGTGGACCCCAAGGGCGGGTTCCACTACAATGTGGGTACTCTCAAGTCTTCATTTAGGGATGTGTATGAGGGATTTTTCTAAACTCTGTATATCATGAGAAGTACTTCGTACATTCTCATGATCTCGAAAACTTCGTTTTCTCGTTATCTTATCGGGTAATAGTAAAGTCTGCGCTGCGCTTGACCTTCCTTTCCTGACCATAAGATATACTATGTGGAAATGCAGGTTTAATAAGATAGAACATGGCAGGAAAACTTGAAGAACAGAAATATGCGAGGAATCAATAAGATGAAAAAAGGACAGATCGTAGAAGGAATTGTGGAACGTTATACCTTTCCCAACAAGGGATATGTGAATGTCGAAGACAGGTGGATATGTATAAAGGGCGCACTTCTTGGACAGAAAGTGCGTTTTTCTATTAAGAGGCTGAAGCATGGAGCTGGTGAGGGCAGGCTTTTGGAGGTTTTGGAGAAGTCTTCTTTGGAGGATGTGGAGCCTTCCTGCCCACATTTTGGAGCCTGTGGAGGCTGCGCTTACCAGACCATGAGCTATGAAAATCAACTGCGGTTAAAAGAGGAACAGGTGAAAAGACTGCTGGATAATGCAATTTTAACTGTGGATAAAAATGTGGAAAGTGTTGATAACTCGTTGGTTCAGATGGGTGATAATAGCGCTGATGAGGATAATGAGATGGATGTGCCGCAGTTTTTCGGAGAGGATATTGCCGACAATCTTGGGAAAGAACACCCACAGAGAGCATATATATGGGAGGGGATTAAGGGAAGTCCTGTCACCACTGCATATCGCAACAAGATGGAGTATTCCTTTGGTGACGAGTATAAGGATGGACCACTATCCCTGGGGATGCACAGAAAAGGGGGATTCCATGATATTGTGACCGTTGATCAATGCGTAATTGTAGATGATGATTACAATGCTATTATTCGGGCAGTCAGGGATTTCTATGAGGAGAAGCAGGTGCCATTTTATAAGAAAATGCAGCATGTGGGAATGTTAAGGCATCTGGTGGTAAGGCAGGCGGCCTGCAGTAAGGATATACTTGTTAATCTTGTTACGACCACAAGAGATGATCTGAGAGAAGATGTTGTTGCAAAAAAAGATCTAACCAGAGAAATCAGAGAAACGATTGCACAAGATGATCCTAACACAGATAATGTTTTATCTGATGGCAGCGATGAAGTGAACGTGGACATGACAGGTGTTCAGGATGTTAATGATGAATTACAAAAAGAGCTGTCGGATAAATTATATCTTCCTGAATTACAGGAACGTTTGCTGTCACTTGATTTGTATGGAAGGATAGTGGGCATTCTCCACACATGGAATGACAGCCTTTCAGATGCAGTTGTACCCCAAAGGGTGATTACTTTATATGGGAAGGACTATCTGTATGAGGAGATATTGGGACTTAGGTTCAAGATTTCTCCCTTCTCATTTTTCCAGACCAATACAAGAAGTGCTGAGGTGCTATATGAGACAGCCAGGTCTTATGTTATGAGTATGGGGATATGTGATATAAGGGAAAAGGATGAGTTGAAGTCAAATGACAGTTATAACATACAAAACGATAGTAATGAAGATAGTGTTTCTGATGCGGATGATACGATGGCTAAAGGAGAAGCTTTAGCTTTGAACAGCTTTAAGGACAAGGTCATATTCGATCTGTACAGTGGCACAGGGACCATAGCCCAGATGTTAGCGCCTGTGGCAAAGAAGGTTGTGGGAATAGAGATCGTAGAGGAGGCTGTTGAGGCAGCAAAGGAGAACGCGGCATTAAATGGTCTTACAAACTGCGAATTCATTGCTGGTGATGTGCTTAAGGTGCTTGATACTGTAGAGGACAAGCCGGATATCATAGTGCTTGACCCGCCAAGGGACGGCTGCAATCCTAAGGCATTAGAGAAGATAATCGCCTACGGGGTTCCTGAAATGGTCTATATCTCCTGCAAGCCCACAAGTCTGGCAAGAGACTTGGTTACACTTCAGGCTAGGGGATATAGAGTGGTTAAGGCTTGTGCCGTGGATCAATTTCCGGGGACGTTGCATGTTGAAAGTATTGTATTGCTGTCAAAGGTGATATGTTGAGAATGGGGAAAGCTGGCAGAAATATTGAAAGTGTTAGTATTGCTTATGAATTATATTCATTCTAACTTAAAATAGATAATTCAAGCTGAGCTTGGGACCATTTATTTTTGAAAGATTGAAAGTGAATGGTCTTTTTTGTATGTAATTAAGTATTATGTGTCAAAATAAGATTATCAAATATCCTAGGAGGAATGAATATGAAGAAAGTTATTACATCACAGTTATTAGAAAATTACAGATTGTTTTTGAATGAACAGGAGAAGAGTAAATCTACCATACAAAAGTATATGAGCGATCTAAATAAGCTTACCGGATATGCTGATGGCAGAGAACTTACTAAGATGCTTTTGATAGAGTATAAGGACTATCTTAGGAATGAGAAGAAATATAAGACCAGCAGCATCAATTCCTATCTTGTTGCAGCAAATCGTTTCTTTGATTATATGGAGTGGTATGACCTGAAGGTGAAACCATTTAAGGTGCAGAAGGAGGTATTTGTTCCGGAAGACAGGGAGCTTTCGAAAGAGGAATATAAGAAGCTGCTTTGGACAGCAGCTGCTTGTAAAAAAACAAAAATAGGAATGGTAATACAGACCATATGTGCAACTGGAATTCGCATCAGTGAGTTGTCTGCCATTACAGTACCGTCAATAAAGAGAGGTGTTGTATTTATATATAATAAAGGAAAAGAACGCCAGGTGCTGTTGTCGAGAGATATACAATTAAAGCTTCTTCAATATATCAGAAAGAATGGTATCAAGAGTGGAGCCGTGTTTCAGACAATATCCGGAAAGCCGCTTGACCGCACTTATGTCTGGCGGGAAATGAAAAAGCTATGTGATAGCGCTGGTGTAAATAAGAGTAAGGTTTTTCCGCATAATCTCAGACATCTGTTCGCAAGAACATTTTACAATCTGTATAAGGATATAGCAAAACTAGCTGATATATTGGGACATAGTAATATTGAAACCACGAGGATATATATAAGAGAATCAGGTGTGGAATATATGAAACAGCTGAATAGCTTAAAACTTGTGTTAAAAATGTAAATATCCACATAATGATTATTATGTGGATATCATTTACAACAAATATAATAATAACATTTTAGTGGTATAAATGCAAATACTTTTACATAAAAATCCAGTCGACGTTATAATATTTGATACATAAATACGCAATTTTGGTCATACAAGGGTTTTAACCTTTTATGCAATTCATCCTCTGATTGTTTAGAGAGGCGGGAAAAACCATAGTCAGTATACCTTGATATCAATTCCGGATATGGTAAGGCATATATATAGTACTTTCATTGCGACATCAATAGAAGCTTTTTTGATTATAGGTAATATAAAATCCTCAAAAATAACTAAACCTATTCCTTTTAAATCAGGATGATTGCAGCCCATAGCCTTTTTCATCACATACAGTAAAATTAGTTATATCAATGTTGTCATTTGGTGATGTACCTATATGTGTACAGCAGAATAAGTCATTTTTTAGCATCTTCTTCCCTTCGTATCTCTAACATTTTTTTCTCTAGTTCATGTGCCTCTTTGCGCAATTTCTCGTGATCAGGTGCAGGAGTACTCAATATTTGCTCAAAAATCGCCTTACCCAAATCAGGAGGAAGATTAGTCATGCTTGGTTTTCCGTATCTTGTAGAATAAGCCATATAGTACACCTCCAATCATTAATTATAAAGTATTTATAGCGTTTCATCTAACTACTATTATTATATGTCACATCAAAGTTATTATCAAGAAATAAAGATGGTTTTTCAATAAAATTTCATCAGTATATGAATTTAATATAATAATTCTTGTTTTATTTTTTTATCAAGCATTTCTTGCCCTGGAATGCGAAACCGTACTTAAGAATTCTATCCTCAGGAATGCCATGTGCCATAAGATCTGCTGCATACTGGTGTATCCTCCAACTTCTCACGAATTATCATATCGCACTTTAGATAGCCTGATGCTAAGAGCAGGCTCCACACTGCATCTATATCATTATCAAGTTGGTTGAAAATGATCTGTTCATAATTATTATATAGTCTAGCGATAAGTTCATTAATAACTTCCTTGGTTTTCTCATAGGTATCCTGTTTCACTCCGGCAAATGAGAGAAAGATAACAGGATATGTTCCCTGAAGCTTTCTGAATTTCTCATCCTTCCATACATCAAGCCCTTCAAAAAGATCACTTCTTCCTTCGTACTTATTGGAGAAGAAATAATCCAGCATGCTCATGGTAAGTGTCTTTCCGAAGCGACGAGGACGGGTGATCAATGTAACTGTATCCTGTCCATTCTACCAATCTTTGATAAATGATGTTTTATCAACATAGAAACAATTATTCTCTATCAAACTTGCATAATCCTGTGCACCAATTGAAATTGTTCTAGGCATTATCGCACCTCCTTAAGAAAACCAACCCAAATATATAACTAATAATATTATCTGCCCATTTAATACACATAATAAATCAAATTATATGGTTTGTCACTTTGTTTTCGTAAGGAGATATCCACATAATAATCATTATGTGGACATGTTAATTACTCATTACAAAATAGAAAATGTACCTTGATAATTGCATACTTTACATTAGGTTTTTCTTGACAAACAAGAACATATGTTCTAATATGCTATTATAGAATATTTTTAGATATTGTTTGTGGTTTTGTTTAAGGAGATGCCTATGGATAAACTTTATTCTGATTTTGCATATGATGATGCATTTCGGACTGCAGAAACCGAATGCGATGATCTGCTGATTCCCTTTGTGAATTATTTTCATAATGAAAGCTATGGAAGTTCAGCGAAGATTATAAGAGGGCGCAACGAACATTTTATAGAACATCCGGATCATTCGGAGGATAAGAGAATTACGGACTCGTCCTTTACGATTGAAGATTATGGCAAGAGGCGGGAGTATCATTACGAATGTGAGAGCAAGGCGTATGATGATACGGTTTTGGTCCGCATGTTTGAATACGATGCACAGATTGCTTTGGATCATGCAGATTTAGGAAAACATTGTCTGCATGTGGATATTCCATATAGTGGAATCCTTCTTTTGAGAGGGAAAGGTGATTTTGATGAGGCGGATATCGAACTATCTACACCGGGTGGGACGGTAAGATATCCTGTAAGAGTTAGACGTATGTCGGAATTGAGTCTTGATGATATATTTGAGAAACATTTATATCTATTGCTTCCGTTTTATATTTTTAATCTTGAGAATGAATTGGATGGAATGGATACGAATTCGGATGAATTGGAGAAATTCTCTGATCTATACAGGGAGATCATTTCAAGGCTTGAGAAGGAGACGGAAAAAGGGTACTTGTCGTTATTTTCTTGTAGTGTTATAATAAGCTTAATCCACAAGATTGCTTATAAGATGACAATGAAGCGAGAGAATGTGCAGAAGAGAGTAGGTGATATCATGGGTGGAAGAGTTTTGGATTTGGAAGTGATCAAAGCGCATCGTGAGGGAATAGTGGAAGGAGAAGCACGTGGAGAAGCACGTGGAGAAGTGCGTGGTGAGGCACGTGGCAGGGAGAAGAGCATTGCCAGACTTGCTGAACATTATATGTCACAAGACCCAACGCTGGAGAGATCGAAGGCACTCGAGATGGCTGCAAAGATACTGGGATAAAGGAATCAGGATAGATATATTTGAATAGGATGATATTAGGATACGAACCCGATGTAAAGTGTGTGATGGACTTTACATCGGTTTTTTTTAAATTAATTAATGAGGAAAATATTATTAGTTGAGAAGGTTGCAGATTAAATTTTGTAATTGTTTAAAAAATCAGACATGTGCAAGGGCGTTACTGTGAACTACATGTGGATAAATCAGATGCAGAAATTGCAGACAGAGGATTATCTTACTTTGGGAGACATGAAAATATGAAAGAGCAATATTTGATAACAGAGGGTGAGTATGTAAAAAGAGCTATATATGAAGGCAGATATATTTGGTTTATGTATGGAACGATGTTGTATCGATTTGATGTAAATCAAAATGAATGGAAGAAGATGGCGATACTCCCGGAAGCGTATGGATTGGGACTGAAAATTGATTTCAATTTAATATTTAATGGGAAACATATTTTCGTGTACTCTAGTTTGAAAAATAGATGCTTGATTCTCGACGAAAACGGACATATGGAAAATGAAATATGCCTGAATTCAGAAAATATAACATTTGAAAATCGGTCATATTACCTTGAACGATTTAAAGACGATGTACTCTGCATTCCGGTTTTTGAAGGGGATATTATATGGATGCGTTCTAACGGTAAAGTAGAATATTTCAGCGAGTGGAGAAAACAATTGGATGATATTTTAAAAAGTAAGAAAACAAAATTAAAAAAAGTTCGTTTTTATGAATCGGTCATTAAAAATGAAGAGTTAATAATAAATGTAGGATGTGAGGATGCTGATCGATTCTGTGTGATTGACACTCAGAAATGGGATGTGAAAAAAGTAATAGAGACACCATTTTTCGGCATTAATCATGGGACAGTTTTTGATGGTAAATACATATGGTTTCAGAATTCGTCAGACAATGGCAACAGGCTGATAAAAATGAAGCTTGATAATATTGATGATTACAATGTGTGGGAATTACCAGATATATTTGAAAACAAAATATTCTTTTCGTCAAGGAATGGAGCCGTTTACATTTCGGACAGAGCCGGTACATACGCCGCAATTATTAATGGCAGAATTGAAATGCTAAACAAAGTAAGAAAAACAATGCTTGATATAAGGTGTTGTGAAAAAACAGGGAAAATACTTTTTTACAGTAATGGAGAATTCCAGCTTTTTGATGTGGAAAGCGCAGAAACCATAAAAATACCGATTCCAATGACAACAGACTTGGAGGTTTTTCTTAATCAAATATTAACCTATAATTCAAAGGATAGGAGGCGTAGATAATATGAAATTGAAAGATAACACGCTTTATTTGCATATTGGAATGCCGAAGAGTGGGACAAGTGCTATTCAGACGTTTTTATATAAAAACAATGAGAAACTTAAAAGCTACGGATATGAATATCCGGATTTGAAGGGGGAGTTAATTAATAAATTTGATTACAGAGAGGATTTAAGGGAAAAAAATGGTAGCGTTCTTACGGAATCTCCGCATTATGTCTCGTTTCATTATGGGGGGGCAAAAGTGGACTTATATATGGAATTTGATTAAGGAAAAATTAAAGTGTTACAATGTGCTCCTTTCTGATGAAAGATGGTTTTTCAACTATGAACAACTCTTGGAGGGAGTATTGGGGGAAACAAATAACATCAAGATCATTTTGTATATCCGACCACAGTATGATTTTTTGGAAAGCTATTACAAAGAAAGATTGCGCTGGAAAGATTATAAAGAAGAAACTTTTGATTGTTTTATCAAGGGTTTTGATATGTCACGATTGAATTATGAGGATATTGTAGAAAAAGTTACAAATTTAATTGGAAAAGATAATTTAATATTGAGATTATATGAAAAGGAAAGGCTTTCATCATCCAGCATATATGATGATTTTATTGGGAGCTTAGATTCGGTGATAGATGTGTCAGATATGTACAAGCCAGATGTAATAAACAAAAGTCTTGAAGGAATAAATTCGCAATTGCAACGCCTGATGAATGGCTTATTGAAAGATGGGAAATATACGGAGTATAAGCGTTATAATGAGTCGCTTAAAAAAGTAAATAGTACAAAGCAATACACTTATTGAAAAGATAGAGATGAAATAAATGCTTTGATGAACAATTTTAACGCTGGAAATGAGTATGTACGCCAAATGTTTTTCCCACACAAAGAAAGTTTGTTTATAGAAAATGATGATAGAGAATATATGCCGATGCTTTCACAAACAGAGGAAGAATTGGCAAAAAGTTTTTTCTCCTTGCTACTCGACAGGGCTGAATATCTTCAATGGCAAATTAATGAACTAAAAAAAGGAATGGACAATGAAATATTTTGATATAGACCTACAGTTACAAAATGTGGATTTTGTTGCGAAACATAATATTATTCTGTATGGAGCAGGACGGAAAGGCATGTAGGTTTATAATTTATTTAAGGTATCCAGAATAAATGTAATTAAGTTTTGTTATATTGTTAAAAGGAAACATGATTTGGAAATAATAGATGGCATACTGTGCATTTCTCTTGGCAGTGTCCTAAGTCTTATAAAAGACATTGCAGATGCTATGATTGTTGCATGTGTAGAACATTCGGAGGAGGCGTGGGAGCTGTTAGAGGAGATTCTGAGCACATAAGATTATGTGCGCTTTGTATCTTACTGGGGCATCAGTCAATGGTTTTATCAAAATAGGAACAAAATATTTAAAGGAGAACATTGTGGTGAAACTATCTGGAGATACACATATGAAGATATTAACAGGAAAATAATCCTAAAAAAAGTTGTCAGACCGGACGGTGGTGTGTCTCTTTGCTGTAATGACTGTTACGGAAAATACACAATGGGAAATCTAAACAAACAAAGCATATTGGAGGTTTGGAATTCAGATGAATTTAATGCAGTAAGAGAGAAAATCACCGTCGGACGTGGATACAATGATATTTGCAGATGTTGCGATTATTTCGGATTTCTTTGATAACAGGAGGGAATGGATGAGGATGACTTTTTATGATCTTCGTTTATTGGAGAGCGTTGATTCTATCGGAAAAGATAGCAAAATTGTGCTTTATGGCGCAGGAGACAAGGGAAAAGAAATATATAGGCTTTTTTGTGCGGCAGGTTTTTCGGTTGCAGCCTTTTGCGATTCTGACGGTGGCAAGGTGGGCAAGGAAGTGATGGATGGTATTTTATGCATATCGCCAAAGTCCGTCCGACAGATTGGGGGGGATAATGAAAAAATTGTTTTGATTGTATGCATAGAGTATCCGGAGGAAGCATGGGAACTGTTTTTATCCTTCGAGGACAGGGAAAAGGTGTGCGACATCAGATTTGTGACATATTGGGGAATCAGTCAATGGCTGTATCAGTATAGAACAGAACTGTTTCGACGAGCGGAAGATATCTTATGGAAGTATGAGGAGGAGAATATTCTACTGAAACTGCAATACAAAAACCGAGCTTTGAATATTCTTAGAGATTATTTGGAGTCGGATGGTAAAATATGGATTCTACAGCCGGGTAAGGTCGGCAGCACATCTGTGCAGAATATGCTGATGAAAAGCCGCATACCATGCTTGCACAGACATGTGATTCTGTATCCGGGGCATGCTATTGCGGATTTAGAAAAAGAATGGATGGAAGTGGTGGAGAGGAGGACAAAACAGGAGCTAAAAATCATTGTACTTGTAAGAAATCCGCTCGACCGAGACTATTCAGCGTTCTGGCAGCCGTTTCGAAAAGAAGGTTTGAGAAGCAGGCTTATTTTCGGAGGAGACAATTCATATTGCATGCAGGAGTGCTATGATGTTTTCTTGCAAAAAGTAATCATGGATGGGAGAGGGAAAGAGTTTGGATTAGCCTGCCCCGATTTATGGATTGATGAGTTTGAATGGTTTGATCAGGAGTTAAAGATGATGACGGGAATAGATATCTACGAAATCCCCTTTGACAGATCAAAGGGATATGCTGTCATTCAAAAAGAAAAGACAAAAATATTTTTGGTAAAGCTTGAAAGTCTGGAACACTGTCTGTCGGCACTTGGCGACTTCGTAAATGCTGATTTGGAAATGCTATATGACAATAAAGCCTCCGAAGCATGGTTCCACATGGCATATAAGGAGTTTCGGAAAGAGGTCAAGATAAGCAGGGATTATGTTGATCATTATTTTGACGGAAATAAAAAAATGAATCATTTCTATACTAGAGACGAGCAGATGGGTTTTTTAGAGAAATGGAAAGGAAATATAAGATGAGAGATGAGATTTCGTATTCGGATTTTGATGTGATTCAATCGTTTGAAAAACTTTCGGAATGGGGGGGTGTGGCTTTATATGGAGCCGGCATCAAAGGGAAATATATTTTTAACCTTTTGCAGGAAGCAGGAGTAAATGTTTGTGTTTTTTTCGATAAGTGCGCGGAAAAGAATGAGGCATATATAAGTGACAAGAAAATCGTCTCTCCGAACAAAATATCGGATATAGTGAAGGGTGGGATAATTGGTAGTATTATCGCATGCATTGAAAGACCAGAAGAAGCATATGACGAATTACAGAAGATGTACGACATGGAGAATTTTGGACAACTTCATTTTATTACATACTGGGGAATAAACTTTAGCCTTTATTTAAACAGGGATAACCTCTTTAAAGGTAAACTAAAGGTACTATCAGATTTCGACAAAGAATATGCATACAATACTGTGCGATATGCAAGACAGGCACTGGATTACCTAAGTGGAATTATATGTGGAGAAGGCAATGTATGGATATTACAACCGGGGAAAGTGGGGTCCACTTCACTAAATCAGATGCTGGATACGGTTGGACTGCCATCTGCAAGCTTCCATTCCCTGCAATATCCAAAACACATTTTAAGAGAATGTCTGGAAGATGTTTGGAAGAATTTTGTTAGCAAATCAAAACAAGAGCATTTAAAAATCATCAGTGTGGTAAGAAGTCCGCTTGATCGAGATTACAGTGCATTTTGGACTGCTTTTGGGTTTCCACAACAGAGGGGATGGTATATACCATTTTCATCTGGAGATTTTCAGCTTATGTATTACCAATTTACGGAAAGTATCATAGAGGGGAATGATAAACTTATAGAAATGTGTGGGTTATGCCATCCTTTTACATGGAGAGAAGAATTTGAATGGTTTGACGATGAAATTAAGTCGAATCTGGGCATTGACATTTATGACTACCCGTTTGATCGGGAGAATGGATATCAGATTATAAAGCACGGCAATATTGAAATGTTTCTGATGAAGCTTGAAAAAATGCCAGATGTGCTTACGGAACTTAGCGACTTCTTGGGGTTAAGTGAAGTAATAGAATTAAGAAGGGATTTCTCTGCTGATAAGAAATGGTATTCCATGGCATATAAGGAGTTTCGAAAAGAAGTAAAGATAAGCAGAGAATATGTTGAGCATTATTTTAACGGGAATAAAAAGATGGATTATTTCTATACCAAAGACGAGCAGATGAGATTTTTAGAGAAATGGAAAGAAAACATAAGATGAGTTTTTATATTCGGATTTTGATGTGATTCAGTCGTTCGAAGATCTTTAGGCGTGGGGTTGTGTAAAAAAAGAAACATGGTTTCGGAAATGTCTTTAGTGTCTGAAAATAGAAGGAGATAAACATGATGAATATGGATTTTTTATATGAAACGAATGTGCAATATGATGTCATTATCTGGGGTGCTGGATATTCGGGATGTGATGTTTATCAAACTTTGTCAGAATGCTTTCCGAATATTCATATTGTTGAGATTGTTGATAAGGAGAGAAAAAAAGTTGCAGGGGCAGAGTATTTGGGAAAAATCGTTTCATCAACAGATAAATTGCTCTCGGCTAAATACGATTATATTATATTGGCTACTGTGAAGAATGAGTACAAAGAACAGATGGTTCGTGAACTTGAAGAAATAGGAATTGATAAAAAGAAGTTATTGTTTTATACTCCGGCTCCACGTATAAAAATCATCGAAGCAGAAATGAAAAAAGACGATTATTTACTACATAGATGTTGTTCCCTTCTGGAAGATATCACATCTAATTGCTGTGAAGTAAAAGAAGTTGATCGCGAGTTATCAACTATTGAAGATATTGTCAAAAGGATGAAAGTTTTTCGAAACGAGAGAGAATGGTATGTCGATAGAAATTTTCAATGTGCATATTTGAATATACCAAAATCAGCGGGTAGTTCAGTAATTAAAAGTGTATGTGGTATTAAAGAGGATTCGTTTATTCAAGAAAAAGCAAAAGAACAGTGCTATCGATATAAATTACCTGGAAGCTTTGGAGGATACAAGTTTACATTTGTGAGAAACCCATTTAACAGGATTTTATCATGTTATAAGAATAAAATAGAAGGACGTAAAGAATCAGAATTTTTAGAAAAAAATTATTTACCGTTATGTGGCTTGGATCAAGACAGAGGATTTGAGGCTTTCGTTGATGCAATTTCACGGATCCCTGACAAGTGGAGTAATACACATTTTAAATCCCAATATCAATTCGTGTATCAAAATGGAAAGTGTATAGTCGATTATGTTGGTAAAGTTGAGAATTTGATTATAGATTATGAAAAAATAAGAGAAAAATATAATTTAGAATCATTGCAGAAAATTAACAGTAGTGGAAATTATTCAATTAAAGAATATTACACAAGAGATTTAGTTCAAAAAGTATATAAGAGATACAGACAAGATGTAATAGTATTTGGATACCAAGAGGAGTATGAAAATTTGATGAGAGAGCTGTCAAGTTGATGAGCAGGGGGAATAGTATCAAAAAAGTGATTTCCTTAATGAGTAATATCTAATCATTCCTGTATGATTTTGGAAAGGATTATTATTATGATTACACCTGAAATTTCTGTTGTAATGCCAGTATATAATTCTGTATCAACAATAAAACGAGCGGTTGATAGTATTTTAAATCAGACATATAAAGATTTTGAGTTTATTATCATAAATGAGTATGGAAGTAATGATGGATCCAAGGAATATATTGAAGAAATAATGAAATTTGATGATCGCATTATTTTAATACAGAATGAAAAGAAACTAGGGATTGCAGGATCATTAAATATTGGAATACATATTTCGAAAGGAAAATATGTTGCAAGAATGGATGCAGACGATGAAGCATTACCAGACAGGTTTGAGATACAACACCATTTTCTTTTAAATAATCCTAGCGTATCAGTATGTGGAACATATATAAAAATGATATTTCCCTATGGAGAAAGATTAATACATTATCCTGCCGAATATGAAGATATTAAGGCAAGAAGCTTGTTTGTATGCCCCTTTGCTCATCCCAGTGTGATGATGAGAAGAGATTTTTTCGGAAAGGACAATATGTATGATGAGGTAGAATGTGCAGAAGACTACGAGCTTTGGTTAAGAAATGTTGAACATACAAACATGACTAATCTAGAAGAAGTGACATTAAACTATTATATGGATGGCGTTCATGCATCATCGGGAGGAGATTCCGTATCGTCGGGAGTCAGACTAAGGAGAGGGTATCTTAAGAATAGGCTAGGGTTGGAAACAAAATCATTTGATGATATGGTAATCATTCATCTTTATTGGCCAAAACATTTTTCATCTTGTCATGATGCTGTGATTCAGTCGTGTATGCTATATAAAGAGGCAGAAAGAGCAAATGATATAATAAAATATTGCAACACAAAAACCTTCAGAAAAAACCTTGATGTACTATGGACTGAAGCTCTCGATATGTATTTTGTAAAACACTGTGAAGGGGTGACCTTGAAAAAAGAAATCAACTGGTATGACGAAGGTATACTAGACTATTTGAGTGATTGTATAAAGAAGTTTGAGCAGATCGCTGACTCTTTAGGTAATGTCATTATATATGGTACAGGAGATATCTGCAAATTTTTTATGATAGACACACCATATAACATAGAGGTAATTTCATATTGCGACAGTAATGGGGAGAAGTGGGGGAATGTATTTCTTGACAAGGAAGTAATTTCTCCTGATGCAATCAATAGCAAGCATTATGACCATATATTAATTGCAACTTATGATTATTATGATGATATCAAGGAAAAGTTGATTAATGAGTATAATGTGAATACATCAAAGATAGAAAGTATAGAAATAATAAAATTTGCACCATTAAAAGAGAGAATGTGTTAAAAATTGGGGTCTAATATGATTAGTGTGATAGTTCCTGTTTACAATGTAAGCAGATATTTGGATAGATGTCTTGATACTGTGGTAAGACAAAGCTATGAAAATATAGAAATTATATTGGTAGATAACAATTCGGACAATGAAACTCTTGCAAAAGAAGATGAATGGTTAAAAAGAGATAATAGAATACATCGGCTGCTTGAAAGAGAGCAGGGGCTTGGTCCTGCCAGAAATGCGGGGGTGAAAGCAGCAAAAGGGGAATATGTGTGCTTTGTGGATCCCGATGACTGGTGGGATGTAAGAATATTGGAGAAGCTGTATAGGACACTTATATCTAATGATGCAGATTTGTGCATGTGTGGTCAGGTACATGTACTGTTTGATGATATAGGAAGAATAATAGATAAGAAGAATGCGATAGCACCGGTGTTATTCAGTGAAGAAGAATATCCTAGGAATATACCGGAATTGATTACTATGGTAGAGCCATCTGTTTGTGGAAAACTTTATAAGAGGAAACTGTTTACGCAAAACAGTATAGAGGCACCAAATTGTACTGCTGAGGATCGTGCGGTGACATGTTATGTGACATACAAGGCTGAGAAGATAGTGGTAGTGCCGGAAGGATTGTATTATTATCATTTCCAACGCAAAGGCAGCAATATGAATTCTTATAAAAGTTATAACACCATACCTGTTTGTATGGAAAAAATTATAGAACCATTTGCAAAAGAGGGAATGAAGAAAGAATGGATACCAGTACTCAGAAATGCATGTTTTGATGCGGCAATGATAGCCGTCTCGCCTATAGATTCACTGCATGAAATCAGCAAGTCAGAAGGATGGAGGAAGATGATTTCTGATATTAAGGATACCTTCCATGACCGATTTCCCGTGACTTCTCACAGGCAATTTATTATAGGAAGTTATAGTTTGCGTAGAGAGGTATGGCATGCGTATCATGATTTCGAGGAGTGTAGAACTCACCTGCAATATGCTAGTATAATCAGTCTCATGTCTGAGTCTATTCCTGCAGTGGTTAACTATAGCTCAAACTGGCAGAGAGAAGAATGGATAAAAGAAGACCTGCAAAAAAATTTTCGGGATAAGTGGGAGTTTCAAGACCAGGATTTGATATATATTGATTTTCTGGAAGAACGGTTTCCTATTGCTAAGTGTAATGGCAGTTATTTCACATATAGTGATATTATTTCTGAAGCAACGGTTAAATTGCCCCCATATACCGTCATGGAATTAAGTGAAGAGGAACGGTATAAATTGTGGAAATCAAAATGTGATCTTTTTGTCGAATGGCTGTTGGTAAAAGTAAGACCCAGGCAGATTGTTCTTGTTAAAAATTTGTTGTGCGAACGACATGGGGTATACAGGGGAGAGACTCTCTTTCTTGGAGGAGAACAGATAAGAAGTATTAATGCCAGATTAAATAGCTATTATGATTATTTCATAAAGCACATCGAGGGGATTAATGTGATAGAGACACACAGTGAAGAGGCCATGTTTTCAAGCGAAGATTTTCCTTTTGGATGCGCACCATACCATGTAAATGATTATTACTACATGCGTCAGGGTTATCGCATTACCCAAATGGTATATGATGATATGATACGTTTCTGTTCTAAGACAAAAGTGTAGAAGGGGGAGTGCTTAAAAATATGAGAGTGCTTTTTTACAACTGGGATCCCATTGACGGACCGGCGGGTGGCGGAGTGACAGGCTATTTAAAGGAGTTATTCCGTTCTGCGCTTACGTCATATCCTAAATTGGAAATATGGTTTCTAAATTCCGGTCGCTCCTATGATGAAAAAGACGAGTCTTACATACGGAAACGTAAAAATATTTTTGGAAAACGGATTCATGCTTATGAGGTAGTAAATTCGCCGGTGCTGGCACCCGGGAGACAATCTCCGGTGAATGTAAGTGTGTACTTAGAGGATAGGGTGCTTGAAAATATTATAGGTGATTTTATAGAAGAGAACGGTGTCTTTGATGTGGTACATTTTCATAATACAGAAGGCATTTCTCTTGGAGTATTGAAGTTAAAGGAGAAATTTCCAAAGACGAAGTGGCTGCTGACACTTCACAATTATTATCCATTCTGTCCACAGGTAAATCTGTGGAGCCATGGGGAGAGAAACTGTGCCGGAGATGACCCTTCAGATTGTGTGGGATGCTTTGTTACAGAAAACATGGATTTGGCTCGTTTTCGTTTTGCGCATCTGGATATACCGGAACTTAAAAATATTTTTTACAATTATTCCGCTACGCACCCGGATAAGGCAGAGGCAAAGCATTATGAGCAATATCGGAAAGAAACACTTTTCGTTATGAACAGTTGCTTTGATGAGGTTCTTTGCGTATCAAAAAGAACGAAGGAAGTGGCAGAGCGTGCAGGTATCCGAAAGAATATATTACGCCTCTCCTACGCAGGGTCTGCAGTAGCAGGAAGGCAAAGAGGCTATAAAGGAAATGGAAATACAGAGGCTCTGCACATCATATATTTGGGATATGCATTCAAGGAGAAAGGGTTTGATTTTTTTCTGAGGGCAGTGGACAGTATACCGAAAAAGATGGCAGAGAAATTGTTTGTTACCGTAGTAGCCAGAGCAAATGAGGAAACTTGCAGACGGGCAGAAGAGATACTGAATATACCAGGGAGATATGAAGGTTCTATTTATCTGAATGGCTATGAAGATGAGGATGAGCTTGAGAAGATACTCTCTGCGCAGGATTTGGGAATCATACCTGTGCTGTGGGAGGATAATCTGCCCAGGGTAGCTATGGAACAGTTTGCTGCGGGGATTCCTTTACTTACCAGTGATCTGGGTGGAGCAAAGGAGTTGGGGGGTGATAATCCTGATTTTGTGTTTCGTGCCGGAGATATTGAGGATTTTATAGAGAAACTTAGGAATATCATGGAGCATAGGGAATTACTTGGAAAGTACTTTGAACAGGCGATTAAGCTTAAGACCATGGATGAGCATCTGAAGGAACTGATGGAAATATATGAGGGAGAAACTATCATGCCGATTGAGATTTCATGATTTAGAATGGTTTCGATCGGCTGATCAAGATTGCAAAGCAATCTTGACAAAACATATTATACAAGGAGAACGACTATGAACCCGAAGGTAACGGTAGTGATCCCATCCCTGAATGTAAAAGACTATATAGGAGAATGCCTTGACAGTGTAACAGGACAGACATTACAGGAGATAGAAATTTTTGTGGTGGATGCATATTCCACGGATGGAACAAGGAAAATCATAGATGAGTATGGTAAAAAGGATAATCGAATTACGCTTTTGGATGATAGAGAAAAGAGCACGGGATATTCCAAAAACCTTGGAATTGATCGTGCATCTGCACCATACTATGCCATTGTGGAGTCGGATGACTATATTGAACCGGATATGCTGGAAAAGCTTTATGTAAAGGCAGAAGAGGACGGAGCGGATATCGTAAAATGTGGGTTTGACACTTTTGTGGGAGATGGAGAGAAACGTTTCTTTTTTCCTAAGAGCGTGGCTGACTCTGTAGGGGATTATGAAAGAACGATAAAGCCTTCGGAAGAGATTAGGGCATTTCGGTTTACCATGTATGAATGGCTTGGACTTTACCGTACATCTTTTCTGCGGGAAAGGAATATACGGCATAACGAATCAAAAGGAGCCGCATTTCAGGATATCGGTTTTTGGTTTTTGAGCATGGCAAGGGCAGAGAAGATTTTACTGATCAGGGATATAGGTTATCATTATCGGTTTGATAATCCGAATGCTTCGGTAAAAAATCCCGGTAAGGTGTTTAATACTTGTGATGAGTATGAGTATATAAGACAGAAGCTTGCTCAGGAAGAGAATCTTTGGAATAAGGTAGAACCGGCATATTATAGAGAATATTTTCATAGCAATGCTGCTGCTTATAGGAGTCTTTCCGATGAGTTAAAACCTTTGCTGTCCTTGCGGATGCATACAGATCTAAAATCGGCGGATAAAAATGGACATCTGGATAAAAACATATTTGATGAGAAGGAAAGAAGATGTTTGGATGTGCTTGTCAGCGATTCGGTGGAATATGACAGAATGTGTAAGCAGTGCAGCATGGAGCAAAAGGGCAGACTGTATTCGCTTGTAAAGAAGTTGGAGACAGCATCAGGCTGTGTGATCTATGGTGCAGGATATTATGGATCAAATCTGCAATATATCCTTAAAAATGAGAGAATAGAAATAGATGCATATGTGGATTCTGATGTAAAAAAACAGGGGGAGCGGCTGAATGGAGTTCCAATATTATCGCCTGCTGACGGTTGTAAGAAATATGCTGGAGCTTATTGGCTGGTAGCTAATAAGTGGCATGGCATGGAAATATTGAAGGAACTCAAAATAAGATACAATATTAAAGAGGAGCACATTCATATTTGTGATGTGGAAGCACTGGCAGAAGTGATGGTATGAAAGGAAAAGGTATGAATATTTCAATTTTGGGCGGTGGACTTTCCGGGATAGCACTTGCATATTTTTTGCAGGATGATGAACGGATAGAACGGATAGATATATGGGAGAAAGAGGATGGCATTGGCGGTCTGTGCCGCAGCATACGGAAGAATGGTTATACCTATGATATCGGACCTCACATTCTTTTCTCCAAAGACAAGGAGATGCTTAATCTTATGCTCTCTGTTTTAAAAGAAAAAAATGATTTGAGACGTTCGAATCAAATAATATACAAGGGTAGGAATGTACAATATCCTTTTGAAAATGATCTGTCCAAGCTTCCGGAGGACGATCGGAATTATTGTGTGCAGTCATTTGAAAATAATCCATATAGGAACTATGTGCCTGATAATATGCTGCAGTTTTTCTTAAAGACTTTTGGAGAGGGAATCACAAACACATACTTGCGTCCCTACAATGAAAAAATATGGAAATATGATCCGGCCTTTATGGACACGCAGATGGTAGAACGTATTCCACAGCCCACAGATGATGAGATACGCAGGAGTGCGGCGGGGGAAACAGTAGATGGTTATGTACACCAACTGTATTTTCACTTTCCAAGGGAAGGTGGGATAGAAGCCGTGGTAAAGGGATTTGAAAAGAGGCTGGGAGAAAAATGCCATATACATTTGTCTGCTTTGGTGGAAAAGGTGGCAAGAACAGATGTGGGCTTTATTATTACTGCCGAAGGAGTAGAGAATAGAGCAGGGATCGTGGTATCTACCATGCCAATCCAGGAACTGTGTGCAGTATATGAAGGTATGAATGAAGATATTGCAGACAATGTGAGAGATTTGAAATATAACTCCATACAGATCGTTTTTGTGCATGTGGAAGAGGATTACAGTGGAGATAATTTTGCATTTATGATTCCCGAAAAAGATGTGATATTCCACAGAATATCGAAGATGGATTTTCTCGGTGAAGCCTACCACAGGCGAGAGGGGGCCACATATATGGTTGAGATCACGTACCGTGCAGGAGATTATACGGATTCTCTTTCGGAAGATGAGATAAAATGCAGGATAGAAGATGGAATGGTGTATCTGGGATTTGCGCAGAATTCATCGGAGATTTCTTTTATCAATATCACAAAGCACCGGTATGCCTATGTGATCTATGATCTTCATCACAGGAAAAATATGAATGCTATACGGTCGTATTTTAAGGCGGAAGGTATTCATTTAAGTGGAAGATTTGGTAATTTTGAATACTGGAATATGGATAAAGTGTTAAGGGAAGCCGGGAATCTGGCAGCAAGACTAAAGGAGAAGAACTTATGATTATTACAAAGACGCCGTTTCGAATCAGCTTTGCAGGGGGAGGCAGTGATCTGCCGGACTTCTATAGAAAGCATGGAGGCTGTGTGGTCAGTACTTCCATTAATCGTTACATGTACATATCCACCCATCCCTATTTTGACGAGGGGATGACATCTCTTAAGTATTCAAGGACAGAAACAGTGGATTCATTAGATAAGATTGAACATTCCATATGCAGACAGGTATTGATGGATATGGGACTGCATGGAATAGAGATAACCAGTACGGCTGATGTTCCAAGCGGTACCGGACTTGGATCATCCAGTTCCTTTACTGTTGGCCTGCTGCATACGCTGTATTGCTATAAAGGCAGATATGTATCCAAACAAAGATTGGCAGAGGAAGCCTGTGACGTGGAGATCAACAGACTGGGAAATCCTATAGGTAAGCAGGATCATTATGCCGCCGCATGTGGAGGATTTAATTTTATTACATTTCATCAGGATGATACTGTAACGGTTGAACCGCTGATACTTCAGCCTGAAACGTTAGATGCTCTGCAGGACAATATTGTAATTTACTACACAGGTATTACCCATGATGCAAATGTAATTCTGGTAGAACAGAAGAACAATATTTTCAAAAAGAAAAAAACCAATAATCTTCTGGCGATGTGTGAACTGGCAAAACATATGAAGCAGTCATTAGAGAGCAATGAGCTGTCTGATTTCGGGAGAATGCTTGATGAGGGGTGGCAGAGAAAGAAGGAGCTTGCGAGTGGCATTGCTAATCCTGTGATTGACAATCTGTATGAAACAGCCTTGAAAAATGGGGCTGTCGGGGGCAAACTGCTTGGAGCGGGCGGTGGGGGATTCTTATTATTTTACTGTGAGAAGTATAAGCAGAAACAGCTTGACGAGGCGATAAGGCTCAGCCGTTTCCCTGTACGCTTTGAGCATGATGGAACATCCGTGGTGTATATAGGGGACAAATACTGGTAGATTGTCGTATATTTGTGTACTACGGAGGCTAAATGTGATATATGAAAAAGTTGTGATAATACATATAAGGAGCTAAAAAGATGAATGTATTGGTGGTAGGAGGCGCAGGTTTCATAGGAAGTCATTTGTGTGATGATTTGATAAAGAAGGGATACAAGGTGTATTGTATGGACAATTTGTCACTGGGTACAAGGGCAAATATTGCACACCTTGAGAATCAGGGTGCATTTGAGCTGATAAAAGGGGATGCTTCAGATCGAGAAGAAATAGAAGCGGTATTTGCAATGGCAGAACCGGAATATGTTTTTCATCTGGCAGCAAATTCTGATATACAGGCAAGTGCATCCAGCCCTGATGTGGAATACCGGAATACATATACGACAACCTATGAGATACTTATGGCGATGAGAAGACATGGTGTGAAACGGATTTTTTTCGCTTCTACATCGGCTGTATATGGAGAAAAAAAAGATGTGCTGCTTTCAGAGAATACACCTAATCTTAGTCCGATTTCCTATTATGGTGCAGCGAAGCTTGGGAGTGAAGCCTTGATTAGTGCATTTACCTATATGAATGATATGACTGCATTAGTATTTAGATTTCCTAATGTGATTGGTCCGCGACTCACGCATGGAGTTATCTATGATTTTATCAGAAAACTCAAGTTGGATTCGTCAAAGCTTGAGATATTGGGAGATGGAAAGCAGACCAAGCCCTATATCTATGTTAAAGATCTGGTGGCTGCCATTGCCAGTTTATCAAACATAGATTCAAATGTTGAAGAAACCGGAGTACGTTTGTATAACGTGGGTGTAGAAGGTGCTACGAGTGTGACTGCGATTGCGGACATTCTATGCGAAGAGATGGGGCTTTGTAATGTAAAATATGAATATACTGGAGGGGAAGGCGGCTGGAAGGGAGATGTACCACGATTTACATATTCCACGGAAAAGATAAGGGCGGAGGGTTGGAAGCCTGAGTATAATTCTGATGATGCTGTACGCCTGACGGTGAAATCTATCATTGGTGTTTAGAAGTAATAATGATGAACAAAAGAATTGAGGATTTGCAAAGATGGTAAATTTGTCGGACGATATAGCAGTAGTGATTCAAGCGGGTGGTAGGGGAAAACGGCTGCGTGAAATAACGGGGGATTCTATACCGAAACCTCTTGCAGTTATGAATGGAAAGACATTGATTGAGTGGCAGATTGATGCTCTTAAGAGATATGAGATTTCAGAATATGTAATCATCATAGGTTATTGCGGGGAATGTATACGAGAAATTTTAGGTGATGGATCGGCCTATGGTATACGGATACAATACGTAGAAGAAAAAAAGCCGCTTGGTTCAGCTGGCGCTCTATCTATTGTTTCTGCATTAATTCCCAATAAGACGATTTTGCTTGTATTTGGTGATGTGATGTTTGATATGGATTTGCCTCGGATGCTTACTTTTCATAGGGCAAGAAATGCATTGATTACTTTGGCGATGCATCCGAATTCACATCCCTACGATTCGGATCTGCTGGTAGAAAATGAAGAGCATTGTATCATAAAGATTTTGGGCAAAGAAGAAGAGAGGACCATTTATTATAAAAATCTTGTGAATGCCGGAATCAGTATTGTGGAGCAGGACGCACTTCAAAATATCTCAGTAGAACAAGCCTGTGATTTTGAAAAGGATGTCATACGACCGTTATTGAAAGAAGGAAGGATATACGGCTATAAGACAACGGAATATATAAAGGATGTAGGAACTGTAGAACGCTTCCGAATAGCTGAAGAGGAACAGAAAATAGGAAAGTGGGGAAAGAGGAATCAATCCAATAAGCAAAAATGTATATTTCTTGATCGTGACGGAACGATAAATGTTCAAAAGGGTTTGGTAGGAAAACCGGAGGATCTCATACTGTATCCAAGGGCGGTAGAGGCAATAAAACTTTTTAACCAATCGGAATATCTGACAATTGTAGTGACAAATCAGCCCGTGGTAGCCAGAGGTATATGCAGCATAGAAGATGTGGAGCTGATCCATAAAAAGTTGGAGACAGACCTGGGAGCTGCGGGAGTGTATGTAGATGATATTATATTCTGCCCGCATCATCCGGATAAGGGCTATCCTGAGGAAAATCCGAAATATAAGATTGTTTGTAACTGCCGGAAGCCAAAAACAGGAATGATTGATGCGATGGTACACCGCTACAATATAGACAGGAAAGAGTCATACATGATAGGGGATACTACTGTGGATGTGCAGACTGGTAAAAATGCGGGGCTAAAAACAATACTGCTCCATAGCGGACTGGCAGGAGCGGATGGGAAATATGATGTACAGGCAGATCAGGAAGCAGCAGATTTGTATGAGGCTGCAGAAAGGATATTAAAAAGATGACAGATTATTCAAAAAAAGTAAGGAACTACATAGATAGAGAAAGAGATGTACTTTCCAAACTGGACGAGAATGAAATAAGCCGGGTAATGAATATACTCGAAGACGCCAGGCTGGGAGGACATAGAGTGTTTATCTGTGGAAACGGAGGCAGTGCCGCTACGGCTTCCCATTTCTGTGCAGATTTTAATAAGGGTGTGAGTGAGAAGCAGGATATAAAATACAATTTTGAATGTTTAAATGATAATGTTCCTATGATGACGGCTGTGGCAAATGACATAAGCTACGATGACATCTTCGAAATGCCACTGAAAAATAAGATAAAAAGTAAAGATGTGCTGATTGGAATATCCGGAAGCGGAAACTCTGAAAATGTGGTGAGGGCGGTACGCTATGCCAACAGCATAGGTGCAGTTACAGTGGGTATTGTGGGATATGATGGAGGCAGAGTAAAGCAGGAGGCAGAGTGCAGTATTCACGTGAATATTGACAATATGCAGATTGTTGAAGATGTACATATGATGATGGATCATGTGATGATGTTTATTTTATCCGGAATGGAGCTGGATTAATATAGATTTTGCAATCTATGGTGCCCAGGGCTATGTCTTGTTGACTGCGCTTCGTGAGCTTCAGCCAGAATATGCAGATGCCTTTGGTGAGGTTTAGGAGTAGCAATATTTATACAACTACAAAGTTATCCTTGCTAAGAAACTAGTATTCAAGGAGTACTGTGAATGGGTGTTTCCGATTCTTGAACGGACAGATGAACTGTCTGTACCAAGGGGAAGCGAACGGGCTGATTGTAATATCGGATATATGGAGAAACATTGGAAACGCTGTATTTTATCAAAAACAGAGATGATATTAATATTGTACATACGGAGTGTAAATTATATGTTTGACAAAGAGAAAACGAATCTTGATGCATTAGAGGCAGAAGCCATTTACATTATGAGAGAGGTTGCAGCGGAGTGTGAAAAACCGGTAATGCTTTATTCAATTGGAAAAGATTCTTCTGTAATGTTACATTTGGCATTAAAGGCATTCTACCCGGAAAAACCGCCCTTTCCGTTCATGCATATAGACACTACATGGAAGTTTCATGAGATGATATCCTTCCGTGATAGTATATCAGAAAAATATGGACTGGATATGATTGTCTATACCAATGAAGAGGGAGTGAAAAAAGGAATCAATCCTTTCGAACATGGTGCTGCTTATACCGACATCATGAAAACAGAAGCGTTAAAGCAAGCAATGACCAAGTATGGGTTTACAGCTGCTTTTGGCGGTGGTCGTCGTGACGAGGAGAAATCCAGAGCAAAAGAGCGGATTTTTTCTTTCCGTAATAGTGCACAAGCATGGGATCCCAAAAGTCAGCGGCCGGAGCTTTGGAAGTTATATAACACTCATACCAAAAAGGGGGAAAGCATAAGGATATTTCCTCTTTCCAATTGGACGGAGAAGGATATTTGGCAGTATATCCGCAGGGAAAATATTGAGATTGTATCGCTGTATTTTGCCAAGGAACGCCCGGTAGTGTATCGTGATGGGAATATTATTATGGTAGATGATGACCGCATGAAACTTTTGCCGGGAGAGGAAATACAGTACAAAAAAGTGCGTTTTCGTACACTTGGATGTTATCCGTTGACGGGAGGCGTGGAATCTGAAGCCGATACACTGGATGCAATTGTAAAAGAAACGCTTGGTGCCGTGACATCTGAAAGAACCAGTCGTGTGATTGATAAGGATGGTGGGAGTGCAAGTATGGAAAAACGGAAGAAAGAGGGGTATTTCTAAACATGAATGACCTTTTGAAATTTATTACGTGCGGCAGCGTGGACGATGGAAAATCCACTCTGATTGGACATATGCTCTATGACGCAAAGCTTATTTTTTTAGATCAGAAACAGGCATTAGAGCTTGACAGTAAAGTGGGAAGCCGAAGCGGTGCGATTGATTACTCTCTTTTGTTGGATGGTCTTATGGCGGAGCGGGAACAGGGAATTACCATAGATGTCGCTTATCGTTATTTTACGACTGAACATAGAAGCTTTATAGTGGCTGATACGCCCGGTCATGAAGAATATACGAAAAATATGGCGGTTGGAGCATCTTTTGCAGATCTTGCTATTATTCTTGTAGATATGACACAGGGAATACTTACACAAACAAGGAGGCATGCAAGAATATGTGCTCTGATGGGAATACATTATTTCTGTTTTGCTGTCAATAAGATGGATCTTTTGCAGTATCGACAGAAAGAATATTTGCGTATTGAAAAGGAAATAAAGAAGCTTGCAATCGATTTAGAGCTTGATAATGTAACTATTATACCGGTGTCTGCCACAGAGGGGGATAATATTACTTATCTTTCTGACAATATGGCATGGTATCAGGGAAGAACACTTCTTGACTATCTTGAAACCATAGATATAAAGAATGCAGAGGATGTAAATGATTTTGTTATGCCTATTCAACGTGTATGTCGCCCGAATCATGCTTTTCGCGGGTTTGAGGGGCAGGTAGAAACAGGAAATATCCGGATTGGGGAAGAAGTTATGGTTCTTCCGAGCAGGGAGACGGCACATATAAAAGACATACTTGTGGCAGGAGAAGAAAAAGAAAACGCCGGGGCAGGAATGCCGGTCACAGTGACACTTGACAGAGAAATTGATGCATCAAGAGGGTGTGTGATAGCGAAGGAGAAAAACCTTACTATTGGAAATTTGTTCACAGCACAGATTTTATGGATGGATGACGAAGTATTGACGGAGGGCAAAGGCTTCATTCTAAAACTTGGTACGAAAGAGATACCGGCTTTTATAATCGAAATTAAATATAAGATAGATATAAACAGTGGAGAACAGCTTGCAAGCAAAAAGCTATACAAGAATGAGATTGCCGTTTGTAATATCAGTACAGCACAGCCAATCGTGTATATGAATTTTGAAAAGTGCAGACCTATGGGGAGTTTTATCCTAATAGATCGAATTTCTGATATGACTTCGGCCTGTGGTGTTATTATGCATCCGCTGCGTCGGGCAGATAATGTTGTATTTCAGGAGACGGATATTACAAGGAAGATGCGGAGTGTAAGAATGAACCAGAATCCTATAACGATTTGGTTTACAGGGCTAAGTGGGGCGGGTAAATCTACTATAGCGAATGCATTAGAACAGCGGCTGTTTTCTGAGGGAAGATATACTATGCTTCTTGATGGAGACAATGTAAGGATGGGACTGAATAAAAATCTTGGTTTTGAACCTGAAGATCGTATAGAAAATATCCGAAGAGTAGCGGAAGTAAGCCGGCTTATGAATGACGCAGGGCTTATTGTACTTACTGCCTTTATCTCTCCTTATGAGCGCGATCGGGAAAATGCAAGAGAGATTATTGGAAAAGATAATTTTGTTGAAATATATATCAGTACTCCGCTGGAAGTGTGTATGAAAAGAGATGTAAAGGGTCTGTACAAAAAAGCTAACAATAAAGAGATTCCTAATTTTACAGGTGTATCCGGAGTATATGAAAAACCGGTAAACCCTGACATTATGCTGAATACAGAAGGCAGCTCTGTAGATGCGTGCGTGAATCGGATTATGGAGTATTTATGGAAAAGATAACGCATCTTGTATTTTCAATGTTTAAAGTGGGGCTCATAGGATTTGGCGGAGGGAACGCATTAATACCGATTCTGGAACAGATTGCCGTGGATGAAGAAAAAATGGTATCTGAAGAAGCTTATGAAGAGGATGTAGTTGTGGCAAGCATCACGCCGGGTGCACTTCCAGTGGAGATTGCCGGAGGAATCGGGAGAAGATATGTTGGAAATAAGGGACTTCTTTTAGGTGGAATGGCAATGGCGCTTCCCGGGGTAATTCTGACAATTTTGCTGTCATCTGTCATTACAGTTTTAAATGAATCAGTATTATTACAGATCCGTTACATTGCGGTTGGAGTGACGGCGTTTATCTGCTGTCTGCTTACAGAATATATTGTAACATCAGTAAAATATTGTAAAGAAGGAAATGCATTAAAGTATGGAATTATGGTTTCTTTGCTCGTATTTATTCTTACTTGTGAAAAAAATATTTATAAAATCATGGGTATAGATATGAAACCTTTTTTTTCGCTGGCAACGATACATATTTTTATACTGGCATTCTTTTTGGTTTTATATATGGGAGATAAGGTATCCTGCATAAGGCTTTGTGTGGGCGGCATAGTCTCTGTTGTGTATATTCTATGTATGGGAAATGCGGGACTGCATGATGCAGGATATGTACGCTTGGCTGTGACGACCTGTATGGTGCTTTTGTCGGTGTATGGATTTTACAATGCAAAAAGAGAGCATATCTCAATAGATAAAAGTATTGTTTTTAGGACAGGCATGGAAATTGGATGGATTGCACTATTTACTATTATATTTGTTGTTGCCGCACTCTATGTTACTAAAAATACTGTACGATATATAGGAAACGGTTTTCTTTCTTCTGTAATGTCATTTGGAGGTGGAGACGCATATCTTACGCTGGCAGATGGATTGTTTGTACATACGGAACTGATATCAGAGGAAGACTTCTATAATTATCTGGTTCCGATTGTGAACATTCTTCCCGGGTCTATTCTATGTAAAACCTTGAGTGGAATGGGATATTTTATTGGATTTTCTGTACATGGGAAGGTGTGGGAAGGTGTGATTGTTGCTATTGCAGGTTTTTTCGTATCTCTTCTTGCTTCCTGTGGAATATTTGACCTGATTGGATGTTTTTACAGTGTTATTCGAGAATTGTACATTATTAGGGAAATCCGAAAGTGGATACGTCCTATTGTAGCGGGGCTTATGATAACAGTCCTACTTTCTCTTGTGTGGCAAAATATTAAGCTTGGAAACGAGGGTGCACTTGGCAAAGGACCGGTGTTACTTATGCTGGTAATTTATGTAGCTGATTTATTTATGATATATAAGGTAAAAATGAAGAATGGCAGTATAGTTTTTCTATCGGCAATAATGTCCTTTATTGTATGTAATCTTATGATGGGAGGATAAGGAGCGTGTGGGATAAAGAATTAGAAATTTCTAAAGAGCTGGCTGTTAAGGCGGGTATAGAAATTATGGATGTGTATAATAATTGTGATGATATGGAAATTACTTATAAGGATGGTGATATGCCACTTACAATAGCGGATAAAAGAGCGAATCGAGTGATTATAGATGGGTTGAGGAAAGTGTTTTCTGATTATGCAGTTCTGTCAGAGGAGGAGAAGGATAATATGGATCGACTTATGAATGACTATTGCTTTGTAGTGGATCCATTGGATGGAACAAAGGAGTTTATTAATAGAAATGGACAATTTACTGTAAATATAGCATTGGCATATAAACACAAATCTGTTATGGGGGTGATTTATGTTCCTGCATCGGGAGAACTTTACTATGCCACTGAAGGAGACGGGGCATATATAGTACATAGGGGTGGACAAGCAAAAAAACTATGCGTTTCAGATATTAAAGACAGATCAAAAATTCGTGTAGTCATGAGCAGATCTCATGGGTGCAGAGAGATGGAAGAATTAATTAAAAAGCATCATCTGAAAAACCTGATTAGTATTGGAAGTTCGTTAAAGGGATGTATGATAGCTTCTGGTGAGGCAGAAGTGTACTATCGTTTTAATCCAACGATGGAGTGGGATACGGCGGCGATGCAATGCATTGTGGAAGAAGCAGGAGGAATTTTTCGACAGATGGATGATACAGATATGTGCTATAACAGAGAAACTTCCTTGAATGAGAAGGGTTTTTATGTGCTGAATGCATTATACAATAAGTTGTAGAAGAAAACATTGTTTTGTAAGGAGTGTGATTTGTATGAACCTTGCAATTTTCGGTGCCCAAGGCTATGCCCTTGGAGCCTACGAAGCACTTAAAGCTTTATATCCAAAGCGCGTGATTCCATGCTTTCTTGTATCTGCCATGGGAAATAACGCACCGATGCTTGGAAATATTCCGGTAAGAGAGCTTGCATCCTTTTCTGATGGCATGAGTGCCGGAGACAAACGGGATGTGCAGGTGTTAATCGCCACGCCGGAGAATGTGCAGCCGGAGATAGAGGAAACTTTGGAAAATTACGGATTCCGAAATTATCGGCGGCTTGATTCGGAGCGTTGGGATGAACTGATGAAGATGTTTCACATTAAGCTGGGGAGATTTCTTCCGTTGTCTGCGCTTCCTGTGGGATATAACAATCCATTTATCCGTATATACATGGCGAAATCCCATAAAGACAGACCGTTAAAGCATCATGGTTCACTTCCTGAATATATATATCCGATACAGGTAGGAGCAGGTAATTGTGATATCAGGATAGCGGATATAGCAGATGATAGGGGTGACAATATATCAAAGAAGAATGTCAATTATTCCGAACTTACCGGACTCTATTGGATATGGAAGAACAAGCTTTGCAACAGTGGGGCACCAGAGGGGGAGAATGGACAGTATTATGGTCTTGTTCAGTATCGAAGATTGTTTGATTTTTCAAATGATGATCTGCTCCGTCTTGTGGACAATGATGTGGATGTGGTGCTGCCGTATCCCATGCCCTATGATCCGGATATACATGAACATCATAAGAGGTATCTGAAAGAGGCTGACTGGAATGCCTTGCTTACTGCACTTTCGGAGCTGCAGCCGGAATATGCCGATTATTTTCCTGAAGTGTTGGAACAACAATATCTCTACAACTATAATGTGATTCTTGCAAAGAAGTCTGTTTTAAGGGATTACTGTGAATGGCTGTTTCCGATATTAGAGCGTACGGAGGAGCTGTCTATTCCGAAGGGAAGTGATAGGGCAGACCGTTATATTGGATACATGGGAGAAACATTAGAGACACTATATTTTATGAAGAATAAGGACAGGTTAGAGATAGTACATACGGAATGCAAGCTATTCACGTAATAATGTATTATAACATGATGCGAGAGTTTCTTACATGTTGTGATGCTTTGCAATACCGGTAATGATAAATGAGGCTTAAAACAATGAAACACTACGATTATCTAATAGTAGGGGCAGGGCTGTATGGTTCGGTATTTGCCCATGAGGCTAACAGGATAGGGAAGAAGGTTCTTGTTATTGATCGGAGAGATCATATTGCAGGAAACATTTATACAGAGGACATGGATGGTATTCATGTTCATAAGTATGGGGCACATATCTTTCATACCAACAATAAAAAAGTGTGGGATTACCTGAATCAGTTTGCAGAATTTAACAGATATACCAACAGTCCTGTTGCAAACTACAAGGGTGAACTTTATTCACTGCCTTTCAATATGTACACATTTAACCGTATGTGGGGAGTTGTAACACCGGAAGAAGCGGTGAAAAAGATTGATGAACAAAGAAAAGAGGCAGGCATTACTGAACCAAAAAATCTTGAAGAACAGGCAATCTCACTGGTTGGGAAAGATATATATGAGAAGCTTGTGAAGGGATATACGGAGAAGCAGTGGGGGAGAGCCTGTAAGGAGCTTCCTGCATTTATCATTAAAAGACTTCCTGTGAGGTTCACCTTTGACAACAACTATTTTAATGCAAAGTATCAGGGTATTCCTGTTGGTGGTTATACGTCAATGGTTGCAAAGATGCTTAAAGGAATCGAGGTAAGGCTTGGAATGGATTATCTTGTTGACAGAGAGAAATGGAATGGCTTAGCTGACAGGGTTATTTATACCGGTGCAATTGATGAGTATTTTGAAGGCAAATTAGGACGTTTGGAATATAGAACAGTTAGTTTTGAAACTGAAAAGCTTGATATAGACAATTATCAGGGAAACGCTGTAGTCAATTATACAGATGGGGAAACACCATGGACCAGGATTATTGAGCATAAATGGTTTGAGTTTGGTAAGGATGCGTATGGGAATAATATCCCGGGAACAGTGGTCAGTCGTGAATACAGCAAAGAGTGGATTGCAGGAGATGAGCCTTATTATCCGGTAAATGATGAAAAGAATAGCGAATTATATATAAGGTATAAGGAACTCGCTGATAGGGAAGGGAATGTGATATTTGGCGGCAGGCTTGGCGAGTATAGATATTATGATATGGATACGGTTGTGGAGGCGGCACTTCATGAGAGTAAAATATTGCTTGGAATATAAGCGGGTAAGCCATAGCTTTGAAGGATATAACGAGGTGAAATCATGCAAAAATCAGATAAAGACATACATAAAACAAACAACACTACTGATATGCTGGAAAGAGCCTTAAGCGATGTGGCAGAGCATTGGATAGAAGAGAAGAAGGGAACGGTTGCGGAAAGCTCCGTCGACCGTTATTGTATGCTTCTTGAATGCTATATACTTCCCAATATGGGGAGCATGATTGTAAAGGATATTACAGAGCATGAGATAGAAGAGCTGCTTAAAAATCTTTCAAAGGATAGTCCGAAGGGGATGAATGTGATCTCTGGAAGTACGGTGATGTCAGTAAGATCAGCTATCAGGTCAATTATCATTTACGCAAGAAAATGCTCTGAGCCATCTGTGGAGCAGACAGAGGGTAGTAGGACGATTTCTGTTCCTTTGAATACAGACGAGATAACCAAGGTGTGTGTTGCGGCAAAGCATAACTGTTCGCCGGATATGCTTGCTGTATTGTTATCTTTATATTGTGGACTTAAGACAGGAGAGCTTGCGGCGCTCAATTGTGATGACATCAATCCTATAACAAGACAGATACACGTACATAACACAATGGTAAGAGTGAAGAACAGGGATAAGGAATCTAATAAAAAAACAGAATTAAAGGTGATTGAAATATCCAGAAAGACACAGATACGCACAGTCGGATATCCGGAAGAATTAGACGATTACATTAAGAAGTTCTACGTGGAGGGAAAAATGCTTTTGCGGCAGGGTGATGGTCTTTTTATGGATCAGCGTACACTTCAGAATCATGTGGAACAGATATTCCAATTGTATAAGCTTAAGAATATTACATTCAGGAGGCTCGCGGCTACGTATCAGGCGGGAATGGCAGATAGGAAGATTCTTCGTGACATATTCACTTCAAATGCCAGAAAACGCCCATATGATCATGAGTTTGATCCTAAGTGGCTGCTTCGTGAAATGACAAATGATCTGGCTTCTCTGAGGCTGTTGGTGGGACTCTCCAAAGAAGATATATCAGATGTTACAGGAATCCCTGTTGCGGAATATAAGCAGTTAGAAAGCGGGAGTGAGCAGATGAAGTGGGATCAGTTCATGGCAATATTGTTTTTTTATAAATACAATGAGAAAACGGCTCGGATCATTGACCAATTAGGGTTATATCCGGAGGCTTTGCAGGAGCAGATAAAATTAGAAAGCGCAGGATAAATGTATGGAAGAAATGAACCGGGTAGATAAAGAGGCTTTGATAGGGAAGCTTACAGATAATCTGGAAGAGCTGCTTAAAGAAAATGGATTGGATATAGAAGCATTGGGGAAAATGGCTGGCATTGAGGTGTCCCGCATAAATAGGATTGTATCTGGAAGTGTTAAGATGAAATGGAGTGAATATTTATCGATTGTTTTTGTGCTTTGGAGCAGTGCGGAAGGAAAGAAGATATTGGAGAATTATGGTTTGTTTCCATCGGAGCTTCGGGAAGCGTTTTCTGTTGACAGAAATGAGCACGCCCCGGATACAGGCGTAATTCATGCTATTACAGTGTAGATCAAGATTTATCAAAGTATCAGGCATACTTCGAATAATCAAACCTCTCCACAAAGGTAAGGAACTCACCGGCAGGTACAGGCTTAGAGAAGTAGTAGCCCTGTATAAGGTTTGCTCCTGCATTTACAACCAGGTCTAACTGTTCCCTGTTCTCAACGCCCTCCTGAATTACGTTAAATCCAAGGCGGCGCATCATCTGGATAGTGTCAGTAAGAAGGATTCTGGAGTTCTCGTTCTTGTTTGCATCCCAGAGAAGTCCCTTGTCAGACTTGATGTTGGTAAAGTCCATGCTGATAATATATGTGAGATTAGAATAGCCGGTGCCGTAGTCATCTAAGGAGAACTTAAAGCCCAGCTCCTTGAGTTCATCAATATTGGTTAATAAGGCGTGGGAGGTGCTTACTGAGCCGCTCTCAGTAATCTCCAGGTTGATCTGGTCCGGAGTGACGCCGTATTTGTCCATTGCTTCCTTGAATTGTTCGATCGTGTTACCGGCAATAAGCTGATATATACTCAGGTTGACCTCAACGTAGGTGAGCCCCACCTTCTTGGTGCGCTCGTCGGCAAGAAAGGCACACACCTTCTCGAACACGGAAATTCCGATATCATTTATAAGACCATTCTGCTCTGCAATCTGAATGAATTCATCCGGAGGAATAAATCCGAGGGCAGGGTCAATAAGACGTACCAGTGCCTCGGCAGTCTCGATCTTCTTGGTCTTAGCATTCCATATAGGCTGATAATAAACCTTGAATTCATCCTCATCAATGGCACGTCTGAGGGCATGCTCAATGAGGGTTTTTCTTGTTATTGCCTCAAGATCCTTGCCCTTCATAACAACAACGCCACTGTGCTCAACATCGCTGTTCTGCTCTGTAAGCTCAAGAATAAGATCAGGGTCTGCAATCTCCTGGGGAATCAGGGCAGCGTGAATAACCGTGTTAAAATCAAGATGTACCCCATCAAAGACCCACCCGGAGGTAAACTGCTCTGCAATGATATCCACCAGCATATCCATGTCGGTCTCACGCTCATAGAGATAAATGACTGCAAAGCTGTCGGGAGTTGTGCGGTACACGTTGACCCGCTTGTCTGTTGAGGATAGCCAGTCTGAGATCATGGAGAGCATTTCACTTGTTGCGTTGTAGTTAAGCATGCGCTGGTAGAAGCGCAGATTGGTGAGGGTTATTGATATAACTCCGTACCTGTGCCCGGTGCGCAGAAGACGGATTATCTCATTCATAAATGCCCGGCGGTTGTATACCTTTGTGGCATAATCAATGAATTCTGCATCATTTTCTATTGAGAGAATAATACCTAACAGGGACACAGATTCGGCAAAAAGCTCTACCTTGAATTCGGAATTGACAAGCTGGATCAGGATGCCCACCAATGTGAAGCTGAAGAAATACCACAGTGTAAAATTGGTGGTCTTGGTAACAGCGGTGCGGTATTTCACCATGAAATAGAGTGCCAGCACAAGATAAAATGCAGCTACGCCATATATGATAAACTCGTAAGGCCCTCTTACAAAGTTCTTGTTGCCGTTGTAATAGAACATCCAATTGGTAAAGGGATTGATGATGATGAGCACCTCTGCCACGATCATGGGTATAAGTATCGGAATGAAATCCCGTACACGCTTGTTAAGACCGATACCGTTGACCATCATAACGTAAAGGGCGTAAAGAGGTGCCAGTGTTATGTGAAATATGAAAAATGCCATCTGGGTACCATATTGGAGGGCGAAGATCCCGCCCCTGGCGATGGTTGTATTTTCAATGTAATTGCTTATGATATCGGTAACTGCTGACAGGGAAATGTTGATCATAATAATCAGCAAAAGAACGCTCTGCACCTTCTGGAGCCTCTTGCTCATTAGAAAGTACACAGTACATGATACAGATAATATTAAAGTACAAGTCAAAAATACCAGATCTGTCATATCAATACCCGCCGTAATAATAGTATAAATGCTGTATTCAATATATCAGTATTAAGAATACATTAAATGATACACCCAATAGCACAATGAATTATAACATAAATTCTAGGTGGATGGAATATGTTAGATTATGTTTTTGTTGGTTTTCTGCTACTATATTATTTTTTCCCTGTTATAATAATATTCTTCTTTATTAAAAAAATAATCTGTTATATCCTCACAGTTTGTGTTATATTATAAGAATAATCAATAGGCGCTTGCGAAACTCATTAATAATCTATATTGTGTTGTGAATGTTGTATAGATTCCATAAGCAGGTGCTTTGATGCCGCCGGTACTTAATGAGCAGTTTACTGCGAATTTAGTACCGCTGCGTGCATCGAGCAGCGAGAGCGTGCCTGCGTTGGAACTATACAACGTTCACAACAGACAAAGTGTATATTTGAGTTTCGCAAATGCCTAAAGAATAATCAACTATGAAAGGAGCATAACAAAGTATGAAGAATTATTTTGACTTAAAGGGACAGGTTGCAGTGGTCACAGGCGCATCAACAGGATTGGGAGTACAGATGGCTAAGGCATTAGCCAGCCAGGGAGCTGACATAGTATGTCTTGCGAGACGCCAGAATCTTATTGATGAGGTGGCAGCTGACATTTCTAAGGAGTTTGGAGTTAAAGCAATTGGTATCCGCTGCGATATTACTGACAGCGCCAATGTTGATGAGGCAGTTGACACTATTCTTAAGGAATTTGGACGCATAGATATTCTTATTAATAATGCAGGAACTGGCGGAGTTACTCCTGCTGAGGATGTACCTGATGAAATGTTCTACAACGAGGTCAATATTGATCTGTTTGGTACCTTCAGGGTGGCAAGAGCAGTTGCAAAGAAGGCTATGATCCCTGCTAAGTACGGCAGGGTTATTAATATTGCGTCTATGTACGGTATGGTTGGTAACAAGATTGCACCTTCCTCACCTTACCATGCAGCAAAGGGTGGTGTTGTGAATCTTACAAGAGCACTGGCTGCTGAGTGGGGTAAGTACGGAATTACAGTAAATGCAATATGCCCAGGATATTTCTATACTCCTCTTACAAAGGAGACGCTTGACAGTGATTTCTTCCAGGCTAATGCGAAGTCATTTATTCCGCTTGAAAGATATGGTAATGAGGGCGAGCTTGATACAGCGGCATTGTTCCTGTCATCACAGGCATCTACCTATGTTACAGGTGTAATCCTTCCGGTTGATGGTGGATACACATCTATGTAGTTATGATGAAACGAACAAAGAACACCAATCCGGTCAACTGGAACAATAACCATGTTAAGGGTATTGCCTGCATTCTTGCCGCTGCAGTTGGCTTTTCATTTATGACCTTCTTTGTCAGGATATCAGGTGATCTGCCCACAATGCAGAAGGCATTCTTTCGCAATGCCTTCGCAGCGGTAGTTGCCATTGTTCTTCTCATAAAAGAAGGGAAGGGTTTTCATATAGAGAAAAAGAACAGGCTGGATATTCTTATGCGGTGTGCATTTGGAACATCAGGGCTTATATGCAACTTCTACGCCATTGATCACCTTGGCATAGCAGATGCTAATATGCTTAACAAGCTCTCACCATTTTTTGCGATTCTTGTATCTATACCTCTTTTGAAGGAGGTGCCCTCAAGGGTAGATATAGTGACAACCATTATTGCATTTATCGGTGCGCTTTTTATAATTCGTCCGTCCGGAGGGGCAGAGGCTGTGCCGGCACTACTTGGACTGTATGGCGGCTTTGGAGCGGGTACGGCATATGCGTTTGTGAGAAAGCTTGGAAAGAAGGGAGAGCGCACCCCCATAATAGTCATGTGCTTTTCAGTTTTTTCCTGTCTGGTGACGGGACCATTTCTTGTGCTTAATTATCATCCCATGACCCTTAAGCAGTTTGCCTTTTTGATGCTGGCGGGTGTGGGGGCATCCATTGGGCAGTTTGGAATAACCACAGCCTATAAATATGCGCCGGCAAAGGAGATTTCTGTATTTGATTATACGCAGGTCATATTTGCTGCTATGTGGGGCATGATATTCTTAAATGAGATACCGGTTCCCCTTAGTATTGTGGGATATGTTATCATCATAGGAATGGCAGTGCTTAGGTGGTATTATAATCTCCATCATTTAGATTGAAGATGGATAATATGTTTATAGAATTTGATTTTTGGCAAAAGTGTGATATACTACCTTTGTTACATGTTCAGTTATCCGGCGATGGATAAGACTGATACGCATATTTTCGAGGAGCAGCTAACATGGAAAGAATAGACCTTCAGTACGATATTCTTAAACAATTGATTTCATATAGCGAGAATCTTATTCCTGCCCTTCAGAATCTTATTGAGGAGCTTCGGGGCGAGGAGAAGGAGGATACCGGTGATTATCTCAATGAGGTAATATCGGGAATCAACTGGGAGATAGAGGTATACAATCAATGTGCTGATATTATAAATGAACGAAGCAGCTATATTGATAAGAAATCTATGATAACAGCAGTTAAGAATCTTGGAATCAGCTTGAACAGCGGCAATTATATCCTGGTAGCGGAGTGCTTAGAGGAGGATTTCATTCCATTTCTTAACAAGCTTACATTGGTGGCAAAGATGATTGTGCAGCCGTAATAAAAGCCCTTAGGTCAATGTACCTAAGGGCTTTCGTAATTATAATACTGATTATACTGTTGATCGTAATATCAGTTGTTTTACTGTTATCTGTAATCGTTGAACAACAGGCCTGAATATTTTGATGGATTGTACGGATTGGGATAGGTCCGCGTGGTGTTAGGATATGTTACCACAACCTTATCCACGTAATCCAAAGGATTGAGCGTCATCTTGCCGGTTGCTTTCTGCAGATCTGACTTAAAATCTGACAGCTTATCATTGAATAATGCCTGAATCCTTGAGCTTGAGAATATGTCGTCATCATCATTCCGCACCAGATGGCCGTTGTCGTCAATTGTTATTCCTGCAGCGTTGAGCTCAGTAGAGTGCCTCCTTGCAACATTGGATATATCGTGATACAGTCGGTTGGCACCATGCTGATTCTCATTCTTTGATATATCTACTAAGGCATTATATGAATTCAGGAAATCTGAAATCTTATCTGACAGCTTCTCCTCGTCAGGAACATAACCTACGTGTATAGGCTCCTCGCTTGTGGACAGCAGGTCGATATCCATTGAATGATTAAGGGATATTCGGTTGCTGACAGAGGTGTGCAGGGTATCATTGATATAAAATTCAGCGTCGGAAGGTGCTGTATCTACATTATCAATACCTAAAGCGGAAGATATATCGTTCTCTAAATAGGTCTCATCAAATTGGAAGATAAGCTCCCTGTTCTCCGGCTTGCCCACATCATCTGAACGAAGTACAAGGGCGCTTGTTCCGTCCATACGGTTGCTTCTTACGGAAGCATGTACGCCTATGTCATTGTCGTTAATCGAGCTTGCCAGATTGCGCTGGATATCTATATTAGTGTCATTGTCATATATCTTCATATGGAAGGTATATTCATTATCTTTGACTGAAATACCGAAGGAGTACTCCCCTGGTTCAAATGATAATTCCCCTGAAGAAAGATAACGTCCTACGTTGGTCTGTCCCTTGGCCAGACTATTAACCTGAAGTGTAAGATCCTCAGGAAGCTCTTCGGAGGCATCCTCTCGGAGACTTGCATAGGCAACCTTCTCATTGCTGGAAACAGCCTTCATCTCAGAGAAATCATTATCATTCCCACCGCTTAATGCATCGCTCTCCGCATCCAAAGCCATAGCGGCTTCCTTAATTCCGATAGCATAAGCCTGCAGATGATCGGAGAAGGTAAACTTGTAAAGTGGAGAATTCTGATTCTGCTTAACAATATTCTGATATACAGTTTTCAAGTCGTCTTTCTTATGGGACTTGTTAGAAGAATTAGACCTCTGGCTGCCCTTAGGCGGCAGAATTTGTGTGCTATAATAATTATAGACATTATTCAGATTAACCATAACAGTTACCTCCTTCCTTGGATGATAAGATAACTCATGGGACCGCGCTATTCCATTAACGAGACTTCCCCACGGTTCAATATAATTACTGTAATTATAACGCATGTAAACAATTGTGTCTATTGGAATAATTAACAAAGATTACACAAGTAATCCAAATATAATTGTGCAAGTTTACTGACAAAATAACGAAAAATCAGGTGTTTTCGCTTTTGATTGATTTTGGAAGCTCATTTAACATAAAAAAAGGTGTTGACAGAAATGCTGGAATATGATAATGTAGCAAATGATGTGCTGCCGAAGACAGCAGGTACCGTTATGGTGTAAGCATTGCGCCTGCCGAGGAAGAGTCATGAATTATTATATCTGAAGCTTAGCATTTATGCAACATATAGTATCAGATATTAGATTGACGTTTTCACTCCATGTCTTTGGACATGGAGTTTTTAATTATCGCAGGGAGCAATCTCATCTTCCCTGATCGATTCTATATCGTGCAGTCATTAATATTAATAAGGAGGCACATACGATGGCAAAGGTAGAGTTAAAGCAGCCTATCGTTGAGGAGATCAAAGCTCAGCTTGATGGCGCACAGTCAGCAGTACTTGTTGATTATCGTGGACTTACCGTAGAGCAGGACACAAGACTTCGTAAGGAACTTCGTGAAGCAGGTGTTACCTACAAGGTATATAAGAACACAATGGTGCGTTTCGCAATTGACGGAACAGAGTTTGATGCTTTGAAGGATTCGTTGGAAGGACCTAACGCAATTGCTATTTCTAAGGATGATGCAACAGCGCCTGCAAGAATTCTTGCTAAATTCGCTAAGGAAGCAGAGGCATTAGAGATTAAGTGCGGTATTGTAGAGGGAAACTTCTATGATCAGGCAGGAATCAAAGCTATTTCCAGCATCCCATCAAGAGAAGAGCTTCTTTCAAAGATGCTTGGAAGCTTACAGTCACCTATCACCAATTTTGCAAGAGTGCTTAAGCAGATTGCAGAGAAGGGTGAAGGCGAGACACCGGAAGCACCGGCTGAGGCATAATGTAGTTTATGCGGCTTGTAATGCATGTTAATATGTAAGATTTGTATTATGCATTTTGTAACAAGAAGATTTTTATAAGTAGAAAAAGATTTTATAATGGAGGAATTTAAAGATGACTACTCAGGAATTTATTGAAGAGATCAAGAAGTTAAGCGTTTTAGAGCTGAATGAATTAGTTAAGGCTTGCGAGGAAGAGTTCGGCGTATCTGCAGCAGCAGGTGTTGTAGTTGCAGCAGGCGGTGCAGCAGCAGGCGGAGAGGCAGCAGCTGAGAAGGATGAGTTCGATGTTGAGCTTACAGAGGTTGGTGCTAACAAGGTTAAGGTTATCAAGGTTGTTCGTGAGGTAACAGGTCTTGGACTTAAGGAAGCTAAGGAGGTTGTTGATGGCGCACCTAAGGTCGTTAAGGAGGGTGCATCTAAGGCAGAGGCTGAGGACATCAAGACTAAGTTAGAGGCTGAGGGTGCTAAGGTTACTCTTAAGTAATCATACTTTTAGCGTATATCTAAGGGTGCAGCAGGAATCCTGCTGCACCCTTTCTTGCGTATATTACTGTTTAGTACGGTTTCAAAATTTAACTAAACAGTAATATAGTCCACTAGATATGGATACTAAAGGTGCGGCATCCACAATATGTGCTGCCTGCAAAAAATCTTGTCAATACCTGAAAATATTTGTTGACACTGGAAATTCTTGGTGTTACAATAGTAAAATGTGATTATTGTGGGTAGCTATCCTCAATAGCCAATTTAACAATAAAATCAAGGGGTGAAAACGTCAATGGAAAAGAACAGAATCAGTCCTGTGAACGCGGGCAAAGGAATCCGAATGAGTTATTCCAGACAAAAAGAAGTACTTGAGATGCCTAATCTCATTGAAGTCCAGAAGGATTCGTATAATTGGTTTCTGACCGCGGGACTCAAAGAGGTGTTCGAGGATATTTCTCCGATTACCGATTATTCAGGTCAGCTTAGCTTGGAGTTTGTGGATTTCCAGCTGTGCGAGGAGGATAAGAAGTATACTATTGGAGAATGTAAGGAGAGAGATGCTACATATGCAGCTCCCCTGAAGGTTAATGTACGTCTTCATAATAAGGAAACGGATGAGATTAACCAGCATGACATTTTTATGGGAGATCTTCCTTTGATGACAGAGACAGGTACCTTTGTTATTAATGGTGCTGAGCGTGTTATCGTTAGTCAGTTGGTTCGTTCCCCCGGTATTTATTATGCGATCGATCATGATAAGTTAGGAAAGACCCTGTATGCCTGTACAGTTATTCCTAATCGTGGTGCGTGGCTTGAGTACGAAACAGATTCAAATGACGTTTTTTATGTACGTGTAGATAGAACAAGAAAGGTGCCTATCACTGTTCTTATTCGTTCTTTGGGAATTGGTACCAATGAACAGATAAAGGAGCTTTTTGGTGAGGAGCCTAAGATTCTTGCCAGCTTTGAGAAGGATCCTTCAACAAATTATGAGGAGGGTCTGTTAGAGTTATATAAGAAGATTCGTCCAGGTGAGCCTCTTTCTGTGGAAAGTGCAGAGAGCCTTATCAATGCAATGTTCTTTGATCCGAGACGATATGATCTTGCAAAGGTTGGACGTTATAAGTTTAATAAGAAGCTTTCATTTAAGAATCGTGTAGCAGGACATGTTCTTTCTGAGGATGCAGTAAGTCCTGTAACTGGTGAGATTGTTGCAAAGGCAGGGGAGAAGATTGACAGAGACAAGGCTATTGCGATTCAGAATGCTGCCATTCCATACGTAATGGTTCAGACAGAGGAGCGCAATGTTAAGGTCCTTTCTAATATGATGGTTGATATTAAGGAGTATGTGGACTTTGATGTGGATGAGCTTGGTGTTACTGAGAATGTGTACTATCCTGTACTTGAAGGCTTGTTAAATGAGTATAAGGATGAGGAGGAGCTGAAGCGCGCAATCAAGCGTGATATTCATGACCTCATTCCAAAGCATATTACTAAGGAAGATATACTTGCTTCAATCAATTATAATATTCATCTTGAGTATGGAATTGGTAATGATGATGATATTGACCACTTGGGTAATCGTAGAATCCGTGCTGTTGGTGAGCTTTTACAGAACCAGTATCGTATTGGTCTTTCTAGGCTTGAAAGGGTTGTCAGAGAGAGAATGTCCACACAGGATATTGAGACTATTACACCACAGTCACTTATCAATATTAAGCCTGTAACAGCTGCTGTTAAGGAGTTCTTCGGTAGCTCGCAGCTGTCACAGTTCATGGATCAGAATAATCCGCTTTCAGAGTTAACACACAAGAGACGTCTTTCAGCACTTGGTCCCGGTGGTCTTTCCAGAGACCGTGCAGGATTTGAGGTGCGAGATGTTCACTATACACATTACGGAAGAATGTGTCCTATTGAGACACCTGAAGGACCAAACATCGGACTTATTAATTCACTTGCAACCTATGCAAGAATCAATCAGTACGGATTTGTTGAGGCTCCTTACAGAAAGCTTGATAAGACAGATCCAAAGAATCCTATCGTTACAGATGAGGTTGTATATCTTACAGCTGACGAAGAGGATAATTATGTAGTTGCTCAGGCTAATGAGCAGATTAATCCAGATGGTACATTTGTACGTTCACGTATTGCGGGCCGTTTCCGTGAGGAGACTGCCGAGTTTGAGAGAGAGCGTGTAGATCTTATGGACGTATCTCCTAAGATGGTGTTCTCCGTTGCCACATCAATGATCCCATTCCTGGAGAATGATGATGCTAACCGTGCGCTGATGGGTTCTAACATGCAGCGTCAGGCAGTGCCCCTTCTTAAGACTGAAGCACCTGTTGTTGGTACAGGTATGGAGGAGAAGGCAGCGGTTGATTCAGGAGTCTGTATCGTTGCAAAGCATGATGGTGTTGTAGAGCGATCTACAAGTAAAGAGATCGTCGTTAAATGTGATGACGGAAGCGTTGATACCTACGAGGTTATCAAGTTTGCAAGAAGTAACCAGGGTAACTGTATGAATCAGAGACCTATTGTTAATAAGGGTGACAGAGTTAAGGCCGGAGAGGTTATTGCTGATGGTGCTTCTACAGCCGGCGGAGAGATTGCTCTTGGCAAGAATCCTCTTATCGGTTTCATGACCTGGGAGGGTTATAACTACGAGGATGCGGTACTTCTTTCAGAGCGTCTTGTTCAGGAGGATGTATATACATCTGTTCATATTGAGGAATATGAGGTTGATGCAAGAGATACCAAGCTGGGACCTGAGGAGATCACAAGGGAGATTGCAGGCCAGTCTCAGGAGCTTCTCAAAAATCTTGATGAGAATGGTATCATTCGTATTGGAGCAGAGGTTCGTGCCAATGATATATTGGTTGGTAAGGTTACTCCTAAGGGAGAGACAGAGCTTACCGCTGAGGAGAGACTGCTTCGTGCGATTTTTGGAGAGAAGGCTAGAGAGGTACGTGATACATCTCTTCGTGTACCCCATGGTGCATTTGGTATCGTAATGGATACTAAGATGTTTACAAGAGAGAACAATGACGAGCTCCCACCTGGAGTTAACAAGTCAGTTCGTGTATATATTGCTCAGAAGAGAAAGATCAGTGTTGGCGATAAGATGGCTGGCCGGCATGGTAATAAGGGTGTTATCTCCCGTATTTTGCCTGTTGAGGATATGCCATTCCTTCCGAATGGACGTCCGCTTGATATCGTTCTTAATCCTTTGGGTGTGCCTTCACGTATGAACATCGGACAGGTGTTAGAGGTGCATTTAGGTCTTGCTGCAAAGGCACTTGGATTTAATATTTCAACTCCTGTATTTGACGGTGCTAACGAAGAGGATATTATGGAGACTCTTGAGATGGCTAATGATTACGTCAATGAAGAGTGGGAGGTATTTGATAAGAAATGGAGAAGCCAGGTTGCGGATGAGGTTATGGATTACCTCTATGAGAACCGTGACCATAGGGAAGAGTGGAAGGGTGTTCCTATTAACCGTACCGGTAAGGTAACACTTCGTGATGGCCGTACAGGTGAGGAGTTTGATTCTCCAGTAACAATCGGCTTCATGCATTACCTGAAGCTTCATCATTTGGTTGATGATAAGATCCATGCCCGTTCAACAGGTCCATACTCGCTGGTGACACAGCAGCCCCTTGGCGGCAAGGCACAGTTTGGTGGACAGCGTTTCGGAGAGATGGAGGTTTGGGCTCTTGAGGCTTATGGTGCTTCATATACACTTCAGGAGATTCTTACTGTTAAGTCCGATGATGTTGTAGGACGTGTGAAGACCTACGAGGCGATCATCAAGGGTGACAACATTCCTGAGCCGGGAATTCCGGAATCATTTAAGGTGCTTCTTAAGGAGTTCCAGTCACTTGCGTTAGACGTAAGAGTGCTTAAGGAAGACGGCAATGAGGTTGAGATCCGTGAGAATGTTGACTATGGAAATGATGATATGCGCAGGTTTGGCAATATGGATTATGACAGTCAGGAATCAGAGATGAAGGAGCATGGTTATTCCGGAGTCGACGAGGATGACAATAATTACGAGCTTGAGGGTGACGGTTATGACGACAGCTACGATGACTACGGCGATGGCGATGAGGATGATGGCGGCTTTAGTGAAGACAGTTACGATGACAGCTACAATGATAATTATGATGATTAATGGAAGGAGAGCATATAAATGTCAGCAATGAATAATCAAGTGGTAGAACAGCAGATGAACTTTGATGCGATCAAGATTGGACTTGCTTCTCCGGAAAAGATCAGAGAGTGGTCGCGTGGTGAGGTTAAAAAGCCTGAAACCATCAATTACAGAACATTAAAGCCTGAGAGGGATGGACTGTTCTGTGAGAGGATTTTTGGACCGTCAAAGGACTGGGAATGCCATTGCGGTAAGTATAAGAAGGTTCGTTTTAAGGGTATTATTTGTGACAGATGTGGTGTTGAGGTTACAAAGGCTAATGTAAGACGTGAGAGAATGGGTCACATTGAGCTTGCAGCACCTGTTTCCCACATTTGGTATTTCAAGGGAATCCCCAGCAGAATGGGACTTATTCTTGATATATCACCAAGAGTATTAGAGAAGGTTTTGTATTTTGCATCATATATAGTATTGGATCCGGGTGAGACTAATCTTTCTTATAAGCAGGTTCTCACAGAGAAGGAATATCGTGATGCTGAAGAGGAATTTGGATTCGGTGCCTTCCGTGTAGGAATGGGAGCCGAGGCAGTTAAGGAATTATTAGAGGCTATTGATCTTGATAAGGAGTCTGAAGAGCTTAAGACTGAACTTAAGGAATCAACAGGACAGAAGCGTGCGAAGGTAATTAAGAGATTAGAGGTGGTTGAGGCATTCCGTACATCCCACAATAAGCCTGAGTGGATGATCCTTGAGGCAGTTCCAGTATTGCCTCCTGATCTTCGTCCTATGGTACAGCTTGATGGCGGACGCTTTGCAACATCAGACCTTAATGATCTTTACAGACGTATCATCAATCGTAATAACCGTTTGAACCGTCTGCTTGAGCTTGGTGCTCCTGATATCATTGTAAGAAATGAGAAGAGAATGCTTCAGGAGGCTGTGGATGCTCTTATTGATAATGGCCGTAGGGGACGTCCGGTCACAGGTCCCGGTAACCGTGCCCTTAAGTCACTTTCAGACATGTTAAAGGGTAAGCAGGGACGTTTCCGCCAGAACCTTCTCGGTAAGCGTGTTGACTATTCAGGCCGTTCCGTTATCGTGGTTGGACCTGAGCTTAAGATATACCAGTGTGGTCTTCCTAAGGAAATGGCAATTGAGCTTTTCAAGCCTTTTGTTATGAAGGAGCTTGTTGCAAGAAAGATCGCCCATAATGTTAAGTCAGCTAAGAAGAGCGTGGAGAAGCTTGATGATGAGGTATGGGATGTATTAGAGGATGTTATCAAAGAGCATCCTGTTATGCTCAACCGTGCACCAACACTTCACAGACTTGGTATTCAGGCATTTGAGCCAATCCTTGTAGAGGGTAAGGCGATTAAGCTTCATCCCCTTGTGTGTACTGCATTTAATGCCGACTTTGATGGTGACCAGATGGCTGTGCATCTTCCGCTTTCGGTTGAGGCGCAGGCAGAGTGCAGATTCCTGCTTCTTTCACCTAACAACCTGCTGAAGCCTTCAGACGGTGCGCCTGTTGCGGTTCCTTCACAGGATATGGTCCTTGGTATATATTATCTTACTATTGATAAGCCTGGTGACAAGGGTGAGGGCAAGATATTTAAGTCAAAGAATGAAGCAATCCTCGCTTATGAGAATGGCGAGATTACACTTCATGCAAAGATAAAGGTAAGAGTTCATGGAACAATGCCTGATGGAAGTGAGGGCTCAACAATTATCGAGTCAACTCTTGGCCGGATTCTCTTTAATGAGATCATCCCTCAGGATTTAGGTATTGTTGACCGCAGCATTCCTGGTAATGAGCTTGCATTGGAGATTGATTACCTTGTGGGCAAGAAGCAGTTAAAGCCGCTCCTTGATAAATGTATCAATATCCATGGTGCAACAAAGACTGCAGAGGTGTTGGATGATGTAAAGAGTATCGGATACAAGTATTCAACAAAGGGTGCTCTTACAGTTTCTATTTCAGAGATGACAGTGCCTGCCGCCAAGAAAGAAATACTTAACAGGGCTCAGGAGACTGTTGACGAGATAAATACTAAGTTCAAACTAGGCTACTGTACTGAGGAAGAGCGTTACAAAACTGTTATTAGGACTTGGGAGACTGCCGATAAGGATCTTACTAAGGCACTTCTTGATGGTCTTGATACTTATAATAATATCAAGATGATGGCTGAGTCCGGAGCCCGTGGATCTGACCAGCAGATTAAGCAGCTCGCGGGTATGCGTGGTTTGATGGCTAATACAACAGGACGTACCATTGAGCTTCCTATAAAGTCTAACTTCCGTGAGGGGCTTGACGTATTGGAGTACTTCATTTCGGCTCATGGCGCCCGTAAGGGACTTTCTGATACAGCCCTCCGTACAGCCGATTCTGGATACCTTACAAGACGTCTTGTAGATGTATCACAGGAGATAATCATCCGTGAGGTTGACTGCTGCGAGGGTACAGGAGAGATTCCTGGAGCTGTTGTGGAAGCATTTATTGAGATAGTAAATGATAAGCCTGAGGAGATTGAGAGCTTTGAGGAGCGCATCACAGGGCGTTATGCGGCAGAATCTGTATTCGATAAGAACGGCGAGAGGATCGTTAAGGCTAATCACATGATCACTCCTAAGCGTGCCCAGAGAATTATAAATGAAGGCGTAGATAAGGATGGTAATCCTGTTACTAAGCTAAAGATCCGTAACATACTTAACTGCAGGTCTCATATTGGTGTATGTTCTAAGTGCTACGGCGCAAACATGGCAACCGGCCAGGCGGTACAGGTTGGTGAGGCTGTTGGTATTATCGCTGCCCAGTCCATCGGTGAGCCTGGTACGCAGCTTACCATGAGAACCTTCCATACAGGTGGTGTTGCCGGTGATGATATCACTCAGGGTCTTCCCCGTGTTGAGGAGCTTTTTGAAGCCAGAAAGCCTAAGGGACTTGCCATTATCTCTGAGATAGGCGGTAAGATTGAGATAAGTGATAACAAGAAGAAGCGCGAGGTTATAGTCAGAAATGATGAGAAGGGTGAAGAAAAGCGTTATCTGATCCCTTATGATTCGAGAATTAAGGTTGCTGACGGACAGGTGATCGAAGCCGGAGATGAGCTTACCCAGGGTTCTGTAACACCTCATGATATATTGAAGATCAAGGGTGTCCGTGCTGTTCAGGATTACATGCTCCGAGAGGTACAGAAGGTTTACCGTCTCCAGGGTGTTGAGATCAACGATAAGCATATCGAAGTCATTGTACGCCAGATGCTCAAGAAGGTAAGGATCGAGCGGAGCGGAGATTCTGATTATCTTCCGGGGACACATGTTGATGTGTTGGACTACGAGGAGCTTAATAAGAAGCTTGAAGAGGAGGGCAAAGAGCCCGCAGTTGGCACACAGGTAATGCTTGGTATCACAAAGGCTTCACTTGCTACAAGCTCATTCCTTTCAGCAGCTTCCTTCCAGGAAACAACGAGGGTGCTTACAGAGGCTGCTATAAAGGGTAAGATCGATCCGCTTACAGGACTTAAGGAGAATGTGCTTATAGGTAAGCTCATTCCTGCAGGTACCGGTATGAAGCGTTATCGTAATGTTAAGCTTGACAGTGAGCAGGAGACTGTTAACTTCGACACTGATAAGCTTGATATATCTGATTCTACTGAGGATGCAGAGGATAGTGCTTACAATGAGGCAGATGAGGCAGAAGCTGGTACAGAAGCTGATACAGAAGCAGTAACCGCTGCTGATGATGTCAACGAGGATACAGAGGAGTAAGATTCATTAATAATATTAAAGCATATTCGATGAAGTGGAATTGCTTCATTGAATATGCTTTTTTAATGCACATACCAGGCACAAGGCATATAAATGCTTTCTGCAATATAGGCCGGATTTTAATATGCAAAATAATTATTTTTCATGACTGCTGGATCATCCATTATTCTGCGCACTTACCACGCTTCCTCCGGCATAGATCTCACGAAGCTTGGGCTTCTCGATCTTTCCTGTGGGGTTACGTGGAATGTCTGCAAATATAACCTTCTTAGGTCTTTTATACCTTGGAAGCTCGTGGCACATTTCATTGATCTCATCCTCTGTAAGTGTCACATTTTCCTTAGGCTCAATAATAGCACAGGTTATCTCACCAAGGCGCTTGTCAGGAAGTCCTATAACTGCAACGTCATGCACTCCCTGGTTAGTTCTGATAAAGTCCTCGATCTGTACGGGGTAAATGTTCTCACCACCGCTGATGATTACGTCCTTCTTTCTATCCACAAGGAAGATGAAGCCATCCTCGTCCTCCTGCGCCATATCTCCGGTGAAAAGCCAGCCGTCCTTAAGTACCTCATTGGTGGCCTTCTCGTCATGGTAGTAGCAGGTCATAACACCGGGACCCTTTACACAGAGCTCACCGACACTTCCGCGTTCAACAATGCTTGCGCTATCATCAACAATCTTAACCTCCCAGCCAAAGCCGGCTTTACCTATAGCTCCTACCTTATGGATGTTTTCAACTCCAAGATGTACACAGCCGGGTCCGATGGACTCTGAGAGACCATAGTTGGTGTCATACTGGTGGTTAGGGAAGTACTGCTTCCATTTCTTGATCAAGCTTGGGGGTACAGGCTGGGCACCTATATGCATAAGCCTCCACTGGCTAAGCTCATAATCCTCAAGCTTTACTCTGCCGCTTTCAATAGCCTCCAATATATCCTGTGCCCATGGAACCAGCAGCCAGACAATGGTACATTTTTCCTTTGAAACTGCGTCCAATATGTATTCAGGCTTTGTTCCCTTAAGGAGAACGGCCTTGCTTCCTGAAAGAAGGCTTCCAAACCAGTGCATCTTTGCACCTGTGTGGTAGAGAGGAGGGATACAAAGGAATACATCCTCCCTGGTCTGTCCGTGGTGGTTCTGTTCAACCCTGCAGGAATGCATAAGACTTTCGTGATTGTGAAGAATAGCCTTTGGAAAGCCTGTTGTTCCTGAAGAAAAGTATATAGCTGCGTCATCCTGGTCTGTGAGCTTGATGTCCGGTGAAAGGGATGAGCAGTTTGCTGTCATTGTGATGTAGTCCTCGGCAAATGTAGGGCAGTTATCCCCAACGTAGAAAAGAAGACGGTTTTTGCTGATATTTTCAGCTATCTCCTCCACACGTCCAATGAATTCCGGACCGAATACAAGAATATCCACATCTGCAAGATTAACACAGTATTCGATCTCGTCCGGTGCGTAACGGAAGTTAAGGGGAACCGCAAGGGCTCCGGTCTTCAATATTCCAAAGTAAATGGGAAGCCACTCCAGGCAGTTCATCAAAAGAATGGCAACCTTGTCACCCTTATTGATTCCCCGGGAGATCAGAAGATTGGCAAAACGGTTAGCCTTCTCGTTCATTACGTGCCATGTGATCTCCCGCCTGTAGTGAGTGGTGGGATTAGGCTCCATCAGCTCGTATTCCTTCCAGGTTACCCGCCGTACCTCCTTGACCTCGGGGTTGATCTCCACAAGACATATGTCATCCGGGTATTCCCTGACATTTTTTTCAAGTAGTTCTGTGATTGGCATTTTATTTCTCCTCCATAGCTTTACCTGTTTAAAGCTTTAACGCTTTTATCAACTAAAGTAAATTGTATAAGAAATGAATGGAAATGTCAATGTGAATAAGCTTAAAGTTTGCAATAATAACTGTAATAAAATTTTAAGAAAATATTAGTGTATTTGTTCATAATTCCTTTACAAAATGGTGGTATATTATATAAGTCTTGGAATTATAAACGATAAAGAGGTAATATGTAATGCTGAAAAAGAAGAAAAAGGATAAGGAGATAGAGGAGGAGTTAGAGATGCTGTCTGAGATGTCTGACTCCGCCGCAGAGATGATAATAGAAAGCGAGTTAAATGCAGAGAGCATGATAGAAGCTGTGGGAGACGAGGAGCTGGATGAGGAGGTCGCTGAGAGCAGGGAGATCATAAGGGCATATCAGAAGTCTGTAAGGGACAATATAATGCTCCCTACACTTAGGGAGAAGGAAGTGGAGGTGCCTGTGCTTGAGGGCGACATTATGGAGCAGCTGAAGATCCTCATGCAGCACTCGCAGCAGTTTCAGGAGATGGAAATGATGTATTCCTGCGCCATACGTGAGGTGAGGACTAAGGCAGAGGTGCTTAACCACGAGATGTCGGTGCGATACCACAGAAATCCAATAAGCAGTATAACCTCCCGGGTGAAAAGTCCCGAGAGTATAGCACAGAAGCTTTATAAGAAGGGTCTTCCATTTACGGTGGAGGCCATAATGGCCAATCTGTCAGATGTGGCGGGAGTAAGGATAATATGTGAGTTTGTGGACGATATCTACTCCATTGCGGCAATGCTTGCAATGCAGGATGATCTGAAGCTTGTGAAGATCAAGGATTACATCAAATATCCGAAGCCCAACGGATACAGGAGCTATCACATGATCGTGGAAATTCCGGTATTCTTTTCCAAGGGTAAGACACCAATGCGTGTGGAGATTCAGATAAGGACAATGGCAATGGACTTCTGGGCAAGCCTTGACCATGAGCTTAAGTATAAGAAGAATATAGCGCCGGAGGATGAGGAGCTGATAGCGGACGAGCTGCATGCCTGTGCGGAGAGGATTGCAGAGACAGACGACATTATGCAGCAGATAAGGATGAAGCTTGATTCGGTGGCTGGTGGGTGAATTAAACAGCAATTTAATTAAGGAGGGCAGATGAATGAAGAGGGGAATCATATTTGACATGGACGGAACACTCTGGGATTCGGCACAGGGCGTGGCTGAGTGCTGGACAGAGGTGGTAAGGAGAGAGTATCCGGCTTCTGATAAAGAGGTGCGTAATGGGAAGGTAATTACCACAGAGAAGATTCAGAGCGTTATGGGTCTTACGATGGACAAGCTGGCGGAGGGAGTGTTCCCGGAGCTTCCTGAGGATGATAGGATGAAGCTTCTTGATAAATGCTGCCAGGCAGAGAATGCCTATCTTGAAAAGCATGGGGGAGTGCTGTACCCGGAGGTGGAAAGCACCTTAAGAAAGCTGTCTGAGAAGTACCATTTATACATTGTTAGCAACTGCCAGAGCGGGTATATAGAGGCGTTCCTTAAGTATTATGATTTTGGAAGGTATTTTGAGGATATTGAGTGCTACGGCAATAATAATCTGAAAAAGGGGGATAATATAAGGCTTGTTGCAGATAGAAATGGGCTGGATGCTGCGGTATATGTGGGTGATATCCAGGGTGATTATGTAGCAAGCATGGAGGGCGGAGTTAAGTTCATTCATGCAGCATACGGATTTGGAAGCATTAAGCAGGAGACTCCGGTCATAAATGAGTTTGCAGAGCTTCCTGATGTGGTGGAAAGCGTTATATAATAAAAGAGAAGCGAAAGATGGTGGTCTTTCGCTTCACGTATAAGGGGGAGGGGGAGAGTACATCTAAGCCGTATTGGCTTATGTACTCGATATGAAAAGTTTACAATACCTAATATAAAGGAAAATTGTGAACAGATTGTGTTTAAAAAATTTAGACTTTGTGAAGTTCTTAAAGAAAATCTTAAAATATTAATTGATAGCTGAGAAATTCAGATGTACACTTTGTTTGTTGTGAACATTGTATAGTTCTAACAGAATATACATTGTTAATGAGTTTCGCAGCTATATATAAAACATAAGGAGAGGAAAAGGATGGAATTTAAGGGAATTGAGAAGAAGGAAGCAGGGAAATTCATTACAAGATACGATATTACCTATGAGACGGTGGATCATAAGGAAAAGGTTTACGAGATGATCAGCAGAAATCCTGACCTTAGGACAAGGGAGGAGCTTGCGGATCATCCGGCGGATTCAGTTGTGCTTATTATGCATGATGATACAGGGGAGAAGCTGCTGCTTAATAAAGAGTATAGGATGGCATGCGGTGATTTTGTGATCAACTTTCCTGCGGGGCTCATTGATCCGGGTGAGAATTATGAGCAGAGTGCAAGGCGTGAGCTTAAGGAGGAGACAGGACTTGATATTATAGAGATCAAGGATGTGCTTAATGAGAGCTTTTCGGCTATCGGATTTTCTAATGAGAAAAACATTTGCGTTGTGGGAGTGGCAGCGGGAACATTTACACCCAGTACCTCTGCCGTCGAGGAGATAGAGGCCGGGTGGTACACAAAAAAAGAAGTCCGGGAGCTGCTGCAAAAGGAATACTTTGCAGCAAGGACCCAGGCTTATTGTTACATCTGGAGCAGGGATTAAGCTATGCCAGATATGCATACACCATTATGAAGTGGCACAGGCTTCCTGCCATTACGAAGCAGTGGAACAGCTCGTGGTTTCCGAAGTTTTTCCAGTTGAATCTTGCAAGCAGCGGAAGCTTAAGTGCATATATGATTCCGCCTATTGTGTAAATGATTCCGCCAATCAGCAGCCACATAAAGGCTGCATGGGACAGATTTGCGAGGATAGAGGAAAATGCTACCACTACCAGCCAGCCCATTCCGATGTATAATACTGATGAAACCCAGTGAGGACAGGTTATCCAGCAGATTTTGAAGATGGTGCCGATGATCGTAATGCCCCATACGGTTGCAAGTAATGGAAGCCCGATGTTCTTTGGAAGAACTATAAGGCACACCGGCGTGTAAGAGCCTGCAATAAGCACAAATATCATGGCATGGTCGATCTTTCGCAGTATGCGGTTGACCCTTTCCGATATATCAAAGGTATGATATGTGGTGCTGGCAGCATACAGAGCGATCATGCTTATTATGAAAACGATAAATGCACCAAGATAAGATCTGTTGCTCCCGTGGTATGCTTTTATGATAAGCGGTGCTGCTGCAATGATGGCACCAACCATGGCGATGAAGTGTGTCAGTGCGCTTCCGGGATCCTTAACCTTGAAGGTGAATTTGTGAGGCTTGATTGATGCATTATCTGATTGTGAAATACTGCCGAATGTCATTGCGTCTATGGGATTAGTGCTTAATCTGGTTGCGTTCATATACGTCACATCCTTTCGATAACTTTGTGATGTAGTAATAAATACTATGTCATATCATATACATAATACATCTTGTTATTATAATATGCAATAATTTTTTTAAAATAAGTGTAAATATTTTCATGCACTTTACTATGTATTGAATGTATGTTACAATGTAAATACAAACGGAGGTGGTTATATGGCTAATACAACAGTGACATTCAGGACAGAAGAAGATTTAAAACAGAAAGCTACTGAATTATTTGAATCATTGGGCATGAATTTATCTGTTGCGATTAATATGTTTTTACGTCAAGCGGTTGAAAAGCAGCAGTATCCTTGCAGTCTTGAACTTAATATTACTAAAAATTTTGAAGGCACTTATCCTGCAGGTTTCTTTGATTTGTTTGGATCAGGTGCTGATTTGGGCCTGGATGAAGAACCGGAAGATTTACCAATTGAAGCAAATGAAAAGGGGATTGTTTTATGAAGTATTTTTTGGATACTAACATTATAATATATGCTATAAAGGGACAATATCCATCTATCCGGGAACATTTTAAACATATTGCAGCTCAATCTATTGTTATTCCTACAATTGTAGAAGCGGAAATAGAATATGGGGCAAGGAAAAGTAACAATTACGATATAACTATTAGTAAATACCGGCAGTTTATGAATACATTTATTAAGGTTGCATTTTCGGAACAGGCTGCTGTTTGCTATGGACAAATACGTAGTGATTTGGAAAAAAGAGGAGAGCCGATAGGGAGAAATGATTTAATAATAGCATCGATAGTGTTGGCGGATAATGGCATACTTGTAACTAATAATGAAAAAGAATTTAATCGAATTGAAGGTTTAAGGCTGGAAAATTGGACGATATAAAAGATGCGGAATTGGAATGGAGGTAATACAATATGACAAAACAATCATGGAAGCCGGGGAATATGTTATATCCGGTACCGGCGGTGTTAGTAAGCTGTCGCGATAATGAGGGGAATGATAATGTGCTGACGGTGGCATGGGCAGGTACCATATGCTCCGATCCTGCAATGATCTCCATATCAGTGCGCAAGGAGAGACATTCCTATAATATGATAAAGGAAAGCGGAGTTTTCGTTGTTAACCTTACGACAAAGGAGCTTGTGCGCGCCACAGACTACTGCGGGGTTAAGAGCGGCAAGGATGAGGATAAGTTTGCGGCAGCCCATCTTACCAAGGGTGAGGCAGAAAAAATTAATGCTCCTATCATAATGGAGAGCCCTGTGAACATAGAATGTAAAGTGAAGCAGGTGTTAGAGCTTGGCAGCCATGACATGTTTATAGCTGAGGTGGTCAATGTTCAGGTGTCTGAGGAATATATGGACGAGAAGGGCGCATTTCATCTTGAGGATACAGAGCTTGTTGCCTATTCCCATGGAGTGTATTATGAGCTCGGGAACAAGCTGGGCTCCTTCGGTTATTCTGTGAAGAAGCCGGCGCCTGTTAAGGTTAGAAACGCGTAAAACAAATATATTACAAACTATAATAGAGGAATTATCGTGAAGAAGATAGATTTTAAGACAAGAGCACAGTGGGGATACTTCAAGTCTGCGATCTTTGGACTTGCCATTGGTATGCTCATTGCTCCGGGGATCAAGGATTTATTAAATGAATATGAGAATGCAGATGGCAGCGGGAGAAGAACCGTTAAGGAAAAGGCAGAGGATGTGGCAGCTTCTATTATGGATGGCTTTTCTGCAGGCTCCAAGGTCAAGGTGGTCATTAACGGTAACGTGGCTGCCATTGCGAGGAGCGAGGAGGCAGGCAGGGAAGCTGTTAAGAATGCAAGGCTTCAGTATAATGCTGATGGCGTGAAGCCCATCTGGGTTGATATTCAATATGAGCCTGTTGATAAGGAAAATGAAGCTGATAAGGCACTTCTTAAGGAGCTGAAGACCTCTAAGGGGGAGGAGCTTGAAAATGCCATAATTGCCAGCTTTGATAATAGTGCTTCTAAGGATAAGAAGCTTGCATATACAATGCGTATTGATGATTACACTGTGACAGTCGAACATTTTGAGGATATAGTCTCTGTCCTTGAGGATGCCCAGAGTGCTTATGATGATAACAATGAATTTCAGGTGGGACTTAAGGCTCCTGCCAGCAAGAATGTCACCATGTATGAGGTGGAGGTATCAAAGAAGCTGGAGGATGGAGAACGCGTAATGCCGGATAAGCTTGAAAATGGAGAGCAGACCGGAGATGGTGCGCCTGATGATAACAGTGAAGGTGCTGATGATAGTGATAATTCAGATGCCGGAGAGCTTAAATATATTCCTGCATTTAACAGGGCAGCCATGACAGAGGGAGGTACTGATGACAGCGGATTAAGTGGTGAAGCTTCTGAGGGAAGCGGCAATGGAGAAGAGAGTAGTAGTACCGACAGCACTTCTGAAGGAGACGCAGCAGAGGGTGAAGCAGGTGATGATTCGGAAGCAGGAAGTGATGCAGGAAGTGATGCAGGAAGTGATGCAGAAGAGGGCAGTACAGAGGATAATGCCGGAGATGGAACGGAAGAGGATAATGACCCTGCCGTAGCCGAGGCATTTGCCAAGCTTTCAGTTGATGATGGTGTTAAGTACGTGGGATTTTCCGACAGAATTTCTGTGGTGGAGACCTATGTGAATGCGTCGCAGATTGAGGATAAGGATACTGTGTATGCGGAGGTTACAACACCCGTGGATGAAGCAGGGGTATATGTGGTGGTTCCGGGGGATTGTCTTTCGATCATTGCGGAAAAGGTCGGAATGACAGAGGATAAGATCAAGGAATTAAATGATGGAATTGAGAATGATGATGACATATATTATGATGACAGATTGAATATTGTTGTGCCAACTCCTCCGATAGAGGTTATGGTTGAGAAGCAGGAGACATATACGGAGGATTATTATGCTGATGTGGAATATCAAGATGACGGCAGTATGTTCATCGGTGAGACCTCGGTTATCCAGGAGGGAACGCCGGGAAAGCATACGGTGTCAGATATTGTTACATACAAGGGTAATATAGAAAGTGACAGGAAGCATGTGGATGAGATCGTGGAGGTGGCAGCCGTTCCACAGATAGTGCTCCGGGGTACAAAGTCGAGACCTACATATATGTTCCCTGTGACAAACTGGAATGTAACCTCTAACTTTGGATACCGCTGGGGAAGACTTCATGCAGGTACTGATGTTGGTGTTCCTGAGGGTACAACAGTACGTGCTTCAAGAGGTGGCCAGGTGGTTACTGCAGGCTGGGTAGGCGGTTATGGAAACTGTGTTATCATTGACCATGGTGACGGTGTGGCAACGAGGTACGGACATCTGAGTCAGATATTAGTCAGCGTGGGGCAGTATGTGGACCAGGGTGAACAGATAGCCTTGTCGGGCAACACGGGACGAAGCACCGGTCCTCATCTGCACTTTGAGATACGTATTAATGGGGAGCCCACAGATCCCCTGCCATATCTGTATCAGACACAGTAAGTATGATAATGACAGTATTTAGGGCTGTTTGGTCTTATCGCGTTTTTCGGTTATCTTGAATGACGACTGAACAATATCATATAATTCACCAAAATCGTTTCCGTAGTCATTGGATTCTCCAACATATTTGGAAACGATAAGAAGGCTTATAGAAAAACCGATAAAAAGACTCATTATTATGGAAAAGATTAACATGGTATTATCCCTCCTGTCTGTTCTTTACATAGTGGTTTGTTTCTGACAGACTTGTAAGTCTTGTGCTCGCTTTGACCTTCTCAAAATTTTTGATTCCGGCAGTAAATGAAACAATGCCGATTGCCCCTAATAGAAAAATTATATTAAATAAATCTTCACCGGCCTTGAACAAAATTGGGTATACGATACAAAAGGCAATAAGGGAAAGCATGGCTCCCAAAAGCAAAAAATAGAATTTGATTTTTTTCTTGTCATAAGGAATCCCGCCTACAACCTTTTCCGTCTGCCCATTAACAAGCAGAGTATATGGAGTGCCATCATTTATGAATGTAAGGAACCATGCAGGATACAATGCATATTCAGTCCCGGTTATCTCGAAGACCGGATATTTTTTGATTATTTTGACACCTGTGGCTGAGACACTTCGCTTCATTGCATTCTCGAACATATTCTGTGCACGTAGGATTGCCTGTCCCTTTAATTTATCCATGTTATCATCGTATTGGTCGGCATAGAAGCCCGAAAGATATTCCATGGAAAAATCCTTCAGATATTTTGGATAATAGGGGTTTAATTTCCTTGATGTTGTGTTGTCTGCAAGGCTGTTCTCTGAATCGAACTGCTGTATGTTATCTGTAGGACTGTGTGTATATTGATGTTGCAATTCACGTTCTCCGCGGCGCAGGAAATTCTCCTGCAGCTCGTAAGTCTCAAAGAGATTGCTGCAGCTTTCGCATTTCATCTTCCCTGATGCAGGGTCATATACTAGTGCGGCACCACATGCCGGACAGTCAAGTATCATAAGTGTTTCTCCCTATTATTAACTGATAGCTTCCGTATGCCAAGTTGATTTTTGCAGGCTATACGCTGTAATACCATAAGTCGGTCATGGTCTTTTTATCTTATCCTGTTTTATAATAACGTGAAGCTGATTTTTGGAAAAATCATGAAAATCACCCTTAGCATTTCCAAGGTCATTGGATTTCACGACTTTGGCTGCTATTATGCAAAGGCTTAATGAGCAGCCGATAAATATGCCAATAATAAGTGCGATTACTATCATATAAATCCTCCTTATACAAGCTGTTGTCAATGGAAAATTATTATTGCGTTCCCCTATCCTTTACAAATCGGTTAGTTTCGGAAAGTCCCGAAAGCTTTGTGCTTTCCTTTACCTTTTTCAGATTGTTTACCCCGGCTATAAGTGCAACGATGCTGAGTACTATTGCAGTGGTAACCATCTTGCCGTTGTCATCATCGGGGCTGGTGAGAAATATGAAGGTAATTATAGTGGCTAATATGGTAAGTATTGCAGCCAAAATGCCGAAGCTTGCCGACACCTTTGCTCTGTCATAAGGTATACCGCCGATGATCTTTTCGGTTTGGCCGTTTACCAGTAATGTGTAGGGAATATTCTCATAGCGGAAGGTAAGGAACCATGCGGGAAACATTGCGTAGTGCGTTGCTTTTATTCTGAATTCGGGATCATTTCTAATAATGGAGATGGAGTGGGCGTTAATGGTCCGCTCGACCTCAGAATTAAACAGCTCCTGCGCTCTTGACAGTGCCAGTCCATCTAACTGCGACGTCTTCATATCGTAGCAGTCGGCATAAAAGCCAGAAAGGTACTCAAGAGAAAATTCCTTAATACCCCCTGTATTATATGGCTCAAGTCTTTGAGAGGTCTCGTCATTTAACTGTCTTGAGGCGTCTAATGAGAGCATGGTGAAATCGCAGTCTGCCTCGCGGAAATAGTAATAGGTGTGCGAATTCTTGCCGCTGCCGACTGTGCCCTTGAGATATTGCTTGTCGTGATAATATATGTCATAAAGCCAGAAGGGAATGTAGATTCCGCGAACTCTTTCAATCTCGAAATTCTTGATTTCATTCGGTACATAGAATCCATTGTTAAGACGTTCTCTTATAAGAGAGATTGCCCTGTCCTTTGTCACAGAAAATGGAATTATATACTTAGGCTTTTTCTGAGAGGCTATGCGGCTGAAAACCACCGTCGGCTGACCACAGAAGGAGCAGAAGGTAGAAGCCTCGTTGTCATTAATGGCAACCTCCGCACCACAGGAGGTACAGGTGTAAATGTTGCACTCCATCGTGTCATCGGGGTCTCCGGTATCATCATAATCATCCTGACCGTAGGTGTCAGTGTGGTCATATACCGGATGATCAAAGTCGCTGTATGGATTGAATGAGGGAGCACTGCTTTTGCCGGATGCAGTATTATCCATGGAATCTGTGGCAAATTGGTAATTGTCAAGCTCTGCTGCCCCTGCCATACCTGAAGTGCCCGGTGTGCCGGAAAGCTTTAATCCGCTTTCGTTAACATTACTGTCTGACAATTTCAGACCACTTTCCTTGACAGCATCACCTGACAATTTCAGACCGCTTTCCTCGACAGCCTCACCTGATAATTTCAGGCTGCCGTTATCCTTTTTTGCAAACTCTCTCTGAAGCTCCTTCTCCCCCCGTGCCTGAAAATCATCCTCCAGTTCATAGGTCTCGAAAAGGCTTCCGCAGGCTTCACATTTCATTTTTCCTGATTCCGGATCGAACATCAAACCGGCACCGCATGCCGGACAGTCAATTATCATAGGTTTTATCCTCCTCAAAATAAAAGATCGGAAATGGTTTTTAATGCTTTGTTTATTTTACCATAATATTAATAGAATAAAAATGTTTTATGATGTTTTTTGCAAATAAAAGAAGAATTCGGGAGTTAAATTCCAGCAGTAATGCAATTGATTATGAGTTAAAGCTATTTAAGTACAGAACAGCAGGTGTAAGAGAATACTGGATCGTAGATTCTAAGGCGGAAACGGTATTTGTCCACAACTTTGAAAAAAATGAAATGGAAACATATAAATTTTCCGATATGGTTCCTGTATGTATTTACCAAGGTGAAAACAAGTCTGGGTTAAAAATTGATTTTGCAGAGATTTTGAAAAGAATATAATTATATGAAGGTCTTATAGAAATAGAGGGGCAGTTCAAAATGAACTGCCCCTCTATTCATATTATGGCTTATTTCTTAAACTGACTCTCCTCAAAGAGATTACGCTTATCAATAACACGCACAGCCTTGCCCTCACTTCTCGGAACTGTCTTAGGCTCCACAAGATGAACGCCCACTACAATGCCAAGCATTGACTTAAGCGCTGCCACAAGCTTCTTCTCGCGTGCAGCTTTGTCTGCATCATCTGCAGGTGGATTGTCCGGAAGCCACTCAACATCACAGTCAATTGTATCGCTGTTGCCAACACGGTCAACTGTAAGCTGGTAGTTAGCCTCATAGCCCTTGTTAAGAAGCACTGTCTCTATCTGTGAAGGGAATACGTTAACGCCCTTAACCACCATCATGTCATCACTTCTTCCAAGTGGCTTGCTCATGCGGATGTGAGTTCTTCCGCAGGAACATTTCTCTCTTGAAAGCACGCAGATATCACGGGTTCTGTAACGAAGGAGAGGGAATGCTTTCTTGGTGATACATGTAAATACTAACTCGCCCTTCTCACCCTCAGGAAGAACCTCTCCGGTCTGAGGATTGATTATCTCAGCGATGAAATGATCCTCATTAATGTGCATACCGCGCTGTTCCTCACACTCGAAGGAAACTCCGGGACCTGAAATCTCGGTAAGCCCATAAATGTCATATGCCTTAATTCCAAGGGACTCCTCTATGTTGTGACGCATTTCCTCTGTCCATGCCTCTGCGCCGAATATACCTGCCTTAAGATGTATCTGATCCTTAACGCCGCGTTCCGCGATGCTCTCGCCTAAGAATGCTGCATAAGAAGGTGTACAGCAGAGAATTGTTGAACCAAGGTCTGTCATGAACTGGATCTGTCTGTCAGTGTTACCTGATGACATTGGAAGTGTCAGAGAACCTACCTTGTGGGAGCCGCCGTTTAATCCGGGGCCGCCAGTGAATAATCCGTAACCGTAGCTTACGTGAACCACATCATCCTTGGTGCCGCCTGCAGCAACGATTGCACGGGCACAGCAGGTATCCCATACATCTATGTCGTCTTGGGTATAAAATGCTACCACCCGGCGGCCTGTTGTTCCGCTTGTGGACTGGATTCTTACGCAGTCGGAAAGGGGTACGCCCAAAAGTCCATAGGGATACTGGTCACGAAGATCATCCTTTGTGATAAATGGAAGCTTATGCAGGTCTTCAATTCCATTGATATCCTCAGGTTTAATTCCTGCTTCATCCATTCTGTTTCTGTAAAATTCCACATTTTCATATACATGCTTAACCTGTTCCTTAAGACGCTCGCTTTGAAGCTTCTTAATCTCCTCTACCGGCATGGTCTCGATTTCCGGATTGAAATAATTGCCCATTGTCGTTCTCCTTATCTTAATAAATGTTACAAGAACTGCAATCATAATAATGGATTAAATAAAAAATATTATGATAAATACAGCTCTGAATTGTCTGCACAACGAAACAATTATAACATTGAATTCCTATCAACTCAATGTTTTTTTATGCAATTGACAAAATTGTATACACATGGCAAAATGAAGGGGTATGAATGCAGATAAAAATGTACAGAGTGTTGATAATATACGTGGAAAACAAAAGGGTTTTGTCATAGCAGAAAGCTGTGATACAAAAATATATCATAGTTCATGTAAATTGGAACCGACAGGCGAAGTGAAAAATTGGTCAAAAGCAGATTTTTTACAAATGCCCACATGTAGACGCAATAGACGTGAAATAACAGGAGGGACAATAATGGAATGGAATGATGCTATAGCGGATTTGGAAGAACGCAGGAAAAAAGCTAAGCTTGGGGGCGGACAGGCTGCCATAGACAAGCAGCATGAGAAGGGAAAGCTTACTGCAAGAGAACGTCTTGATATACTGTTCGACGAGGGTACCTTTGTGGAGATCAATGATCTTGCGGAGTCAAGGATTGATGACTTTGGACTTGATAAGAAGAGAGTACCCGGTGACGGCGTGATAACAGGATACGGCAAGATCAACGGACGTACTGTGTTTGCATCATCTGAGGACTTCACGGTTATCGGTGGAAGTCTTGGGGAGTACCATTCAAGAAAGATAGTGCATATTCAGGACATGGCGCTTAAGATGAGATGTCCTCTTGTCACCATCAACGACAGCGGTGGGGCAAGAATCGAGGAGGGTATCGATTCCCTTAGCGGATATTCCGGTATATTTGAGAGGAACACCATTGCCTCGGGAGTTATACCCCAGATTGCAGTGATTCTTGGACCTTGCTCAGGAGGAGCCTGTTATTCTCCGGCTATATGTGACTATATATTTGTGGTAGAGGATATCAGTAAGATGTTCATAACAGGACCGCAGGTTGTTAAGACTGTGATTGGCGAGGAGCTTACGGCAGATGAGCTTGGAGGAGCACTTACCCACGCTGAGAAATCGGGTGTGGCTCATTTCTATTATAAGAGCGAGAAGAATTGCCTTGGAGGAGTGCGTGAGCTGCTTTCGTATCTTCCGGATAACAACCAGGCAGCTCTTCCCATAAAACCCGGAAAGCCTGTTAACCAGTGCAGGAGCCTCACCAATCTTGTGCCAGACAACAAGAAGAAATCCTATGACGTTCATGATGTGATAAATGCAATGATAGACAGGGAAAGCTTCTTTGAGGTGCAGAAGCATTGGGCAAAGAATGCGGTAGTAGGCTTTGGAAGAATGGATGGCAACACCGTAGGCTTTGTATGTAATCAGGCAAAGCATAAGGGTGGGTCTCTTGATATAGACGCATCAGATAAGATTGCAAGGTTCATAAGATTTTGTGACTGCTTTAACATACCCATTGTTTCTCTTGTGGATGTGCCTGCATTTCTGCCCGGCTCAGAGCAGGAACACAATGGTATCATCCGCCATGGTGCAAAGATTCTTTACGCTTATGCGGAGGCAACAGTGCCGAAGATCACACTTATCATGCGCAAGGCGTATGGCGGTGCATATATCGCCATGAACTCAAAGCATATGGGAGCTGATATTGTGTATGCATGGCCAATTGCGGAGATCGCGGTAATGGGTGCAGAGGGTGCTGTCAATATTATCGGCAGAAGACAGATCAAAGAGGCGGATAACCCGGAGACAAAACGGGCAGAGCTTATTGAAAAATATGAGGAGAAGTTCCTCAATCCGTATACTGCAGCAAAGCGTGGCTTTGTGGATGAGGTCATACGCCCTGATGAGACCAGGGATAAGATTGTGGCGGCACTTGATGCTCTTAAGACAAAGCAGCTTAGCCGGCCATACAAGAAGCACGGGAACATGCCGCTATAAATTACTGTTTAGTTAAATTTTGAAACCGTACGCCGTCTGCCTTGCACAGATATCCTCAGGTCAGATGGCGGATTGGACGGGATAAGAACTTCTAGATGTCCCGGATAGACTTTGGTACCGTCCGTGGCAAGGTGCTTAGTCGCCATCCATGGCTCCGGCGCACCTGCGAGGCCTCCATGCCTCGCATCCACTAGGTTTCTTACGGGACATCAAGAAGTTCTAATCCCTTTCCAAATGCCATC
>JAFUXG010000022.1 GCA_017470935.1 Lachnospiraceae bacterium
ATAACACTTTAACCTATAACGTAATTGTCGTAATACCAATTTTCTTTGCAAAACTCATTACTCTTTCTGTTGACCATTCGCAAGCCTGCACAATCTTGTCAACAGGTTCATTCATTTTTAACAGATTAGCAACTATTTTTTTCTTCTTTCTTTTCAGCAGCTTCTTCTATTTCTTTTTGGAACACCCTTTCAACAGCTTCACTCATTTTTCCCGCCTCCTTCATTTTATCAAATACTTTTTCATCAGTATTTCCTTAGGCTAATTATCATTATCATACTACCATATTTTCATTCCCATGTCATCGGCAAAAAATATAAGATGATAAGAAAAGATGCCTGTCTCCCCCTAAAATTATACTACAGGTTGATTGCAGAACAATATTAATACTGGTAACATTTATTTATATTAACTTACAAGGAGAGTGCTGGAATGATTAAGCATGAAGATTTCAAAACAATATGCAAACGTGATGATTATGTAGATATATCAATGGACATTAAGAATATAGTGGAGCGCAACAGATGGAATGTTGTAGCTGCTCCTGCCGGATATGGCAAAACAACAATATTATCAATGCTTTACTATTATCTTGATATTGATGAGGATTCCGAGGAACTGTTTTCGGGCAGTGAGCTTAGTATTAATTATGCTGATTATCAAACACACCTGAACAAATATATCGTTTTATCTCTGGACTTCAGTGATTTCTGTGCAACTTCAATGGAAGAAGCCAAGGAACAAATATATGCAAAAATATTAGAACTGTATCGAAGAAAGGCTCACTTTCTTTGGGATAAAGATAGGTATAATGAGGATTATCTGGATATATTAGAGGGAAATCTGGATCAGTATGTAGAGCGGCGCATATTATTCTCTGATGAGGTGTACAAAGTCAGTATATTAGAGCGAAGCCTTTTGATAATTATGGACTTCATGCACTCCTTATGTTACAGGTATGACCACATAGACAACCGCAAAATCGTGTTACTGCTTAATGATCTGGTAAACCTTGAGAAATATGCCAATGAATACGGATACAGCGATGAGATGGGGAATTTCCTCAGAAACTTTCTTGACTTTGAACCGGACAAGAAATGTTTCATATATCTTCAAGTTGGTGACGAGGAACTTGCACGTAACAAATACGGATATGATGACGATTATGCGTGGTACGGAAGATACCGTGATTATCAATGCTATTATCCGTCATATCTTCCACCTTCAGACAGATTTGACTGGAGAGATCAGGAACATTTTATCAGATTTTCCGAAGAAGGGGCATGTAGCAATACTCCTATTTCTATAATTGCAGAAGAAAGTGACACATCCCCTGTTAAATTGAAAGAACTGATCTTGACCGGCAGAGTTCAGATTGAAAAAAACAAGCGCATACACCTTGAAAGTATTATTCAGGAGAAAAAAGATGAAAATGACAAATACCGAATCCCTATTTCAAATGATGTTCCGAAATTCTCTCCCAATCTTGGAAGACGTGAAATGAAAACTCTTATCAGAAACGAACGGTATAATGAAATTAATGATTATCTAAAGAGACTATATGCAGCCTCAAGAAACTTCAAAGATTATGAAGACTTATATGAACTGGTTCAAAATATATCCCGGGATAAAAAGATGGACTGGACTCCTGAGGCAAGAAATGAACTTCTTGAAAAGTGCAATGGGATAAGGGATGGATGGGATGTCTCAATACATAGCAGTGATCAGTATTGGGATTATATAGATATTTCAAAGGATGGACATTCCCGCTTTGGAACCAGCAGCATCAAGGTATATGTTTCTCTTAACGGAGAAAAAGTTAAAGATGTATATATCGGGGCAATAGAAGAACTTATACGCAATGGAAATAACGGATTTGTCAGCAAGGTAAGCAAGCTTTCAAGAGGCGAAAACATATGCTTTTGGCTCAAGAAAAATGAATTCTATATATTGGAAAAATATATGAAACAGTATGATGATATTCTGATCAATGGCAATCCTTTTGTTGCACACAGAGGCAAGCTTGGCATAAGCCATGATCTTATGGATATTAACAGCCACAATGCCCAGCAGGCGATGATCATCTGGGATTATTTTCAAGAGATTGAAGATGCCTCCCAGATTGAACTTGAAAATATGTACAGGCTGTATGTATATGGATGGAATGGTATACTGACCGACGAGCATCCATTTAGAAAAGATTTCATGAGTTCACGTGCACAGACTTTTGTCATTATTATGGATACCCTGGATGTCTTACTGGGATATACCCAAATAACTGATGACTCCCTGCTTCTGTCAGACAGCAACGATATTTGGGGGATATTAGATAGTGCCTTATGCTGGGAAGATGTTAATAAAAAGTATGCTCGTTATTATAAGAATAAAGACTGTTGATTTTGATCACTTTATGCATTTTTGCTCCTTAACTCATTTTTTTATATGGTTAGGGAGTAAAAATCCAAATACAATATCTGCCGAAACTCTGATACCTATCCATCCAAAAACAGCAAACATTCAAAACAACTGCCATATTATGCAGGAATAGCAGTCACCTTTCTTCTTGATCACACTATATATTTTTGCTCCTTAACTCGTTTTTTAATGCAGTTAGGGAGCAAAAATCCGTTATTTATATCCCCATCTCCACTTGCGTTATTAACATGCGCCATGCCCTGCATCTATTATTATTGTGGGATTAGCCATTGTCCCACCTCCATAGTTTCTCTGTTTATTATATGCAGAGAAAACGGCAGGTGTGTGTCACCTGCCGTTCGATCACTCGCATCCATTATTGTTGTCTACGGCACGATCACTTCCTTTGGTGCCGTATAGCTTCCATATAGCTTCTTCTTTCCTGACTTCATATATGGCCTCATCTTCACGTAATACGTTCCTGATGGGAGTGCCTTGCTGCAGGAGGTCTTTGACTTGCTGTTAAGGGCGGCAAGCTTTGTGTACTTGCCGTCTATAGCAGTAGCATAATACACCTCATATCCTGAGGCACTTGCATTTTTGCTCCAGCTGGCCTTCACCTTGTCTGTTGCGCTTACCTTGAAGCCCTTCATTCTTGAGGGGCCTACTGTAACCTTGCATTTCAGCGTTTTCTTTCCTGAGCCGTTTACAAAGGTTCCTGAAACAGTGGCTGTTCCGTACTTCTTGCCCTTCACCTTGCCCGCCACACTTACTGTGGCGATCTTGCTGTTGGAGGTCTTCCATGTAACCTTTCTGTGAACATAAGGTGCTGCAAGCAATGAAAGTGCCTGGCTGTCCCCCTTGGAAACTCCCAGATTCGTTGCGCTCAGATGGAATCCCGATTTTATTGAGGTCACATCTGTGTATGCCTTGATCCTTGCATTTGCCTTGAGCTTTGTGCCCATGTCATACCATTTACCATTCACCTTGATAAAGGACTGGTTCTTTCCTACATTGGCGATGAATCTGATCCAGTCATTATTGGCATTATAATAGGTCGTATCAACTCCCACATATGCGTTATTGCCGCTTGCCGTCGTCAGCTTTACAAGAACTGAGAAATATTCCCCTGCCGTGAGGGATACTGGCTCCGGAAGCTCAATCATCTGGTATCCGGCATCTGAAAGGGAGCCCTTGACTGTGGAAGTAAATGCCTTAGTTCCTCCTGTGGGCTTTGACGCCTTTGTGAGTCCAGTATATACCTGAATCTCATAGCTGGTACCCACACTTGTTGTATATAGGCTGATTGCCTTCAGCTCCTCATTATTCTTCCCTGCCCCCTTTGCCTTGAAAACATTGGCGTACCACTGGGCAGAATTATAAGCATATGAAGGATTTGCACTTCCATCATGCTGATAAATGTTATCATATTCTGCTGCCCTTGTGGTCATCTCAACACTCATTAACTCAGTTAATGATTTATCCTCGTAGGAAATATACATATATCCATTATCACCAAACTCCGTTCCGTAGCTGTTCTTGACGATCCATGCCCCGTCACCCGAAGGCTTCTGAACAAAGTTATTCTTTGAATATGTGTCATTCCAGCCCACTATTGTTACAGCATGGTTCCCGTACTTAACAGGACAGTAATAGGAAGCCTTACTCTTATCATAATAGCTCTGGGAAAAGTACATACCTGTAGCTACTGCTCCATGGTCCAGAATAGCCTGCTTAATCTTTGTCACAGTATTTGCCAGATTGCTTGTATTATAATTGTAGAGATATAGATTCCTTAATCTGTAATCACCCTCATAACAGAGACCTGCAGCCGGGGTAGACAGATAGGGAGACTGGCTCTCTGTATGTATTCCTGCTCCTGTCACAAGAGCGATGCCTGTACCCTGCAGAGTACCTGATGCCGAAAGATAATTATATCCGCTTCTGGCAATCATATTATAATCACCCTTTGTATAACCAAGCTTGTCCTCCTGCCTGTTGTAGAAGAAATAGGCAATAGAATTCTCAGAAATATCAATATCCGTACCAGCCAGGCCATTCTTAATAAGGTTAGCTTCAATTATGGCTGCTGTGGCAAAGGACCAGCAGGTTTCGTAATTGCCCTGATCCTTAACAGGTGTAATATAACCGACAGCTCTTGAATCGTATGTGGATGCGTAAGGTGCACCCCGTCTGACAATAACCGGTGTGTCTTCCTCCTCACGAATCACTGCCGGTGTGATCCAGCTGTCAGAGGTCACATAGGCTTCCTCATTGCCGGTCTGCGCATTAACAGTAAATGATGCATTGCCCCACAAGGCAATGAAAAGTAACAAAAACATTATTACTGCCGCCGCTTTCCTGCATTCATTTAAACGCTTCCAATGCTTCTTAATATTCTCTCTCATACATCCACTCCATTCATATTATTACAGGCGCTTCTCAATCTCTGCTATAACAGTCTTAAGAGCCTTAATTCTAGCATACTTCTTGTCATTTGATTCAAGCACGTACCATGGCGCATAGGAAGTATTGGTCTTCTCCAGCATCTCATTAATGGCATCCTCGTAAAGATCCCATTTCTCACGGTTACGCCAATCCTCATCAGTTATCTTCCACTGCTTCTCAGGCGTATTCTGACGCAGTGTAAATCTTTCCAGCTGTGTATCCTTGTCAATCTGAACCCAGAATTTGACCACGATAGCTCCCCAGTCAGCAAGCTCCTTCTCAAACTCATTAATCTCATAATATGCTCGCTGCCAGTCATTCTCGCTACAGAAGCCCTCAAGACGCTCCACCATAACACGTCCATACCAGGTCCTGTCAAATATTGCAATGTGTCCGTCCTTAGGCAGTCTGTTCCAGAATCTCCATAGATAATGTCTTGCCTTCTCGTGGGGCTCCGGACTTGCAATAGGATGAACCTCGTATCCTCTGGGATCAAGGGCAGAAGCGATTCTCTTGATATTGCCGCCCTTTCCCGCTGCATCCCAGCCCTCGTAGGCGATAATAACAGGAATCTTTCTTCTGTATATCTCATTGTGAAGCTCTCTTAATCTTCTCTGGCATGCCTTAAGCTCCAACCTGTAAGCCTCGTCCGTCATGGTCTTGTCAGCAAGGGGTATGTCTGCGAGCTTAGGTATAGGTTTAACAGGAAATGTATTCTGCAGCACAGGAACTGCCTTTGAGAAATTCATAAGTGCAGTATCGATTCCTGACAGCAGAAGCTCTAGCATCTGAAGCTCCGCCCATTTCTTATCCACAGAGGAAATGAGATACCAGGGTGCATTGGGCTGGTTCGTCTCCTCCAGATATCCGTCAAACACCTTCCTGCACTCATCGTAGTCTTCATTCTGTCTTATATCCTTCTTGGAAACTCTCCACTTTGTATTCTTGTCAGAAAGCAGCATATCCATGCGCTTCTTCTGCTCCTTCCTGCCAATGTGGAAGAAGAACTTCATGACCAGATATCCGTTATCAGTAAGCTGTCTTTCGAATCTCTTAATGCTGTTAATTCTGTTCTTGTATTCCTTCTTCTTAAGCCTTCCTGAAAGGTAATCTCCTGTCACCTCATCCATCCAGCCGCCCTCAAAGAACACCAGCTGTCCCGCTGCGGGAATCTTCACAAAATGTCTGTAGAGAAATGGCTTTCTCTTCTCCTCAGCTGTAGCCTCCTCCATTACTGCAACCTTGAAAAATCTTGGGTCAAGATTACGGATTATCTTACCCAGAACACTGCCCTTTCCGGCTGCCCCCCAGCCTTCAAGCACAACTAAAACAGGAAGCTTCTTCTCCTTGATCTCAATCTGCTTAGCCGCAAGCTTAGCCCTCGCTTCGTCAAGCCTCTTCTCAAGCTCCTCCGATTCAGGCCTATCGCCCTTTGTCCACTCATTTAACATAACCGCCCACTCCTTTCTGACCCCATTATTTTTTCTTCTTTCTAAGACTATGATAAATGGTACCCTTCTTAAGCTTATACCCCCTGTACTTAGCAAGCTCTGAAACCGTGACCAGCTGATAGCCCTTCTTCCTAAGCTCCGGTATCAGATAAAGCGCAGCCCTCTTGGTGGGCTCATGGATATCATGCATAAGAACTATATCCCCATCCTTAACATTATTCATGACTGCTGAGATAGTCTTGTCTGTGTTCCTTGTCTTCCAGTCCAGAGTATCTATAGACCACAATATGATAGGCTTGCCAACTGCCCCCTGGACAGTCTTATTAACCCCGCCCCCCGGACAGCGCATGAGTGTGGAATTAGAGCCTGTGATCTTCTTAATCTTGGCATCCGTGTCCTTCATCTGCTTCTTGACCTGTGCAGCGGAAAGCCTTGTAAGTATTGTGTGGTCGTAGGAATGATTGGCAATCTCACAGCCAATCTTATCCGCATTCTTCACCGCGCTCTTGTAGCTGTTAATATTACAGCCCAAGACAAAAAATGTTGCCCTGGAGTCGTTCTTCTTAAGACATGTAACAATCTCCTGGGTATACTTGCCCGGGCCATCATCAAAGGTAAGAGCTACCATCTTCTTATTAGGATCTATCAGGCTTGCATATACACTTATTGCCTTGCTCTTCTTAAGAAGCACGCTTCCATCCGGAAGCACCACCTGGTATCCAACCTTATACTTGTACGTATTACCCTTCTTAACCTTTGAATCCTGATAGCTTGTCTTATCTGTACAGGCAATATTCTCATACTCACCATTTGAATTCTGCTTGTACACTATGTAAGATGAAGCTCCTGCAACCTTAGTCCATGTAAGCTTCTCCTTCTTCTTCTTTGTAAAGCTAGTGTTGACAACAAACTCTGCAGGCTCTTCAAAATGATATGCCACCTCTGAAACATCAGATGTATGTGTGTCATCCCCGTCCATGGCCGCAACATAATATACATAAAGGTTTCCCGCCTTAATATCTTTATCGGTAATGCTGGTCTTCTTTGTAGCGTCAAAGCTCTTGACCTTTGTATCATCATTGTTAGTGATGCGGCAGACCTTGTATGAGGCTGCGCCAGTAACTGCATTCCAGATGACACTGATATTGCCCTTTGCATTCTTCACAGCCTTGACCCCTGTAGGTGCGCTAAGTTTTGCGACCGTCTGCCCATTTGAAGATGTTGTTGATGCATTCGTCGTATCTGTTGTACTGGCTGTATTTGCCGCATCTGTTGTACTGGTAGTACTAGCCGTATCCGTTGTATTATTCGTATCCGCGTTGACTATGGGCACTGTAGCCAATACATTCATCCTTAGCATAAATACTGCCATCATAAGTATTAATAGTTTCACACATTTTTTCATGTTCTGCCACTCCTTGATGTATTTGTATAAGCATCTGCGAAGCTCATTAACAATGTATATGGTGTTGTGAATCGGAGTTTCGCAATAGCCTGTCATTTATGATTACTAAGTATACCACGAACTGCAGCGAATATCTATACTTATTAAGACAAAGAATTCATGACATTTTTTTCAATTTTATCTTGCCAGTTATGCATTGGATTGTTATACTAATAAAGCTATTTGAAACTTGTGTGAATTTGTGATCCTTTAACACAAAGGATGATATTAACAATATACACCATGTTAAGATGCAAATTCAAAGCTGAATTATCATAACAGAGATAAGGAGATTGTCATGGGCGGATTTTTCGGAGTAGTTGCAAAGGAAGATTGTATGTTTGACCTGTTCTTCGGAACAGATTACCACTCACATCTAGGAACGAGACGCGGAGGTATGGCTGTCTACGGGAAGAAGGGATTTGACCGCGCCATTCACAACATTGAGAACTCACCCTTCCGTACCAAATTTGACAAGGATATGCGGGAGATGGAGGGCACCATGGGTATCGGATGTATCTCAGACTACGAGCCCCAGCCACTTATTGTCCGTTCCCATCACGGCACATATGCCATTACCACTGTAAGCAAGATTAATAATACTGACGAGATCGTTGACAGGCTTTTTGATAACGGCAATTCCCACTTCCTTGAGATGAGCGGCGGGGATATTAATCCCACAGAGCTTGTAGCTGCCATCATCAACCAGAAGGAGAATATAATCGATGGTATCAATTACGCATTAGAGCTCATTGACGGCTCCCTTACCCTCATGGTACTCACTCCCAAGGGAATATACGGTGCCAGGGATAGATTGGGACGCACACCAATGGCGATAGGCAGGAAGAAGGATGCATTCTGCCTCACCTTCGAGGACTTTGCATATAGAAATCTTGGATACGAGGATTACAAAGAGCTGGGGCCCGGGGAGATAGTTGTTGTGGATCAGGAGGGCGTGCGTACCTTAGTCGATCCCGGAAAGGAAATGAAGATCTGCACCTTCTTATGGGTATATTACGGATACCCTTCAAGCTCCTACGAGGGCATCAGTGTTGAGCAGATGAGGTATAACTGTGGTAAATGTCTTGCAGGGCGTGACAACGTCAAGCCTGACATCGTGGCAGGTGTACCAGATTCTGGAACTGCCCATGCAGTGGGCTATTCCAACGCCTCAGGCATTCCATTTTCCAGACCATTTATTAAATATACGCCAACCTGGCCAAGATCATTTATGCCTACTATCCAGAGCAAGCGTGATCTCATTGCAAGGATGAAGCTGTTACCGGTTCACGATCTTATTAAGGACAAGAGCCTTCTTCTGATAGATGATTCCATAGTAAGAGGCACACAGCTTAGGGAGACAACAGAATTCCTGTATCAGAGTGGTGCCAGGGAGGTACATATAAGACCGGCGTGCCCGCCATTATTATATGGCTGCAAATACCTTAACTTCTCCCGTTCAACATCAGAGATGGATCTGATCACAAGGCGTGTTATCGCAAAGCTGGAGGGAACTGAGGACGTGTCAGATGAGTTGCTTAAGGAGTATGCAAATCCTGAGTCTGAAAAGTATGAGCAGATGATTGAGGAGATCAGGAAGGAGCTTAACTTCACCTCCCTTAGGTATAACAGATTGGATGATATGCTTGCTTCTGTGGGCATACCACAGGATAAGCTTTGCACCTATTGCTGGGATGGACGGGAATAGTATCTCCATGATAGAATTTGGTTAATTATCTATATCAAATAAGGGTGCACTTCAAACCGAAGTACACCCTTTTATCTTGTAAATATATATTGTAATCTCTATAACCGGACACATACGATGATGCCCTGTAGAATCATCTCATTTCCTCTGTAATGTTATATCCAAGCTCCTCTAATCTTTCTACCAGATATCTGTATCCGCCCCTAAGCTTCTTCTTCATATTAGAGGCATCGCTCCTTAATACATCATAGAGCTCATTAGTATTGCTGATGCCATACCTCTTAAGGGTACTGTCAAGATGTATTGTAAGATTCATATCATCAATGGACTTCACAGATGTATCGCTTGATGCCTTATTCTCACTGCTAGTTACAGATTGTATATAAAATATATTAGGCTTAGGTGTTGCACTCCCACCATCTGTGCTGCATACCCCTATTGTAAGATCAACATCCATCAGCAGCTCACAAAGAATGGATGACAGTCTTACATCCTCTCCAAGCTTTGCTTTGCGCCTAAGCTCTGCGTCAATATAACGGGCCTCTGCCTGGCACATCCTGCAGTCACCGGCACAGCCTTCCTCGTGCTGCTCCGCCTGCATATACACAATATCGTTATTCTCAGCTATCCTTCTGCGGATCCTCTGCAGCCACCTTCTACGCTCTTCTCCCTTCATAGTACACCTCCCATCATGAGTACTATGTTACATTTGCAAAACACCTACTGAAGCGCCTTATTCGCTTCTTCCTGCTCCTTCAATCTCTCTCTGACTATCTCCTTCAGATCATATGCCTTGTCCTTAACCCTTGGGTTGATTCCTTTGCTGGTCATAAGACGTGAAAGTATTGTCATGGCATCATCATATCTTCCAAGCCTGTTAGCAAGGGCTGCACAGAGGTACATGATCGTGTGCTCGTCCATTCCCGCAATAGGGAAATCCTCCTCAGACATAGCCTTCATAAAGCCCACATATGCCTTTGTAAGATAGGTCTTCTCCTCCTCACGTGCCTTCCTGGTCTCATCCTCATCTAAAAAGTCACTCTCTGCTGAAAGCTTTCCGCGCACTGTCCAGCCTCTTTTCAGATATGTATATGCCTTACGGCTCTCCTTAAAGGCTGCTAACTCATTGCATTGGCAGGCGAATTCATACTGCTGCAGGGCTTCATCATAGGAAAGCCTGTTGCCTCCGAGAAACACCCTGTTGCTCATAAATGAAGGCATATTATTCTGCAGAAGCTTTCTCCATGCCGGTATCATCTCGTCAAAATATCTTGCAAGGGCTCCATATCCGCATACCGGACATACAACAACCTCATATTTTGCAGGGTCTACCCATCTATACTTCGGGCGCAGATCTTCATCCATTCCCTGTGAATACATCTTTGATTTTCTAACTGCAAGGGACTTAAAATTCTCATCACACACAGGGCATGTATATGATTTTGGGAACAGACATGCCTCCTCCTGCTTGATCATCTCATTATACTTCTCAATTGTCAACTCAGCCATATTCCACTCTCCTAAGTATAGATTTTACTATATTTTACAGTGTCAAATCTTAATCGCATAGTGTTTTTAATATAACATTTTCATTAATATAAATCAATCTTTAAAAAGAATAATATTCTTTTTTGTTGTATTTTTTTTTCAAAAAAAGACTAAAACAGGTGATCGTGAAAAAATGATTCCAATATAGGATTTTTAATCAAAAAACACCTGCCCTGATAAATCAAGGCAGGCATAAAATAAATATCAGTTATTCGGGGTGGTCTGGCTGCTGTCATCATCGGGCTTTGCGGGTGGTGTGCCGCCGTCTCCTGAAGTACCATTGCTGTCATCAGGCTTTGCCGGTGGTGTACCGCCGTCTCCGCCGGGACCTCCGCTGCTGCCATCAGGCTTTGTCGGTGGTGTGCCGCCGTCTCCGCCGGGACCACCCTGGCCGTCGCCGGGTGCCCCATCAGGCGCATCACCATGCTCTCCGTTACCACTGCTCTCAGATACTATCTCCACTGCCTCACCGGCCGAAGCGGTTCCTTCACTGTATTCCTCGCCATTTACGTAGAGCTTATATCCATTAAGATTAATTGAGTCTGCATCACATGTAAGGGATGATACATAGGAATCTGCTGTAAGTGTCCATGTACTTCCACCACTTATCTCAACATATACATCACCGGTCTGTCCATCAGAGTTAATAGCTCCTGTCCAGTTAGAGCCCTCTGTCAGATACAGGTTAAGTGCAGATACATCATCCACCAGCATATCTCCATCTATAGTCTGGTTAACCGCGGTCAAATTCACCTTGCCGCCATTGGAGCCCTCGCTGCCCCAGCCTGCTGCCGCTGCCCGAAGGAAGATGCCCTCTGAATCCTCATTTGTAATACTTGCATTTGAAAGATTGATCTCACATGCCGTGTTATTTACAAAGAATATATCTCCGTTCTTGTTGGTAAGAGTTCCGCCATCCATTGTAAATGAGGATGTACCGGAAGCTGCATCACCTGACATTGACTGGTATATCATAACTGCCTGGTAATAATCTGATTTGTCACTGTTCTTTGTATTATTGTCCGCGGTCAAATTACAGTTATTAAGTGTAACTGAATTCTTGCCCTCAACTACTATTCCCTGGGAAGCTGTTGATTCCATATCCGAATCATTCACCGTAATATCTGCTGTGGAATATACTACAGGTGAGCCTGTTCCATCTGTTGTATATGATCCGCCGTTAACTGTAACTGTTCCACCGCCTCTGTCTGAACGTATGGCTGCAGATGAATTGCCTGTGGTATGAATGGTAAGATTAGTAGCATTCATTGTACCGCCGCCTGTTGTCATGATACCACCTGAGCAGTTGCCCGAGGTCTCGATCACAGAATCGGATATGTTGACTGTTGTCCCCTCACCATAAGAGAAAACTCCATTTGCATGGGTTCCGTCTGACTCTATCAGGGAATCTGTGATAGTAAGGGTTGCACCGTTGGTGGCAAATATTGAAGCATTCTCTCCATAGAAATCTGCCTCATCCCCCTCAGAATCACCGGTCTTGGTAACACCGATATTAGAATACTCTGCATCAGTTCCGTCAGCTTCTATGGCATGCTCACCGTCTGCTGAATTCTCATATGTCTCATTAACTGTAATATCATCCTTGGAAAGATGTGTGCCGCTAGAGCTTGTGGATGCACTGTCATTTCCCGGATCAGTGGTCTCATCTATAGTCTCTGCCTCCTGCTCTGCCACCACACTGTTTTCTGCTGTATCCGCTGTATTAGCTGTTCCGCATCCTACAAGTCCTGCTATCATCATACCGCTTAATAAAATGTAAGATAACTGTTTCCTTCTCATAGTAATCGCCTCCTGTATATAATGCATTTCGCCATTTATATTCTTACTCAACAAGCTGTCCTTCAAAAATTAACCAGTGTTAAAATCTGCATCAGTTTTTGTTGATAGGCTTACTATAAGACAGAAATCTTAAAAGAACATTGAAACTAAAAAAATTATCTTGGATTAAGCATGTAGATCGCAAGATTAAGATATCCTGCGAAGGTTACCCATATAAGATACGGTATCATAAGGTATGCTGCAGGCTTGCTTATCTTATTGAATTTGAGTATGGTGACCAATATAAGTCCCCACAGGGCAATAAGCCATATAAATGAGAACAGGTACCATTCAAAATTAAAGAAAAATATGGACCAGAAGAAATTAAATGCCAGCTGGATGAGATAAAGCTTGAGAGCCTCCTTCACATCATCCCTGTCCGAGCCCTGCTGGTATACCAGATATGAAGCGATTCCCATAAGCACATAGAGAATGGTCCACACTACCGGAAAGAGCCATGCAGGCGGTGAAAGAGGCGGTTTATTAAGCATCCCAAAAACAGCCTGGGCACCTCTTGTAATGTAAGCTGCCACTGTTCCCACCGCTACCGGCAGCAGCACAGCGATTGCAAATTCGTCCTTTTTAATATTCATAGCATTTCTACCCATATATACTTTGTACAATATATGCGTGAGAACGCTTATTTATTTCAACTCTTGCTGTTATTTTTTCTATAATTCTGCCACAACATAAAGCTGGTGCCCTCTCATCCGTCCTTCGCGTGCCTTACTCCTATAGAAAGCGCGGGGGCAGCCATGTGTCATGACAGAGCACATCATGTAAGTGATCAATCCTCTTCATGAAAGAACTTATATATATCACCTGCCACATCAGGTGTTATTCCCTTGACCTCCGACAGCTCTTCTACTGAAGCCTCCTTAATCTTAGATATCTCCTTGAAATGTTGCATCAACGCCTTTCTTCTTGCAGGTCCCACACCCTTAATGTCATCCAATATGCTGTGTACCTGCTCCTTGCCCCGCAGGTTCTTGTGATATGTGATGGCAAATCTATGTGCCTCATCCTGCAGTCTGGTTATCATTCCAAAGACCTCACTGTTCCTCGGGAAGCTGATCTCCTTGTTGTTGAAATACAGTCCTCTCGTTCTGTGGTTGTCATCCTTCACCATTCCGCACACGGGGATATTAAGGTTAAGCTCTTCCAGAACACGAAGTGCCACATTCACCTGGCCTCTTCCACCATCCATCATGAGAATATCAGGCATCACGTCAAAGCGTTCATCCGTAAACCGTCTTGTAAGAACCTCCTCCATGCTCTTGTAATCGTCCGGTCCTGTCACAGTGCGGAGCTTGAACTTTCTGTATGCATTTTTTCTTGCACGCCCCTTTTCAAATACTACCATGGATGCCACCGACTGGTAGCCGCTTGTATTGGATATATCAAAGGCTTCAAGCCTGTCGGCACTGGGAAGTCCTAACATATCTGCAAGCTCCTTTGCCGCACCAACTGTTCTTGCCTCCTCACGCTTAAGCTTCTCCAAATCTCTTGAAAGTACTACTGAGGCATTCTCCCTGGCAAGATCGATCATCTTGTGCTTTTCACCCTTTTGCGGCACTATTATGTGGACTCTTCCACCCCGTAGCTTAGAAAGCCATTCCTCAATAAGCTGCTGCTCACCAACCTCATATTCTATCAGCAGCTCATTCGGCACAAAGGGTGTTCCGTTGTAATACTGCTTGATAAAGGCCTCCATGATCTGTGAACCAATCTTGTTATTTGCTTCTTCCGCAGCTTCTTCCGACTGTGTATCTGCTGCTCCCGTTGCTTGCTGCGTATCTTCCCTTCCCGCTTCCTGCCGTGTATCTTCCGCTCCCGTTGCTTGCTGCGTATCTTCCCTTCCCGCTTCCTGCCGTGTATCTTCCCTTCCCACTGCCTGCAATTGTGCCCCAATGTCAGATTGTACTTCACTATCAATAACCTTCTGTGATTTGTTTTCAGTATTAGATTGTGTTTCTGCACTTGCATCTGGCATTGTCTCTGTGTCTGCACTCGTATTCTCCACCCCGTAATTCATATGGAAATGCTCCCGTCCAAGAAGCTTTCCATCCCGAACAAAGAAAACGGAAACAACAATCTCCGAATCCTTTCTTGCCATGGCGATCACATCCCTGTCTATGCCGCCTGTCTTCACAACTCTCTGGGAACCAGTCACATGCTGAACGCTCTCTATGAGATCCCGGTACTGCGCTGCCTCCTCGAATTCGTAGTTTGAAGCCTTCTCCTTCATCTTTGCCTCAAGGTCACGTATAACCTTCTTGTAGTCTCCATTTAAAAATCCAAGCAGATTATCTATACGAAGGGCATATTCTTCCTTGCTGATATATCCCTGGCAGGGAGCGGCACACTGTCCCATCTGGTGATAAAGGCATGGGCGGCCTACTCCAATCTCCTTTGGCAAAGACTTATTGCAGGTACGTATCCCATACAGCTTCTTCACAAGCTCTATTGTGTCCTTCACAGCCCCTGCGCTTGTGTACGGTCCAAAATACTTTGCACCGTCACGCTTCATCTGTCTTGCAAACAGAACTCTTGGAAAATCCTCCTGCACAGTGACCTTCATAAATGGATAGCTCTTATCGTCCTTGAGCATCGTGTTGTACTTGGGACTGTGCTCCTTAATCAAAGTATTTTCAAGCACTAGAGCCTCTAACTCTGAATCGGTCACAATGTACTCAAAATAATCAATAAGCGATATCATCTTATCTATCTTTGGTCCGCGATTAACCTTGGCACGAAAATAAGAGCTCACCCTTCTTTTCAGATTGATGGCCTTACCCACATATATTATCTCGTCACTTGCTGCGTGCATCAAGTATACTCCGGGACGATCCGGTAATTTCTTAAGTTCTTCCTTTAGATCAAATCCGTCCTTCATACATTTCCACCATCATACTATTAATAATTCAGCTAGATCCAGCTTCTTGCGGTTAGCGACAGCAACTTGTGAAACTCATCCTCGGTAATATAAAATTTCTTCATAGCCTCTTCCATGTTATCTTTCTCATATGGCATACCCTTTGTATGCATGGCCCAGTTTTCAAATGAACTTATTAATCCATCTTCGAAAGCTACACCTGCAGCCCTCTCCTCCCGTTGTCTCATAAAATCCTCAGTCGATGATGAACGAGACTGCAAATCAATAATATTAAATAAATGATCAAACATCTTTCCTATATAGCTTTTATCAAACATTTGCCACCTCGTCTATCTCTTCGAATTATCTATCTGTCCTAACCGATTTTAATTAAATAAATGGTATCATATTGTACATGATTTGTCATTGTTTTTCATGCATAATGTTATTAATAATATATTGTATCTACTTAATACCATGGGACATATGCAAAAATGTTGGTTTGTGCACATAAACAAAGACGCTTACAGAAGCTGCAAGCGTCTTATCTTAATCTGTATCGTCTGTAAATATTGCCAAGGTGCTCCTTAATCGTATTACATATCGACCGGCACCCATACACAATAAGCGTTATTTCCTGCTGTCATCCTCTCCGGCAGCCTTGAGACTTTCCCCGGTAATCTCCTCATATATCTTCATGAACTGCTTACCTGTTATCGTCTCTTTCTCGATAAGGAACTCTGCCAATGCATCTAATACATCCACATTCTCCTTTAACAGCTTATATGCTTTATCGTAGGACTTCTTGATGACCTTCCTTACCTCGTTATCTATCTTTGTAGCCGTCTCCTCTGAACAGTTAAGGGCAAGGCTTCCGTCAAGGTATCTGTTCTGTACTGACTCTAACGCCACCATGCCGAACTTGTCAGACATACCGTAGATGGTGATCATCTTTCTTGCCATGTTGGTAGCCTGCTCGATATCATTGGATGCACCGGTTGTTATGGAATCAAACTTGATTGCCTCTGCAGCGCGGCCCGCAAGAAATGTTACGATATCCTCTTCCATCTCTACCTTGGTGTTTAAGTATTTCTCTTCCTCCGGCACCTGCCATACATAGCCCAACGCTCCCATGGTTCTTGGAACGATAGTGATCTTCTGTACCGGCTCAGTGTGGCTCTGTAATGCAGATACAAGGGCATGGCCTGTCTCATGGTAAGCGACAATGCGCTTCTCCTTCTTGCTCATGATACGGTCCTTCTTCTCCTTACCTGCAAATACCACCTCAACTGCCTCAAAAAGATCAGCCTGGCTTACACACTCCCTGCCATCCTTAACTGCTGCAAGGGCTGCCTCATTTATCATATTTGCAAGGTCTGCACCTACCGCACCTGAGGTTGCAAGTGCTAACTCTCTAAAGTCAACGGTATCATCCATCTTAACATTCTTCGCATGAACCTTAAGGGTCTCGATCCTTCCCTTAAGATCAGGCTTTTCAACAATGACACGCCTGTCAAATCGTCCGGGACGAAGCAGTGCCTTATCAAGAATCTCCGGACGGTTGGTTGCCGCAAGGATTACAATACCCTTTGAAGTATCAAATCCATCCATCTCCGCAAGCAGCTGGTTAAGTGTCTGCTCGCGCTCCGAATCACCGCCGCCGTATTTGCTGTCACGGCTTCTTCCGATAGCATCTATCTCATCGATAAAAATGATACATGGTGCCACAGCAGTTGCCTGCTTGAAAAGATCCCTTACACGGGACGCACCCACACCAACGTATAACTCAACAAAATCCGATCCTGAAAGTGAGAAGAAGGGCACATTTGCCTCACCTGCAACCGCTTTGGCAAGCAATGTCTTACCGGTTCCCGGAGGGCCCACAAGAAGCGCTCCCTTAGGGAGCTTGGCTCCGATCTCAAGGTACTTGTTAGGATTATGAAGGAAATCCACCATCTCCTTCAACGATTCCTTGGATTCCTCCTGTCCTGCCACATCCTCAAAGGTAATACCTGTTTTCTTCTCCATATACATCTTGGCATTGCTTCTTCCAACACCCATGATGCCGCCGCCACTCTTGCTCATAGAACGCATGAACAGCCAGATTATAAGATAGAACACACCTATCATCACAACATAGGATAAAATGTTCCCGATGATCGCTGAGCTGCTCTCGTCTACTGCTTTATAGTCAAGCTCACCATTCTGCTTTGCTTTCTCCAAACGGTCCACAAGGTAAATGTCAGAGATTCTTGTACAGTAATAGCTCTTCTTCCCTGATCCTGATGCTATTGCCATGCTGTCTTCGGAGCCTTCTGAACTGTCCTTCTTTGCAGCACCGTCATCACTCTTACTGTCACCTGCATTTTCCGTGGAAGCATCTTCAGCTGCTGAAGCTTCTTCGATGGTCGCCTTATCGTCTTCCGACATTTCCGCAGTTGATGCTTTACTATCAGCTTCTTTCTCAGAAGCCTTCTTCGCCTTCTCTCTCTCAAGCTCCTTCTCCGTCTTAGGAATTATCTCAATCGATGAGCTGTATATCTTGACCTCCTTTGCAGTTCCCTCCTCGATCATATTAAGGAAATCACTGTAAGAAATCTCAATCTGCTTGCTTGTCTGGTATCTGCTGTATGCATAGAAAAACAACAGTGTGAGACAAACTGAAACCACCAGCATAAAAATGAAATTTCTGTTTGAATTTCTTCCATTATTGTTATTGCTGTTCTGGTTTTCGTTATTTTGCATATTGTTATTATCCAAAGCCTTCATCCTCCTGTTTTATTATATGGTAAATATATATACTCATTTCCTTTCTTTACATGCCCTACCCATGAACAAATGAATTCATAAATAAAGCATTTCTTCAAAGCCACGTCTAATAATAGCAACTTTTATTCAAAATCGCAATGGATTTTTAGTGTAGATTGTGTGAAGTCAGTATTTGCCAGATTTTTAATTATACATATTTTACATCAAAATAAACATACTAGCTATACATTTATTTTTTGATGAATAATAAAGCATCAGTGTGTCGGAGGTTTTTATGGAATATATAACAATACTATACCAGTCCCTGTTCTCAGCCATTGCCCTTTTTCTTCTCACAAAGATCATGGGATATAGGCAGGTAGCACAGTTTTCAATGTTCGACTATGTGAACGGAATCACCATAGGCTCCATAGCAGCAGAGATGGCAATCAACATTGACGGAGACTATATGAAGCCCTTTGTTGCAATGGTGGTGTATGCCGGCTTTGCCATCATGCTCTCTGTCTTATCGGAAAAATCCATATATCTCAGAAGACTTCTTAATGGTAAAGCGATAACCCTTTTCAAGCACGGCAAGATTTATAATGAAAACATGAGGAAAGCCAAGATGAATGTGGAGGAGCTTTTAGTGGAGTGCAGGCTGTTAGGGTATTTCGATTTGTCACAGATAGACAGCATAATCCTGGAGCCCAATGGAAAAATAAGCGTTCTTCCCGTTACAAGTGAACGCCCTGCCACACCAAAGGATCTGTCCATTGATCCTGTCCAGGAGGAGGTGTTTGCCAACGTGGTTGTGGACGGACACATCTTGAAGGAAAACCTCAAGCATGTAGGGCGTGACAAGAACTGGCTTATGGGACAGCTTGAGGGACAAAATGTTAAGCTTAAGGATACATTTCTTGCAATATGTGACAAGCAGGGAAACTTCCACGCCTATCCGAAGGTGCACCAGGTTGTGGACAAGGATATTCTGGGATAAATATATCTTAATTGTGTTTTATGGCTTCATTTTCTTGATTTCGTCACATCTTTGTGCTACATTATGACTTGTAGATAATTACACATACTATTTCTATATGTAATTTATTAGGCATTTGCGAAACTTATTATTTTTCGCTGTTCCATGTGCAATTAATATAATTTTTCGACAGCATTAGGAACGTTAGCCGAGAAAAATTGTATTAATTGCACATGGAACATTAATAAAGTAGATAGTTTCGCAATTGCCTATATGTAATTTATTTTAAGGAGGAAGCATTATGTCAGATTATAATAATGAAAATGGCACATACCATTATACCAACGACTACACCAGTCCCAATCCGGGTTATGACCAGAGTACCTTTGATACTACTGAGTCCAGCCCATTTATAGTAATGGAGGATTCCGTTAAGGGAATCATGACCGGCGTGTTCCTGTATATGTTCATCGCGCTGCTTGTTACAGGCATCACCGCAGTGTTTACCGCATCTTCACCTGCAGTGCTTTCTGTAATATTTGGCAATCCAATATCCCTTATAGTACTGTTCGTGCTAGAGTTCGGTGTTGTTATAGCTGCAACCTCTGCCATGAGAAAGAACAATGTCACTTTGTCGGCAATACTGTTTTTTGCCTATGCAGTTATTAACGGCCTGACCTTCTCGGTAATATTCCTTGCGTATACCGCATCATCAATACAGCAGGCATTCTTTTCAACGGCAGTTGTGTTCGGTCTGATGGCATTTTTCGGATTTGTTACTAAGATGGATCTGTCTTCCATCGGAAACATTCTTATGATAGGACTGTTAGGTGTTATAATCACTTCTGCAGTCAATATATTCATCGGCTCCTCAATGTTAGAAACGGGAATATCTGTAGTGGCCGTAATAATCTTCTTAGGGCTTACCGCTTATGATGTACAGAAGATCAGAGTCATGGCTGATGGACATTCCGGCTACAGTCCGGCAGTATTAAGCCTGTGGGGTGCAATGGAGTTATATCTTGATTTCATTAATCTTTTCCTGAGAATACTAAGACTTATGGGAAGAAGAGACTGATAGATAATTACGAGACGTTTGCGAAACGCAATATACGTTATTAATGAGTTTCGCAAACGCCTATAAATAATTACATAAGAAAGGATCAATAATATGAAGACACCATTTGTTACGAAAGAGCAGATAGATGTAATATGTGAGAAATACCCCACCCCCTTCCATCTCTATGACGAGAAGGGCATAAGGGAAAATGCAAGAAAATTAAAGCAGGCCTTCTCCTGGAATCCAGGATATAAGGAATTCTTTGCAGTGAAGGCAACACCCAATCCAACAATACTTAAGATATTGAAGGATGAGGGCTGCGGAACAGACTGTTCTTCATATACAGAGCTTTTGATGTCAGATAAATGTGGATTTGCAGGGAAGGATATCATGTTTTCATCTAACGATACCCCTGCTGAAGAATTCAAGCTTGCGGCAAAGCTTGGGGCTACCATCAATCTGGATGACATTACCCATATAGATTTTGTGAAGGATGCTTTAGGCGGGATTCCTAAGCGAATCTCCTGCCGTTATAATCCGGGAGGAACATTTTCCATATCAAATACTATCATGGATAACCCGGGAGATGCAAAGTACGGCATGACAAGACCACAGATGGCCGAAGCATTTACAAGGCTTAAGGAGCTTGGTGCAGAGGAATTCGGTATGCATGCATTTCTTGCCAGCAATACCGTTACCAATGATTATTATCCGACACTTGCTAAGATATTATTTGAGACTGCAGTGGAGCTTAAGGAGGAAACCGGCGTTTCTGTATCATTTATTAACCTTTCAGGTGGTGTGGGAGTACCATACACTCCTGACAAAGAACCAAATGATATCCTTGCAATAGGCGAAGGAGTTAAAAAGGCCTACGAGGAGGTGCTTATCCCCGCAGGAATGGGGAATGTGGCAATCTACACAGAGCTTGGGCGATTCATGCTGGCGCCATACGGACACCTTGTGACAAAGGCAATTCACGAGAAACACACACACAAGGAGTACATTGGAGTTGACGCCTGTGCCGTTAATCTCATGCGTCCTGCCATGTATGGAGCTTACCATCACATCACAGTAATGGGTAAAGAGGATGCTCCCGCGGACCACATGTATGATGTGACCGGATCTCTATGCGAGAACAATGACAAATTCGCCATTGACAGAAGGCTCCCGAAGATTGACATGGGGGATATTCTTGTGATACATGACACAGGCGCCCATGGCTTTGCAATGGGCTACAACTACAACGGAAAGCTGAAATCCTCAGAAATCTTGTTAAAGGAAAACGGCGATACCGTTATGATCCGCCGTGCAGAGACACCGGAGGATTATTTTGCGACCTTAGAAGGATACTGGGATGTAGATATCTGATTGCGACTATGTAGCAGTCACTATGAGGATGGGTTATCATAAATAATAATAAATCAAATCGTAATTAACTCAGTCTGCTTCGCTTATTCTATTAAGATGGATCAAGGACTGTAACAGAGGGGGAAACATGGCAAAAAGACTTACTATGATGCTGCTTCGAAATTTCTGGCGGCTTCCGATCATACTATTCAAGCTGTTATACTATGCAAAATCTGACAAGGTATCAGAGGAGAAGAAATACAAGCTGATCCGGGAGATAGGTGACAGGGGCTGCCGCTGCGGTAATGTGAATGTACACGGCTACGGACTTGAAAACTTTCCAAAGGAATCGGGTTATATAATGTATCCCAACCACCAGGGACTGTTCGATGTCATGGGACTGGTATATCTCGATCCTACTCCCTTTGGTGTCGTCATCAAGAAGGAAGCCTACAAGGTTCCTCTTCTCCGCCAGCTGATACAGACCTTAGGCGGTCTCTTCATGGACAGAGAGGATGTAAAGCAGGGATTACAGGTAATAAATGAGGTTGCAAGTGAAGTAAAAGCAGGGCGCAACTTCCTTATATTCCCTGAGGGCACCCGTTCCAAGAAGGGTAATCGCCTTGGAGAATTCAAGAGCGGAAGCTTCAAGGCTGCCACCAAGGCCAAATGCCCTATCGTTCCAATTGCGATCATTGACTGCTACCTTCCATTTGACACTAATTCTACCCGTATGGTGGATGTGCAGCTACACATTCTGCCGCCAATCCCATACGAGGAATACAAGGGGATGAAGACAACGGAAATCGCAGATATGGTGAAGGAGCGCATTGAAAAGGTCATTTCAGAAAATGAGCATAATTTCCAGAACTAGATAGTAATCCTAAGAGGTAATCATTATGAAAGATATAATACAGCGTTTATTTTTACATAAGCCTTTACGGCATGACGAGTTCGTAACACTCTTAGATTCCAACAGTGAAGAGCTGCGTACAGAACTGGCAGACAAGGCCTGTTCTGTGCGCAGCTCTGTTTTTGGGAAGGATATATATATAAGGGGACTCATAGAGTTCACCAATTACTGCAAAAACAACTGCTACTATTGTGGCATACGGGCCGGCAACAGCAATGCAGTAAGATACAGACTTGAAATGAATGACATCCTGTCATGCTGTGAAAACGGCCACTCTCTGGGCTTCCGTACCTTTGTACTTCAGGGAGGCGAGGATCCCTATTACACGGATGATGTAATGGTTGAGATCGTGTCAGCAATAAGTAAGAAATACCCTGACTGTGCAATAACCCTTTCTATTGGTGAAAAAAGCAGAGAAAGCTATAAGCGCCTGTTTGACGCAGGGGCAGACCGATACCTTCTAAGAGAGGAAACCTCTGATGAAGAGCACTACAAAAGACTGCACCCTGATAATATGTCATTTAATAACCGGATGGAATGTCTTAGAAATCTTAAAGAAATAGGATACCAGGTGGGCTGTGGCTTCATGGTGGGCTCCCCCTATCAGACCCATGATAATCTGGCCTCTGATCTGTGCTTCATTCAGGAATTCAGGCCACATATGGTGGGAATAGGACCCTATATCACCCATGCCGATACTCCCTTTGCTGACATGAACAATGGAACATTGGAGGACACACTTCTGCTTATCAGCATACTGCGCCTCATGGATCCGGAGCTGTTGCTTCCTGCAACCACCTCTCTCGGAACGATTCATCCTCTTGGAAGGGAGATGGGAATCAAGGCAGGAGCCAATGTGGTGATGCCCAATCTCTCTCCTGTTGGTGTTAGAAAGCAGTACATGTTATATGACAATAAGATTTGTACAGGTGAAGAGGCAGCCGAATGTGTTGGCTGTATGGACAGGCGAATGGAGGCCATTGGATATAAGGTTGTTACATCACGTGGAGACTCGCCCCGGCTCTAACCCGCCCTTCTTATGATATTCTCAAAGAGACTGGAATGCTGATTCTCTCTTAGTTGGTCTTCCTTATAAGCTCGGCAAACTTCTCAGGCGGAATAGCCTTGGAATAATACCAGCCCTGGAGGTAGTCACAGCCCAATGTGCTCAACTTCTGCTGCTGCTGTTCTGTCTCAACGCCCTCTGCAACTATATGCATATTGAGCTCCTTTATCATGCCCACAGTATATTTCAGTGTGGTACGCGCCCTCTCTGTCTCAAAGGCATCCCACACCATAAGCTTGTCAAGCTTAATAATATGGAATGGAAACTGGTGAATATACCCAAGGGTGGAATATCCTGAGCCATAATCATCAAGGGAAAAGGTAATACCCTCTCCGTGAAGCCGTTCCACATTCTCCTGAAGGATATTGAGCTCGGAAATCTCTGCCGTCTCTGTGATCTCTAAGTTAATCTGCTCAGGTCTTATATCGTATCTGTCCATTATGGATAAAATGGTTTCCACAAAATCCTCACGCATACACTGCACAACAGAAACATTCACTTCAATGTACTCTATGGTAGAGTTGGCAATATTCTGCTCATGCATGAACCTGCACACCTTCTCGAACACCATTGTTCCCAGCTTCACGATCTTGCCTGTACGCTCTGCGATCGGAATGAATATCTCAGGGGAAATGTTTCCAAGACGTTCATCCCTCATACGCACCAGCGCCTCTGCTGAGGTGTAGCACTGCTTCTCTGTGTTATATATTGGCTGGTAATGCACCTCTATTGTGTCGTTGTTAAGGGCATCCTCTACAGCCTTCTCTATCGCCTTTTCCTTCCGCATTGCATGAAGATCCACATTCTCCGTGAACACAACAGCACCTCTGCCCTGCCTCTTGGCATACATCACAGAATAATCTAATACCTCCACAAGGTTCTCCAGGGAATCCCCATCACCGGGATAGCTTATGCACACTGTTGTGGTGGATAGATGAATAGACTCCTCATTGTATATCCAGGGATGGCGGAACCTCTCCTTTATATTCTCTAAAACGCCTCTAAGCTCCTCTTCTGCATTTTTTCTCTTTTCATGACGAAGCTCCACTGCAAACTGGTCTGAACCGTATCTGAACACCTTTCCATGCCTGCTGACAGAGGAGAGAAAATCTGCCACCTGTCTAAGCATAATATCGCCCATTTCTATCCCATATGTCTTGTTCACCAGCTTGAAATCATCCATGGCAAGCACCACAAGATCAAAGCTTTTTCTATCCTCTATGTCCATTTTCAGCAGCTCATCCATTACATTCCGGTTAAGAACCTGGGTGTTTACATCCAGTATATTGGCTGGATTCTGTGCAAGCTCATACAACAGGAGTATTGCCACTGCCACTACAAAGTTGATGAAAAACACACCACCCATTCTGTATTGAACGGCAATGCCTGCCACAACTCCCACAGATCCCAGCGCAATGGCTATAAGCCTTCCATATGAAACTGTCTCTATGTAACGGATTGCATAGAATATTCCAAACAGCATTGCATATAACGCAACCGCACTCAATGCTGCAAGCCGCTTAGTACCCACAAAGCCATAGCCATGAACTATGGTATACAAATTATGATTAATTAAATTATCCACAACCAAAAAAGCATACGGAATAAATGGCAGTATGAACAAAACACGTGCCCTTATATTACCCCTCATGCTCTTTCCCGAAAGCAGCACAAGGTAATACATAAAAATAAGTGCACAGGAATAATCAAGGGTGAAATAAAGATCAGAGAACACATAGCACAGCCTGTCAGTGTCACTGTCAATGTATAATCTTGTCTGCAGGCACATGCTGCATATTATTACAAGCACCTGAACAACACACATGAAAATATATACATAGCTTCTCTTAATAGGTATATTCTTTCTGGCAGACAGCATAATAAGTATGATGACCATAATGACCATTGCTGCCATGTCAAAATGCAGATCTAAAGTACCGTTCAATTCCTTCTCCTCCACCCATAAAGATCTATGAATAATTCATAGCCATTTCATAACCAGCTTGCGAACAAGCCATGACCAAGCCTTGAGCTAACCACAGTCAATTCGTGAGCAAGACATTGCTAATTCACATCTTATATATGATCAATTAATATCCATCATCTGCAGATTAAGATCCACCGGTCCACTGATACCAGGCACCTCACCGCTTTCAGTATATTGCCATATGGCAAACTCATAGGGCCAGTCCGGCTCATCTGCATACTGGGCATACCATATTGGATATTGATATACCTTCTCTGTATCAACATAAAGAGAATAGTATAGTCTGTTAGTATACATCATAGCTCTGTGGCCTGATGCTGCAATAGTATCTAGAAATCCCATGGCAGCCTCTGTATGCTGCTCTACCGACAGATCGTTAGTTCTGGCATCCTCCACCATAGGGTCCTCTCTATCAAGAACTATTGGATATGCAAGACCATAATCACCTAAATGCTCCAGCACAAAATTGGCCTCTTCCACACCTTCTTCATAGGAAACAGCCTGGGAATAGAAGTACACGCCAACCGGCACACCAGCCTCAGCAGCGCCCTCCATATTGGCACTGTAATATCCATCAAGAACTAATCCACCGCCTGTATAGCCGCGGTATCCTACTCTGATAAATGCAAAGTCAATATTAGGAGCTACACTCTCCCAATTAATCATACCCTGATGCTCCGACACATCAATACCAACCTTCTTTGCAGAGCCATCCTCTTCCACATAATTCTTGAACATTCCACTGCTGTCAAGATTAGAGAAATCCCATTCATGCCGCTTAATATTGGCGCTTATCTTGATCTTATGCACCTCACCAAACTTATCTGTCACAATAAGATAACTGGCATGCATGAATCTTTCATAATTATCCTGCGATAACGCTGCAATATCAGCATTACTGTATCCCGGAAGCTTGTCCGTGCTTGTAGAAAAGGGCATTCCCTTTCCGTAATAATTCTTCTGACAGCCTGATAGCGCTACACACATCAAGCCTATTAAAACACCCCAAACCAGACGCTTTTTCATTCGTCATGTCTCCTTTGAATAAAATATTCCCCCCAATAGCATAAATATCCAAATGACATTATACATTATTTATACCACTTTCACAATTTATTTTATATAATCATTTTATATAATATTCTTCTTGCATTTTGTAAAAAATTACTTGATAAATGGTCTCATTTTGTAAATTTCCATTGACTTCCAATTTTAATAATGCTAAACTTAGGGATGTATTTATAAAGTGTTTTACGATACCTGTATAATTTTTATGCAAGGCATTCATACTACCTCTATTGATACGTAATTTTTATTAGGAGGTACTTTTTCATGAACAAAGGTACAGTTAAATGGTTCAACGCTAAGAAAGGTTTTGGTTTCATCACAAACAACGAGTCAGGTGAGGATGTATTCGTTCACTACTCAGGAATTGTAGCTGAGGGTTACAAGGAGCTTAAGGATGGACAGGTTGTAACATTTGATATAGAGCAGGGTGCCAAGGGTGCTCAGGCTGTCAATGTAACAGTCGTAGAGGCTTAATATATATTAGGTTTTTCGAACATGGTATTAGCGGACAAAACCACACTGCGGGCGAAAGCAGTGTGGTTTTTCTTTGTTATATGGTATGTGGTTTTACAGGACTTACATTTCATAATAAGAATATAACCAAACAACCTGCCAGAATATCTCATCTGACAGGCTGTGAAGGCTTAACCTATTATACATTCTACAAATGGAGTACTCTCTCCTGTATCTCCTGGGTACGTCCCTGATTCCAGAACTGGGTTCCGATATATCCGCATGTACGCCTTGCAACGTTCATTGTCTCCTCATCTGTGTTACCGCAGCTAGGGCATTTCCACACCAGCTTGCCGTCCTTGTTCTCAGCGATCTGAATCTCTCCGTCATAACCGCACTTCTGACAGTAATCACTCTTTGTGTTAAGCTCCGCATACATGATATTGTCATATATATGCTGCATTACTGAAAGCACCGCATCAATATTGTTCTGCATGTTCGGCACCTCAACATAGCTTACAGCTCCACCCGGAGAAAGCTCCTGGAACTTAGCCTCAAAGGAGAGCTTCGAAAATGCGTCTATCTTCTCTGTAACATGCACATGATAGCTGTTAGTAATATAATTCTTATCTGTGACACCCTCAATCTTGCCGAATCTCTTCTGTAAGCATTTTGCAAACTTATAGGTTGTGGATTCCAAAGGTGTTCCGTATATACTGAAGTCAATATTGGACTCAGCCTTCCATCTTGCGCAGGCATCATTGAGATACTGCATAACCTCCATGGCAAATGGTGTTGCCTCCGGATTGGTATGGGAAAGACCTGTCATATATCTTGTACACTCGCAAAGTCCGGCATAGCCAAGAGAGATGGTAGAATAACCGTCAAAGAGCAGCTTGTCTATCTTCTCACCCCTCTTAAGTCTTGCAAGGGCTCCGTACTGCCATAATATAGGTGCCACATCAGATGGTGTTCCAAGGAGCCTCTCATGTCTGCACATAAGCGCCTTATGGCAAAGCTCTAATCTCTCATCCATGATCTCCCAGAACTTGTCCATATCTCCCTCTGAGGAGCATGCAACATCCACAAGATTAAGAGTTACAACGCCCTGGTTAAAGCGTCCCCAATACTTGTGCTTATTAGGATCGTAATTACCTGCATTTGCAAGATTACCTACTCCTGCATCTGTAAATCTATCCGGTGTAAGGAAGGAACGGCAGCCCATGCATGCGTACACATCCCCGCCCTTTAACTTCTTCATGATCTTCTCTGATATATAGTCAGGAACCATTCTCTTCGCAGTACACTGTGCTGCAAGCTTAGTGAGATACCAGTACTTTGTTCCCTCCTTTACATTGTCTTCCTCTAATACATAAATGAGCTTAGGGAATGCAGGTGTTATATACACACCCTTCTCGTTCTTCACGCCAAGTATTCTCTGGCGGAGCATCTCCTCAATAACAAGGGCAAGGTCATCTCTGGTCTGTCCCTCCGGCACCTCGTCAAGATACATGAATACGGTAACAAATGGAGCCTGGCCATTGGTGGTCATAAGAGTGATAACCTGATACTGTATCATCTGCACACCGCGCTTGATCTCCTCGCGGACACGAAGCTCTGCAACCTTGGCAATCTGGTTGTGATCAAGGGCAAGTCCTGCCTCCTCAAACTCCTCCTGCACCATTCTGAGATATTTCTTCCTGCTGACATCAACAAATGGTGCCAGATGTGAAAGAGTGATGCTCTGTCCGCCATACTGTGAGCTGGCAATCTGTGCAATACTCTGGGTTGCTATATTACAAGCTGTAGAAAAGCTCTTGGGTCTGTCTATCATGGTCTCACTGATAACAGTTCCATTCTGCAGCATATCCTCAAGATTCACAAGGCAGCAGTTATGCATATGCTGCGCAAAATAATCGGAATCATGGAAATGTATGATGCCCTCCTCATGAGCCTTCACCACTTCCTCAGGAAGAAGAATACGCTTTGCTATATCCTTACTAACCTCTCCTGCCATATAGTCTCTCTGTACACTGTTAACAATAGGATTCTTATTGGAGTTCTCCTGCTTAACCTCCTCATTGTTACATTCAATAAGGCTTAATATCTGCTCATCCGTGGAATTGGACTTACGAACCAATGCTCTTTTATAACGGTAGGTAATGTACTTTCTGGCAACCGCAAACGCCTGGGTCTCCATGATCTCATTCTCCACCATATCCTGTATCTCTTCCACTCCCGCAGTACGATTCATGGCACTGCAGGAAAGAGTAACCTTCTTAGCGATCTCATTGATCTGCTCTCTTGTTAATCTGTCCTTCTCCACAACCTCTTTGTTGGCCTTCGCTACAGCGGCAACAATCTTGCTTATATCAAACTCGACCTCTGTTCCACTTCGCTTGATGATCTTCATATCCTTCTTTTCCCTCCGTATTACTCCTTTGCTTGTTCGTCTCCCACATGTGTACCTATGACCCGAAGCCTTACAATATGGCGAAAAAATGAGCCTGCTCACAGATTACTCTGCCCGTGTCAGACCCCTTTATCTTCCACCTGCTGTCTACTCTCGACACAACATCTTGTGTTATAATACTCTCTTTTCCGACAAAATGCAAGGGCATTTTTCTTGGATTTTGGACAAAAAAAAGTGCAATCTTATGTAAACATCAGGCATTATATAGCCCTTGTATAGATTGCACAAATTTTTTCAGCATTATGTCAACTTGGGAAATAATTATTTACTTTGCCTTATTCAGAAGCTTCTTATACTTTGAAACAGCCTTCTTAGGAGCTGTGATCTTTACCTTTTTAGGCACTTGGGATAGGGCCTTCTTTCCAACCTTCTTAACCTTTGCACCCTTGAATATCAGTTTTTTCAACTTCTTATCGCCTGAAAAAGTCTTCTTACCGATACTTGTCACATTCTTTCCAACTGTCACCTTATTAAGCTTTGCACAGTTCATGAATGCCTCATCGCCAATACTTGTCACATTACTCCCGACCGTCACTGTGGTAAGCTTCTTACAGTTCTTGCACGCCCCCTTTGAAATGGCCGTAACATTATATGATTGGTTCATTATCGTAACAGTAGCAGGAATAGTGACTTTCTTAATACTTTTGCTCTTAGGTGCAGTAAATGTTACCTCTGCCGCCGATGTCACTTTATATGTGGCACTACCCGCCTCGTATGTCTTTCCGATTTCAGCTGTCTGGGAAGCCTCCTGTGTATTATCCGTACCTCCACCTACGGAAGTATCTGACGGAGTATTGGCAGGCGTATCCTTTTTTTCATCTTCTTTCTTCTCGTCTTCCTTCTTCTCATCTTCCTTGTTCCCGTTCTTGGAAGGATACGTAACCACAGTTATCTGCAGCTTGTACTTCTCAAGATACAGAGCAGCTGTACTTCCCTCTGCCACATAGATGACCACATGATCTGTTGCCTGTATATTCTCAAGACCTAATCCACTTACATCCATCTCCTCGGGAACAGTGACCTTAATCTTTTGTGTACTGCCCGTCCCACTGCTAAACTGAAATGCTTCCGGAGAAATACTTGTAAGATTTGAATTAAGGACAATCTCTTCTAAGCTATTACAATCTGTCAATGCCCCTTTTTCAATAGATGTAACTGTTTCAGGTATTGTATATTCTCCGCCTTTTCCAGCCGGATAGGAAACCAATGTTGTCTTATTCTTATTATACAGAACACCATCAGCTGAGGAATAAGATGGGTTATCTTCTGAAACATTTATCGATGTAAGGCTTGTACAATTAATAAATGCACTGTCATCTATGCTTGCAAGGCTGCCGGAAAGTATTATACTCTCAAGACCCGTACAATTATCGAATGCCCTCTCTTCTATACTAGTCACTGTATCAGGCAATGTAATAGATTTTATATTATTACACCATGCGAACGCACTTTCCGGAATCACTTCAACATCACCTTTGATATCGACACCGGTAAGTCCTGTATTATTCTGTGCCGTTCCCACACAAAATGAATAATCTGCAATTACCGTAACATTGTCAGGAATCACCACATTTCCTGAAGCTTTGGTTCCATCTAACAGTATATGCTTTTCAATAACAAGACCATTTTCCGAACTATCCTCCTTTCCTTTCCACCATTTTGTATTGCCAAATGGCCATAATCCAACCTTTTTGATACTATCAGGCAATGAGATTTCTGCCAATTCAGCACAATCAGTAAATGGATTATCACCTATATTCGTTACCCCCTCCGGGATCGTGATGGAAAAAAGCGTACTACATCCACGAAATGCCCTATCATCAATTGAAACAATTCCCTCATTTAATTTCACAGCTGTAAGAGCAATACAGTTTTGAAATGCATTCTTACCTATTGACTTCAATTCATTATTACAGGTCACACTTGTCAGATTATTATTATTTTCTGGTTCAGAAATAGTTCCATGCTCATTCTTAGAATAATCTACGATATTAAATGCCCCATCACATATAGCCGTTATCCCGGATGGTATTGTAATATCACCTGTACTTGTCGAACCATCAACAACCATATTATTAACAACAACAAGCGAATTCTCTTTCTGTTGATCGGCAAGCCATTTTGTGCCGACAAATGCCTGTTCGCCAATCGCCGTTACCGAAGCGGGGATAGTGATTGTCTCAAGTTTTTTACAATTTGCAAAGGCCACCGGTTCAATCTCTGTAACAGTATCCGGTATGGTAACACTTATAATATTATCACACCCATAAAACAACGCATATTTAATCTGTTTTACTTTTTTTCCTTCAATCTCTGAAGGTATATCAACAGCAGTTCCCTCATCGTCTATTGCATATCCAACTATGGATAATTCGGTACCACCATTAATATATTGGTATTCAAGAGAATACTTCCCATCTAAAGATTCATAGGTTCCATTCGCTTCGCTACTGCTATGACCAGCATATGCTTTCACATTAATCGTGCCTATATTACATGCACCACACAAGATAAATGCTGCTATAGCAATTCTACACATATACTTTTTCATTGACATCTTTCGCCCTCCTTATTATATGACCTTAACTTTTTTGATCTTTGACCAGGCAGAGTAATATAAATCACCCTTTATCATTTTTGCCCCTCTTACACGTACGTAATATGTACCTTTCTTAAGCCGACGCACCGTATTTGCCATACCAATACCTTTAGGATAATCCATATAATCCATCGTTTTACCTTTGAAGCTTTTATTCTTACACCATTGAACCTCATACCCCCATGTATTCTTTTTCAGATTCACAGTAAAGGTAAATGACTTATTACCCTTTGTCAGTTTCTTGATAGACGCCTTACCAATAGCATTATATTTGATTTTGAGAGTGGTCCGGCATATGACATTTCCATTCTGCGATACCTGAATTACAGCGTTACCCTTCTTCTTGTACTTTATTGTTCCATCTTTTGTAACAGAAGCAACAGAAGGTGTCAATGATTCCCACGAGACATCCCCAAGCAACAAAACCTTATTAAGCTTACCACTCGATTTAACAAACTCATCAACAATATCATAGGCACAATAATACTGGTTAGAATCGCCTGCTACCAAGACTCTTTTTTCATAGGATTCCTTCATAAGCCACCCTGCATCTTTAGCTGACTTATATATTTTGACATCTGACAAATATTCTCTCTTCACCTCAATAGTCTGTATGCATGAATTTACAGGAGCAAGTCGTGTTTGATTGACAGCCTTTACATTATTATTGCTATCATACTGTTCTGTGGCATATTGTGCAGCAAATGATATTGCCCCATCTTCCGCCGAATAAAATGCCGAAATACCTACGTAACGATAACGGGGATTTATCATAGCAATATAATGACCTGCATCTTCAGCATCACCATCTTCCCAAAAGCCCTTCTCTCCTTCCCATATATCAATTCCATCCGCATCTTTTCCCGACTTATATTCCTCTCCATACTCATACGCCAGGGTTTCAATTTTCCCGGTCACACAGCCTGGTATTGATATAAATATACTACTTCCATTCAATCTGTTGTGGTTTTTATTTTCATTTCCTCCCACAAAACTCTCTACCGCACGCAAACGACAAACCTGTTCCAAATCTGCGGACCACTTAAGTGGAACATAATCATCCATAGTTAATTTTTTTGATTCATCAATAGGATTGGCAAGTCCTTCCTTACATGCCTGTAATCTTACTTTGTTTATTTTATCAAGTGCTGTACTCATTTTAGGATAACTACCCTTAACTCCTACAAAAATGTTCCCTTCAGACGGAGTACTTACGTCACAAGGAAGTACAACAGTATTTTGTGCATGCACATCAATGGATACTCCACTTAAAAACAATACAGTTATAACATAATAAACCGCTCTTTTCAAATTCATATGCAACCAGCCTCATATTTTATATTTATCATACAATTATATAACTCCATGTCTCACCAACTACTTTACCTTTACCTTTTTGTTCCCCTTGTCCTTGAGATATGCTTTATATGCCTTAACCTTACTCTTGGGAACCTTTACAACAAGCTTTTTATTTGTTCCTTTAAATGCATTCTTACCGATTGATTTCTTAGTGAGTTTTGTAGTCTTTAATGTAATATTGGCAAGCTTCTTATCCCCGCCAAATGCATTCGCTCCAATAGTCTTAAGTTCTTTTGAATTGACAATTACTGATGTCAGTGCAGTACAATTCTTAAATGCATTCTTGCCTATGTAAGTTATATTCTTGCCGCATGTAACAGTCTTTACCTTCTTGTTTCCGGAAAGTGCATTATTCCCGATACCGGTCACATTGAATACCGACTTATTCACGGTTACTGTATCCGGCACTTCTATATATGTCTCGCTTTTTGAATAAATCTTTTCAAATGACAATGTGTGTTTTGAAGAGGTATTTTTAATTATTTTATAAGAAACTAACAAATAGCCCTCGTCCTTCAAAAGTTTTTCGGTCTGTGAGCCTGATTCCGCATAGATAGGTATTCCACCGTCAAAAGCATTATCTCCAACATTTTTAAGAGTTGAAGGAAGAACTATATATTCAAGATAATCTATACTTTCAAATGCCTCTTTTCCGATACTTGTTACACTTTCGGGAATTTCAATATTTCTTATATTACAATAGGCAAATGCCTCATCTGCTATTGCCGTAACCCCATCCGGAATTGTTGTTCCCCTGCAGCCGGCGATCAATGTGTTTGTCTTTGTCTCAATAATCGCATTGCTGCCATTTCCTGAATTATATACCGGATTCGCAGGATCTACCGTAATTGAGTTTAATTGCCTGCAGCCTGTAAAAGGATTCGTACCAATTGATGATACATTCTTAGAAATCGTTATTTTTTTTAATAAGTCGCAGCCATCAAACGCACGATTACCGATCCTGGTTACACTCTCAGGTATAGTAACAATTGCTATATTCGCATTAACAAAAGCACCATCTCCTATACTTGTAACCGTCTTTCCGCCTATTGTATCAGGAATCGTCGCATTCGATTTTGATCCTGATTCTTCGAACCATACAATTTCCGCCGTACCGTCGCTTAATTCCAAATACCAGAATTTACCTTCCTGTTTAGATCCCTCGGGCACATCACCTGCTTTTACATGCATGATAGGCATCATACAGTTTATAATTGCCACCATACACAGCATAACCCATTTTACCTTACATTTTGTTATCAATTTCTTCATTTAGCACTTTTCCTCCTTCACTCTTGTACGTTAAATATTTCATTGAATATTAGCCATATATTGACTATATCATTATAACACAGATTATAATATCAGCAAGCAATTCATCTTCAATTTCACATATCCTGTTAACCACAAATATAATAGCCGATTATGGCTAATACTATTATTCTGCAAAAGCGAGTAGTATTCAGATATAAGGAGATGAATCGAATGATATCTTATAATCCATTCTGGAACACACTTAAAAAGAAAAATATATCCCAGTATCAGCTAATTAATGTCTATGGCGTGTCCGCAGGGCAATTGTCAAGACTTCGTACCAACAACCACATATCTACTCACACAATAGAAAGGTTATGCGAGATATTAGACTGTAATGTCGAAGATATAGTTGAATATTCAAAATAATCATCCTTAACTATTATACAGCTTTTGAGGCAGTGTTTGAGTTATATTGCACAATCAGCACATTGAAATACGTATATTACAAAAACACGCAAAAAAACAGCAGGTTATCCACATTCAGATAACCCGCCGTTTGCATTACAGTTCGACTCACATTATATATTTTCCCATCATTTCTTAATCAGACACTTCTTTCCCTAAAACGCAAATCCATGGCAGAACTTATCCGGCTCTGCTTCTGACACGTTGCTTCCGGTATCGAAATAACTGAAGGTGTTAAGTGCCACCTTGTTCATGAAAAGTAATCAAGCATATTCATGGTTATACCTTTTCTATGCGTTAGTATTAATCCTTCCACGAGAATTCTTCATCACAAAATGCCACAAACCTAAGTTCACACTGTCCAATACGAAGCATTTTACCGTCCTTGATTGTCACAGGCTCACTCACCTGATTACCGTCATATATGACATCCTTCTTATCCTTCGCCGCGGATAATATATAGCTGTTGTCCTCCGGGTTATAACTGATGCATGCATGAGCTTTTCGGGACACCGTAGTTTCCTTGGAAAGCACCACCTCAAGATTGGCTCCGCGCCCGATATCATTATCCCCTTCAACAAGCAGAAAGCCTTCACCCTTCATGACACCTTCTACACAGATCAGACATCCTACAACCTTACGCCGTCCGACTATCTCATACACCTGCCTTTTCACGGTAACCGGATCCTCTGTATCAATGTCTGCCTGATCAACCTGAGAGTTGATCGATTGTCCCTCTGCCTCCATGGCAGCACACTGTGGGCAGCTTGAAAACTTTTCCGCGTTATACATATGCCCTTTGAAGCATTTTACCATCCTCACGACATGTCCACCTTCCTTCCTCAACACAAGCTTTGCGGACTCAAGCGATATATTTTTCGGACTGATTATAGCATTACATTCTCACTCATAGCCAAATTCTGCACATACTGCAGCTCATTTTGCGCGAACTACACATCAAGGCATACAAAAAAAGTTATCCACAATCATTTCTTCATCTAATCGTCCAGATAGAAATCCTCCGCTTCATTGCCGTCACTTTTCACATCATAAGAGTTATCCTTCGCCGTGCTTTCTTTTGTTGTGCTTTCCCGTCTGTTATTACGATCTGAACCTTTATCAGCTTCAACACCCTTGCTGACAGTAAGAATAATCTCTGTAATTGCGCCCTCATTATAGCTTGTGTCAGGCGCAACATTCTGCGACATGACAACTCCCTCATCAACACTGTCACTGAATGAGTCCTCCGTCTTCACGGTCATTTTCCCATCAGCCTGTTTTATGGCCGTTTCCGCATCCTGAAGCTTCATTCCTGTAACATCAGGCATCTTGCAGAGAACTATTTCCTCTGCGGTATCATCTTCACTTACTGCTTCGGTCGAAGCCTCCGTTGCCGGGACAGATGTATTATCCATATCTAATGAAGACCTTCCCTTATTCAACAAAACAGCTATTAGTATAAATGCTGCAGCAGCGGCAATTCCTGCACCTGCAAAACGCCATTTATTAGTTCTTACAGTATTATCATATCCATTCACTATATCCGAATCGGCATCATTACCATATACAGTGGCCACATCCTCTTCCGTGGGTGCTACCGTAAGTGCATTGATAAGCTCATTTACATCACGGTACCTCTCTGCACGGCGTATCGACATGCCCCGCGTGATGGCAGCATTTTTCCAATCATCTATATCTATCCCCTGTTCGGCAAGAGAAACAAGAGCCTTCCCCTGCAGTCTTGCAATGGCATCAACCGGGGTTTTTCCGCTAAGGGCGGTATATATAACGGCACACAAACCATACACATCTGTCCACGCGCCCAATTCACCATCATGAAGATACTGCTCAGGCGGAGCATAGCCTGCCTTCAGCAAAACAGTCGTCGTTTTGTCGGGGGTAATCCTGCTTGCTGCTCCAAAGTCGATCAGATACAATTTGTTATCCATTCCTATCATCAGGTTATCAGGACTGATATCGCGGTGAATCAGTCCGTGTCTGTGCAGCGTGACAAGCGACTTCATAACGGGCAGCATCATTTCCAGTAATTCATCATAATCAAACCTTCCGTGAAGAGAAACATACTTCTTCAACGTGATACCGTCTATATGATCCATGACAATATATGCCGTATTTTCTGTCTTAAAGCAATCCCACACTCTGACTATTCCGTCAAGATAGCTGTATTCCTTTAACACGTCAGCCTCTTGGACGAAACGGTTAAGTCCTTTTTCGAATTCTTCCTCATTAAATGACTTATCGGGAGCGTATTCCTTAACCGCAACATGTAAACCGCTTTCAATATCTGTCGCAAGATAAGTTACTCCAAAGCCACCCTCTCCCAGAACCCTTACTATCTTATAACGTTCATGTATAATTGTATTGTCCGGAAGTCCTCTCCCGCTCATCATATCACCCCAATCGATACACGTTATCGGTACCGCCAAAGCTTAATTCCGTCCCCGGCTTTAAGCAGTAATCCGTGTCAGGTGCAAGCCGTTTCCTTCCCTTCAGGTAGGTTCCGTTTTTGGACACATCAACAAGCTCATACATATTGTCAGCTTCATGATACACCACAATACAATGAAGACGGCTTACCAAAGGCATGTTAAGTACAATATCACAAGTCTTTTCGTCTCTGCCTATCAGCAGTTTTTTCTCAGGGCGAAAATGAAACTGCGCACCCTCATGTATTCCCTTCACGCCTACCAACACACCCTGTTTCTCACTCTTTTTATCTGCGGTAACACCGCCAATATCCTCATTATCATCTGTACCGATGTTTTCATACACCAGTTCCCTGTCAACTCTCTCTTTATACTTTCTTCCTACCGGTATAAGTTCCTGGTCCATCCATATTCCATTACTGTCATAACCGGTGATATACCTCTTAGATACAATATAGCTTTGGTGGCATCGTAAAAAGCCCTCATCTGCCAGCAACTCCTCCACCACATACATTTTCTCATTGTATTCATAATCACTTAGTGTAGTATGCAGAATTATATGTCTGTTTCTGCTTTCAACATACATAATATATCTGACCGGCACCATTATCTGTTCTCCATCACTTCTTATGGTTATGCACCTTGAAAGCTCATCATCCTTATTGAGCTTACGCATTATCTCCGCTTTCAGCTCCTGCTGCTTCAGGCGTTTTAAATTGTATGCGTACACATGGTATCTTACTCCCGAGACTGACTGCTCCTTAACACCTTCAAAGAAGATGATTGAAGCATCCGGTCTTATACGATATAGATAATCAACCGTCTCCACTCCTTCTTCCCTGAATATGGCATCATCCAGAACAAACATGGAAACGTCAAGAAATCTCTCACTTTTTCTGTCACAAAGCACCTCAACCGGAATGCTTTCGTACACAACATCCCCACATCCAGAAATTATTCCTTCAAGAAGTTTTCGAATGTGGCTTTCATACCGTTTGTCTTTAGTGCTTATACCAATCTTAAACATGTGTATCACCTTCATTAATATTGAATCGTGCAGATTTTCTGCATGATGACACGCTTCTCGCCATATAAAGGCAGTGTTTGCATATGCCTTTATATGGCGGGGAGAACATGCAAATGACAGGCCATCCGCCGGACAACCTGTCAAATCATAACTTACTCATTACATACTTCTTACTCTGCCTTCAATACAATTGCAGAAATCTTCGGCACTGAAATCCTAAGCTGGTTATCTGTTACTGAATATGCCTTAGGCTCAAGAATGTATGACTCCTCAGTAGTCAGGATAAGCTGGCGCATAACAGTACCATTTACAACTCCAAGTCTGTCTACATCAAGGCAAAGAGAGACCTCCTCATAATTGTTGTTGAGTATCACAACAATCTTATCCTTACGGTTGAAACGTCCGTAGGCAACCACCTTATGGGCACCATGTAAGAACATCAGAGACCCCCGCTTTAACACCTCGTTTTCCTTATGGATCTTGATCATATCCCGATGGAACAGAATAAGATCTCTGTCCTCATGTCCCCATGGATATGTACGCCTGTTGTCAGGGTCGGTCCAGCCGCAGAGTCCGGCCTCGTCTCCATAATAAATGGTAGGTGCGCCGGGCCAGGTCATCTGGAAAACTACCGCCTCACGAAGCACTCCCTTATTCACATTCTCATTAGCCGCATCAGGACCAAGTGTATGGGTTCTTCCCACACGCCTGTTAGTTCTTGTAAGGAATCTTGAATGATCATGGTTTGAAAGCTCATTCATGGATACCTCTAAGGACTGCTGATGGAATCGGCTCATATGGTGTCTCAAGGATCCTATAAGCACATCAGGATTACCGAGAAGGTCTCCGCGGAATTCATCCGAATGCTTCTCCACGCCTGTAAGGAACCATGTAATAGGCTCCATAAATGCATCATAGTTCATAACAGTATCCCACTGGTCCCCCTGTAACCAGTTGTGGGGATCTCCATAGTGCTCTGCCAATATAATGGCGTTGGGATTAGCCTCCTTCACGACCCGTCTGAAATCCCTCCAGAACCTGTGGTTGAATTCCTCTGAGTGTCCAAGGTCTGCTGCCACATCAAGCCGCCATCCGTCCACGTTAAAAGGTGGAGACACCCATTTCTTGCCTATATACAATATGTAATTATATAGCTCCTCTGAATCCTCGTAGTTGAGCTTAGGAAGGGTGTCATGCCCCCACCATCCGTCATAGCTTCCGTTATATGGCCATGCATTTTCATCATAGAACTTGAAAAAGCTTCTATATGGACTATCAGCTGAGGGGTAAGCACCTGGCTCGTAGCCCTCCTGTCCCTCGTAGATAAGCTCCCTGTCCAGCCATTTATTAAATGAACCACAATGGTTGAACACTCCGTCAAGTATGACCTTCATGCCACGCCTGTGGATCTCCTCCACCAGCTGGCGGAACAGCTCGTTGCTTGCAACAAGATTTTCCTTGTTGGTCACACGATTAATATAACGTGTGGAATTCTTATTGACCTTATCGCCGTCCTTAAGCACATACCCGTCATCCTTCACAATGCGGCCAAAATGGGGATCAATATAATCATAATCCTGGATATCATACTTATGATTAGAGGGCGACACAAAGATAGGATTCAAGTAAAGCACCTCTACACCCAAATCCTGAAGATAGTCTAATTTGTTCATTACCCCCTGAAGGTCACCGCCATAGAAGCAGCGCACATCCATGGCATCAGGATATTTGCGCCAGTCAGAAACCTTTCTTGAGAAATCACCTATATAGAAATATTCATCATCTAACACATCATTGCTTGGATCTCCGTTGCAGAAACGGTCCACATATATCTGGTACATTACTGCACCCTTAGCCCAATCAGGGGTCTTGAAGCCCGGCATAATAGTGAAATTGTAGTCGGGATTGACCTCTGTCTGAACACCTATCTTATTATAATAGCAAAGGGTGTTACCTGATACGATCTCATAATAATACTCTACACGCTCCTTCTTAACAGGGGGGAGCACCGCCTCATAGTAATCAAATGCTGCATCGCTCTCTCCAACCTTCATCTCTATCCTGTTACCGTCACATATAAGATACACGTGATCCACGTTACCCTTTGCAGTACGGAACTTAAGGGTTATGGAATCTCCCGGCATTGGCTCCGCTGGAATCCTGTAATCTCCTGTGCCATCTGCAAAAAGTGCATCGGAACGTATTGCCGGTTTATTCTGAAAAACATAAGCCTGAATCTTCTGCGCCTTTGTAAAGCTTCTAAATGAATAACCCATTATGAATTATAACCTCCTGGGAAATACTGACTAATATTGTAACTGATTATCAAAGATATATCAAGAAAAAGTGAAAAGGACAGCCATTTCCGTTCGACTGCCCTTTTCTGGAGAAGGTATTTTTTTGTTACTTATGGGGTGTAGCAAAAAAACTATATAATGTATTGGGGGGGTTACAAGTATTATTATATGTATTTTTGTCTGAAAGTGTTCACAAACAATCATTTTTTTTTGAAAAACTTTTGTGCAATTAGTCAAAAGACTTTGTCCATAAGCTCTAAAATAGGCTGATTTTTGTGTAAATTGTACCAAATCGCATTTCTCGCATGACATTTTTTACAAGACAATTACTGTTTAGTTCAGTTTTGAAACCGTACGCCGTCTGCCTTGCACAGACACCCTCAGGTCAGATGGCGGGTTGGACGGGATAAGAACTTCTAGGTGCCCCGAGAACACTTTGATACCGTCCGTGGCAAGGTGCTTAGTCGCCATCCATGGCTCCGGCGCACCTGCTCGGCATCCATGCCTCGCATCCACTAGGTTTCTTACGGGACACCAAGAAGTTCTAATCCCTTTCCAAATGCCATCTGACCTGAGGGTATCTGCACAAGGCAGACGGCTGTTTGTTGGCAAAAGTTACTTAATAAAACGTAAGTATCGAACAATTATTTGAATGATTAGATTTTACAAAGTATATTGTGTTATAGTTTCGGTATCCACGAACAGCAGGTAAGCTGATAGTATGGTGCGTTTTGTATGACATCTGGGAGGTGATGTAGAGTTTCTTAGTATCCCGATAAAAACCCAGCGGATGCGAGGCATGGATGCCGAGCAGGTGCGCCGGAGCCACGGAGGGCGACTAAGCACCTTGCCGCGTACGTCATCAAAGCTTTAACGGGATACTTAGAAACTCTTATCACCGTACAGCTAGTCATACAAAACGTACCATGCTATCAGCTTACCTGCGTACGACATACAAAAACAAAAGTTCACTAAACAGTAATATTATGCATTTAAATAGCGCCCGCACAATGCGGGCGCTCATATGTTATGCGAACAAAGACTCAAATTCTTCTCTGTCTATTCTTTCTTTTTCAAGGAGACGTTCTGCACACTTGTGAAGCACATCAATATGCTCCTCTAAGATACGGCGGGCGTCTGCATAACACTCGTCGATAATACGCTTAACCTCCTTATCGATGGCTGCTGCGGTGGCCTCACCTAACATCCTCTGGTGTCCTATATCACGTCCCACAAAGGTTTCTTCCTCGTTATCGGTCTCGTAATTGATAAGACCCAGCTCGTCTGACATACCGTATTTCACAACCATGGCTCTTGCTGCTGCGGTGGCCTGCTTTATATCCTGGGATGCACCGGTGGTTATATCATCCATGATCATCTCCTCAGCGATACGTCCACCAAGGCTTACCTTGATATCCTGGAGAATCTTCCCCTTTGTATTGAATACGTTGTCATTCTCCGGAAGGGGCATGGTGTAACCTGCTGCGCCCTCGCCTGTAGGGATGATGGATACTGCATATACAGGTCCTACACCTTCTAACACATGGAAGAGGATAGCATGGCCTGATTCGTGGTATGCCGTGATCCTTCTTTCCTTCTCAGGCACTAAGCGGGACTTTCTCTCTGTACCGATACCCACCTTGATAAATGCCTTATCAATATCATCCTTAACAATGAACTGACGGCTGTTCTTTGCTGCATTGATCGCCGATTCGTTCATGAGGTTCTCAAGATCAGCTCCTGCAAAGCCTGCTGTTGTTCTGGCAATCTCATGGAGATCCACATCATCCGCAAGCTTCTTATTCCTTGTGTGGACCTTAAGAATATCCTCTCTGCCTCTAACGTCAGGTCTTGTCACTGCTATCTTTCTGTCAAAACGTCCGGGACGGAGAATCGCGGGATCAAGTATATCCACACGGTTGGTCGCTGCCATGACGATGATACCCTCGTTCACATTGAAGCCATCCATCTCCACTAACATCTGGTTAAGTGTCTGCTCTCTCTCGTCGTGGCCGCCCCCAAGGCCTGAGCCTCTTCGTCTTGCCACTGCGTCAATCTCATCTATGAACACTATACATGGTGAATTCTTCTTAGCCTCTGCAAAAAGGTCTCTTACACGGGAAGCACCCACACCAACGAACATTTCCACAAAATCAGATCCTGATATGGAGAAAAATGGTACCTTTGCCTCACCTGCAACTGCCTTGGCAAGAAGTGTCTTACCTGTTCCCGGAGGACCCACAAGAAGTATTCCCTTGGGGATTCTTGCTCCTAAATCAACATATTTTGAAGGATTCTTAAGGAAGTCCACGACCTCTGCCAGATCCTCCTTCTCCTCACGAAGGCCTGCCACGTCATCAAAGGACATCTGATTGTCATCCTCTGAGGTCATCTGTGCGCGGCTTCTTCCAAAGTTCATCATTGAGCCGCCGCCGCCACCTGCACCCTGGGCACCGGCAGTCATCATAATAACAATGATGATAGCCACCAATCCAAGAAGATATGGCAATATACGCTCCACAAGGCTTGGACGTACAACATCACTCATTTTAAAATCAACATTAAGATTTTCTTCATTTACCAGATTATCATATAGCTTCTGAAATTCTCCCACATCTGTAACATAAAATCTTACAGTGGTGCGGTCCTTCTTTGTAAGCTCCACTGTACCTGTAGGAATCTCAGCATTCTGCTGAACATAGACGGATTTGACCTTACCGTCCCTCATGTCCTCCTCAAATGTGGTTTCGGTATAGCTTAGATCAACATCCTGATTGTTATTCTGAATCAAGGCCAGAACCCCGAATATGATCAAAAACAATACCAGGTAGGAGATAAGACTCCTTCTCATATTTTTGTTCATTTACTTATGTCTCCTCGTATAAAATATATTTGCAAGCTGCTGCTTTGAATAGTGTAAATGCGGGCATGCCGCCATTAACATATCACTGCAGTATTAATATAATCAGATTAATCCTCCACAACCACTCCCACATAAGGAAGATTTCTGTGCTGCTGTGCATAGTCCAGGCCATATCCCACAACAAACTTATTGGGAATATCAAAGCCTACATAATCTGCCTTCACATCAGCCTCGTGATTGTCCTTCTTGTCCAGCAGTGTGATTATCTTAAGTGTCTTCGGCATTCTTGCCGCTAGCAATATACGCAGGTTATATAATGTCACTCCCGAATCAAGAATGTCCTCAACAATAAGCACATCCTTATCATATATATCCTCATCAAGCTCCTTCTTAACTGTAATCTCCCCGGCTGACACCATTCCGTCACCATAGGATGATACCGACATAAAATCCATGGTCACCGGTATAGTAAGCTTCTTTGCCAGCTCACAGGCAAAGAATACGCTACCCTTCAATATCACAATTAAATGAAGCTCCTTTCCTTCATAGTCCTTGTTAAGCTGCCCGGCAAGCTCGTCAATCCTGGCATTAATCTTCTCCTCTGAGATTAGTTCGTCAATGTGATAATCCATAACCCGCTCCTTAGTGTATTATTTTTGTAAGTTACTCTGTACCCACATAATCGACCGTTAAAACTCTTTGTGTATCCGCAGTGACTAGGTGTGACTCGCAGCGTCTTCTGCCTAACACCAGAAGCACCTCTGAGCCGTCAGCCAAGACCCTCTGGGCACCCCTCTCGCCTGCAGGAAGCTTAATATCCTTGAAGTACCTTGAAAGCTTCTTCCTGTGTCCTTCACCATCACAGATAAAGTAATCCTCTTGTTTGGGACATCGGATATACAACGTATTCCCTATTGTATCACAATCAAAGTATTTCGTATAGTTTTTTTCAAATTTTTCACAATTTTCGGGAAAGTTTTTCAATTCTGTTTGTGTACTTATTTCCGAGCCTGTTTCTGCCTCTTTTCCCGAGCCTGTTTTTGACAGCCTCAAAACAATTTTTTCCTTATCAGAAATTTTTATACTTAAATCCTCATCAATTTTCAGATCCTTTATATTAATTTTGACAGCTGTTGTGCCATCAGAGTCTGTGGCTGTGATACAGTCTCTTTTGCATTTATCGCCCATTCTTTCAAGAATCAGCCACTCATAAGAGACCTCCGCCACCACACCGTAGGGAAGATTAAGCCTTCTTCCGCTCTGCTTTGAGAGCAGCCCATAAATTGCATTCACATGCTCTCCTGTAATATCCTTCTTCGCACCTGCAAGCCTTGTAAAAAGCTCATACAGCACCCTGTCGGCAAGTACCCTGTCCTCTGCAAGCAAATGCTCCCGCTGCAGGGAGAGCCTTTCTATTGTCATGCAGTCCGTCACTTCACTAAAGGGTATTACAGCAGTTGTATTTCTATCAGCTTCATTAAGGGGCACTGTGGGTGCTGCCTTTATATCAACTTCACTAACGGGCTCTGTGGGCGCTGCCTTTATATCAACTTCACTAACGGGCTCTGTAAGCGGTGCCTTTGCAGCAGCTTTATCACCCTTAGAGCAGACCACCTGCACCTCTCCTGCAATGAACTTCATTGCCTGTTTCTTAATATACCCATCATACAGGAAAGCCCGCTTTGCAAACTCGCTTATGTGCTCAGAAGCCCTGTCATTTATTACCGTCAGATCACTCATGACACGGTTTCTGATACGGTTTCTTGAATAATTGTCATCATTGTTAGTGGCATCCTCCTGCCAATGTATTCCCTGTGCAGTAAGCCACGACCTTATCTCTGCCCCCCTTACATTAAGGAGAGGTCTTATTATTATGTTCCGGCTGTCGGATAACACAGACACCGGCTGAATTCCGGCGGCACCTGCAAGGTCAGTCCCTCTCACAAGGTGAAACAGCACCGTCTCCGCCTGGTCATCCATATGGTGTGCCACCGCAAGCTTATGGGCTCCATTTTCTCTCATCACCTTATAGAAGCACTGATACCTGAAGCTTCTTCCTGCCTCCTCCTCTGAGAGCCCCTCCCTCTTGGCCATGGCCGGAATGTCCTCACAGAAAAGGTAAAACGGAAGACTCTTCTTCTCACACAGCATGCGCACAAACTCTGCATCCTCCCCTGCCTCCTTACGGATTCCGTGATTGATGTGAACCACGTAAATGGAAAGGCCATACTCCTCCTTAAGGCTGTCAAGTATCTCCAAAAGCGCGGTGGAATCCGCCCCGCCGGACACACCCACTACCACCTTATCCCCTAGTGCCAACATATCATTTTCTTTTATGTATTCTCTGACCTTCTCAAGCATACCCTTATCCTCATAATTGGTGAGGGCTCTGGCACAACCATAAGTTGATGATACCCTCATCCGCCCTTCGGGCACCTTCCCCCTTAAAGGGGGAAGGCATAAATCAACTTTATGTTGTGCCAGAGCATTGGTGAAACCAAACTATGTACTCACCCTCACAACCTTTGCAGGCTTCACCGTTCCCACAGCCCGATGGCCATCACCGTACTATCATCCTTGAGTTTTCCATCCTGCATCTCGCAGACCTTGTCCATAATAAGCTGGGCAAGCTTCTGCACATTGTCGGTATCATTGGCTGCGATGAGCCCTGCAAGATAGTCCTCCCTGTTGTCGGCGGTGATTCCATCCAGCACTCCGTCACTTATCATCACAACTATGTCCCCATGATATAGCTTTCTGGTGCAGGTGTCAAACTCAATTTCCTCTAACACCCCCACAGGAAGGGTGGTGGACCTGACGCACTCCACCTTATCCTCATGCCTTATAAATGTGGTGGAGGCCCCAAGCTTAATAAAATCCGCGTTCCCGGTATAGAGGTCGAAAACCGTGATATCCAGGGTAGAGCTGCCCCCGCCATCAGTAATAAAGCTTATAAATGAGTTCAAAAGCTCCACTGCAAGCTTCCTGCCAAACCCGGCAGACAGAAGCTGTTCGAGAAGATCCATGATCTGGCCGCTCTTATTATATGCATTTTCACCGCTTCCCATGCCATCTGATATCATGCAGTAAGCCTTCTCATTTTCCAGCTTGGTGATGGAAAAATTATCCCCGCAAAGGGACTCTCCCGTTCTATTCTTCCGCACAAGGCCTGTGGTGAGATAATACCTTCCCTCCTCTATAAAATAGAAAATGCTCTCGCTCTTTCCCACCACATCATTACCCCTGTCCACGCACTTCACTGTGCGGCGCACCACATTGCCCACAGTTCTGGCAAGCATCTTACCTGACACAACCCTGTTGGAGGTAACAACGCACCTTATATACACATGAAGCCGTCCATCCCTGTCCTTGAGGCATACAGCCTTTGAGACCGTAACCCCCCTTCGCCAGAGCCTCTCACTTATCCTGCTCTCAAAATTATCCACAGGAAATGATTCCTCCAAAATCTCACCCTGGAATCCTGTGATTATCTCACCTACCTGCTTAAGCTGCCTTATGAAATTCCGCCTCAGCTCGTTAAGCCTGCTGTTCTCCGACTCCATGGCATTAAGCAGTGATATGCCGTCACCGCTCAGATACATGTTGGAAAGTCCTGTGGGTATACGGTCCGGATAATCCTTCTCGTGGACCGACAGCATTTTTTCCATGGCAATAAATGCCTGGCCAAAGTTCTCAATCTGGCGCCTTGTAGCCTCCTGCACAAGAATATCCTGGGAGGACCTTGTAACCTCACCGCTCCTTGTCACCACACGCTTTAACATGTCCTTCGGTGTCAGAATAAATGCTGCCGTAACAATAAGCCCACCGATAAGCATGTTATCATTTAGCAGGCTGCTTTCATAGGTGGCACCAAGAAGCACGGTACCTCCCACATATGCCAGCAGCACCCCTGCCTTTCCAAGCTCCTTTAACACCACAATAAGTCCCGCCACCGCTATCATAACTGCAAGGTAGGACACATGTCCCGACCATATGGAAAGCACCACGCCCACCAGACTTCCTGTGGCTATTCCCACTCCCCCGTCAAAGCGGTAGGCATTATAAAGCAGCAGATATGCCGCCACAATATATGTAAGAGGTATGGGCTCCTTTATACCGGGGCAGCCGAACAGTCCCGCTGCCATCAGTGCAAACAGTCCCACAAACCGCCTGTTGTCTGCAAACATCCTGCTTGTCCCGACCCGCAGGGCATCAAAGCCCTGTTCAAACACAAGGGTCATGCACCCTGCGATCACTCCCTCCAAAAATGTATATACAAGTGATATGACCCTTCCTGTCACCACATACTCAAAGGGCATGCTCACTCCCCAGAGGATCATTCCCGCTGCCAGGGCAATCTGGAGATTGCCGGAAAAGATCTTCTCCCTGTCGGTCTTATTTAAAAGAATGAGTAAGAAAATAAGCACAATGGCATACCTTAACACCTCCTGTCCGGAAAATGTACTCATAACTCCAAAAAGCAATGCAGTGAACAGGCTTATGGAGCTCACATCCTTCAGATACGCCGCCATGAAAAAAGGCACAACAAAGGGATACATTCCAAGCAGGCTGCATCTTGCCACCATAAATGCAAGGATATGTATCCCTATTTCTTTCATTCTGTAATGCATATGACATTCCTCCCATATTATAATGCATCACCTGAACGTAAGTCTGTTATGATCATTCTCCGTTACTGCTTTACTGCCATAGAGAATCTGCTTTCCACGATTCTCTGTTACGGCTTCGCGCCACATCACTACAGACATCTATACAGGCAATAGAATGATCATAGCATTATATTATGACTAACAATGTCATATTCTATTATATATTCGGTTAATATATCGCAAATTTCGATGTACAATGCCACAAGCCTCTGACGTCACCCTCATCCGCCGGCTGCACCGGCACCTTCCCACACATTGGGAAGACAAAAATCCATCCTCACTTATTCTCCGGCTGTATCAGTATCTCGTTGGGATACACAAGCCCCAGCTTGCTCTTGGCAACCTCCTCCATGTACTTCTTGGTCTTCATATATTTCTCAAGCTCTTCTAAGTCTTCCTTCCGCTTCTCCTCACTCTCCATGCGGGCAGCCAGGGCCTCCTGCTTCTTGCTGAGCTCGCGGCTTTCCTTGTAAAGAGAGGCGGTTCTCATTCCCATCAGTGCGCAAAAACATATCACAACAAAAACAATGACAGGCGAACCCTTCTTGACCCTTCTTTTCTTTTGTCTCCTACTCATTGAAATCACATCCTTAATTCCAAGCTTTACCTTCCCTTAACCGCTATTTTAACCTGTGCCATTATATTTTTCAATGTTTTTCTTACAAATCTTCCCACGAAGGCAAAGGGCTTAGCAAGGAGCTTGAAAAATCTGCGCCAATATGGAATCATTTTGTGCACAATAAAAAGCAACAGCCTTGACAGCGTTAAGGAGTACAGTATAACACCTAAAAACATCCCAATAAAGGCGTATGCCCTCAAGGCTCCCCGGTTATATATCACCAGCGTCCGGAACACCATCCACGCCGTGAACATCCAAAAGGAAAGATCCTCAATGTCCACCAGCACATCCGGATGGGGCACAAAGATCCTGAAGCACCTTATCAAATCGTAGCCGAATGCCAGCATAGCCCCAAGGAGCATACAGATTCCAAACAACGTCATTTCATCATATATCAGCTCTGCCATGGCCCACCTACTTAAACAGCCTGTTAAGTATTGAGTTATCATCCTTCATGCCAGGCTTGATATCTGAATAGGTAAATGAATCCACCCGCCCGTCAATCTCCACCTCACCCTTTTCAAGTGTAAGCTTCGTAACGTTAAGCTCTGTGCCCTTGATCAGCAGCATTCCCTGCTCTGTCTCGAGCAGTATTTCATTGGGATCAAAGGAAATGACCGCATTAACACCTGTCACCACTCCCGTTCCCCTGTTGTTCAAGGTTATCCTGTGAGCCTTTATACTGCTGCGATTATCCTCCATACACAACCTCCTTCTATAATGCAATAAAGCTCTCCGCTACATAGTATAAGAAGCCGCTCCGTGCACTATCTTCTTCTATAATGCAGTGAAGTCCTTACCTCAATCTGCACCACAAACAATGCCTTGGTTAAATGTATGAAGAAAAATCCCCAAACATGCCTATAATCTTTAATTATCGTTCTGTCCCAGCAAATATTTATATGCCTTCCTTCTTTTATAGAAAGATGGCTAATGTAAAACAGAAATCATCATTTCACAGATACTTAAACATTTCCTTCGCGTCCTCCTTCTTTGTAGAGTCCGCAATCTGTGTTACCTCCACAGCAACATTCTTGTTGCCAAATTCAATATCTATCCTGTCGCCCACCTTCACATCAACGGAAGCCTTGGCAACCCTGCCATTGACCATAACACGCCCCGCATCACAGGCCTCGTTGGCAACAGTACGGCGCTTTATAAGCCGTGACACCTTCAAATACTTGTCTAACCGCATAACTACCTCCAAATATATAAAATCGAGCAGGGTTCCCCTGCCCGCCCGCGAGCCGCCGATCAGCATAAGCTGACATATTCCATATCGGCGACTCTGCATAAGCAAACAAAAGGCTGTCGCATACGCAACAGCCTTCGCAAATAATCATATAAATTAATTATTTCTTCTTGTTAACAGAATCCTTAAGTGCCTTACCAGCCTTGAACTTAGGAGCCTTAGATGCAGGAATCTTCATAGACTTACCAGTCTTAGGATTTCTACCCTCTCTAGCAGGTCTCTTAACTACCTCAAAAGTACCGAAACCAACTAACTGAATCTTCTCACCCTTTGTTAACTCTGTTGCTACTACGTCTGTGAAAGCCTTAAGTGCCTTCTCAGCATCCTTCTTAGATAATTCAGTCTTCTCAGCCATAGCTGCTACTAACTCTGCTTTGTTCATAGGAATAGTTCCTCCTCTTAAAATATATAGTATTTGCTTGGTATTCTTGACCTTTCGGACAAGTCCTAAGAGTAGTTATACTCGTTTGCGCTTTGTTTGTCAAGCAATTCAATATATTCTTCGCTTTTTTGTGTAAAATAGTAGAATTTTCCAAGTACTTTTCCACTAAAATCTATTCAATTTGCCATATTTTCTACCCTTCCATCTGCTTTCCAAGGAAGTTTGCAGCAATTATTGCCGCCTTTCTCTCCGTCTCAGTCAGAGGTTTTTTCTCATCCTTATTGAGAATTATTACCGCTCCGATGGCATCACCCTCGCAAATTATGGTCTGAACGATCTCACCATCATACACGTCATCATTTTCTCCCGTTATCTTAATATACTTCTTCTCGCCCTTCCTTGCCATTATTGCCTCTCTATCGTTAATGGCGTCCTCCAGCTCCTTGTGAAGTGGCTTTCCTAACAGATTCTTCTTAGGCATACCAGCCACTGCGATTATCTGATCCCTGTCTGTAACACACACCGGACATCCCAGTATCTGGGCCGTTGCGTCAACATACTCCTGGGCGAATATGGAAAGCTCACCGATGGGCGAATACTTCTTAAGAATGATCTCTCCATCCTTATCTGTAAAAATCTCAAGCGGGTCGCCCTCGCGGATCCTCAAGGTTCTTCTTATCTCCTTTGGTACAACTATTCTTCCAAGCTCGTCTATCCTTCTAACAATTCCCGTTGCTTTCATAATAAATGATTCCTCCATTTTAAGATACTTGCCATACTATATTAACCTTAATGCTACTAATATTATACCGATACTATGATGACACTTCTTAATATCAGTCTCATATTACTGCATTGTTCTTAATGGCACTTTCTGTATGTAGTATCTGTCAAATGTTAGAAAATATACGCAAGTTTTTGAATTATATCCACCCGGTTTTATTTTATTATTTAATTTCAAAACATCTTCTGTTATACTTAACACATATACTTTTCTAACGGAGGGGATTCATTTATGGATAAAAAGATCACCATCATTCTTCCATGCTACAACGTGGAGCAATATATCGACCGCTGCTTTCAAAGCCTTAAGAATCAGACCATAGGCTTTGAGAATATGGAGCTTATTTTTGTAAATGATGCCTCCACCGACGGCACACTCAACAGGCTTACCGCATTAGAGCAGCAGTATCCCGACAACATCATCGTCATTAACTTCACCGAGAATCGGCGCCAGGGCACTGCAAGGAATGTGGCACTTGAATACGCCTCCGCACCATACATTGGGTATGTGGACTCTGATGACTGGGTGGATGTGACCATGTTCGAGAAAATGGTGGCTGCCATCGAGAAGTACGGCTGTGACTTCGTGGAGTGCCGATGGGATCTGGCAAGGGATGAGAAGCACCGCACACCTGTTAAGAAGCTGGGGGATAACGGTTATCTTAACCTTACAGATCCAAAGGTCCGTACCAGGTTCATCGGCGACCAGATCGGTATCACTGCACTCTGGAGCAAGGTGTTCAAGAAGAGCTTCCTTGTTGATAATGACATATTCTGTCCGGAGCAGATACGGTATGAGGACATATTCTTCTGCTATCTGGCATTTCTCTACGCAAGGTCTTACTATAGAATTGATGAAGCCCTATATCATTATTTTGTCAATCCAAAGGGAACGGTTCAGAGCAAGCATCAGGAGCATCAGTTCGACAAGATGCCCATTGCCCTTGGCTTCTTACACACATGCCGTGACAGAGGACTTGACTGTGATAAGGTGAACAGGGATTGCATTGAATGGATGTTTCTTGAGAAATATTATGTGTACATGCTGTGGGAGGTATTCAAGGAATTCCCAGATCGTTCCTATGACTGCTACGTGGAAATGAGGGAAACAGTACTTGCCGAAATTCCGGATTACAAAACCAATCCATTCAGAGCCTGGGAAAGCAACACCTTTGATGATTTCATGCTGAAGCTGTTGGACTATCCCTTCGATAAGGAAGCATTCATCGGACTCAGGAATGAGATGTTGAAAAAGTTCAGGCAGTAAACGCCTCTCAGGATAATGGGCAGCCAGAACATGATAAGATGATCAGAAAGTTCAGTCAGTGAGAGCCTTATGTCCGAACGTAATATAACATGGTGAAGCAACAGCTAACCAGCATCATTGCTTTAGATAATAATACCACATATTTTTGAAGGGGATATAACATGGATAAAAAAAATTACAACATACTTTTCTGTAAATGGACATCAATCTGCGAAAACGGAATTGATCATGGTTTTCAGCAGCTAGGCTATAATATTGATTATATGACCAGACTTTTTGACAGTGTGGATTACGACAAGGGATATCTGGAGGAGTTAGCGGCAAGGCTTCAGGAGAAGCAGTATGACTGTGTATTCACCGTCAACTTCATCCCCATCGTATCAAGAGTGTGCAATATTTTCAAAATACCATATGTGTGCTGGACGGTGGATAACCCTGTGTTCCAGCTGTACTCAGAAACCATTAAAAACCCTTGGAACAGGATTTTCATGTTTGACAGGAGCCAGTATAACAAATTCTCCCCCCTTAATCCTGAGAACATATTCTATATGCCTCTGGCCTGTGATTATGAAGAATGGAATTCAATTACTCTGAGCGCCCAGGACCACAAGGATTATGACTGTGATATATCATTTATCGGCTCAACCTATGAAGAGAAATGCAAATACAACGGAATAGTCAATGACCTGTCCCCCTTTGTAAGGGGATATGTTGACGGTCTTGTTGCCGCACAGCTTAACGTGTACGGGTATAACTTTATTGAGGATTCTCTTACAGATGATTTTGTAAAGCAATTCAAGAAGGAGGCAGGATGGCACCCCTTAGGAGAAGACTATACAGAGGATGACAGGGCAATAATCGCTGACACCTTTATAGGCTATAAATGCACCGAGCAGGAGCGATTGCTGACTCTTAAAAATATTTCTGAGCATTTCAAGCTTGACCTTTGGACATTAAGTGATGTTTCAAAGCTTCCAAAGGTAAACTTCCGTGGTGGTGCTGATTCCACTACCATGATGCCCAGGATTTTTAAATGCAGTAAGATTAACCTGAGCATGACCAACCGCCCCATCCGTACAGGCATGCCTTTGCGCATGTTTGACACCATGGGTGCAGGAGGATTTCTGCTGACAAATTATCAGTCAGAGATACCTGATTTCTTTGAGATCGGAAAGGACCTAGAGGTGTATGACAGCCAGGAGGATCTGATTAATAAGATTGACTATTATCTGCAGCATGAGGATGAGAGAATCCAGATAGCAAGGAACGGTCAGGCAAAGGTTAAGAACGAACACAGCTATAAGCTTAAGCTTAAGACAATGCTGGAAATGGCGGTGGGATAATCATTTATCTCCATGAGGATGTATCATTATCTTCACATAATCCTCGGTCTTATCCCTCATAATACTGAGTCCATCCTGTAGCTTATTCAGGCTATACCTATGGGAGATGAGCTGTGACGGTCTGATGCGCCCCTCATCCATTCTGTTGATGGCGTAATGCCAGTCATCATTCTGCTCTCCTGTAAAGGATGAATTCCATGTACCCTTTATCACAAGCTGGTTACGAAGTATCTTCCAGTAGATGCTCTTCTCGAGTGTCATGTCAGAAGCCGGATTTCCCACAAGCATTATACTGCCGGCGGGAGCTGCCATTTCCACAGCCTTACAGTATGTGTCATTGGTGCCTACACATTCGAATATATAGGCAGCACCAACACCATCCGTTTTTTCCAATATCCAATCTACCACATTTCCTTTGGTACTATCACAATAATTGTCAGGCTTTATTCCAAGCTCCAATGCTTTATTGCGTTGAAAGACCTTATTACCAACCACATACAAATTCTTAAAGCCTTCATTTATCAGATTCATCGTAAGTAATAAGCCTATTGTTCCAAGGCCAATGACAACCACGGGACTTCCTTGTATATTAACATCACCAGACATCCGCCGCATGGCATGGACAGACACAGCCGCGGGCTCCAGCATGGCCGCATCATCAAATGACACATTATCAGGGAGCTCTATCAGATTCCTAACCGGAACCGTAACATATTCCGCAAATCCACCGTCACACCTGGAGCCAAGATAATTATAATTCCTGCACATTTCAAACTGCTTGTTACGACACGGACCACAGACACCACAGGGAATAAGTGGGAACACACCCATCCTTCTTCCTATGAGACTGATGTTATCCCCACTATATAATGCTTCTGTGCCTTCTCCCACCTCACACACAGTGCCGGCAAATTCATGGCCAGGAATAAGTGGATGGGTGTGGGCACCTGTCTTATATATTCTTGGAATATCAGAGCCGCAAATTCCCACTGCTTCAACCTTAAGAAGGACCTCTCCCTTGCCAGGAACAGGCCTTTCCAGCTCTTCATATTTCAAATCATTGATGCCATACAGTACATGTGCTTTCATCTATTAACCTCTTTTTGTTCAATATCTTTCAATACATTATACTTCGCTATATCAGAATTTTTATTATTCGTATTACTCATTTAAATTAAAACAAATTCTATATTATCACTCATATAATTATTTATTTTAATAACTCTTTATAGTGCTCAAGATCCTCTCTGGTGGTTATCTTGAAGTTCTCTTCCTCTCCCGGGATCATCACTACATCAAGTCCCACCATAACTGCTGGCTCGGTAGAACCCCTGATCTCCATTATCTTGTCAGGCAGAAGGGCTTCGCATGCCTTAAGATATTGTGAAAGACGAAAAACCTCCGGTGCCTGTCCTGCAAACACCCTATCCCTGTTAAGAAGCTCTGATATTCCTCTGCCATCCTCACTGTAATAGACTGTGTCCTTCATTGGCAGCACAGGCATCACACCATCATGTCCATAGCATGCCTCTATACAACGTGTAATCAGACCAACAGAAGCAAGGGGTCTTGCTGCATCATGGATGATCACCAGAATATCTTCCTGCGCATCTGTAATATCCCTCAGCGCATTCAGTATGGACAGCTGCCTGTTATCACCTGGCTTTGAAAAACCATGAAGCTTATATGCCCCCGTAAAGTCCCGGTCATCCATGCTACAATCTGACACATCCAGCCCGCCCATATAATATTCAGACAGGACTCTGTACTCATCCATTATCTTATCATGCCACATTTCATCTGCCACGATGCGTATACCGCTTACCAAGGCACACTCCATGAAGGGACGGATGCTCTCCGTTATGATCATCCTGTCATTTACTTCAATATACTGCTTAGGTATATCCATATTCATTCTGTTGCCGGTTCCACCCGACAGGATCACAGCAATACATTTCATAGGTTATTCTCCACTTCTTCTCAGATACTCCATGAAATTCTCCTTGTTCTCCAGCGCAGTAGTAGTGGGTCTACCCAAATCATCACGGGCTCCGATTGCACATTTAACCTCAATAAGTGTGAGGTCATTCCGTTCCTTTGCTGCCTCTAATTCCCTATCAAGGCTCCCGTAATCTGCCACGCAAACTGCATTGGGATATCCACAGGATCTGGCTATCTCATAGAAGTTCAGATTGCCCATAACTGTAGGCTGACCACCCACTGTCTCATGGGAGCCGTTATTGATCACTATATGAATAAGATTATTCGGATGGCAGTTTGCTATGACCGGCATGGCTCCCATGTGCATCAGGGCTGCACCATCTCCGTCAATACACCACACCTTCTTATCCGGCTTGTTGACCGCCACGCCAAGTGCTATTGATGAACAGTGTCCCATGGAACCAACCGTCAGAAAATCATACTGATGCGCATTCTTCGTAATATCATCACGGACATCATCATTCTTCATAATACCATCACGGCTATCATCGTTCTTCGTAATATCATCATGGACATCATCATTCGCATCTGCGTCACACGCATCATCATCCACATGCGCATCAATACCTTGCTCACGTATCTCAAACAGCTCTCTGGATGCTTTGCCTGTTGTGCTTATAACAGGATCATCCCCGCTGTATCTCACGATATGTCTGATTATCTCTTCCCTTGTCATATCATTGCCGTTCTCATATTGAACCCTGCCATCATAGGAAAGTGCGCCCTTGCTCACCACCAACGCCACATCCTTTCCCGCAAAAAGCTTCTCACGATACCTTGCCATTACAGCCCTTAACTCTTCTTCTGTTGTTTCCTTAGTGATGACAAAGCTGGATATCCCCATGTCACCAAGAAGCTTCAGAGTGACCTCTCCCTGGTATATGTGCTGCGGTTCATCATGCACTCCAGGCTCTCCCCTCCATCCGATAATGAATATCACAGGGATCGCATATACCTTATCATTAAGGAGGCTCGCCACGGGATTGATGATATTACCCTCTCCTGAATTCTGCATATATACTACAGGAACCTTTCCTGTAGCAAGATGATATCCTGCTGCCAACGCAGTGCAATTCCCTTCATTGGCAGCGATTACATGATGCTTCGGGTCGATCCCATAAGTGTTCATCAGGCAGTCGCAAAGGGCTTTCAGCTGGCTGTCAGGAACTCCTGTATAAAAATCTGCACCTATTATATCCAATAAAGCTTCAGCCTTCATTATTTCATTTCCTTTCATTCAATTCACTTTCAAATCACATTTATGCTTTGATAATGCTAATTATTAAGGCTATGTCACAACTATGATATATGGCATAGTATAATATATCAACACAGAGCAGGCAGTTCATTTACTATGACTCAAGATACTGCGGTATATCCGCTCTATGGCATCCTCCGTAAGCTTAACGGGATTGTTCCTGAGCCTCTCAGTATTAACCGACCTTTTCAATACGGCATAATCCTTCTCATCTGCCACAGGAATACTGATGCCAAGCCTCTCGATCAATCGGTCAAAAAATGATCCCACCAATGCAGCACTGCCGATTCCAAGAGCCTCCATGAGTTCATTAAATGTACTCTGCAGGTATTCCTTACCACGGGAATCTATGCAGTCATCAACATGCTCTAACATATATGGGAATAATCCAGCCACGCAAATGGCGGCAGCATGTCCATGGGCTATCCCATACAGGCTGGTTAGCTTGTAGCACATGGCATGGCCGGCCGTGGTCTGGGTTATGTCAATAGCCTTCCCTGCAAGATATGCAGCCTGCTGCATATTATCATTGTATCCTTTATTCTTCGGTCTTGGCACTTCCTTTATATCATCCTTGTCAACACAGACATCCCTATCAGCCTTACTGTCAGTTCCTTCTGTACCTCCAATGTCTTCTCCACTTTGTATACCGGAGAACTCGGCAGTTCCATCGATTATATTCTCCCCAAGATATCCGTTCACATTATGAAGTATCAGCCTTATAGCCTCCCTCGAATACTCCTTGCTCTCATCAGTACTGTTGACAGACCAATAGGACTCCACCGCATGGCAAAAGGCATCCAGCATCGTAGCCTTCTTCTGGTAGAGCGGCAGCTTTTCCAGCACACTGCTGTCAAGAACAGCCGCCGATGGTATAATGCTGCGATCAGAGACAGACTGCTTCTCTCCTTTATAATAAATGACAGCAAACCTTGTAACCTCAGAACCGGTTCCCGCAGTTGTAGGGATCGCCATCAGCGGAATATCATTAGGCACTATTTCCCGGGACAGGTATGTTACTTCCATGCCATCTTCAGGCTTTGCATTATTGTCACCCGGCGTTTCCTTATTATTATCCATATAAGCGAACGCCTTGATACATTTGGCAACATCAATAGCAGAGCCGCCCCCTGCAGCAATGATCATATCGCAGTTTTCCTCCTTGAACATGCGGACGCCCTCAGCCACCGACTCATACCGCGGATTAGGCTCAAAGCCACTGAACCTTACGACCCGAATCCCTGTCGACCTATATAGATCGCTAAAGTATGGATCGTATCTCAGATATTTAATAGAATTACCACACACAAGCATGATCCTTTGCACATGTAAGGAAATAAGATATTCATTTAATTCATCCAAGTCCCCATCGACCCTGATCACTGTCTGCATGTCTAATCTCCTACGATAATGTGAAAAATTACAAATCTATAACCTGCTGTGGTATATCATTCTTTAGCCTTCATTCTTCATCCGCCAGCCATGATATATCACATCTCCTCAGGGATCATCCTGATTATCTCATCAAACGGCATGAGCATGCTGTCACACTCCTGCGCCCTATGGTTCTCAAGTATGATCCTTGCTGCATTCTGGATTGCGGGAACTGTGGCACGCATCAATTGATTTGCGTAAATGACCACATTTACTCCACGTTCTTTAAACTCCTCCTCAGTGACAGAATTAAATGAGGTGGGCACAACAACAATGTATGTCTGTTGATCCTTCGCCCGAAACCTTTCCACAAACTCAAAGATCTCTGCCGGATCCTTCTTGCGGCTATGGATCATGATAGCATCAGCACCAGCCTTACTAAATGCGAAGGCTCTCTCTAACGCATCCTCCATGCCCTGCTCTAATATCAGGGACTCAATTCTTGCACAGATCATGAACTCCTTTGTCTTCTGCGCCTTCTTTCCGGCAGTGATCTTAGCTCTGAAGCCCTCTATGGAATCCTGGGTCTGTGCCACCTCAGTCCCGAACAGGCTGTTTTTCTTAAGACCAGTCTTATCCTCAATGATGATCATAGAGACCCCCAGACGTTCCAGAGTCCTGACCGTATAGACAAAATGCTCCGTCTTTCCGCCTGTGTCTCCATCAAAGATAACAGGCTTGGTGGTAACCTCCATAAGATCCTCAATGGTCCTGAACCTTGATGTCATATCAACAAGTTCTATATCAGGCTTGCCCTTTGCGGTAGAATCACACAGGCTGGACACCCACATGGCATCAAACTGATGGGCGCCACCCTCCTGATACACCACCGTATCCTCAACTATAAGTCCTGTAAGACCATCATGAGCCTCCATGGCCGTTACAAGTCCCTTTATCTCCAGCTCACGACGGAGCCTTCCTCTTCTTATATCAGGCATTGCAAGGTCAGACCTCGTACGCAGTTCCAGCTCCTTATATTTATCATCCTTCGAGAAAGGGAACTCCACCAGCTTACCTCCATATGAAGCAAGTATTGACGTCACCTCATCCCTGACAGGCTTCTGGAATCCGGTCACCCAGTCATCCCCATGAACTACAATATCAGGCTTATACCTTTTCAAAACATCCCGATAGCTTAAGCTCGTCTGTTCTACCACATGGTGTACCCCTGCAATATTCTCCATCATAAGCTTCCTGTCATTAAATGGTACCAGAGGATACCTCTTGTAGCTGGAAATAGCCTCATCCGATAGCACACCTATTATCAGCTTGCCGAGACGCTGTGCCTTCTTAATGATACTGATGTGGCCCCCATGAATGATATCAGTAGAGAAGCACATATATACAGTCCGTGACTTGACCTCCTTAAGCTTCGCAGAAACAACAGCAAGATCCTCCGGATCATCGATCTCATTACAAAGGAGGCTGGCAACATCCAATGCATATATATTACAGCTGTCAGAAACCTCATTAAATGCATTCTCAGCATAACATTTCCTCTTTGCCTCATCCCCGGACTCACAGTACTCAATTATCTTATCAAGCCATATCCCCCAGTCCTCTTTCTTTATCTTATATAGGGGCTGTGCAGCCATGGCATCATTGAAGAACTCGATTCCTATACTGCTAATCTTCCCTGCCATCAAACCTTCTGACGGTATACAGCTTTCTATGGCCGAACCTTCAGCTTTTAATCCCCTCTGCTGTTTGACAGTAGCTTGATCATTATCTTCATCACCATCCGTATTCTTCAAAGCATCCGATCCATAACCGCCACCAAACTCAGATCCTCCCTTACAGATCACAGCCTTAAAATCCTTCTGTGGCAGCTCCAAGGTCGAGCTGACAGTCATGCAGCTGACAGTACTCTCCATCAGCCTATCCATGACCTCGTTCTCAAACACCAGATCCCCATGCATAAGAATGATATCATCATCCAAATATTCCCTGGCACAGTATATGGAATATATATAATTAGTCTCCCTGTAGAGCTCATTTTTAACAAAAGTAATATGAATGGGAATATTAAGACTTTCACAGTAATTGACAAGCACGGAATCAAAGGCTCCCGTAGTCATAACAACCTCGGAAACACCCACCTCCGAAAGCATATGCAGTTGTCTTGACAGAATTGTTTCACCATTAGAAATCTCCGTCATACATTTGGGATGCTCCGATGTAAGAACCCCCATGCGCGTTCCCATTCCTGAATTAAGTATCAATGCTTTCATGTTTTTCCTCCTGTCTCTTTTACCTGCCCCTCAAATCTATCCACATAATATATTTCATTTTGCTACTAAATAATAGGCAAAGCAAAATCCTGTATATCAATATACGCCATTATCTATCATACAGCTTCACGAATCTCACTAAGTATCTCATCATAGGACCTTCCTTTACCAAAAAGAAGATTAGTTCCAAGCACAAAGCCCTTCACGCCCATTGGAGCAAACAGCTCAATCTTATCCAAGGTACATGCTCCATCCCAGTACACTTCAAAATCCATATCCTCTTTCATTGATAACAGCTTCTTATATTTCTCTCCAACATAAGCCCTGTACATCTGACCGGCATTACCGGGATTCACAGACATTACCAGCACCTTCTTAACAATTCTTAACATCTCGTATATGGTCTCCACACTGGTTCCGGGGTTGATTGCTAGTCCCGGGGTCAGCCCTGCATCTATTACCTTTTGAAGGGTTGTAGAGGGATGATACTCCGCCTCAGGATGAATGTAAATGGTATCGCCCTTCTTAAGGCTTCTTATGAACAAATCCACCGTATTATTGGGATGCTCCACCATAAGATGCACATCCATAGGTGTATCAGTAAGTCCTCTTATACATCTGAGATCATTTAATGACATTGCATAGTTTGGCACATACCGTCCATCCATTATATCAATATGAAATGAATCAATTCCCGCTGCATCTAACGCAGTTACCTCTTTCTCCAGATTCCTGAAATCCGCACACATCATTGACGCCATAAGTTCAAATTGCATCTGACCACCCTCCTTTGCATTTTATGAGTACGAAAAAAAGAAGCCATAACATGGCTTCATTATAAACTATTTGTAGTCGATTGGCAAATTGTTAATATATCGTGATTAATTCATCTTTTCTATGTGTTGACACAATAATATCATCCTAGAGTAATCATTTTAAATCAAATCCATTACATTAGTCATTCGATTAAAGAAGGGATCCTCCACGGTTAATGAAAGAAAGCTCTCGTCAGCAATTTTAAAACTATGAATCAATGCAAGCATCTTCTCATCCAACACTTTATTCTCAGTATGTATTCCCTCAGTTATTAATTTCAGATAATCATCAAAGTACTCCAACACACCCTGCTGCATCTCTTCAAAGCACTTTAAATCCTTTTCACATCTCAGTTCCACTGCATATACAGGCTCTCCATTCTCATCAAACTCCATAACCTGAGGATCTGGTGCTGTCAAAAGCGTTTCAAGAATATAATAATTATCAAAGATTGCACTGTCGCCTGTTTCCTTTGTGGAATAAAACGGTTCAATATCCAAGCCTTTATCCTTCATAAATTCCGGCTCAAGCTGCAGAAAATAAAATCCCTTTAGAAGATGAGATGTCAAGCTTTGCACATACATCTGTGTAGTACCCTTAGCCACAAAATCGAAAAACGCAATGCTTCCTTCACACATATTCAGTCTCGCAATATAATTCATATAATTCTGCCTCTGTATTTTCGACCTTTCAAGAATCGCTTCTGTATATTCAAGCATTCCTTCAGCTTTTGCTGCTTGTAAAATATCCTTATTCTTAACTGCTTGTGCGCTAATATCTTCCGACTCTATTCCAAATCGAACCTTAAGATTCTCCTCCACCGTCCCAAAATATTTCATACTATCCACATATAATATATCTTCTACGCTCTTCATCCCAGCCCTGATCGCAGCAATACGTGACGTCAAAAAATATATACTGTTATCTTCTCCCATCATTTCATATAGTTTTCTTGGCAGATATCCATCCCTTGCAGAAAACCACACGTTCTTAATTCCCTGTCCCCTCACTTTTTCTCTGAACCAAAACATATAATCACATATAACAGGTGCACATATTGTATATCCAATCTCATCAGCTCCCGATAATGTTATCCTTCTATCAGAGGTTTCAAATTGAAATGGAGAGTTGAACAATGATGCATTCAACATACCGACCTTAATTCTGTCTGACAATGATACCATATCATGCTCTAAACAAAATCCTCCTGCCACATCAAACAGTTCCTCTGCACTATATATCTTAAATGATTCTATTCCCACACAATCTGCAGCTTCTATATCACTTACCGGATCATCTCCTATGTGAAGTATATCTGTGACAGTCTTTTTTGTAACAGCTTCTTCAGCTATATAATTATTATCTTCAATTTCTATTTTATCTGTATTTTTTGAAATATCTGAATATTCCTGTCCCCTACTCTTCAACACCTCGAACAGACCATGTCTTTTTCCTTTATTATACTCGCAGGAAACCAACACATCCTTATATCCCACAATATCTAAACCATCCAAGATATCAATAATCTGCTTCTTGCTGTAATATGTATCTGTAGTAATATACACATCCTTCCCTGCTTTGACCAATTCATTAAAGACTTCCACCATGCCACGCCGCAGACAAATAGTGTTTCTATCTATCTCATATTCCATATTTACAAGATATTCAGCTATTTTTTTCAAGGTAAGGTCATTACCACCTCTATTATAAACATCCTCATTTTCCTTTATAACACCATCAAGAGATTTTTTTAAATCATCAAACAGATTACCATCTGGATTATTAACAATATAATAATATATGTCAAATAAAAAAGGGGAACCATTCCTTGACAATTCCTTCTCTGCCTGTAATCTCACAGTTGAAAATTCCGGAATTGCAATTCCTTTATCAGAAAGCTTTGTTCCCATTATTTCAAAAATATCGGTATAAGAAAAAACACGCCTCATAATAAGCGTGTCAAACAGATCAAAGCTGACAACATCTGCAAGCTTTGACCTCTCAATCAATTCATTTCTCTTATAACCTTTCACTCCTATAAAATCATAGGACACACGATTCTCTATCAACAAATCTTTTCCCCTGATATCAAAAAGAGCAATATTATTCTCTCTACAAAAATCTCCTATTCGTTTTGCAATTGCCTTGCATGAACCAGGTCTGGCAACAACTATGATTTTTGATACGGAAAGTGAAGTAACCTGATTGAGAGCAATTATTTTTTTTCCATACATTTCTCCCGAATCCCTGAATCCATCTAAAAGACCGACTATGTCATATTTATCATTTAAATCTTCTATTACTCTTTCTGTTTCAGTACCAAGACCGTAGAGTGCTATTTTCTGCATAGTTCGAATGCCTCCAATGTGATCTTCAATGTTATAAAATTTCCCCACCCATTTTAAATGATTCTATTAACAATTCAATCACTTGAGGATTCAACGTTCTATACTTAAAATAATACAATAATAAATCTATGTATTTATCAAAATCTTCTAATTTCTCACCTTCAGTAATATTAATATCTTTTTTCAGCAAACATTCTGATATTAACAGATTGCATGCATATCTTTCATTAACAAAAATATCATATTCAGAACTGGAAAACTCCGTTATTTGAATAGGCTTCCTTCTCAAAAACCAAAATATTGTATATGCCATTACTTTATCAGATTTTGTATGAAGAATACCATGAAAATCTTTTAATCGAATGATATCAGAAAAATAATCTAACAGAACATGGTATAATATCCTCTCATTACAAACTACCGAATCAGGATACTTCGCATCAGAAAGAAATTTATTAATCGAGTTGAGCATTTGACTAAATCTGGAATTAAAATTATCCTTACCAACTTTTTCTATCAATTCTTTGTAATTCATTTCATTATTAAGCATACTAATATTTCCCCTCATATAAATCCTGATCGATATTCATTATTCTCCTTGATAAACTCGTCTCAAAAAATTGATTTAATGCGTTAAAATACATAGCCTCAACCTCTCCTTGCAGGGGTTGTGCTGTATTAGGCAGAATATCACGCTCAGTAATACCATCAACCGCTTCATTAATTAAAAGCTGAATATTATTTTCTTGTTCTTTTTTGAATTGAGGTTCATTTCTTCTAAACATAAATTATCTCCTTCTTTGCAAGATTCTGTTGGTTGCATGTTCTATAGCATTAATTTTTTCCTGTTCTTTAGCATTATATTCTTCCGGCTTATCATCATTCAGGGAATAACTCATATTCTCATCCACCTCGCTCGACCAATCTCTGTAAGTGTCTTGACTAAAATTCTTATCCAATATATCTATATTCTCATCACTTAAATTCAAACTGGTAGAGATCAGATCATCTAATTCTGAAGTTACCTTAGAAATTATTCTATTATACCTTGCAAGAAAATTACTATCCTGTCTATAAGGATAACGAACCTTGTGATCATATTCACCATATACCTGCTCTGCTAATGTTCTTACCTGTATTTCGCAAATACACTTATTGTGCTGTATCGTATAATGTTGCGACCTATATCCCTTATTTGTATATTGGGTATTGATCCTTTTTTTATCATAAATATCTCTATCACCATAACATACATAGGCAACAGGCCATTCTTTAAACTTTTTATACTTTTTATGAATATGCCGATCCACAATATCCCAATCCTCTTTTTTCAGAATCAGAATTCGAATACCGATCAGATCTGTAACAATTTCTCTATAATTATTAACGTTAATATCAAAATAATCAGCCTTGTCTTCTTTCCCAATCTTACGAATGATCTTTTCAATCAGGTGCTCCGGCTGCTTAGCTCTTCCATAAATTATAGTTGCTTCAGAAGGTGCATTCTTCAATAACTTCTCAACTACTTCCCCTGCTTGTTGATTATAGTATGTCAAATAATTATTTTTATAATCCTTATAGATATCCTGAAGTGTCCTCCACTTCAGCCCCTTCTCTTCGGCTTTCAAATATATATTTTCTATACGATATTCCTGCAAAAATTGTTTCTTCTTTAGCACAAACATTACCTCTCGCAATTACTACACTTAACAAATATTAATAGGTTCTTGTCAACTAAAAAACCCATTCATCAATTCTAACAATATTACGAATTATATCATTACAATGACTGAATATCAAGAAAATAATTGCAGAAATCATCATATAATAATTATATTATCATATTAGCGTATAAAATGCCATATTAATATAGTCCTTAAAAAATCCACTAATCTCTATTTTCTGTATAGTCCGAACGCCTCCAATGTTTCTTTGCTTCTAATTAATTCCTCATCCATAACATGTATCTTCTCTTTGGGATAAAATGTACCCAAGCTGTTATAAATTGAATCTCTGGTCGCAGCAAATGAAGATGCTATTACAATCGCATCATATTGCAATGTATTGATTTTCTCCGGCGCAATAACGCTTAAGCCCTGTTGATTCAAGGCTTGGTAATTTTGATCTGCTACCGCCACAAGTTCACAAAATCCACTTTTTAATACATATTTACTAAGTAAATGCCCATATGTTCCCATTCCATAAATAATTATGTGATCACCCTTCTTAACATTAGGAAATGGAAATAAAAATGGCAAATCCTCAAGTCCTTTATAAGTATTTTCCATTCTGGGGATCATCAAAAACAGTATATAATCCAGCCATTGTTCACAAATATTATATGGATTATGTAATTCCATAAAATAATCATTAACAGAAAAGTATAATCTGCGTATAAGTTCTCCGTCATTCCTGCGAGCATCTGCTTTTATCATGGAATTTCCTGATTGTCTGTAATGATAAAAACATTCATCCATTATATATATACTATTTGCATTCAACAGACAGGGATATACGCAGGCTGCATCCTCGCCCATCACAATTTCGTCATCCACCATCATCTGAAAAGGTTCTAACAAACTTCTTCTATATAGTTTGTCCCACACATTAGGCATTATTCCCCATGTAAAAAAAGAACCGCCCTCGATCATTTTGGGATATATAATACTTTTCAATTGGGGCTTATCATACAACCCTGATTTAAAATTATGATTTGTTCTTTTGGAATTACTGCCGTTTTCTTCATATCTTCCGCAGATAACAACATCTGCCTGATTGTCTTTCATTCGGGTATACATCTTCTCCAGCATATCCGGTTCAATCCAATCGTCACCATCCACATAACAAATTATATCTGCTGTAGCTTTATTCAATCCGGATTTTCTGGCTCTGACCAAGCCCTCATTTTGTTTGTGAACAACAACGATTCTATTATCCATAGCAGCATATTCATCACAGATTCCATGGCACCCATCTGTCGAGCCATCATCCACCAAAATTATTTCAAGGTTGCGGTATGTCTGATGAATAATACTTTCTATGCATTCTTTTATGCATAATTCCACATTGTAAATTGGAACAATAATGCTTATTAATTCGTTCATTTTGTTACCCATCACTGATTCTTGCCATCTGTTTCCAGGTTATCATATAAATACAACAAAATAACTATTATATAACAATCCGGTTATCCCATTATAAATGTATCACAATATTTACAATTTCCCCAATTCTCCCTGCCATCATACAGACATTTACGAACCATCGAAAATCTTGGTCCATACCATATGTCCAACAAGCTATCCTTATTCAGATCCCCCAAAGTATACTTTCCAAGTGCATCATTGCAACACAGGGAAATCTTTCCTGTCGGTCTTACAATAATTTGTTTAAATGGAAGCACACATCTGTCCTTTGGATACTCAGCTAATTCCTTACGATTCGGAGCATCTCCACCTCTGGAAGTCAGAATCTCATTCGGTTTTCGAAGAACGATTGTCACCTTCTTCTTTAACCCAGCATGCTTCTCACAATATTCAACAATCTCTTTACATGGTTTTATCAGCTTAAGCTCCTGCTGATAATTATCTATGATCAGTTCATCCAAAACCTCTGTCAGTGCAAGAAACTTATCCAGTGTCATCAGCGTGCCGTTCGTGTACATATGCATTCTCGCATTAGGTAAATGTTTTCTTGCATACTTGTTAAAATCAATAATCCTATCATCCAACAGAGGCTCGTTGTTGGAAAATGTGGTAAACCTTCCAGCATATTGTATCTGCTCTAACTGTCCCACAATACTCTTAAACAATTCTTCGGACATAATTGCATATTCCCTAGGATCATCCTTATGATTGATCGGACAAAAAGCACAGTTTCCATTACATCTGTTGACAGTTTCAATCTCAATATGATCAAAAAGGGGTTGATCATTATATAGCCCTTCTGCTGCCGAAAACACCTCTTTTCTTGCATAGGAAAGCTTCTCAGATTCAGACCATTCTTTTTCAGATACTGCCTCCTCGTTCATCTCATAAGGATTAACAATCAGCTCATCTGTTTCATAAAAGCCATGCACCTTATTGATAAATATAGAATAATCATGTATGCCCATCTCAACTAATTGTGCCGCCATACTTTCCTGATACAGACTGGCAATCACAACATGATACTGTTCTTCTGATTCAATCAACGCTTTCGGAGATTTGATCACTTTGCCACAGAACATATCCCCTTGCCTGTCTTTATTATTATCAATGAAAAAAGCCACCTGCTCACTATCCAATTGTTCAAATGCAAGCTTGCCATATGAGCCTGCTCCGAAAATGACAGTTTTCTTATTCATATCTGTTTTCCAATATACTTATTAACTTAAAAATTAAAATACGTTACTATATTTATATATTTATTATTTTTTCTCATCCAAAGTATTAATAAACAACTCCGGCTTCTCATAAATAACCTTTTGTGGGTGAACTCCCAATTCATTTATCAAATACTGCTTTATCTTGTCGCTCAAATCATTATTGTCCGTAGCAATCAATATGGCATCATAATCACTGACACTCCGTATATCCTTTGGATTCTGAATACAATATCCTGAATCTTCGAACTCCCTCCACCTCTTATCCACCCAAGCAACAATTTCAAATGCGCCGTTAACAATTAGTGATCTATGGTAATCCATTCCCACATCGCCTGCACCATATAAAATAATTTTTCGAATATCATTATCAATCATATATTTATATGGAGGTAGAAAAAATGGAACTACCACACCATACGGGAAGCCAAAATTTACATTCATACCCCTAATAATGTATCTAATCATGTATCGATTGAGTTTAGAAATAAGCAAATCTTTTTCTTTATGAGATTCGAATACCTTCTTCATTTGGGTGTAAAATAATGTTATTTTTTCAAAATATAATTCATCTTTTTTTTGTGTGATTGATTCATTACGCCTGCAATAATGATATAGAAATTCATTAATCAAAACAACTTTACCAGCATCTAACAAAGCAGAATATACGCAAATATCATCTTCAGCAAGAATAGTATTCACATTTACTTTAGCTTGATGCTTTAAAATAATATCCCGTTCAAATAACTTATCCCATAATGCAGGTGATATACCTCTTAAAGAGAAGTCATCCGAATAAATTAAATTATGTTCTATTACACCATCTTCCTTGTCATATATCCCTGAGACAATGCTTCTATCACTTTCTTTCTGAATAATATCTCCTCTGTCATAATAATGCCTACATACAGCCACTTGAGCTTTAGATGTTAACAAATTATTATATAAGACTTCATACATATTAGTTTCAATCCAATCATCACTATCTACAAAACCTATGTATTTACCTTTTGCTATTGCAAGACCTGTATTTCTAGCCGCTGTATTACCTTGATTGTGCTGATGAATAACTGTAATTCTTGAATCTGTAGCAGCTAATTCATCACACAACACCTCTGATCCGTCATAAGAGCCGTCATCAACAAGAATTATTTGTATATTTTTATATGTCTGATTACAAATACTCAAAACACATTTTGAAAGATAATTATTAACGTTGTATACCGGAACAATAACACTTATCAAATCACCCATTTACATGCTCACCCTAATTCTTCATCTTAATTTTCCCAGCATCATCAATCATTATATAGGGATTATCCTTTGGCAAAAGAAAATAATTAATACTTTGACATACATTCTCCTCCGTAAAGCAGCCATAATTATAATCCCAATGTGCTTTGACGTACTCTGCTTCCTCATTAACAACATTCATTATCCTGTGCATCATCTCCACATTAGAGTACTCAAGAAGCATGATCGGGCGATACTTTCGAATCATCCTGCGCATACCCTGGATCACTTCTAATTCATATGTTTCCGCATCAATCTTAACAAACACAACCGGTTTATTAATATTATCTTCAACAGAGTCTAATGTTATTACCGGTATTATAACCGTTTTTATATATTCATCTTCGTTACTCTCGTCTATCTTTACATTCAATGCTTTTTCACATACTGAAATCACTGCATATTTGTTAAAACTTGCTTCCTGCGTTATATTCTCCTTAAATCTGGGTAAATAAAAAGACAGATTACCATCTTCCTCCCCGACGCCACATGACATATACGAAAACCTATCTTTATATCTTTCTTTTACCATGTCAAGAATCTGTTTATATGAAGGATGCGGCTCTAATGCCAATACATCCATCTGTGTCTGCATAAGAAATGAAATAGAACTTTGACCAATATTTGCCCCTACATCAACAATCGTAAAATCACTACACTCTTTAAGTTCCTCGAGAAAGCTATAATCAAAATCATGCCATCTGACATCATTTAACCTTGATAATTCATATGCGAATGTATCTTTCAGTTGTTCGTCATCTATTGATTCAAATACTTTGTTTTCATTTAAAATAATTGATACAAAGCATCTGCCCAATCCGAATATCTCTATTCTGTATATCGATAGATTATTATTGATATCTATACTGATCTCATCATCATCAAATACTTCTCCTCTGAACAATTCTTTATCATTTTGAACATCTTCAATTCTACAGCCAACTCTCCTTCTATCAGTTCCAACCCCACCATAAACAACATGGATAATCAAACTATTTCCCAATTCGTTTCTAACTGAAAACAACATATTTCTGTTATCAGTCACCACATACCATCTTTTCACAATCTCTATATTATTCACATATTGAGAGCTATATGCTACACTATATTGATCATCCCATGTAGGATAAATGAATTCAAACGGCATTATCCTGCCCTGTAAACCCGGAATATCAATTGCCTGCTTCAACAACTCATCTTTCTGCATATCAGATGTAATAAGAATATAATCAAATTTATCAAGATTATTCTCTAATTCCTTCGGAGCAAATACAGGCTTTCCATTATACATTCCCCTCTCGTAGTTAATATTACTATCAACATACCCAACTACGTTATTCTTATCTAATATATAATCTCTTTGCTCTATCTTATTTTGTAATATTGGGGAAATACCCCATAATAATAATCTCATAATACCACCTCAAAAACTGTTCAGTCCTTTACCTGGTGCTCCACACACCATTGCAAAGAATAATCAAGCGGGAGAATATTTGACAATCCCATATCCAAACAACTATATCTTATTTCATCATGATATGTAATATCTGTACTGATTACTACCAAAGGATTTTTCAGTATTAATTCCTCAGGCAATTCATGTAAATCATATATCTCCTTACTGATATATGTATCACTTTCTGTATTTTTCTCACTCACCACAAATCCGTATATTTTTTCTTCATAACCGTTGTTTATTAAAAACTCATATACCAATTTCCCATAATTACCTGCTCCATATATCAGAATAATATTCGCCTCATCTAATACTTGCAGAAATCCTTTTATATAAACATCTCTATCAAAATCCATCCTTTGAAACTCACCAATTCGCAAGCCGCAGTATAAAGCATCCAATACCGCATTATCCGCTTTCAATTTGGTATTATCAGCATATAATAATTTATTTTTCTCTGTCTGTATTGACCTGACTAAATCTTTTGTATATGAACATAATGCTTCAACCAACAAATCATTTTTTTGATATTTATTTATTTGTTCTAATAATAAATAATACAACCATATCAAGCTATCCAAGCGCCATTTGGATCCCTGAATTCTCGCCAATGTATTCGCACGAACTCTGTATATATAGCATTTTTCATTTAAACATGCTGATTTGTCAGAATTCAAATAACACATGACGCTATATATTACATCTTCGTGTAACAATCCTTCTTCAAATCTGATATCATGTTGTTCCAGAACACTTTTTTTTACGCAAAAAAGCCAAACCGGCTGTTGAAAATCTCCATTGTTCTGCATTTCAACAAATAATTGAGAACCGCTTTTTACTTCGTTATATTCATATTTTCTTACAAAAGAATTTTTATATTTATCAAATTCTTCTATACTCCACGAACTGTTTTCATTTAACAAATCAACATCAAAACATAGCAAGTCCAGTTCATCATATTCCATTTTATTAACAATATGCTCCACCGCATTTGCAGCTAACATGTCATCACTGTCAACAAACAGAACATATTTCCCATTTGCATAATCCACGCCAACATTTCTGGCAGCTGATAATCCGGCATTTTCCTGTTCGAACACACGAATGCGATTATCTCTTTGGGCATACTCTTTCAAAATCCTATCCGAATTATCTTCGCTTCCATCATTAATACATAAAATTTCTATATTAATATAAGATTGATTGATAATGCTGTCCAGACAATCAGGCAGGTATTTTTCAACATTATATACAGGCACAATAATCGAAATCAGTGGATTATACTCATTCATGTTCATTACCCCATCTCATATATAATACGATAATTCATAATTAAATGTAACCGAATCTATATCAATACATCTTCAATGTCCTCATTGAAATTATCGAAAAATTCTTCTCGCTTTTCAATCATATAATTAATACGCTGACACATAAATTCACAGCAAAAATCATAAAAGGGTTTATTAGTACCAACATCAAGTCGTTTTTCGAATTTAAGCGAAACATCATAATAATTTACCAATGTTCCATCCTCAGACAAATCTGCTGCAAAAAGAAAAGCGTATTCGCACCCTGCAATTTTTTGAACCTCCAAAAATTTAGGAACAATGAACTTCCAATATAATGTTTCTCCCATAGTATGTGTAAATCCATATTTCCCCCAAATTTCCTTCATATTATCGTTGGTACAAAAATGAACTAATTCTATTCCCGGATGTGTTTTTTGCACACGAAAAATCTTATCATTATCCTCTTTTTCTTTATCCCCAAACAACTGCTTTAGGAATATCTTTTTCTTGTCAAACTTACCTATCAATTTTCCCAAATCCTCAATAGAGAATCTATCATTCACCTGATATTTTGTGAGAATCGCATTCAATTCATCTTCTTCAATCCCATATTGGTTAGTATTTTCCACCGCTTGAAGTAGGGAAAGTAATCGTTGAAAATCTTGTCTAACTTCGTCTTCATCCTGTAATGGTTCAAATAACGCCCCGCATTTAAGTGAGAAAAACATCATCACATCTCCGCTCACTGTTTTTATAATATAAAATGATGTTGTTCCCTCTCTGTCTTCTTTCATTCCATATTCTTTGAAATAAGCAACGAGCGACGAACCTTTTTTGCTGACAAATGATTGTATTATATCCTCATTCACAGCATCACAAGATAGTCGCTCGCATATAAAACTATTAAGAATATTTTCCTGCTCTTTAGTAATCCGCATAATTCACTTCCTAACATATTCCTAATTGCGAAAGTATCCTTCTTCGTTCACGAATCCGATCAGCATCTACCCGTATATCATCCAACTTCATAGGCAAGTCACTATTTGCCCCGTCAGGAATGCCTATGCGCGATTCTTTCCATGAGTATTCTCCATGAGTCAATCTGCTTAAACTCCAAGAATCTCTGCCGGCATATTCTTCAAAGACCTTATCTATAATCAAAACAATTCGACTAATAACATCTTGGGGAACAATTGAATAAAATGAATTATCCCTATATGCGATTCTAATCTCTTTTAATATAGGACCATATTTCCAACCATAAAATACTGCATCAAAAAGTGGTGCTTCTCGCTGTATCAAAGATTCCCTTTGTGCAAAATATAGTAATTTGTGAAGTTTCATTTCATCAATTCTTGAATTATATTCATCATAATATCTATTACATATATAAGAGGCAACATTCATCAAATCTTCCATAATTAAAACCTCCTTCCATTACAATACACATTATTAGTATATCACAAATTCTATAATAATTCATTATTTTTCATATATTCTTAACAAATTTTTATATTGGAAATTATTATAATTTATCCATGTACAGAAATCATCTACACCTTCCTTCTCCAACCTGCTGATCATTCCATACAACTTCCTTGCATCCGCCGCAATCATAACATGATTATTCTTTGCAATTTCTAATACATTATCAACACTATATATATTTAACCCACATTTCTTCTTTCCAACGAGTTCAGGATTACCATCTACGAATGCCACTGCATGTTCACCAAGTTTTTCTACGGCCTTCTCTCCGAATTGCCCCGCCCCATATATCACATAGCATTTATTATCATCATATATTATATCCTTCGATACTTGCGGTAAATAATTCCTCAAGATTGATTCCAACTCATCACCAACCGTACCCATTTGAATTAGTTCATAATATAAGCACAACAGCCATTCAATGTTATTAGATAACCTGTCAACTATTTGATCAATGTATGTTGTCAACAATTGTATCAATTGCGATTGTACATCCTTTTTCCTCGTAATTGTCAGACTGCTTCTGTGATTGCGATATCGATATAAGCATTTATCAACATGTCCAATCGATCCGCATTCAAACAGTATCCTTAACCAATAATCATAATCTTCAACCAAAAACCAATCGGGATTATACCCACCTATTATATCTATCACATCACTTCTATACAAAAAACATGCACCCACACAATTATGAACGTATACTTCCTTTTCATCAAAGGATAAAATGCATTCATCAGAAGTATCATCATCAAAGATGCACATGTCCGCCACAACCATAGCTGCATCAACATTATTATCTAAATAATCTGTCATTTCAGCTATTGCTGTCGGAAGATACAAATTGTCATCCGAAGTCCATGTTAAATATTTACCTGCAGCATGTTCAAATCCATTATTCAGAGATCGTGGCAGCTTTTGATTTGTTTCATTTCTATACACTCTGATTCTGGAATCCATATTTACATACGTCTTAATAATCTCAGAAGTTCGGTCAATTGAACAATCATCAACTATAATCAATTCCCAATCAGTAAAGGTCTGCGCCAGAATGCTGTCAATGGACTGGTGTAAATATTTCTCGCCATTATATACAGGCAATACTATAGATACTTGTGGCATTATATATCCTCCATCACTTTACTGTTCCAACCCACGCATGAAACAACCCATCTGATGCTTTTCCCTCATAATCAATATCCTTATATATCTTTGTATCAGAACAATATTGATTCAATATTTCAATAAGTTCGTCATCATCAAACCATTGTTCCCAATCTCCAATTTCCAAAGCCCCTAACATATCAGCATTTTTATCCACTATCATGATTCTGCCACCAGACTTTGTTACTCTGGTCATCTCACGAATTGCACTTTCTATATCTACTGCATGCTCTAAAGCTTCACATGTATATACAAAATCAAATGTGTCATCATTATACGGTATATTGGTAAGTGTTCCTATATTCTTATCTACCTCATCCGGAAGTATTTGCTTCATTAATTCCATCGAAAGATCCACTGCATGATATTTACAATATGCCACATCTTCTAATAAGTTGATCAAATATCTGCACTTACCACACCCCACATCTAAAACTGTAATATTATCATGAAATATATTTATCAATTGTTCTATTTCACTTTTGACCACATTATATCGTCCATCATCTTTTTCTATGGAGCATATAAAACCATCACTATATAACATAAATTCCGAAACCATTTTATAATATAAGGCATCCAGGAAATATTTCACTGCCCAGCTAATCTCTGCTGTCGGGATATATGTATTAATCTCATCACCGTTATCTTCAGAAAGATAACTACCATACCATCCTCCGGATTCATTCTGAAGCTTACAGGCATATTCGAATGCCTTATTGCCCCTTTCCAATTCTCCCAACCTAAACCATACAAGTGCAAGCTGAAAAAGTCCCGTAGAACATACCCAGTCGACATTGTTATATGCCGGAACTGCTCCGTTTTCTTTCTGATATTTACTAATATTCAACATCGCTTCTCTAGCCATATCAACTTCGCCTAAGTCTATTAATGCTTCCATCAAATATGCATAAAAATGAGAAAGCAATGAAAAATTCATAATCTTGTCATAATAATTTTTCCTATAATATTCAAATATGTGTCTTGCTCTTTCTTCATATTCCGGTTTGTCGAATAATCTTGCCGCTTCAATCAATGGCGAAAGACAGTATATATGTATCACTTCATCACAAGTATCTGTGTCATTTCCCCACGCATCCTTACATGGCGTAATTAATCTGCCATCATCCTGCATACACGAAAAAATCCATTCGCAGCCTTTAAGAATATGTTCCTCTACTTCCGGCAATATGGTTCTAATTGCAAGCAACCCCTTCAAAATCTGTGCGGAGTCAAATATATAGGGATGCGTATTCTCCGTGTCGTACCAAGAACCATCTGCTTTCTGAATATTACATAACCATTTTGCAAAGGATACCGCAAGATCACGATATCCCCATCGAAGCAATGAAGGTATATAATATCCGGTGACCTCTGGATAACCTTTTCTTAAATCCGTGTTACAGATAATTGCCCTTCCGTCCGCAGTGTTATTATGAATCCACTCTATTGCTTTATGATAGATTCCGATAAAATCAGGACGATCTTGGATTCTATCTCGAATTATATTGAACCTCAATTCTTGAAATCCAATAATATGGTTGTATCCCTTTTCTTCAAGCTGATTAATAATCTGATTTTCTTTCTCTGGAGCTACAGTAACTACAATCTGAACATTTTTATCTTTATTATCCCAATCCGCAAAGCATTGGACGGGAATTCCTTCAATCACTGTCCCATCCTTCGACTGATCATTGTCCAAATATAATTCTATATTATTTTTCCCTATAAATTTAAGTGCCATTTCCCCATAGCAACCCGCACCAAAAAGAATATACTTTTGAGCCATAATATTTAATCTCTCTTTCACTTATTTCATCTATAAACTTTTGCCTCCATAAATAAATTATTATCCAGTTCATTATTCAGATATGGAATTCTGAAAATTTTAATATCATTAAAACCGTTCTCTCTCGCAACGGAATATAAATCAGCTTCTTTAAATTGTCGTACATGTCCACGGCAATCACAACAATTAGCATAAGGTACAGTTATTAGCATTATCCCATTATGTTTTAAAATTCTCTTTATTTCTTTTATTGCGCGAAATGGATCAATCAAATGTTCCAAACATTCCATACAAACTACATAATCAAAATAATTATCTTCAAGTCCTGTATTATATACACTAGCTTTATTACAATTAATTCCTAATGCATTTACCGCCGCAACCCTTTTCTCAGAATTATCGATTCCTATGCAATCAATATTATTTTTATGCAAATATTTAAGCAAATCCCCATGTCCACAAGCCACATCACAAACTCGTTTCGTCTTCTCTTTTTTTGATTGAAGAATTATCCTTGCAATAAGACGCATTCCGGGGCGATTTACCAATAATTCATCATAATATATATCATCATTCTTATATATTTCGTTTAGAAAATGATCCACCCCATCTATGTCATTATTTTTCATCATATAGACAAGCCTCTCATTTTCATCAGAAAAGAAATCATCTCTAAACCAATTATTTTCATGTCCACCTGTATAACAGACTGCTTTACTATCTAAATAGCGATTCCAAATCCTATCGTCAAGCCATGTAATAAAATGCTGCGTCACGAAATAACCGTTATTTTCTATTGTACATTCATAAAACTTAATCTGCGAATCATGCAACTGATTTCTCATGTCATCATTATCCACTGACAAGATTACGCAGTTATCATCTAATATATTGCACATATAATCAAATGAAATACATTCTATCGACTCAATCATTTTACCTATTTTGTCAGGATCATTGTCAGCAAAGAATACCACATTATCTTTTCCTACTATTTTTAATAATTTTCTACCATTATTACCTGCCCCAAAAATAATAATCCTCATAACTCACCCCTTAAAAATGGTCATTGAAAATTAGATGTCCAATCCGGATCACAGTGATTGCATAATACATAACCATCCATACTCAAACGAGCATTACTGATATCAAAGACACTCCCCACATCACCATCAAGTTCCGAGTCCAAACAACAGCTTTTTAATCTTCCGTCCCACGCAACTGCCGAGATATTGCTGTTTATAGAATAGCAGTTTCGATATCTATTCATCACCTCAACTTTACTATAATTTTTTCTTCTCCCTTTTACATTTCCTGCAAATGAATGTGACGTTATGTATCTGATATATTTATTTTCTTTAGGCTTATCTTCGCCCACTTCATATAACCACATATGTGCGTCTTCAGTATTGTGTTCTAATATCTGCCCATATAAATTGGTATTTGTTTGATTTTCCTCTATCCATTCTACACATCTCTTCCAATTTTCCACAGACTTTTTAGTATGAAATGATATATACATCATACTATTTTCTGTCTTTCTTAATATTTCAAATATTTCATTAATTTTTTTATCATCTAACAGTACCCCATTAGTACTGATCAAAACACTAACATTTATTTCCACAAGTCTTTTAAGATAATTAATAAATTGAGGGTGCAATAAAGGCTCTCCAAGACCATGCAGGCTAAAATAATCCTTTTTATTAGGTGGGATTAGCGGAAATACCCTTTCAAACACTTCATCCGACATATATCCCTTCGCCCTTTTACAGGTAGAACTTGGACAATTCGCACATGCCAAATTACAATAATTAGTCAATTCTATTCCACCAATTTCCGGAACTGCCAAGTTATTCTTTTTATAGTCTATATAGCCAACTGCATGTTTGTATGCTGCTTCATTTCCAATTTCTTTATAATATTTTTTTATCTTTTCATACTCCGCAATTTTTCTTAATTCCAATGCTTCCACATCTATTTTAAACGGTTCAAGTTTAGCCAGATTAACAGGAATAAATTCCTCATTTTCCAGTTTTTTAATACGATTCGACGATGTACAAACATCTTTCAAAAAATATAAACCTGAAACTTGTTTTGTGGCAACAATAATTGTGCTAGTTTTTTCTTTCAAGAGATTCATCAATTCATCCAAATTAATTATTGGAATTCCACAAAGAATTTCTCCCCACTTTTTACGATTATTGTCATAGAATACCACATCAGTTCCCTTAAAGTATTTATTATAAATATTCTGACCATTAATGCCTGTTCCAAAAATGATATTCATCTAAAGTATCTCCTCATACATATTCAAATAATCATCAATGCATACAATCTTCTCTTCAGGAGCCCCGATTTCACTTAGCATTTTTCTGATAACATCGAATTCACTCTTAACAGTAACAATAATGAAATCCACGCCACTATAATTATAGTTCCTTATGTTTGTTGTTTTTATATTCTCAATTTCGATATCCCTTTGATCAATAATATACCCAACATCAATTTGAGCCAAATCCATCAATGCATATAAAGCTCTGCCTATCTTTCCAAATCCATATATATCAACCTTCCGTATCCCTTTTTCATCTGCAAGCTTTTTATATCCCTCAATTGGTTCACTTAAATAATTTATTTTTATTCTCATTCGTTCACTAAACAACTTAGTCTCCAACAGTGTCTTTTTTAAAAGAAACTCATAGACTGATGAAAATATCTTTAGCATATAATGGTTTTCCGGAATCTGAATCGGCGATTTTTTAATCAATACAACCTTATTATATTTCCATCCTCTTTCTTTCTCAACCAATGATGGATATATATACATATCTGCGTATTTTGAAATTAAATCACCAATATTAAATCTTCTGTCACCACGCCATATTACAAATGAATTCTCCTCGTTATATACAGAAAGATTCCACTGATGCATTCCTTCATAGGCTTCATTTTCAGCTTCATTTTCATGATGTCGAAGTATAACCTTGCCGCCAATCCTGCATATATATAGCATTTGATATATACCAAACACAGGATCAAAGGAATGATCAAGAGAATTACTCATATGAACAAGATCAAACGAATTTTCTTCAAATTGTTGCGATAATAATTCAACAAAACCCATTTGAAGATTAATTGGATTTTCCATTGAATATTTTCTTTTCAATCTATTATATACAGGAGCCAGAGGATCTACAGCAATCGTTGTCAAATTTACCTTATCACAATCAAACCCACACCGAGAGAACGGACCGGAACCTATATCAATAAATCTAACATCCCTTCCCAGGCCATCCAAATCATTTTCAAGCGAAAACTTAGTATTTTTAATAAATCTATCTATTATGTATTCATGATGCGACCCATCTGACTTAAATACACTCTGTTCCCACCAGGATACTTCATCTTCAATCCCCTCCAGCCATTTCTTAAAATATTGCTCATACTCACTATCATACTCAGTATTGTTTATCATTCTGCCCCTCCTAAGCCACTCACAAGCCATGCTAAATTGAATATCCCATTCTCTATTATGTACCGCCCATATATGCTGCTTATTTCTATATGATTATCTATATCTTCTGCATGAATTATTACCTTTTTCTCTATTTGTCGGTCATTGACAATCCACAACTCATTATTATGCCTATTATAATATATATATTTATTACCATAATGTCTAACAATTCCATAATGGTACGAATAATTCAAATCGCCTCCATATACTCGTTCGGTATTTCCTTGTTCAAAAATTAATTTGTTATTTTCATTAAATATCATAAACCCACCATTGTAAAATGAATCAACCATATAGTCCCCATTTTGTAATGCGTGAATTGCAAAACCATCATATGGTATGTTACAAATTATCTCTACTTCCTTGGTATTAATATCATAAATAAATACCTTTCTATCAAAAGCCTTACTTAAATAATCTGAAAGATACAGTTTTCCGTCAATATAATTTATTGTGCTGAAAATAGACCCATCATTCCCAACCGATATTATCTCTGCTTCGTTTTTTTCTATATTATAAACCATTAACTTATTAGTGCCTGTGATAATACAATAAATATTCTCTTTCCCATCATACACAGATGCATTAATACTAACATTATCAAATTGGAAATAATCTTTAAAAAAAGATGTAGTGGAAAATAAATATTCTATCTCTTTTGTGTGTACATTAACTTTAATAATACTATGATAAGAATCTGGTATACAAAAAATATTGTCTTCAACTATAAAAGCATTAGAAAACGTAAGCCTATTTGAATAATTTTGTCTTTCCGGCAAATTTAACACTTTACATTTTCTAGTCTGTTGATTATATACAGCTATATCCTGTCCCCATGCAGGAATCATAAAAATATCTTTTCCATATTTTAATACTGTGCATATCGTAAATTCTCTTAACATTGGTTCATCGGGCAAAACAGTCAGCATTTCAGCATGTTCAGAATTTAAATCATATTTAAGCAATGCATTCATACTTCCGTGAAAAAAATACACTTCTTTTCCATCAATGCAAAAATCCGAAGGCCATATCGGTGTACTTTGATTATATTTCTTCAAATCATGTAACATATAATCCTCCTTATACTATTGGGAATTAATATACTTCATTAAAAACTGCGTCTTTATCATGTACCTTTACTCCATATCTTCTTGGAAGTTCCATATAGCTTTTACCGTACATCTTTTCCAATATAACCTCCGGTCTTGCAGGAGCTTCAAAAAAAGTATCTTCAAATGGAAGTTTCTGAAACTCAACCACATCATTGTATTCATATATCTGACGGTCATACCATCTGCCTGGAGATGCAAAATAGTCACTACATGCTGCTATAGCTATAGATCTGCCAAGCTTATTTTTCCCCTGTGGAATCATGGAGTATTCTTCATGGCTCTTATAATATTTCATGATTATTTCAGAAAGATTTATATGTCCAGCCATCAATTTCTGGTTAATCAAACTTTTCAACTCATCTATTCTCTCCCTATAGATAACCATATCATCTGTTGTTGGAAGGGTGTCTATCGGTGTAATATCTACAAAGTAATTCCTAAAATTATCTTCTATCGTTTCGTTCGTTTCAACATTAGAAAGAGTTAGTCCACCACAATTATAATAAGCTGCATAATAATTTGAAGAAGCAGTATTAATCTTTTCCCATATATTTCTACTGGGATCAACCAGCGTAAACACTTCACAATTCGACTTCAGATAATCAAAAAGTCTATTATAATCATATCTCAGCAAACAAAAATCTAAATCCTCATCCCACGGAATAAAGCCTTTATGCCTAACAGCACCTAGAAGGGTTCCCGCTTCCATAAATGGAAAAATCTGAGCTTTTGATTCAAACTCGTCAAATACTTTAATGGTTTTTTGCAGCATCCATAATTGTTTATCTCTCAGTTCCCCCACAGCAGACGTAAGTAAACTTGGATCCACATGCCTAACTAACCATTTATTCTGAGCAAGATATATCTCTTTAAGAAATTCTTGTTCGCAAGGATATTCCTCCCGATTTCGTGATAAAAAGCTGTCAACATCATGCCATCTCCGTTTAACATCAAGAAATACACTATAATTATGAATCCCCAACATTTCAAGCTCATAAGCCACTTGATGAATTACCCAACGATTTTTAATAGCAATAATCGCCTCATAATCATTATCAAAATAATTTGAAGCTTCATATATTTCTATAAACCTTTTAAATGAAATTACTTTCTTGCCTAGTTTTCCAGATTCTTGCAAGGACGGGTTATTGTCAATAAAACAATGAACATTATCCTCACCAAACCAATTTAATGCTTCAACTCCACATTCTCCTGCACCATATAATATTATGCTTCTCGTTATCACTTCTTCATCCCCTACTCATATACTATATTTGCAGTCTATTCATTTAGGTCGAATAAACAAATATATTAACCGCTGTTTTGCTATCGTTAACATATTCTTGTCCGTTTGAATTTTCATATTTAATTCAGCTTCAGTAAATCTCTTATACTACTATCCCTAACCCAACGCACTGCATTTTCATAATCATCATTTGTATCAAACTCTATCCACCCATTATTAAAATGTATCGCCTTCACACTCTCTCCAGACTCAATTAACGCATTTAACAAGTCCGTCATATACGCTTTTCTAACCGGCTTTCCTGATTGCTGCCACGACTCCTTATTCTCATATTCTACATAAGCTTTTTCCATCATGGAAATTATTTTATCACATCCACTTTTTGAGAACTTCAGCAATCCGATATATCTGGCATCAATTTTTTCCAGCGGCGGATCTTCTAAACCAATTTCAGTAATATTCCCACAATCATCTATTGAAAGACTTTCTGTATCAAAATCTATCCTTCCATATCTTTTTTTCCAATATTTTTCCCAATTATCATCAACTGCAACAGCATAATCATATTGTGATTCGATCATATTTTGCAGCATTTCTTTTTCAAACAAAACATCCGAATAGCTCACTATTACATCATCATCAAATTCATCTTTAGCTTTCAGTAATGATTCAACCATATTGGTATTTGTATAGTCTTCATTTGTATAATAAGTCACATCTTTATAATTAATTTTATCTGCGGCATATCCTCTAACAATAATTATATTATCAATATTACATTTCCTAAATAACTCTATTTGCCGTTCAATTAAGGTTTTGCCGTTAAATTCCAACATTCCCTTTGGTAAATTTTCTGTATATTTTTTTAGTCTTGTTCCCTGTCCTGCCGCTAAAATAATTGCTTTCATTGATTTATATCTCCATTATTTTGTTAGATAAGTAATAAATTAACCCTCGCCCTTACATATTGGGGGGATAACCAAGTGCTGAAGTATCTCTTTATCTCTATCAGAAAATGGATTCTCCCTTTCCGGATGCCACATGGTACCATAGATTGGATAACACCTATGTCTTATAGCTTCAATAACACCATCTTCTGATTTTGCCATTATTTCCAATTCATCATTAATTAATTTTACACATCCTTGATTATGATAACTGTTAACCTCACCTTCAATATTACCTGTAATATAATGTGTCAGAGCAACATGTCCTGAAACAGCTTCTAATTCATTACCATAGTAATCTAATATTGATTGCATTCCACGACAAAATCCATATAATGGTATTCTTTTATTAATTGCTATATCCAAAAGTTTTTTGTCAGCTGCATCCCTCTCAGGTGCATTCCCTCCATATCTCACCAAACTGTTTCCACCAGTAAGCACTATCAGCTTTGGAGAAACACTTTCAACTATTTCTTCTATATATTTTTCATTATTGGGCAGCGGAACCGGAACAAAGCCACACGCCCAAAGAAATTCCGGAACCCTTTGATCGGCACAATCTCTTCGCTCATTGTATTCTGTTACAATTTCAACTCTTTGTGTGAACAAGGCAATATTCTTTGCAATTAATTGATTATTCACTTCGAACCTCCTGACCAAGCAAAACAAAATGCTTTAATACAGGATGAATAATATAATATATCTCTGCATTTTCTTTTTCCTGAGAATGGCTTGCGAACACCCCATTCGCTTTATATTCCGCAAGTGCTTTTGAGAGAACGCAGGATCTAATATAGGGTTCATATACATAATCAATATCAATATATTTTTCAGGCAAAGCAAAGCTCCCCTGTGCAATAATTTCTCCCTCGTCTATTTCCTCATTTAAAAATATACATGTTGCCCCCATTATTCCCTCTTGCAATAAGCTATAGTATACAGTAGTGCTTCCTCGATACTGTGGCAGGATTCCCGCATGTACATGCAAATATTTTTTCCCCAATTCAAATAAGTGTTTTCGTAAAATATAACCTCCATACCCCGAATAAACAAGATATTCTTGCTGTATATTGGCAATACACCTGCTCATCTCAACTGAGTTAATATCCTTATTTTCTACATAAACATAAGGAACATTAGCCTTATTTAGAGAATACAATAGAGGCTCATTCAAGTTAAAATACTCTATGCCCACACTTTCTTCATAATCATCCAGTTCTTCCTCAAACTGCGAAATATCATCTGCATACAATATACATACAGCAGGCAACATATCATCCTTAATCATTTTCTGTATATAAGCTTTTGTCCTTGCTGTATTTGATGCAAGCAGTGCTATCTTTTCTAAAACCATATTAATTCTCCATTAATATTTTATTCTCTAATTTCTTTGTTTCCTGCATTTCATATACAATTATGTCAGACAGCACAGCCTTCTGCCTGTCTGTCAATTTCTCCTTTATTGAGATTAGGGTATCATCTAACTTCAAAAGACAACTCAAGTATTTTGCAGATTTTGATAAACTATATCCCTTCACGAGACACTGTGCCAATACAATATATAATTCCACATTATCATATGTCGCATTATTGCAGGGTTTCCAATTCAGATTGTATTCAGAGTATAATCGTTTTCTAACCTCAAAGGTTTTAATATAGTCATTCAAAATCAGCCTATTATTATCCCACAGTTCCTTTTTATTCAATTCAGAATCTAACCTCATCAATTCAATATATGTTACATGAACATCTGTATCACAAGCCTTTATCTCTAAAAGAAATGAATCTCTGCTTTCTTTATACGCATCAAGAAACTCCCTGCCACCATACTCACTGTACATATAATTCTGTTTCTCTTCCAGATTATTGTCCGTAATATACTTATATAACATATCCATTATTCTCCAAATAGTTCATTATTATATCTACCGACTGCTCTACGGTCAAAACTTGCGTATCTATTATGATATCATATTTTTCAGGCTCATCAAATAAATCCGTTGACCCATTCAAATTATCCATTTCTCCCTTTTCAGCTTTCTTATAATATCCCTTCACATCCCTTTTGATACATTCTTCCCGTGAACATTTCACATAGACCTCTATATATTTATCATCAGCATGTTCCTTCACCTGATCACGCATGGCTTGCCTCGCTCCAACCTGTGAAAGAATCACTGAAATATTATTTTTTAATAAATACTTTATAACAACACAAACAACCTTATTATTTTTCATTCGTTCTTCCGGCGTGTACCCAAACATTCCCCCAAGCTCCTGCCTAATCTCATCACCATCAATATATTGCAAAGATTGAACACCTCGGTTTCTCAACCGTTTTTCCAATTCCCGTGCGATTGTTGTCTTTCCACTCCCGCTCATCCCAATCAAATACATCATAAATATCTTCATATACACACCTACTCAATACAAACAACCTGCCGCTTCATACAGTCCAAGTCAATTCTGTTCGCCTTGACCCATTCATTATATTTGCTCTCTCCCACACCTATCACAGCCGGAATTCCCAATTCGGCACACCTGATTGCCATATGTGAGTTTGCTCCGCCATATTGAGTAATCAAAGCCGCAATATTTTTTGAAAACACATAGTCGTATCCCGGATCAGCAGCTCTTACAAATACAATCTTGTGTTCCAATTCAGCATTAGGACTATTTATTTCTACGCAATCTGCTGTCACGTGCTTTTGTGTAACAAAATTAGGCTCGTCCGACAACAAATAATATGCATACACATCCTGAGGTTTTACTATCACACTCGGAAGCTTAATACAAACCGCATGCTCATACTGTTTTTTATTATTGTTTATATTCTCCCGAAAAATATCTGAAATATCTCCGGCATATAAATCCACATACAAATTCTTAATAACCGAAATATCGATATGTGCCATATCATCCTTATCAATACCTGCACGGATTCCAAGTTCTTCTATATATTGTAATATCCTGCTAACAGTTTTAGTAAAAACAAATTTTAAATATTCTCGCCCCTCTATTGACTCTTTAATAAATAATATCAATTCTTCTGAAGTAATCAAAAGTCCATTCTGATCCAGTTCGTTTTGAATTCTTTCCTTTTGTTCTTCAGTAAATATATATTCTGTTTGCCTGACTTTTCCAACATTCAAATAATTATTATTTGAAAAATAATTATCAAACTCCTCATCATATCTTCCCGAAAGAATATCGTATGTACCTGGTCTGATATGTCCGTATTTGTCAAGGAATTCCTCCTGAGTAATATTTCCTTCATAAAGATTTTTCAGTTCATCATTCATCTGTCGATTAATGGTGTCAAGCGTATTCATATATTTATTATAATCTTCTTCTTCGAAAACACCAATATCTACAAAGGATTTCAAAAACTGTACCGCAATAAATGCAGCCCTTGCAACTCCGGCAAATGGTAATGTTCCATACTCCTTACATTCCTCCAACAACCAGTATATCTTATCCACCAAAGAGATATCAGAATCTGTAATTTTTTGATAATTCACTTCCAAGGTTTTTATTTTCTCAATATCCTTAATATATAAGCCATTCTTAGGATTAATCACATTATTGGTCAGTTCCAATAATGCAAATTCAATTCTTGTTACCTCATTCTCGTTAAACCCATACAGTAGAAGTTCTCTTAATTTCTCGTGAAGCCCAAGATAATAACATGAATATACTATCTCAAATTCTATTTTATCATGATACTTAGGATAATCAGCAAGCTTTTTGATATAATAATCAGCAAGTTTTTCCGCTATTCTATCATTCAATTTACTTGGAATAAATGAGTTAAATGTGATCCGGGTATCAATATAAGGAATCCCACAAAAAGATACCATGAGCGGATGCATTGTCAGATCTCTGTAACCATAATTGTATCTTTGATGTGCCCATACATCATCTGTAATAAGCTCCTTATATAAAGAGATTGCCAATTTTTTAGGTCGAACCCCTAATATTTCTGCCGGGTTCCAGTCAGGCATCACCCCGAAGCAAGTGGTTTTACCCAATAAAAAAGGATGCCTTTTTGAAAGTTTTTCAATCTTCTTATATATTCTATTAAGTGAAGAAGACAAATCTATATCCCTATATAATTCCTTGCCCCTTACCACTAGCGGTCTGACCTGCAATATATGTATCTGTCCATCTAATGTTATCGCAAATTCAATATCAAGTGCATTGTTATTAAATAATTTCTCTATTTCATGGCAGGCTTTAATAAGGTTCTTCATATCCTTATCATCATATAAATCGTCGTTATCTTTAAAACGTATATATGTCTTTAACCCTTCTGTCTGTCCTCCTGTAACAGCTGTAGTATCATTCCCATCATAATAATTGACAATATAATAAGGAGCACCCGTATCGATATCAGAGGTAAATACTACACCTGATTTCTTAATATTTTTAAGCATTGGCTGAATCAATATCTGTTCATTGGAATTAGTATCATATGAATGATAAACCATCTCAATTGCCTTTGCAATATCATTCTTATCAGGAAACACATCAAGAATCGAATCATATTTTCCTGCATTTGACTGACCGAATACATCCTCATTTTTACACGATGAACGCACAACAATATTATTACCATCTGCAAATGCCAATACCCTTTCCAATGTTCTTTCCCTGCTATCAAAAAAAACATCACTTTCAATAATTAAAACAGGCAATACCAAAGCATTTTCAATATGATTTTTTAAATATTGTAAAGTATCCGCCTTTGTCATATCTCTACACCATTTTCATTTACTCTAAAACTAACCCTATCATGTAATTCGAAGCGAAACATTCTCTGCCAATCCTTATAAACATATATTGTGTTGACAGCACCCAATGTTATATGTCGCAAACAGATGATTAACATTAGATTCTCTTCTCATATTCCCCTCGTATTATACAGCAGTATTGTTTATAGTCCTTTCTCCACCACATCCGCAATCCTCTCACAAGCATGTCCATCACCATAAGGATTCGATGCATGACTCATTTTCATATATGTATCCTCATTTTCCAACAGCTCTTTGAAATTCTTATATATCCTCTCTTCGTTCGTGCCTACAAGCCGCAACGTTCCCGCTTCCACACCTTCCGGTCTTTCAGTTGTATCTCGCATTACAAGTACCGGCTTACCGTATGATGGGCATTCCTCCTGTATTCCACCCGAATCTGTCAGACACAGATAGCATCTTGCTTCAAAATTATGGCAATCCAACACATCCAAAGGCTCAATTATATGTATTCTGTCACAACCGTCAAACTCCTCGTAAGCGATTTTTCTCACTTCCGGATTCATATGAACAGGATAGATTGCTTTCACATCATTGTGCTCATCCAGCACCCTTCTTATTGCACGGAACATATGATGCATGGGCTCTCCAAGATTCTCTCTTCTGTGAGCCGTTATTAATATGAATCTGGAATATTCTCGTCCTTCAATCGGCGTAAGTGCCCATGTAAGCTCCGGATGTGAATAGTCCTCTCTTACCGTATATCTCATTGCATCAATTACTGTATTGCCGGTGATATATATGGTATCCTTTGACTTCCCCTCACGAATCAGATTATTGGCTGCCTTTTTAGTTGGAGCAAAATGATACTGTGCAATAATGCCTGTAACCTGCCTGTTGAATTCTTCAGGATATGGCGAATATATATCGTGTGTCCTAAGTCCGGCTTCCACATGTCCCACAGGTATCTGCATATAAAAGCAGGCAAGTGCCGCTGCAAAAGAGGTTGTTGTATCTCCGTGAACAAGAACCACATCCGGTTGGACATCATTTAGAACCTTCTGCAGTTTATCCAAAACTGACACTGTTATATCAAATAATGTCTGATTATCTTTCATGATAGACAAATCATAATCCGGAACGATATCAAAAATCTGAAGTACCTGATCAAGCATAGCGCGATGCTGTCCTGTCACACAAACGATTGCCTTGACACCTTTTCGTTTCTTCAATTCTATTACAAGCGGACACATCTTGATTGCTTCCGGTCGTGTTCCAAAGACCAACATAATCTTTTTCATGAACTTATCACCATTATTGAATGTATGAAGAATTACTCTTCACCTGTTATATATCGGAATATTTAAATATAATATATAATCTTATCAGATAACACATGTAAAGTATACCACAATTCGTCCTCTTTTCCAATAAAAAACAGATATATTCCTGTATTTTACAGAAATATATCTGTTATGTATCCTGGCATTTCTTATTTATTCTTATTATTCTTCTTGAATCCCTTACGTTTTGCGAACATATTCGAATCATCCAAATCTTCCCCAGTAAGCTTATTTGCAACCATATATGCTTTATATTCACCGGAATCGGCCACATTCTCAAGTTCTTTATATTTGTTCATTTTTTCATCAATCTCAGCTTCTTTATATTCCAAATATTTTTGTCTTGCATCCTGAGCATCTTTCTGAGTTTCAAGATTTTTCTTCTGTCTTTCATTCACAAAACCGCATATCTTTACTACAGCAATCACAATCAAAACCGTCAATAGAAGAAATGCATACCAATGTTCAAAGATATATGAACCTACTTCGTCAAATATCTCCCTTAATTTTTCTATGACACTAATAGCATCTCCCATAGTTCTCACTTCTTTCTCAATCATTTGCAACATGCAGATGTACACAAAGCGAAAATCATTGACTCCTTACTTATATCATGATGCATGAACTTGTAGCATAAATCCTTTAAATAATCACGCGACATATAATATTTTTCCTGTTTTCTATTAACCATTTTTGAATTGCATATATATGTAATAAACAAATATGCCGCAAACGATTCGTTTACCATGCATTTGTTCTGACTGTAATAATCAAGTTCTTTCAAATCATCCTTTATGCTAAATGGCTTATACTTAATTATCCAAAAGCATAACAAAGCAATCTGTTTATATTGTGACATTTCATCAACAATAACTTTTCCATCTTTATCAATTTCAGAGTGAAAATAAGTAAAATAATCACTTCTCTGATCTATGCGAATGACAGATTTTAAAACAAGCGCATCATTAATTCTTATATCTTCCATAGAAAGTTTTGAAAGTTCCAGAAAACCCTGAAGCAAACGTATCACCTTGTTCATTTCATCTGTCGCCACCGCTGAATTTATAGGATTATATATTGTATCTTTAGTTATGTTATTGCGGTTTATCAAATCATTCACTCCTCATCCTCAAATGCTTTATCCCCATATATTTCTCTGTACTTCTCATTGAATCGATCCGAAGCTTCTATTGCAATATCAAGATAATTTTGATCACTAACAGGTGTATTATCCTGTACATCCTCACTGACTATCTTAAGTAATTGCTCAACATGAGATTGCGAATAATATGATGCAATTTTTTTCTTCTTTTTATTATTGTCTTCTTTTTTATTTTTTTGCATTTTACAAAGCTCCTTTTTAATTTTAAGATTATTTACAACACCTTACCGCCAACATTAATTCTCTCAACTCCCGGCTCCTTATTCTTATTGAAGTTAAAAGAAAGCATATACCCTGTTTCAAGGCCAAAATATTCAAGATAACCCTTAAGCTGCTTTTCACCCTCTTCGTTATATCTCTCACCATGCCATATCTTAAGCTCTATCACATAACGTTTTCCAAGATAATGTATAACTACATCCATTCTTCTTTGGTCTCTGGTCTGTTCTTCCACACTGTAGGTCCCTGTACCGTTAATAATCGGTGAGAGATAGGTCAGGAACCGTTCTCTTCCTTCATCCTCTATGAATTTTTCGTTCATTTCTCCCCTTATAATCTTCCGGGAGTCGATAAAATGCTCCATAATCTTAGGCACATTCAATATGCCGTCTTCTATGAATATATTCTTTTCAGATGCCGCCATCTGAAGCAGATTATCGCACTTGGTCTCGCCAACAAACAGTCGATATAACATCATTTCAAATATTCTGTTAGCTATAACAATCTTGTTATTGACTACTTTAATAAATCCATACAGAGCAAGCTGCTTCTGATCGTCATCATAAGGAACATAATCCATAATAGTACCTGAGCTGTGCAAGAAAATCCAAAAACACCTGATTATTCGTTGCACTGTCCACTTCATCAATGATTAGGACAACCGACTTATCCACTCCGCACATCTATCAATTATAGTATAACATAAACAGCGCATGTTTCCAATTAAAAACAGATATATCCCTGTATTCATACAGAAATATACCTGTTTCTAATTACTTCACTAATCAAGAAGTCCGGCTTTTCAAGAATATTTAATTAATCTGAATTATCGTCCTCTTGCGTTCAGCTTCCTCTTCCTGCCTCTTCTTCTGCATATTAAGCTGAACCTGTTCAAGTATCTGGTTCTTCTTAAGCTTACTTATCTCTTCAGCCATGTCGGCATCTCTTATCGAGCTGTTAGCAGATTGAATATTAAATGAAGCACTCTGATTGCTGGCTATAGTATAATCCAATCTGTTGGACTGTGCGCCAATGGATGAACGTGCATCACTAACCTTCTGAATTGCATCGTCAATATCCTGCAGATTGAAGCTTCCTGTAACATTGAATCCCTCTATCCCAAGATTCTGTAGTGTTGCACTTTCCAGCTTAATCTCCTGGCCTCGTCCGTCAGGGTTCGTAGCAAGATCCATTGTAGCCATACTGCCATCCAACAGCTTCAACCCGTTAAACTGTGTATTCTTGGCAACATCCGTGATACCCTGCATAATCTGGTCAATCTCATCCTGCATCATTGAAAGTTCATCCTGGGAATATAATGCAGAGTTCGATGCCTGCAATCCCAACTCTCGTATCCTTCCAAGAGAATCCTGAATGCTGGATAAAGCTCCGTCAGCTACATTCAATACTCCATTACCCTTCTCTGCATTCTCTGCTCCGACATCATATGCATTCTGTAGATTCTGCATCTTCTCAGATATAGATAAACCGGCTGCATCATCCGATGCACTGTTGATTCTGTATCCGCTTGACAAATTTCTATAGTTACTGCTGATTGCTCCTGTTATTCCTGTCATTAAACACACCTCCTTGTATAATACTTTAAAAACATTTACAGATAACTTGATTATACGATAATTTAATATCAAGTTCAATGATTTTTGCATAGTAAATCACACAAAACCATACACTCTCCCAACCTTCGTCAGCATCTCACTATATTCAATACCCCGATATCATCACCGGCTTCTTCTCATGCACAAACATCGGAACCAAAGGTGACGCACTTCCATAGTAGGCATCATGCTCATGGACAATCGTCTCATAATCCTCTAGTCTCATCTCAATCAGTCTGCACCAATATTCATAAAGCCGCTTCTCCTGTGCTCCCTCTGTTATAACACCACTGTTATCAACATACTCATGTATCAATGCAAACAGTTCCTCTGCCAATTTCCCATCAATCTTACGCCATTCATTAATATCAATAGGATTAATTGCAACCGTAACATCAATAGAATCACTACTGCCCTCAAATATGTCGAAGCGTTCCTTCACACTCTCAATAATTTTGTCTCGGTGCTCAGATAATTCATTAAGTCCAATGCAATAGAATATTTTCTTCTTAACATGTAATACCGTATCATCATCTGCTTCATTCACAGGATTCTTATATTCAATGCTATCGCCCAGCCCTCCATCAGCATAATAAACCTTAACCTTATTGTTCCATGCCTCTTCCGTATCCTCTCCTGCAAACTCTGTAAGCTTTCTTACATATTGCTTCTTCATATTCTCTGACTGAACCAGAATCTTATCCGCATATATAACTCCCGGAGCAGTAACATAATGCTTCATGTTGTAAATGTCATTGTAATCATTCTCATGAAACTCATCTACTTTAAACGCTGATATATATATCAGCTCATCTGTGTATTCCCCTATCTCCTTCGCATAGAAGCCCGGCGGAACTGTCAGGCATGGATTCTCTCCATCATAAGGATTCTGGATGTATACTCTGTCAGGGTGATGGAGCTTTACATCATAGTTTGTCCATTCAGTCAGCATCAGATCCTTCGGATAAGAAAACTCTTGCGCAGCCTGTGCTATCTCCTCATTACTCGCTTTAATCCGTCCAAGAGAATCCTTGAACAGCAGCGGAAGCGGCACAACATATACATCGCAGTCGTTTTTGCAAGTTACAGAATTATAGATGTCACCAAAGCCATTCCATTCCTTGGGTCCAACCGAAAGAAAAAGGACTTCTTTTCTGGCAAGAACCTGTTCAATTACAACATCCTTTAATTCATATATACTGTCTTCCAATTCCGCAATATTTAGCTCACTCTTAGCATCTTCATTCAATATATTATCCTCACATGCCAGCACCTGATACAATGCATACAGCACATCACAATATTTCTGAATCGAGGATACTGTCAGCTTAACGCTTTCTCTATCCTCACCCTTGATTTCCTCAATAAATGTTCCCATATCAGCTGCAAGCTGCTGACACTCAGGCAGCAATGCAAGGATCTCTTCATAGTTTTCTTCAGAACATGTAATAAGCAGCTGATCAGTCATATCACATAGCTGTTCAACACATTCAGCAACAGTATGCTTATATGAATTTTCCCAAAATGAAAGCTTCATTCCTTTCACCGGTGATTCATCCTTCATCTCATGCTGTGACGAAATCCTATTCTCTTCAAGCAGCTCTTTTCGCATATCATCTGTAAAGGAGAATTCCGGTAATTTATAATCAGCTGCTGCCTGCAGCTGCTGCCGCTGCTTTTCAAAATAAGGATAATCATGTCCCGTCCAAACCTTGCGTATCTCCAGATAATTTCCGTAGCGACTCCTAAGTATGGCATCGTAATATGCAGGAACCGGCATAGTAGTATTCTCAAAAGGCAGCCTGATTATTTTCTCATAATACTCTTTTGGAAGTCCCTTTTGTCCTTTTAATATCCAAGGAAATATCTGCCCCACACTATCAGCCTCTTCCTTGGGAACCCTTGCCATCTGCTGTTCTGCAAGTCTGTATAATTCCACGCCTATACTTCTTACGTTATTCATGCCACTCTCATCATTATGACCTACACTATCTTTATTACTTATATTATCAGCATTAATAACATATCCTGTATCATCGGTTTGTTTTTCATCATATAATCTTCCAATAACAGTATCATACTTCTCTTCAATTGCAATAAGCTCCCGCTCAATTGTTTCCCGACTTAATGTCCCTTCTACAATTCCATCTGCCACAGCAATAAGACGCTTCACTTCTTCACAGCGCTCTCGTTCCTTATCATCATCCTTATACAGATAATCCTGAATGAATATATCGACTGCACACATATATGGGAAATTATGATACTTATCAAGGTGCTTTCTTGTGAAGCAGGTCTTAGAGTTATTGACAACCCTGGACAAAAAAAGCCAATGATTCTCCTTGCGTTCGTAATCATGAATTACGAACTCCCCTGGAAGCTCCTCATCTGCCACTTCACGAAATCTTATATAGTCATCTCTCTTCATACAGATATCAAGATCGTCATCCCATGGAACAAAACCACCATGTCTTACTGCACCAAGAATAGTACCCCAGTCTGCAAAGTAAGTAATCCCATACTTCTCACATATTCGGTCAATCTCAGATAGCACCGTAAGACTTGCTGCCCACGCTTGTTTAATTGCTGTCGGAATGTAGAAACCATTTCTCACCTCATCCCGAAAGAAATCTGCTGTAAAATCCATATGGTTATATTCCTCACATCTTCGTCATTGTCCTAAGCTTACACTAATGACACTTTGTCTTCTCATCATAATCCATTCTTTTAATACCTGCTTAAATTGACACTTTCTTAAGTGCAGCTACTACCTCGCCAATATCATCCTCTGTCAAATTGGTACTGCACGGAATATTGATAACTCTGTCAGAATAATACTGTGCCCTTTCAATATTATAAAACACGCATTCTCTGTAAGGAAGCTGCTTATGTATCAGCCCCCATATAGGTCTTGTCTGTATTCCATCTTGTCTAAGCTTTTCAATTATACTTCGTAATTTTGCGGAAGCAGCATTACTATCACACAAATTAAGTTCCACTGCATAGAACCATTTATTGGAATCTGTACCCTCACGAAATTGCATTAGCCCCATTCCCTCAGCATTAGCCAATAGTTTCTTATACAGATCATAATTCCGTTTCTTTCTTCCAATGAATTCCGAAAGCAGCTCTAACTGCGCCACACCAATTGCCGCCTGTACATTTGTCATGCGGTAATTGTATCCGATTTCATTATGAACATAGAATAATTCATCATCCTTAGCCTGAGCAGAAAGATACTTGATATGCTTGATCGATTGTTCATTCCTTGCCACAACCGCACCACCGCCACCGGTAGTAATGATCTTATTGCCATTAAAAGAAAAAGCCCCATAATCACCTATGGTTCCCGCCATCTTCCCTGCATATTTTCCCTTTATATACTTAGAACCCAACGCCTCTGTGGCATCTTCAATGACCTTAAGCTTGAACCTATCAGCTACCTGCATAATACCTTCCATATCAGCAAGATTGCCAAAGACATGAACAACTACAATTGCACGAACGGTACGCCCTGTTTTCTTATGAATTAACACATTCCCATTCATATCACATTCTTCTGTACAGAACCTTTCCAGCTTAACAGTGTCCATACACAGACTGTCGTCACAGTCCATGAATACAGGCTCAGCCAACATATATCTGACAGGATTAACTGCGGCAATAAATGTAAGTGTAGGTACTATTACCATATCTCCTTGTCCCACACCTGCTTCAATCAAGGAAAGATGCAATGCCCCCGTTCCACTCTGACATACTACAGCCTGTGGCGCATTAAGATAATCTGCCAATCGCTCCTCAAATCTGTTAACATACGAGCCGGCAGTTGAAACCCAGCCCTGATGCACCGCATCCAATACATATTTTTCTTCATTTCCCTCAAAATTGGGAACAGATAATGGTATCATTATAATTCACTCTCTCATTCATATTTTCAAAAACATATTACAGTCATCAGCTATAATTCTATTCATCTTAGAAATCATTTGATTCCTTTGTCCTGATTGTTTTTAACATATAGTCTCTCATTTTTTTTAGCTCCTCGCAATTCAAATCAAGATCTAACAGCTTGATCATCATATCATCAAATTCATTACCCGAAAGCTTTCTATACGGGTTACTGCTATACTCAGGAATACACTGATATATTGTATCCTTCATCTCTATATAAGTCTCATATGCTCTGTCAGGGAACTGCTCAAATACCTCCCAAAGCATATACACATAATACCTCTCAAGAAACATCCACTCTATGTCTTTCTGACGAACATCAAATAATCCTCTTTCCATACATGTCTGGAGAAAAAATAGTGTCACCGGCATCTTCATGAACTGATGATCCGCTTTCTTCGCCTGCATCGTCCCACCCTCATTAACAAAGTAATGGTACAATACATCATCCATATAGTAATAAGACCTTGCATAATTAAATGCCAGGTACACAAAGAATATATCCTCATGCAAGGTCTTTTCCGGAAAGAATATATCATTCTCTTCTATAAATGATTTCTTGAACACCTTGTCCCATACCATTACAAGTGCAACCTTGGATTTCACAAATAGCTGCCTTACAGAAGCATCCGTCAGATCCATAAAGCCTGTACTCCCCCATTGCTTTGTGGGCTGCCTGTGCCGATGATCCTTTGCATAGTCAAAACCACACTCTACAAAATCGCAGTCATACCTTTCTATGGCATCAACCATCTTCTCAAACATGTTCCACTCAACCCAATCATCAGAATCCACATATCCAATATAGGGGGCAGATGCATAGGTAAGTGCAACATTCCTTGCCGTTCCCTGCCGCTGATTTTCTGTGAAATTGATTACCAGAACACTTTTCGGGTACTGCTGCTCATACTCTGTCAGCTTTGAAAGAGTGCCATCCGCAGAAGCGTCATTTATAAAAATCAATTCCATGCTGTCAATACCAATGGTCTGATTTCTGAGACTTTCAAAGCAGCGGTCTATATATTTCTCCACATTATAACATGGAATTATTATACTGATTTTTTTATCTGCCACGATATCACCTTCTATACTAACAAAGAATAAAAATATTCACAATCAATAATCTTTAACTGAGTGCATACAGCCCCATAAATTTATCCCGTTCACCATAATAATTATCAAGATTCATAAAGCCTGCATCATGAATACACCATGGTGTTTTCATATCAGGCACAACAACCTTGTATCCTGCATTTCTAAACTCAAAGCTTTGTGAAACATCATAGAAATCCCATTTATTAAATACGTCTTCTCGCCAAGGGATATCGTACTGCGTTGCCATCAGGAACCCATCTATGGCCTTAACCTCCTGATATTCACCACTTACAGCTCCAACAAGCCAATCATCCATGTGGGTAACATTACAGCAATACAGACGACCTATACGGTCACCATGCCACATAATACAATCCTCCGGAAGCGATACTGAGCCGACCATGCCCATCATTCCCACAGAAGGATCACGAAATATATTCAACATCCTCGTAATAAAATCCTTTTCTATTATCATGGTATCCTGATGAAGATAGACTTTATATTTGGCATCAGATACTGACATTGCTTCATTATATCCCGCTGCCATCCCTGAAGCGTCCCACACAGAAAGAAGATCTATGCTATAGCCTTCGGGCACAAGCAATCTGCTGATATAATATGCAGCCTCAGCCTCATATTGAGAATCATTCACACACATGATAAAACAGACTTTTCCCTCATCCATCTAAGACTCCTCCAGCTATAATATTTGCGATAACCTTTTCATTACCAATTCCTTATTAACAGATGAAGTCATAACCGCCATCTTTAGGAAGTGAACTGTAATACCATACGATGCTATGAATTCAGGCAATAAATCTGCAAGTCCATCATTACTCATCTCATTATCAAATTCCAGCCGCCACAGATAGAATTTGAGTCTGCGAAAAATCTCAACAAGCTCCACAGTATTATTCCCATAACCAAAGGAGGTCTCAAAAATACCGGCATTCCTCTCTTCTCTGTAGGCAAATACATATATGCTTAGATATGCCAGCTCATCGCAATCTATATCCCGCATGAACTCATCTGTGAATATTGCACTTATTTCATCATATTTCCCTTGTGAAAGCAGGGAATCTATCTGTGAAATACATGTCCTAATCTCGTCTTTCATCTGCTAGCTGATCCTTCTTTCAAACCAATGCATACTGCCGTTTCAATTAAAATCTCCTATACTATGTGATATTCACATCATCTTTCCAAGTTATTTATCAAAACTTCTGCTATCATGAAATCCAATTCTGTATCAATATCAACCGAACGTTCCTGTGGCATAATATATGCATAACAGCCTTTGCCGAACATATCATCACGATATAACACCTCTTGCTTTACCAAATATATTGCTCCGTTATATCGATAATATGTAGGTATACTCTGCCTAGGCAAGTTCGCATACTGCTTATTTTCAAAGTTGTCCATATTATGATCCTCAGGCAATGTATTACACCAGATTGGCGAATGATCGCACTCCGTCAAGGAAACAACTGAATCACAACCCTTCTCATGAAGCAGTTCGATTGACTTTATAATATCTTCAGCCCTCCGTAACGGTGAGGTTACTTGAAGCAGCATCACCTCATCATATTTTTCTCCATTCTCGGCCAATTTGTCCAACACCTCTCTCACCACATCCCAAGATCCAGCCTGGTCTCCGGAGTTTCTCTCCGAGCGAAGAAACGGAACCTCAGCTCCACATTGTTTTGCTATTTCTGAATATTTCGTTGAATCAGTTGATACCAATACCTTATCAAACACTCCGCTTTCCTTTGCACAATCAATTGTATATGCCATCAGCGGTTTCCCATTCATCACACGAATATTCTTATCCTTTAATCCCTTTGAACCACTTCTAGCAGGAATAATAGCAATTCGATTCATATATTAGCTCCTTCTTTATATACAAAAAAATATTCCCAACTATATTCAATACATTGCGAAAACATTCCTATTTTTCTTATTAAACAGCGTATAATACAATTTCATTCGGATATAAACTTCCTCCATAATAACGCATATAGAATCGATATGAGGCATCAAGACTTTGTATGTATTCTGCAACTCTATATATGTCATAATTCCCATGATATACTGAAATCGCCA
>JAFUXG010000002.1 GCA_017470935.1 Lachnospiraceae bacterium
ACCTTGCCGCGTACGTCATCAAAACTTTAACGGGATACTTAGAAACTCTTATCACCGTACAGTCAGTCATACAAAACGCACCATGCTGGTAGCTTACCTGCGTCCGCCATACGAAAACAAAAATTCACTAAACAGTAATATTGCTCACACCGTGTAGGTCTCAAGGTAGTGCTCGATGCTCCGGTGCGTCCAGTCATACAGCTCCTTTAGTGAGCCGTGGCCTGCGATGGCATCATCAATTCTGTCTTCCTTGCAGGCAAACTCCTGGCCCTGTGCAGCAATGGCAAGCTCTTCTATTCCAAGGCTTCTCATTCCGCCCTTTAGAGCGTGAACAAGTATTGTGTATTCCTTCCAATCCTTCTTATCAAACATCTCCTGAATATCATTCCAGCGTTTTTCTTCAAGCTCAAGGCAGTATTCAAGGAGCTCTTTATAAAGGTCACGCTGTCCGCCCATATTCTCAAGTGCTTTCTCCCCGTCAAGGAAAACATAATCCCTTGTCTGCTTTGTATCATCTATAGTCTCATGCTTTTTGTGTTCAACTGCTGCCACGAAATCACGTGCAGTGACAGTTTTCCCGACAGAATTACCGGTTACAGGGTCGCCGATCACTGTACCGCCAGTCACAGCATCGCTGCTTACAGGATTGCCAGCCACAGTATCTCCTGCTACAGTATCGTGGGGCACATTACCGACTCCATAGCTTCTCTCAGGCTTAGTATCACCTTCCGGCTCATACTCTATAAGGGCTCTTGGCAGCCAATGCTTTAATACAGCCCCTACATCCTTGACACTTATGGGCTTTGCCAGGAAATCCTGAAACCCGCTCTTCAAAAACATCTGCTTTACGTCATTGACCACATTGGCAGTCATGGCAACTATGGGGACATTTCTGTATTTCTCAGTTCCTCGCTGCCTTATTATCTTTGTGGTTTCAATGCCATCAAGCTCCGGCATCATGTGGTCCATGAACACCAGATCAATGTCCATGCTCTCAAGAACACTTATTGCCTCCCGGCCTCCAGACACAAGAATACAGTTAGCCTTATAAAGCTTCAAAATACCCTCTGCAACCTTTCTGTTGATCTCATTGTCATCCACAACCAGTATATTAGCTTTTGGAATAATAAATGAGGTCTCCAGCGGCTCCTCATATGTAAGCTCGTTATAAAATGCTTCGCCGTTGATAGCGGATATTATTGTGGTTGCACTAAAGGGAATATTGATTCCATATATGTCCTCGCCAAAATCAAATGTATATCTGGAATCACAATACACAAACACCTTAAGCCTTTTGACCAGCTCATGCATAAACTCACGGTTTGTTCTATAGGCTTCAACATCCAGCATCACATGTGTGGCATTTCCATGCTCAACAGCACTTTTGAAGTCCTCAAAGGTGTTAACAAATTCATAATGGACTGAAAGCCCGCCCCACATCCTTCTGGATGCCGACCGATAAAAGCCTTCTCTCTGTTTGAACAGCTCATTTTGAGATAGAACGAAAGTAAGCACACTTATACCCTTCTGCTTAAGTGAAAGGCTTGGATTCCCATCTATTATGCGCTGTGGCACATCTATGGTTACTGTAGTGCCCTCACCATACACACTTTCAACCTCAATAGTGCCATCCATCAACTCCACAAGACGTTTACATATTGGAAGACCAAGTCCCGTCCCCTCAACAGAACGGTTCTTCTTGGAATCGAGACGGCTGAAGGACTCAAACAAATGGGCTATGTCCTCCCTCTTAATACCAATACCACTGTCCTTAACGCTTATCTTAAGCCTGTTTGCTCCCTTACGCATATAACATTCCATATTAATATAAATGTATCCCTGCTCGGTGAACTTCACTGAATTGGTGACAATATTGGTAATGATCTGGCGTATTCTTATCTCATCCCCATTAAGAAGTCTTGGAATATTGGGATCAAAGTCTACTATTATATCTACATTTTTGTATCCCCGTCTGAACATTGCAGTGTTAACAGCCTCCTGCACTGCAGTGACAACAGAATAGGGCTCGTAGATTATATTCATTTTGCCTGATTCAATTTTGGAAAAATCAAGAATATCATTGATAATAGCCAGCAGATTCTGGCCGGAGGACTGGATGTTATGGCAGTACTGTGCCACCTTTGGATTAATATCCTCACGAAGTACGAGCTCGCTCATACCCACAATAGCATTCATTGGGGTACGGATCTCATGGGACATATTGGCAAGGAACTCGTCCTTGCTCTTCTGTGCAATGCTTAGCAGCTCATTTTGAATCTGAATCTCCTGCACCTTCTGCTGATATAAAAGCACAAGATAGCTCTCTGTAAGAAGATATATCTCACAGGTCAAGATCATCATCACATAATACTGGATGGGAACACGGCTTACGATAACATCATATTCCACAATAAGCTCGAAGGCTAATGTTACATTTACGATCAAAAAATAACAATAGTTAAGCTTTCTCTCACCATACATGGACATCATTGTTCCTGCAGCCATGTAGATGCATATTCCAAATGCAAGTGAGCCCATGGCAACTCCTATAAGATGGACTCCTATCATGGCGCAGACTGCGAAGCCTATCTGCTTGAGGAAATCATTTTTGACCACAATAAGACAGGCTACAGTGATAATGCTCATCCCAGCAGCAAAAACAGCCACCTGCATTGTGACATACTCATCCTTGGTCCACGCTGAATATACCACATGCATTGATGCAAAGAGCAGATATTCGACCATTTCAAAAATTGTCAGCTGTTTTGAACTTAGCATATACATCCCCCATTGTACAGCTTGTAACAACAGCACCAGAAATATACATTATTACGCATAAAGCGGATACTTGGAGGTTATTGACTTAACAAGCTCCATAGCCTTTGCCTCATCCTTGTCAATTACTGCAGCCTTGATAGCATCAGCAATAATGACCATATCCTTCTCATCAGCACCACGGGTCGTTATAGCAGGAGTTCCAAGACGGATTCCGCTTGTGACAAATGGTGACTTAGGATCGTTAGGAACTGTATTCTTGTTAGCTGTAATATGAACGCTGTCAAGAAGCTTCTCAACCTCCTTGCCTGTAAGGTCAAGGTTCTGAAGATCAACCAGCATAAGGTGGTTGTCCGTACCGCCTGATACAATCTTAAAGCCTCTCTCCACAAGCGCAGAAGCAAGGGTTGCTGCGTTCTTAACAACCTGCTGCTGATACACCTTATATTCCGGCGATAATGCTTCCTTAAGGCATACTGCCTTAGCTGCTATCACATGCATTAAAGGGCCGCCCTGGATTCCCGGGAACACTGCCTTATTAAAGTTATACTTCTCATTGACCTCATTGCTTGAAAGGATCATTCCTCCACGAGGTCCTCTTAAGGTCTTGTGGGTAGTAGTTGTTGTAACATGAGCATATGGAATAGGGCTTTCATGAACTCCCGCTGCCACAAGTCCGGCAATGTGTGCCATATCTACCATGAGAACTGCTCCCACACTGTCAGCAATCTCTCTGAATCTCTTGAAATCTATTGCTCTTGCATAAGCTGATGCACCTGCCACAATAAGCTTAGGCTTGCACTCCTTTGCAATACGCTCTACCTCGTCATAGTCGATGAAGCCGTCATCGTTAACTCCGTAAGGAACCACGTTGAAATACTTTCCTGAAAGGTTAACAGGCGAGCCATGGGTAAGGTGTCCTCCATGAGCAAGATTCATACCCATAAATGTATCACCCGGCTCCATAATAGCAAAAAATGCTGCCATATTAGCCTGGGCTCCTGAATGTGGCTGCACATTGACATACTCACATTTAAAAAGCTCCTTGGCTCTCTCTCGCGCAAGATCCTCCACCACATCCACATACTGGCATCCACCATAGTAACGCTTTCCCGGATATCCCTCTGCGTACTTATTGGTAAGAGGACTTCCCATAGCAGCCATAACAGCCTTGCTTACAATATTCTCAGAAGCAATAAGCTCAATATTCTCATTCTGACGGTTGATCTCGTCAGTCATCGCCTTTGCAACCTCAGGATCAAATCCGCTCACTTCATCAAAACTATACATTCCAAAACCTCCACATTCTATTGTATAACTATATTATCTGCTATTCGCAATTGCAGCACAGCTGCTAAGTAACCATCTTCGAAAACGCCTGGCATATATCATATACATTTTAATAATAATTAGCATTAAAATATACGTTATTGTATTCCTCTTCCTCTGCTTTCTGTGCGGCATTAGGATCTCTATAAGGTTCCGGCAGCGGCATCCATGCAATAACACCACGATCCTTACTCTCTCTTCCACGATAATCTGTCACAAATCCGTGAAGACGGAAGCTGTATGTACGAATATAGGTTGTCATACCGTCACTGCAGATAAATTCATTACGCTCACGGATCTCATCAACAGTAGGCTCTCTGTCAGACACTAAAATCCAATCACTCATATTATGCTTTCTCCTTTCCAGATAAATTGTTCTGAGCAATTACACAGCTTCTGCGAATTCTTCTTGCGCTGTGCAAGCACCTGTTAAAAATCTACAAATAGAATAACACGAATCATCCAAGTATTCAAGATAAATCTGCACTTCCAATACATCCACGCTGCACCTCATAAAACAACCAGCCAGCCAATTCCCCCCTGTCACTCTGCTTCATCCCTATATCTTTCCTGCTCATAGGCTTCCTTAAGGGGTCTCATTTTCTCTGCCTCATCAAAGGTCATCTGCTCCTCAATCTGTCCCGTTGTTACTGACTTATTAAGAACAAGTCTTTTTCCGAAATGTCTGACTGCTTTTTTGTAGCTTCTCCGTATAGGGCTTCGGGGCTCACTTGCCCTTTTTCTCACGATTCTGTCAGTCAGCATCTGAAGTCCCTTTTCCCTCACTCTTATTCTTTCAACCCTGTCTGTGGGCAGTGTATTGTCATTAAGAAACTGTCTGATCTTAATATTCATTCCCCGTCCCACCCACACGAGAAACAGTACGGTAATTGCTATCTTAATAAATGCAAGGATCATCCTTATAAGCTTCGAGCCGGCATTTTCCTCCATAACCGCTTTTCCAAGAGCATCCCACAGACTTCCGATATCATCAAAGCCCATATTCTTCAACATATTGGCAACCCATGCCAGAATAATGAAAAAGCCCTTAATAAGTATCCTCAATACAACGATAAGTGTATCTCCTATCACATAAAGCAGATCATCCATTTTAATTGCCGCAGCAAGAAGCATGGCAAGGGCCATGACGGCAAAGAGCATACCCACAAGATATGAATTGGATCTTGCAATCTGGGAAAGGGGCAGCTGCTTATGAAGAAGCTGATTGTTTGCAAGATCATAAAGCCCCTTTATATAAAATCTGAGAAGAAACAACAGCATATACACACAGCCTGTCACTAACAGATACTTTCTCAAAACCTCATGGTGGCTAACAAAGGAATAAATGTAGGATATTGCAAACAGGATGATAGCCGCCCATGGAACCCTTACATTTTCAGCAAGCTCATTTCCCTTCCAATAAGAAACCGACCATACGGTGAGGGCAACAAGATACACTGCGAACACAATAAACATCACGCTCTGAAGGGGTATGGCAAAAAGGGTGAGATACAGGGTAAAATGCGCTATCATGTAGATCAGAAAATTGCCATTGATAAACAGCCTTATTCCTATCACAGCCATAAAGCACAGAATAAACAGCATATGCACATAAAGGGAGGACAGCTCCCCTGCTATCACGATCTGTACCACAAGGAAGAATGTGATCGCCGCAAGAAAGTGCATGATAACAGACACTATTTCATTGTAATGCATTAATCTGCTCTGCATATTATGCTCCTTTACCTAATCTATACATCTAGGCAATTGCGAAACGCAAATATACACTTTGTTTGTTGTGAACATTGTATAGTGCCAACAGTTGTTAATGAGTTTCGCAATTACCTGATCTATACATCCCACCGGAACATTCCCGGGAATCTGAGCTCCGCCTCATTGCCCTCTCTCTCCGGTATTATCCAGTATACCGATTCCTTGTTAATATGAGACTCAAAGAAGCCATACAGGGCATCATCCCTGTAGGTTGATATGATAACATGGGTGACCTCCCCTTCGGCAGTATCAAAGCCCATCTGTAATATCTTCATCATATCCGCAGGTTTCCTTCTGATATCCAGTCTTGCAAGATATATATCCAGTGCCTTCAGGTGTTCCCTTCCTGTACCTGACTTGAAATGCGGCGGCAAGACTTCAATATGCTCTTTATCACTGCCACTTCCATCATTACTATTATCATCCCTGTCTTTCCTGTCACCCGTCCTGTCACCGGTCATTTCTATCTCATTTTCTTCTTCCTTACTTTCTACATCCCAGCCGTTAGTATATAAGCTGACCCTGATGCCGTGGTCTATATAGTCCGCTGCAATGGTTGAAGAGATCCGTATGGCATGCTCTGCCAGCACATCCGCCTGGGATTTCATATAGGGGCGGAGATTCAGATATATCCTCACCTCATTTTCCGTTGTTGCCTGGTACTGATTGACCATAAGCTCATTCATTCTTGCAGAAGCCTTCCAGTTAATGCTTCCCATTGTATCAAAGGATTGATAGGGTCTTATTCCGCGAAAGGCAAAGGGATCCGGATTATCCCACCTGTTAATGAAAAAATCACCCATTATCTGATTTCTTATCTGTATGAAATTCTCCATGGGTATCCGCCTTGGCAGAACTGTAAGCACCGTATCATTATCATTAATATGTGCAAAGCTGTGCTTCAAAAAAAGATCCCTGGAGGATACCTGCAGCTCCTTAATGCTGAACACACCCCTTGCACCGGTTGTAAATTCCAGCCTTCTTTCTATCCTCTGGTTACCCAGGATGGAAAAAATGTCATTGCGGTAATACATGTCGGAAACATTGGAATTCTCCTCCTCAGTAAAATCAAAGCTTCTTGAGGTGGCAAATTTCACATTTAAAATAGGCAGAGCCAATGGTTTGTCATTTTCTATGACCTCAACCAGCTCCACCTTCTCGTCACAAGACACCACATCCTCAGAGAAATCAAGCTTTACCCTGAGACCGCGATCCCAGTATTTTTTATATAGCTCATATTGCAGCGAATATATGATCACCACAACCAGAAATGCGATTATCAGTCTCATTTATTAAGCCTTTCCGTTGATTCGATGTTTTTGCTTCACAAATGCTAAGTTCGAGCTCACCACTCCTCGGTGGGGGCAGGAACAGAATTCAAAAGCTCGTCAACAAAGGCTTCCGTGTCCCTTCTCGTACTGCTTCCATTTGCAAGAATTATCCTATGGGCAAGCACAGGAACTGCCAGCGCCTTCACATGATCGGGAGTTACAAAATCCGAGCCGTTAACTGCAGCATACACCTGGGATGCCCACATAAGTGCCAGAGCGCTTCTTGGACTTGCACCTAACAGTGACCTTGAATGTACTCTGGATTTCTGCACAATGTCCACAATATACTGGCGTACACATTTATGCACTGTCACCTTACGGCATGCTCCGCCTGCCTCGATTATGTCCTCTCCGGAGCATACAGGCTTCAGCTCATCGTATGGATTATTCTCAATAAACCTGTCGAGCATCAACAGCTCATCATGATTAAGGGGCGGCTGCATAGGAATCCGCATAAGAAATCTGTCAAGCAATGCTTCCGGCAGGGTAAATGTTCCCGCCGTCTCAATGGGATTCTCTGTAGCAACAACAAAGAATGGGCTGTTAAGCTGCCTTGTCTCGCCGTCTATGGTAATCTGCTGTTCTGCCATACATTCAAGCAATGCGGACTGGGTTCTTGGCGTAGCACGGTTAAGCTCATCTGCCAGTAACACGTTGGTAAATGCAGGTCCCGGAATAAAATGAAATTCATTCTCCTTTGGATTATACATATGAAGCCCTGTAATATCCGCCGGCAGCAGATCCGGTGTGAACTGCACTCTCTTAAACTCCACATCAATGGATGCAGCCAATGATTTTGCAAGAAGTGTCTTGCCGGTTCCCGGTGTATCCTCAATAAGGACATGACCGCCTGCTATAAGGGCAGTTATTATCAAGTCTATATTTTTCTCCTTACCCACGATCACAGACGAAAGATTAGCTCTCAGTCTGTCAGCTAATTCTTTGATGCTATATGGCATTTTGTCCTCCACAATTACCGTCACAATACATTTTTATATTTATTACTGTTTTCTGCTAACGAAGCTCCTGTCAATCACCCGGATTCCAATAATGATCCTCCAGGCGCAGAAAGCTCTTACATGTCAAGCAGTTCCTTTCTCTTTCCCATTGCCTTCTCATACATGGTCTTATAATCTGCATCCTGCTTAGACCGTAGAAGCTCTGTCATCTCAGAAAAAGGATCGTATATAGGTGTAAGGGAGAGATTGCCAAGGACGCCCTTTAATGCATGAGCAAGCTCAAAGGCAGTATCCTTGTCACCGCTTTCAAGTACAGGTCCTAACGCTTCAAATCTCTCGTCTGCAAGACCCATGTTCACCATCTTTAAATAAAACTCTTCATTATTCATGCAGCGTGCAAGCCCCTCCTCAGTGTTTGCACCAAAACTTTTCAGCTTGTCCAAAGTGATCATAATTAATACCTCTCTTTCATTATATTATTGTCATATTACTCAGGTCTTCCCATACCGTTCTTCTTCATCACCAGCTTCATATAGACCGGCATAACAAGGAATATTATTACATATCCCACAATAAGACATACAATAAGTGATGACAAGAACATAGGAACGAATGGAATCTGCGCCCCATGAGCGGTTGCCTGCTTATAAGCAAAAAACACCATAATAAGTGTCATTATAGGTGTATAAATGAGATCGGAAAGCAGGCTCTCCATTAATCTTGTGCCAAGCTTACCCTGCTCCAGATTAAGCTTACCGCACACACTGTCATTAACCTTCTTCATAGGAACAAGAAAACCGATAATAAGACTGATAACAGTACTTACCACAAAGCTTATCAAAAATCCCGGAACAGAGAAGCCCCCTGACTGCTTTGCACCCATAAGATTACCTACAAGAGATAAGCAAAAGCTTAATGTGATTCCCATAAGCAGGCTCATCTGTAATCCGATCTTCTTCATCTTCTTGCCCATATCAGGTCCCTGGTTGTTCATTGCATTTTCATCCATGGTTAAAATCTCCCTTATATTGTTATAAATTTTTCATTCATCCCGCAGTCTATATACACATTGCTGATACAATATATTTATACATCCAAGGTGTATAATATACGGACTGCATATAGATGATATTTTATCACGTTTTACCAATGCGGTAAACAAGTTTAATTAAACTAATAACTTTTACTTTCTAATATTCTTCAAAATGATGCCTAACATATCTTTCGTAGAGACCTTGCCATCAGCCTTCTTCTTGGCATAATCCGCAGCAATTGCTCCCATCTGCCCCGAAAGACCTTCTGCAGCCTTGGATTCCATTATCTTCTTAACCCACTCAATGTCAGAAGCAGTCTTATTACCCAGATATATCTGTTCAAAGATATAGATACACCCCTCACCCAAGGCAGCTATAACACTTCCTGCTACTATTGCATTTAACACCTCACCTGCAATATTGATTCCCGGCACCGCCTTAAGTCCCGAAAGCGCAGTCTTTCCTATAACTCCCGCTGCGCCGGCATTGACTATAGTCTGAATAAGTTCAGTGTTATTGTCATACTCCACCTTGTATATCTTGGAAAGCCCCTTGATAAGCCCTGCCTCTAAGGGTGTCAGAAGTGTTCCGTCAGCAAAGGGAATCGGCGTAAGTCCAACGGTAATCCCCGCAAGCACAGAGGTACCCACCACCGAATGGGATATTATCCTTTTCTGCTGCAGATCATAATCCGCCATATCCTTAACGCTTGCCGCAAGCCCCTCAGGTATATGCTTCTCCGTCTCAGATAAAAGCTCTGCCAGACCATCAGGTATGACATTGATATTGTTATCCGCATCTATCTTGTAGGTGCGTGCCACAATGGGAATCACAGCCTTTAGGTTGTCCCATAGCTTCTTGTGAGACTGAAATGCCTGATATACCATAGCCACATTCTCATCCCTTTCCGGCTTGGAATATGACTTTGTAATAACAACTATGATGGGCACGCTCTTCCATATCATGGTAGCCTTGGCAAGCATATCAATGTTTTTCCTGAACATCTTCTTAGATGTCCCGTCAATGCAGTACCATATCATGTGTATCTGACGCTCTTCGTCATTATTCTTAATGCTCTCCCGGGACCATTTCCTTATAGCCTTAATGGCATTGTTCTGGTTGAGAAAGCCCGGCTCAAAGCCCATGGTATCAATAAGGCGGAAATTAAGATCCCTGCTCTCATATACCTTAAGCTCCCTTGTTGTAGCCTCTCCTATTCCGGTACGCGCCAGCTCTTCACTTTGAAATACAGAGTTTATAAGAGTTGATTTGCCAACGCCTGAGTTTCCTACTACAACGATATTCGCCTTTGCAGGGTTTATCACACTATCTATGCTGCCTGAATTCTTATCATTATTATCAATAATATTATCTTGAGCATTATCAGGAATTATTTCAGAATTATTTTCAAAATTATTTCCAGGAACATTTTCCGTATTCATATATAGCCACCCCTTTCTGTCACAATACTAACATGCACTCATATTACTCATCATCTTATCACTGCAATATTTATATAACTAAAAAACGATCATGAATCCAGCCAAAAAACATCACTCTCTAAGAGCCTTCATTTTCTTCTTGCATTCATACATCTCATTGTCTGCCCGCTTGAATACGTCCTCCACATTGCCGTCCACACTCTTATCGTATATGGCATAGCCGATAGCGGCAGAAACCTTCTCCCACGCCTCCAATGAATCATCCTTTTCAAAACCGGCAAGCTGTTCCTCAAACTCGGCGATCAGCTTATCAATGTTGTTATAATCCTCGCTTTTAAGAATGACCACAAATTCATCACCACCGATCCTGAATACCGGTGAATGGGCAAATATATGGCAGACCATCATACAGAGCTTTTTGATGGCGATATTCCCCTTATCATGTCCATATGTATCATTGATCTTTTTCAGGTAATTGAGATCGATCATGGCAATTCCGAACTCTGTATCTCTATTCTCCTTAAGGTCGCTCTCCATGTTCAGGACGATCTTATCATAGGCTGTCTTATTACGGATTCCTGTAAGGGCATCCTTGTTGGCAAGCTCTGACATGGCTTCAGCATGATGCTTGCTGTCATCAAGCTCCTTCAGCGTAGCTTTAAGCTGCTCCACCATCTCATTAAGCTTATATGTCATATCGCCCACTTCATCGTTTCTGTATGCCACAGCCTTGTGGTCAAGATCCCCCGCAGCTATTAGCGCCATATCCTCTCCAAGAAGCTCCATGGGATATGTAATCGAGACAGACAGCTTATTGGCGACCACGAGAACAGCCAATGCTATAAGTATTGTTCCTATAAAAAATGCAAACATTGCATTCACGATCATAGAATTCATATTCTCAACACTTTTCATAGCATTATCTCTTGGTATTCTTGCACACAATGTCCATCCAAGCCTGCTTATGGGCGCATATACATATATGTCATTATGCTTTTCAAGTATTCCGCTCTGCCCTGATGTGATCCTTGCAAACTCATCATCCTTAAGTCCTGTGTATTCCCTGGCAGTCAGTCCCTCTGCATCAGGAGATATGATCCCACCCTCAGCATCCACAGCAAAGGAATATGAGCCCTCACCGAAATCCATTGAGATCATATCATCATATAATCCTGTTATATCAAAGTCAGCACAGTCGACGCCCTGTATATTCCCATACTGATCCTTAAATGGAGATGCAACTGTAATGGTAAGACCACGCCCCTGGGAATCCACATATAATCCGGTGTAGAATGTGCCGTCCTCAAGAAGTCCCTGCTTGTACCAGTCTGACTCAAAGTAATTGTAATACAGATACTCACCTTCAGGAACCGAAGAAATATAGGACCATTTATCATAGGAGGCAAGAAATCCGCCTACGGTTCCTGCATATACTGTATTGATAAGCCCGTCATTCTCGTAAGCGATCTGTTCCCATACCCTTTCAAGATTACTGAACAGCTTCATGTCATCTATTGCATCCTCTGGAGTCATATCCTCCGTAGCTAACGCTCCCGTAAGGGCAAATACATCCTTGCCCGTACTCTCTCTGGGCGCATCAATATATGAGCCCATACCTATAAGAATATCCTTATTGGGGTACATGGCTTCTATATAGTCTGTCAGAAACTCGATATATTTTTCATAATGCTCCAGCTTTGCATCAATAGAAGATGTCTTCTCCTCCACAATATCCGTAAGATTATTCTTGAGCTGCTTTGACAAGGCCCCCTCTGCTTCATTTCTTATCCTGACCATGCATACCATACTGGCAATAAATGCCGCAACAATAGCAACAACCGTTGTTATTATGACCGACCATCTTACCCTCCTTCGTATAGGCATGCGCCTTCCTATTCTTTCGTTACCATCCTCCAAAGTATTCTCCCCCTTAGCTGCTAATGCCAATCTTCATTTAACCATTAGCATTTATATAAAAACATATCATTGCCATATAAATAATATCTAATTATACCTTTAATTTTGCTTCTTTGCAATGCCATACTTTAAGAAGGATAGCTATGCATGGAATGTAGTTCTTTAATGGCAATCATCGCTTACCCTCTCAAGATATACAACTCCAAGCCTATAATAGCCCTTAAGCTTCACGTCTCCCATCCGCTCCATCACCTCATGTACAATTTCCTGAAAACCAGCATTGTCAAGCTCCGTTTCTGTCCGTAATACTGCCTGCTTACTGACAGCAAGCTCCTTTGCAAACGCACCTGCAATCTCTTTAACAGAATAGCAGCTGCCATTCATGTGATAGTATTCCGAAAATAATATATATTCCTTACCACTTAACAGAGCTTCAGCTATATACCTGCTAAGTTCGTTAGTTGCGGTGACGTTCTCACCATATTCTACAGCATATGTCTCAGTATCTTCCATTCCGTACTCCGGGCCACCCTCTGATGAACTGTCACTACCGTTATTATCACCAGCATTAGCTTTGTCGTCAGCTACATTCTCTTTATCCGCTTCAGAACGGACCAGGATACTGATATCGTCCAATACTCCCCACATCTTGCTTTTCAATATGTCCTGACGCTCCTTAAATTCCTTCAATTCAGCCTTATATGTATTGTGGTCAAACTCTTCCACATAAAAGTGTCCGTCAAACTCTGTTCCGTCAACCGAGTAAGGAACTTGTAGCATTTCAACCGTATCATCTTCCACGTCATGATCATCGGACATATCACTGGAATCATCCAAGCTTTCCTGCACATCATCCTCATCAGACACCATCACGATCTGTGCCTCATCTACCTGATATGTTATGGGATACTGCTTCATACTTCCATCGCACATTTTCACCCACTGATACCTTGATAACAGATCGATACTCTGTGCATAGCGCACCCTGACATCCTCTCCCTCAATCCCTTTCTCCTCAAGTGACAGCGGAAGACGCTCTGCCATACTTTTAAGGGGAAGCATATTGCTTATCATTGATGTCCCGCTGCCGTCTATAGCAATCACGCCATAGTAATACTCTTCATTTTCGTTATATTCCTTCTCCTCTCCATAAAAGCCAAAATTCTGGGCTCCCCACTCCTTATCGGCCTGCCATGCAGTCTCCTTTGTCTCAGCCACAATATCGCAGCTTTCATAATATCCTCTAAGCTCGTCCGTTCTGTAGGTTGCTTTCACAACAAGATACCACTTGGCACCTTCCACCGGTTCCCATGATAGAATCCCATTTCCATATTCGGAGATGTCAAATTGCAGATTGCCGGGAGTATCAAGCTCTCCCCTGACAAACACCTTGGTTATCTCAGGTTCTGGCAGCTTTTCACCTGTTGTAAGATCCATCCACTTTACCAGATACATTTTTCCAATATTGCCCCAGTCATTGCCTGCGCCCTTATCAAACAATACATAGTCCGAATGCTCATAATCCTGTAACGAAAGCTTCTCCACCAAGGCAGTGGATACGTTGAGCAGCGGGTTCTCCGGAGGATATAGTGACATGACATGGTTATCCTTGTCCACATCATACCTGCAATATATCTTACACTCAAGCTCCTCATCCTGATACAGCTCCACAGCATCATCATAATACTCTATTCCAAGCTCCCTCAGATCGACAGCCATCTCTAAGGGTATGGCCTCCGAACGTGTAATTGTGTAAATGTTGTCGGAAGTCTCATGTCTTTCCTGCGTTGTTATATCTGTCGTTTTCTCCGAGCATCCGGTAAGGTACAATAACAATACTGCCGCCAGTATCAATATTCGTTTATTTAATTTATTCCCTTTATTTTTCCCTATCATTTTATCCAAATCCATCTTGTTGCTAATACATCTCACTCTGCGCTCATCTCAAAAGTCCCCTGATACATTCTGTCATCTCCTTTTCAGTGGCATTATCACTTTCCATATAATACCACCTTCCATCCATTGAAAAGGCTGCAAGCAGGAGCCTATTCCCCTCTGCCTCTAAGCTTCCCAGATACACCTTATGACCTTTCAGTTTAACCGGCTCTATGTCATATAAGCTCTGTAACCCCGTTTTCCCTTCATTGCCTATCCACAGGGTAACAGTACCATTTCCTGCTTCAAGCTCTCTTACCCGGGTTTCCGAATCAAATACATAATATGACGCATCAAGCTTTCCAAGGTATGATTGCGTCACCTCATTAACATCCTCGCCATGGGTATCACCATCAGAGACAGCATCACTTCCATAGAAAGCATCGTAATTAATTTCTTCAAGCTCTGTATATGTAACCCTGCCATTAATGCGCATTATACCTACTGCCAATACGAAAAGCACTGCGCAGGCTGCAAATACATATTGCGGCACATGCCTCCCATTGAAGCCTATGGTCTCTGCCATTTTAAGACCTCCGGCATTACCGCACATTTTCCTTTTCAGGCTTTCATCCTTCTCATCCTCTGCCTGCGCCTTTTTCAATGTATCTGCGATCAGTTCCTTTGACGGATGCTGTCTATCCATAAATGCCTTATATTGCTGTTCCATATACAAGTTCCTTTCCCTTAAAAAGCTCTATATGTTATCAGTCCAACCTAATATAATCATTGTTCAACTTCTTTCTAAGTAACTCACGTCCTCTTGCAAGCTGTGACTTCACAGTTCCCTCCCTGCGCTTCAGGCACGCAGCGATCTCCGCCACCGATAATTCTTCATAGTAGTATAAATGTATAACCGTCCGATACTTTTCCGGCAGACTCTTGACCGCAAGATACACCCTAAGCTCCGCCTCCGACTGCTCTCGATTTTCCCCGGCAGCAAGTGTCTCATCAAGCGGAAGTGTCTGATTCGTCATCCATTTTCTCCGATAAGTCCTTCCACAATTGATGGTTACCCTGAGCAGCCAGTTCCTCACATGCTCCTCACTTTGCAGCCTTTCCCTATAACGCACCAGACGAAGGAATACCTCCTGAAAAATATCCTCCGCATTTTCCTTTGTATTCCCATGGATAAGTGCAAGCCGGTACACCATATCTCCATATTGCTCTATCATTTTTTCAATATCAAAATCCTTCAACATTTATCTCCTGCAATCCATTGACACTTGCCAACATTAACAGGTAGATTGTATCATTCACCGAAAGACTTTTCAACATTGCACACTCTAATAGCCGGAAGATTTCTACTGCTCATCTGCGATGTGCCCGCATATTTCCCCACAAACTCGATATTAACATAATCCATTGAAGTCTCACTTTCTATAGTAACATGATCTGCCGATAAATCTGTAAAATACGCCTCCAATTCGCTGTCCGCTAACAATCCTCCTTTTACCTCTTGGGAAAAGTCCCCTATCAGTTTGACACTTGCTGTAGAATCTCCTTGATTGTATAGTGAAACAACGCAGTATATATGCACCTCATCTTTAATTATTTCATATTCACGCAAATAACTTTTTTCTTGTACTATGATAGCATTATTCTCGTTATCACTAAAAAAATGCCAAATTAAAATATTCAAGCTTCCAATAAGGCATAGTAATAATGCAATAATTATGAGTATCCTATTCTTACGCTTCAATTGCTTCATAATCCTCTTCTATATCTCCCCTTTATTTACATAATTAAAAACTTTCAAAAAAGATAAATGGTTGCATTTTTTGATAATAACAAACAAACTTATCAAAAAAAGAATCCACCTGCACAAAACAGATGAATTCTTCTTTCTTACAATTACTATATTATTATCCACAGACCCTATATCTGCTTTGCCTTATTATATGTCGCCACCGTTGTATTCAGTGCGGCACACGCTTCCTCCAAGGAAAGGTGCAGATTCTTCATAAGTGCCTCAATATTTCCTGCGAGCGTTGAAAGAGTGCCTTCTTCTCTTCCTTCTTCTCTTCCTTCTTCTCTTCCTTTCTCCCGTTCTTCTGCTTCAATCTGGTCAAATGCTAAACACATGTTATAATTCACCTCATCCTTCTTCAAATATTTTTCCCGCTCTTCCCATATCTTTGGACGTTCCACCATAACAGACATGGTATACAAGGTGTCCGCATATACGTCTTTGTAATCCTCATCATCTTCAATCAGCTTTCTCATTGCACTTCCATTACCTCTGTGCTTCATAAGCTTGAATAGCTGTCTAAGCTCCGTCTTAAAGACATCCATATCCTCGATGTCATCAAGACATATCACATTCATCTTGTAATCTGAGAAATACTTTCGGAACACATCTTGTTTTGGAAAATGCATCATATCTGATAATGACCATTCATAACATTATTGATTTCGCCCATATTCATCCCTCTTCTCTTCATGTATTACATACTACTACATCAGTCCATCAATAGAATGAATATCTCAACATAAGTGCAATGCTTTCATGCCAGAAAAGCAGATGCCTTTCGTAAAATAGTATTGTTTTGATGGAAAACTCCTTTCCATCTCCAAGTACAAACGATTAATTTTGAACAATAATCACAAGTTTATTATAATCCATTTTTTATGGTTTGTCAGTACAAAAATGCTATACTAATTCATCAAATTATTATTTCCTTCATTAGAATTCTATTATACTCCTTGTCCAATTATATTATGGAGTAATAACAATTCCATTTCTACTTTCCAATCCCCTTTTTTCCTGTCACCACCATTTTTAAATGACCATTTTACCGGTTCCTACCAGTACTTCCAATTGTCATCAACCATTTTATATTTAAACATTTTTTTCATCATCTTATTTATCTCTTCCACTTCTTCATCTGCACCTTCCGGATATGGAATTCTCGCTACTCTCCATTCATTTTTAGTATCTTTATAAATGTTCCATATACATAATCCACCTGCCCAGCTGATCTTCTTTTTATTGCCATTTAATCGGTCAATCTCATAATCAACTACAATGGTTCCTTCGTTTCCTTTTATATCAGCAACGACAATATTGGCATTCGCATCTATTTCTTTCACATTTTCATAATAGCCCTCCTTTTTGAAATTATAGATTTCTAATGCATCTGTTGCCATTTTCTCTCCGCGCATAACACCTCTTGCTTCTTCCATAAGCGGCTCCAGTTCTTCTTTGCATCTTAGCTGTTCCAACATATATTCCCTTTTGTTCTTTTCGTATTGAATTGTATATATCCATGCTGCAACAATAAATATAATTCCGGCTGCAAGTAATATAATGATTGCTATTAGTATTCTACTTTTTTGCAACGTATTCCTCCAAATATTTCTTCACGTCCTTCTCAGGTTTTTTCCAATAGATATTCTTATATAAGAAAATAGCTCCGCCAGACATAACAACGGCGTGTATGACCCACACAACAAGTAAAGGTATCTCCTCGGTCTCAAACAGAGCTTCTCCCTTTATTAAACTAATAATCACAAGTAAAAAAAGCGAACTGCTTCCGTTATCACCAAAGCATCTCACTGTTTTCCATACTGATATCCTGCAATATTCCGTCGCGGAATGAAAATTTAACAACCTGTCATTAAACCTTTCTTTTTCATAGTAATCTCCTTTTCGTATAATTTGTATTTAGTACTTTCATAGATTAATACTTCCAAAAAGGGTGAAAGGTTGCATTTTTTGAAAAATATCATTTTCTTTGTCTCAAATATGCCGCTTTCCCAATTTGAAAAGCGATCAGTGACAGAACCGCATAAAGAACCGAAGCAAATCATACTATATAACAAATAAGCAGGATAAAATGTGCGGTTCGGCTCAAATTATCCTGCTCTGTCAAAAAATAGCATTACAACAAACTTATCCTTTTTTATTCCTCTTTACCAGAATGTAATACGCAAATACAATCATTGCAAATACGCTCAATATACTGCTCATGACCATTCCTCCTAAAATTCCTTCTTTTCCATGATCCCGATACTGATCCGCAGTGATATCAGAAGTATCACAAGAGAAACTGCAAATATCAGCAGATAGAGCACGCCAACACCCATTTCAGACAACCTGCTTATCACGGAAGACACATTAATCCGGGATACATCCACGAGCTTCTTCATAACAAAAACAATTACAAAGAATGCACCAAAACATATAAAGATTGCTATTCTTCCCTTTTCTCCCCCATATTTGAGATGAAATGGCAGCATGACAGCCATTAAAATGAGAAGAACCGGGAGAAAAATTCCCGCTTGTGGCAGCACCTCCTTCACAGTAACTGTCTGCCGCAATGAACCGGTCACAATTACCGTCACCAATGCAAACAGCCATGTACAGACACCCATAAGGATACCAAATCCATACTTCTCAACCGCATACCCCCTTCTCGTAACAGGCAGGGAAAACAAAAATGAATAACCGTTGTCAAACTCATCATAGCTGATCGAGCCCAGAGCGAACAAGCCACCAATACCTGTCATATAGCCGACAACGAATACCCAATCATCAAGAGAAATCCCCATGATAACACACATCAGTGCAATCATAATATAGGATCTTCCCTGATTTTTCATCAGTTTAAAATCCTTAATCAACAGTCCCTTCATACTGCCTCACCCCTTACCATCATTGTAATCACTTCATCGATTCCTGCCTTTTCAATAATTAACTTCGGATAATTTTCTACATAATATTGTCTCTGGTTCGTTAAGATACGATAACCATATTTCTCCTTACGGCGACGGATAACATATTCCTTATCCAACGCTGCATACTGTTCTTCGTCTGCCTTAAGCACTGCATATTGATCCAGAAGCACATCTGTATCCTCATGAAGAACTATCCTTCCGTCATGTATCATATACAGGTCGTCACAAAGTCCCTCCAGATCACCGGATATATGGGAGCTTATCAAAATAGCACGCTCCCCGTCCTGCTCCATGAATTCCCTAAGCATCTCCAGCAGTTCATCTCTGGCTATCACATCAAGCCCCACTGTGGGTTCATCCAGAATCAGCAGGGTCGCCTGATGGGAAATCGCAGTAAGAACCTTTAATTTTGCCCTCATACCTGTGGAGAATTCCTTAAGCTTTTTATTACGCGGCAGCTCGAAATGCTTAACCTTCTTAAGGAAAAATTCTCTATCAAAGCTTTCATAAAGATTCTCTAAGACCGGTACAATATCATCAATGGTCAGATACCCGCTAAATCCTGAATCCGCAAGAACAACGCCTATATCCTGCTTATCCTTTCCATCAAATTCCCGTATATCCTTTCCCTGTACTGTAATTATCCCGCTGTCTGCCGAAATCAACCCAAGTATTGCTTTAAGTGTTGTACTTTTTCCAGCACCATTTTGCCCTATCAGTCCTGTCACATACCCTGGCTTGACCTCCAGAGAACAGTCCAGATTAAAGCTGCCATACTGTTTCCTTAATTGTTCGATCACTAACATACCTACTCCTCCATAATCAGTTCAAATAATGTCCGGATTTCTTCATCGCTTATTCCACAGCGCCGTCCCTTCATGATCGCCTGCTCCAGATCTGCCTCCAGCTCCTTTTTCTGCTCCTCCAGCAAAAGAGCCGGATTCACCGCCGCCACATAGGTTCCTTTTCCATGAACGGTGACTGTATATCCCTCTGCCTCCAGATTGTCATACGCCTTCTTTACCGTCAGTGCGCTTATCTTCAATTCCTTTGACAGGACACGTACAGAGGGCAGGATATCATTCTCCTTAAGCTCTCCATCGCGAATCTGTTTCTTAATCTGGTCGATGATCTGCTCATAAATCGGAACCATAATAGAATTGTTAATTATAATCTTCAATTCATTTAACCTCCTCTTGTGTATAACAGTATATAACAGTATGTAACTGTTGTCAAGTATTATACGGTGTTTATTGCACATACCTTAAACCACACAAAAAAGCACCCACGATATGAATCGCAAGTGCAATCACAGATAATGTATCTTTAAAGAAAATCCAGTACATTTTTTCAACGGGCAGTTATTTTTAATGCATTCCTAATAGATTGTTCCACAAAACTGTTAAGCGACAATTCATGGGATATTGCGTACACCGCCGCCTGTCTGTGCAATTCAGATGGTATCCTGACATTGAAACTTCCTTTGTATGCTTTCTCCGGCTTTTCACCATTAGCTTCACAAAGAACCAGATAATCATCAACAGACTGGTGAAAATCTTCTACCAATTCTGCAGCATTTAATCCCTCATAAGAAATCAACGCCCGAATCCCCTGCACCTTGCCGTAAAATATACCATCCTCTTCCGAAAATTCAACACTCCCAACATACCCCTTATATTCCATTGTATTGTTCATAACAATCCCTCCTGCTCCAATACTTCTATTAACTGTTTAACTTGATATGCCAGTAGTTCTTTTCGGGGATGAGGCTTGTGTAACATTATAGTACTCTTGTGATTCTTACTTGTAAATATTACTCTTGAACCACTTGTATGTCCTTTATCTGAGCGATTATAATCCAGATAGCCAAGCAAAGTCTCTGCCTCATCAAATGTAAAATCCTTTGGATGTTCTTTTAATCTGGCAATTAATTTATCCTTCTTGCCCAAATCATCTTCAACTCCTTACCTTTAGTATATCATACCCCTCCAAAATTGCAACTATTTTTAGTTGCAATCATTCAGGCTATTCAACACTTTTTTCCAGCCTCTTCTTCCCATCATTGATACACTGTTTCTTAAATTCCGCCAGATCAAGACCTTCAATAAATTCATCCACTGCCTGCTCCGAAGCATCTGCTCCACGTTTCTTCAAGATATCTCTTACATCCTGTCTTGTAAATGATATCGTAACAAAGCTATTCTCTTCCTGCTTCTTAAGAGCATATGCATCCATCTTAATCTTGTAGGTCAGCAGCCTCAGGAGATAATCCGGCACCCGCCTGTGCCCCAATTCCCAATCTGTAATCGTCGGGTAAGGTATGCCAAATTCTTTTGAAAATTCCCTTCTGTTCATTCCCGTTTCCTGTCTAAGCTCCTTCAAACGTTCCTGCTTTTCTTCTCTTTCCATAATCTTGTTTCCTTTCCTCAACTTGTTATCTTCGCCTTGCTGACCAGATCATTTATAACACTCACATCCCCTATCCTATTAATTCCAAAACACTTCTTGCCTGCATCCTTGACAGATGCTCCCATATGATATCCTTTTCCGCCTGATGTACCAGTTGTGTGATCAGACTAAATGCATCAAAAATCTGTCCATCATAGAATATTTTCTGATTATCTTCCTTATGAGCCTCTATGTAATCAAATACTCTGTCAAATCTCTCATTCGTCAACTTTTCAAAGTTTTCTTGTCTTATTTCTGCTTGAATATGTCGCTTTTCTATATGATTCACTTTTTCCAGCAGCATTGAATTACCGGCAAGATACTTTCTCATCTCAACAAATGTTTTCATAATCTGAATACTTACCTGTATCGCTACATCACTTCTAAGTACCGCCGATAACATAGCAATGCCCTGTTCGGTATAGACATATGGTAATTTTCTTCTGCCACCATGTTCTTTTTCATCTGATTCTTTATCATTTAGGCTTGAGGTCGCAATTTGCGACCTCAAAGTTTCATATTCTTCCTCAGTTAATTGAAAACAAAAATCCTCCGGAAAGCGTTTCTTATTTCTCTTCATTGCTTCATTTAACCGTTTTGTTTCCACCTGATAAAGCATTGATAAATCACTGTCGAGCATTACCTGTTTCCCACGAATCATATATATTAAGTTATATATTATTTGTGTATCTGTATCTAATATTTGATTATCAGCAACTGAAATTTCTTCATATGTATCCATATAAACATCCTCCGTCTATACTTTTTATTCCAAACTTGAAGTCACAATTTGTGACTTCAAGTTTGAACGAGATAACATATCTCATAACTTAAAAGCCTTGTTTTTCAAGCGTTTTAGCCAATTTTACTCTTTCTTATCCTCCAAACTTGAAGTCGCAATTTGCGACTTCAAGTTTGAACAAGATAACATACCTCATAACTTAAAAGCCTTATTTTTCAAGCATTTCAGCCAATTTTTCGCTTTCTCATTCTCCAAAACTTGAAGTCGCAATTTGCGACTTCAAGTTTCACACAAAAGAATATGCATTGCATATATCAAATAATAACATAATGCAATGCATAAATCAATTCACAATATAATCTCGTTTACCCCTCCGCCCACGCTATATACACAATCACATTCCGATACATAAATATATCCCGGATATAATTCACCTCTAAATGCTGACCCTCATGGATATAAGCCCAATCCCTTTCATCAAATCCTACCATCATTGGTGATTCGCAGCTAAATGTAACATACTCACCTCACTACCGCAGCCTGACATCCATCTTTTTCATTATAAATGAATCCAGCAGCACATACTTTACCGCCCTTGCCTTTGAATCTCTGTCATACTGCACCAGCACGATGGTATCACTTCCCTTTCTCTGAAGTTCTAAATCATAAAGCACACTTCCTCCCTTTACAGTATCCTTAATTATAAGCTGATATAGGTTTGTCCTCATTTCTACAATCCCCATGCGATACACATCATCATTTTACGCTGCTTAAGACTGCCGGCGCACTCTGTCACAGACATATCTGTACGGTAGCTTCTCATTACAAAATATTTTTTCTCATTGTATTATTAGTTCGGCTCATTTTCATAGATTCTCCCATAATCGCCCCGGCAGAAAAGCAATTGTACGATAATCTACAATAATTATCATTGTCTATCCAAGCCAGGAGTTATTTGCTTTTATATATAATACTTTTCTTCCGGTTAAATGGTTGCATTTATTACAGTTCCTTGCTTTTATGTTTGTTATCGCCAAGGTGCATGACTGGAATTCCGTATTGCATCCGCACAAAAAAAACACTTAAAAAGGGCGATTACTCGCCCTTTATATAACTCACACTATACATTGTGCTGCATACCCATCATATTCCATGTTATGTATTTCTACTCTGATCTATTATTCTCCTCTTGCATTTTCAAGAATGTTTCATTAAGGTTTTTATATATATTATGAACACGCTGAATCGTCTGTACCGTAGTCCTGACACCTTTACCATATCTGCTGCTTTCTTCCCAATCAGTAATTGTGTCACTCAGCAATTCCAACGCTTCCTGCTTTTCAAAGGTAAATCCCGTTTCCGTAAGCAATGATAAAAGATATCTGATATCATGCGATTTATCATACCCAATACCATTCTCAAGTAAAATTGCTTTGATTAGAAATTCCAATGCTTGCTGCGTTTCAAAACAAGCAACATCCAGATATGCATCATCCTCTGTAACCTTTGATACTGCATCCCTAGACTGATTCAGCATAACCACAGATCTACTGTACATTGTGCTCATATACAACAACACCTCCCTCAACCGCATCACGCAACATAGTATCATTCAAATATTCATAATTGACAACATCCGCCCTGCCCCTTGTAACTCTTGAGATTACACTTCTCATAGATGAAGTAAATGACATTAAAACACCATCCTGATCATAACAATCCTGATTCCAATCTATGCATATATCCAAATCACTCGTAATATCACAATCATATCTTGTAGAACTTCCAAAAATAATAATTCTTCTGACATTGGTATCATTTTTTGCCATTTCAACAATTTCTTTTACTTTTTTTTGCATTAATGGATGTATCTTACCTACATGATCAAATGCATCATCAGAAACTATTTTGTTAAAATTCCAATCTGCAGATTTTCTGGCAATTAAATATTCCTCAGTAGTCACAGAATCACCCTCTCATAAATCACTCACTATTTTTTCATGTATTATTAATTTATATCAATGCTAACACAAACAGAAATTATATTCAATGCGAAATTGATAAGAGATTTTACAAATTTTGGGGGTCTAACTCATCATACATTCCTTGCTTTCGTTCATCTATTGTTCTAATATGACCTATTTTTTTACTAGATCACATACCCACAAATTTTTTTAATATTCTAATGCGGCGGCTCTATCTTTTTCACGCCCATTAACTTTTACTATACAGAATGGATATGGCTCATTCGTTTCACCGTGTGGTATAGCTTTCTGTATTTTTACATCTATAAAAAATCAACTATCAGGAGATAATATTTCCTCAATTTCAACTTGTTTATCTGTTTTTAGATCATAAAAACCTACATGCACTCCTTCTTCATATATCCAAAATAAATCGGTTCCATATGGTGCATCAAATATCTCCAATAATTGCGGAGCCAGGTCGTTAACAGACTGTGCATTGATAATAACAAAGTTTTGTGGATTTGATATGTATTCATCATCATCTACATCAGATAAAAGATTCCAGCCATTTAACTGCGGTATAGAACTTTTTTCTCTATAACTGTATCTTATTGGTCGACCATTAATTATATTTTTTGAAACCATAAATCCACCATATAAATCATTATTTATTTTCATTTTCAAATTCCTCCACAATACTTATAAAATCTTTATCCGCGCGTATGCTCCTTACAATACTCTGCTACATGTTCATAAATATATTTTCCTTCATTTTTAAATGATCCAAAATTCCCAGCTTCTATTTGTACTGTTGCCAAATCTAAAGCCTTATCATACTGTTTACATTTAATATAAAGTAACATCTCACCTAGGGCTTTATCGTACATGCCTGTCTTTTCTGCCATATCCGCATGGTTAATAAAATTCTTAAGATCATCCCCCAATTCATCTACCTTTGTGCACAATCTCCGGTCAACTTCAGCAATCATTTCACAGAGATACGGAGCAACTTCCAAATAATTTTTAATTATTTTTTCATGATTCTCCACACAAAAACTCCATAAAGAGAAAGCTCCATTTGCCCTTAAGCCCATCGGCTCATTGCTGTTTTCCGGCATTTTAAACACTTCCCAAAACAAATCATCAAAACAGTACGGTTTCAGTTCCCCACGCACCACAACCTTATCATTATTCAAGCCTGTTGCATATATATGTATTGATAAAAAATACTCTTTAACTCCTATGACTCATTTTTTAACGCTAGATAGAACAGCTTTTCATAACCGGACAGTTCCGGCATATCCTCCACATCATACTCCGTCACCTGCACCACATAGAACACCTTCTCATTTATGGGGCAGACTGCGTACATAACTCCGTTCATTTTCCCGGTAATGTCTTTTGGGGATGACCCATCACCCGAACCATCCCCATCCGGCTCTCTAACCTCTGTGGTCTGTTCTTCTTGTTCTGTCTCAGCCTCTGCGGAATCCTCATACATCAATTCATCATCCGATGCAGCAGCTTCCATAACAGAAATATAGGAAACCTCACTGCCGTCCACCGTCATAGTCTGTACACGGTCTGCTCCATCATCATAATAACCTGCATTAATCTTGGAAATCCATGTGCCAGCACCACTACTTTGTGTGTCCGATGAATCCTTCCACAGATAAAGATTAAGCATAAGCTTTTCGTCCTTGTATATTATCTTTTCAGTGGTATATTCACCATCTGTATCCTCATAGCCTGTTGCCACGTAATACCCCACCGGAACGTCAACGGAGACAGTTGTGCCTTCAAAGGAAAGCTCCATTGTCTCTGCTCCCTTTTCCCAAATTTCTTCGGTTTCGCTGCGGAGATTGGTGAGCTCATCAGAGCTTTTACCGTTAATGAGAACTAATATAATAAATGATATCACAGCCAAAGCCATCAGCCCTGCCGCTGCCTTCAAGATTCTTTTAACTGTTACCCTCAACACACTTCCTCCATAGTATATCATTTATTTGATAAACTCTTCCCATATATAATCCGCACTGCAGCATTTTTGCTGAGATCTACACAAATAATCTTTCAAATATATTGAAAAGCAAAAAATAAATAAGTGGGAAGAATAATATAAGCAGGATCACGATAACAGCTATCACAAGTGCTATCTTTTTCTTGCGCTTTTCCGCCGCAACCCCAGCGTTCAACTCTGCTAATGTGCGGTCAGCATTATCTGATTCATTATTATAGTCTCCTTCCTTCTCTCCCGCAAGACTTCCCCATATTATTTCATCAGAGTTTGCCATATTATCGATAACCGCTTTGATAGTCCATATGGGCCCCCAGGGAATGCCCCACCAGCCCAAAAGCAGAGATCCCAATGTAGAGAAAAGCTTTGCCTTACTCGCCTTACTCTTTTCCACATCCTCAAAGTAATAACGCGACTCACTTCTATGAGTTATCACCACCAGACTTACAACAAAGGTATATCTGACAAGCCTTGATGTGGGCGTTATCTCAACGCCATTGTAATTACCGTATTTGTTCTCAGTAAGCCACTTCTTAAAATCTTTATCCATCTCAAACATATCGTATCTCCCTTAATCTATCTGTCCTTTATCTATCTTATCCTTGGTCCTCTGCCACAATATATCACGTCGACTTACGTCCCGTCCCCATGTGTTCTTTAGCAAAAGTCATTTTCACGCAAGCATGACGCACCTTTGCTCAATATATCATCCCTAAAAGTCACCTGTCATTCTGCTTAATTACAATCTCATTTATCTTATCCTGCATCAGAATCGGTGGTATAAATGGAAGTAATATAGAAAAGATAACACATATGGTAAAAAATCCTTTCACCGGAATACCTGCATCAAGTGCCTTTCTCTCTACCGTCTTTGCCCTGCTGCACATCCAGAATATAAAATAATACGGAATAAATATGCAAAGCAACAGCTGTGTTCTGGCACTGTCTGAGCTTTTTTTCTCATTAACCGACACTCCGTTCACCTTCACTTCCCCACTGCCATATTCAAGTCCGGTAAGATAATATGTGGTCTTATATATCCAAATCAATAACCATATTCCAAAGGTGAACAGTATAAGAATTATATGCTTGGAAAGATTGATGTAGCCCGGCAGACTTTCGTAATCATGCTGTTTTCTTTGGGAGACCTGCTTTTCAAAAGTCATTGCATCTTTCTCCACAGGTTCTCCAGGCTGCCTTAGCCAAAGCATCACAAAAATAAAAGCTATCCCGCTAAGCACATAGCCGGTAAGCCGATATGCCGATATGTTCCACCACTCATAAAGCACATACTCCAGCACCACATACATAACGGTATAATAAATGAGAGCACCAAGGCAAAACATACCGGGAAGAAAGCATAAAATCCCCTTTTTGCTGTACTCAGCATATTCCGATATCATCTTGTATGTAATAAATGCAGCCACTAAATATGCAATTACCATCATTACATCCGGTCCGGTTAAGATAACATTGAATGTCTTTATGTCCTCTGTAAGCTCAATCGAATAGGTCTCGAACATCAGATGCTGCAAAGCAATATTGACAACCTCCACAAAAGCCATGCACAAAAATCCAATACTTAATATTATCTTCTTCTGTCCGGCAAAAAGCAGTACTGCAATTACAATGCATATTACCCCTCCAAAAATCCTTGACGGAGGCATAAAGTAAAGCGAGATATTAAAGCCGGACATCATAACAAAAACTATGCCCGCCAATACATTGTGCATAACCTGCAAAGGTCTTTCATTCGTTTCTTCCATTTAGATACTTCTCCTTATCATTTATAATTGTATTTTTTTATAGATGTCAGTATCAATATTATCGAAGCTGCCACAGACACGATCATTATCATCAATGGAGCAAGCAGAGTTTTCTTATAATACTCAAATTTCATGCTTGAATAATCCTCTCCCGAATGATAAGCATATATGAATTCCCCTTCTTTAACATTCGGTGTGTCAAGCCATACCTGCTTTGTATGGGAATTGCCGGCATCATCCACTTCCGTCACATCTGCCTTTGTATATTGCTCATATATCTTACCAATCCTTACCATATCTGCATTTTTGCCCTTTGAGTTAAATACAAAATCTCCTGCCAGACGAAGCTCTAATGCTAACGCCATAATTCCCATAAAAATGCAGACTAATGCAACAAAGAGTGTTATATATCGCATAGTATTATTGTGTGTTTTTACTTTATAGGGTTCTGAACTATCCGATTCTGATATATCAAATTCTGTTTTTCTTGATCCCGTTTTTCCTTCTCCGTTAAGCCCGATTCCGGTTGTTTCCGTCTTATTCATCACTGATTCAGTTTGTTCTGTTTTACCGGTAATCACAACTCCACTTTTTGTCTCTTTATATCTTAATTCCTTTTCAATCTCATTGTTATCTTTTACATCCGGTTCATTGCCCAAAATAATATAATCAATAGTAACTTCATAAAGCTTAGACATCTCGATCAGCTTTTGTATATCCGGCAGCGCCTTGTCAAGCTCCCATTTTGAGATCGACTGGCGGCTCACCTCAAGCTTTTCTGATAACTGCTCCTGAGTGAGTCCGTTTTCAGTACGCAGATTATATATTCTCTGCCCTATGGTCATAGTGCATTTCCTCCTTAAAATTACTGTTGCATTCTCTCATAGCCATGAAAAAAAAGCCACCAACCCGACTTTACATTCACGCAACCATAAGTTGCATACGCCTATTATAACAACTTGACAGGTGAATATTCAATATACTCACACTTATTAAATCCTTATTAACATTTGAGCAGATGATTTTTCAACATATTAATCCTTATGAACGATCAGAAAGATGAGTTTTAAGTCATGACCTGTATACATAATCAAGCATACATGTTTTCATCACCTGAATAATTATCAAGAAAAAAAGAGACATTGCTGTCTCTTTCTATCCGGATCAATATACTCTTAAACGAATGTTTTTTCAAAACCTTCTGTTATTATGTCTCGCTGATGATGCCTCAAACCTATACTACATTTTTTTAATACTACAGCCTTCTTTAATACTTCACCTTCTCAGGAATACATTTTGAAAGCTCATCTTTCGGAATGGTAAGAAATATTTCAACCAGCTCTGCGTCCAGCTGAGTCCCCGCCACCTCCTTAAGAATCTTCACAGCATCCTCATGAGTTCTGGGCTCCTTATAGGAACGGCGCATTGTAATTGCCGAGTATGTATCTGCAATGGCGATTATCCTTGCTGCTAAGGGTATCTCATCCCCCTGCAGCTTGTAATATCCATTACCGTCAATCCTCTCATGGTGATAGAGAATCCAGTCTGCTATATGATCAAATGTGTGCAAGGGCTCAAGAATCTGTACTCCTACCCTCGGATGGGAACGCATGACCTCCCACTCATCATCATCTAATTTTGCAGGCTTATTGAGAATCGATTCCGGAACTCCCAGTTTACCAACATCATGCATAAGCGCCGCATACTCAAGACTGACGGGATTGATATCATTTTTCACCCAATTGGGAAGATAACGATAGAACAGCATTGTGAGCTCCTGCACATGTCTGCTGTGTCCGTTAAGATTAGGATCCCTTGCATCGATAACGCCCACAAGCACCTCCGCAATATCGATACTTCGGGTCTTTGCAGTATCCAGAAGATTAAACATAAGAGTAAGAACTATGGCGACAAATACACTTCCGCCGAACAATATCATCGCCATCATCATATCCGGATCTGAGAATATGGCGATGAACAGATATCCTATAAGAAAGAAAATGAGCAATATCATAGCCACATACTTCCACACACGGTCACGCTTACTTCCCGAAGACAGCACATCATGGGTGGTCTTCAGGAAAAGCAGGTACCGTATTATATTAGTGACCATTAATACTGACCCGATTATAATAAATATTGTAATTACAATATCCATAAGTCACAAACTCCTACCATAAAGATAGGACTAGTATATCATTAAATTCATTATTTTTCTACTAGAAAACACTGATTTTATAATGATTAATTATCTTTGATAACCTCCTCTATCTTTTCCAGATAGTCACTCCAATACTCTATAAGCCTGTCATGAAGCTTATCAAAATCCGTATCCGTAAGAGGAATGCCCATTTCCACAAACTTCTCAGTAAGTTCTATGCAATAATCCTCTGTTCCGTGAGGATACCGCTCCTCAGACAGACACTCACTTCCCACATCGCCGCCGATGCATTTACACCTCATACCATCCTTCATTACCACAACATAGTCAAGTACTCCGTCATTTCCATTCTGTAGTGTGAAGTGGTCTACATCATTCCATGTATACTTCTTATCATATAATAAAACTCTTCTCTCAACACCGTCAGTAGTAAAGCAGTCATAGCATGTAAGGTCGCAGCCAATCCCAAGAAGATATACCATAACTGAACATACAAGCACCTTTCTTCTCATATTCTTAGGAAGATGACACCGTAATCCATATTCTCCCGTATACAGATTGCTAAACAACCCGTAATCATAGAACATCCATAAAAGCAAACAAAAAAGATAAAACGAAACAATAAAATATACAGGCCATAACAAATAATCAATAATATAATCTTCATTTTCAAACCAAAGTGTATAAACATTTTCACAAACCACAGGAACGCCAAATAATACAAATAAAAATACAATAAGTATCAGTATGGTTTTTAACAGACTATATCTGAACCTTACTTTCTTAGGTTCCGGAAGGGGAAAATCCTTATATCTGTAATCCATGATGTACAATGGAAGTGTAATAACAGTCATTATTGAAAACAGTAATAAAGGATATCCAAAGCCTTCAATAAATGATCCTGAATGGAATATAAATGCTTTCCCAATTCCTCTGAGAACACATAAACCAATGATAGTTAAAATAGCATATTTCCAGCCCTTCTCTGTTGCAATATCCGAAAGGGGCACAAGGAATACGCTCTCCCACATCGTGATAAGTGATTTTTTCTCTAACTCTATATAATCCGAAACGATCTCCATGAACTTAGAGCCATTGGCAGTCTCATCATTTATCATATTCCAATACTGCTCCACATCAAAATCAGCATTATGAACACGGGACGCCTTCATGCTGCCTGCAAGCTTTAAGGAACCATTTAACTGCGCCATCTGCTCCTCTAACTGTGCCACAGTCTTTTCAATCGCCTCGTCCATCGAAAGCTCTTCTGACAAAACTCCCCTTATGTCCGGAATCGCCATACCCATCTTCCTAAGAATGATGATCTTTTTGAGACGCTCCACATCCTCCTCCGAATAATCTCGGTAACCGTTCTCCGACCTGGCAGGCGTAAGCAGCCCTTCCTTTTCATAGAATCTGATATTAGCTTTGGAGATTTGTAAGAATTCTTCTACTTCATTAATCTTCATTGGAAAATGTCCTCCTCTATATGACCTCAAGCGGAGACAGGGGACGGTTCTCTGTCTCCCCCCTTATTTTAGGGGTATTATAAGGGTTAAAGTCACTTTAATGTCAAGGGATTTGGGGAAATTTGTGGTAATAATCAAAAGAACTTCCATGTAAAACACTAGGAAGTTCTCTATAATTATATATCAAATCAATCTTTTCTTTAACTTTTGATCAAATGTTACTATATCAGCTCCTGTTGCTATTTTATGTCACATATCTATTTTCTTATATTATTCTCGTATCCATTATTATAACATCAATCATTTATTCTGTGTACCACTTATTACAAAAGTATTGACTCTAATAAATCACTCACCCTTTAAAACCTTTTACATAGCAACAAAATTTACTATTATTTATACTATATCCGCAAACCCATTTCTGCTCCACAACCATAAGGGTGTATGTATATCAATCGGCTTATACTTCGTTCCTTCAAACAATTCTTTCCACCTATCTGCAACTATACTCTGAACATCACTTTTCACCAATTCGCCATCAGTAATCAGACCAAGTCTGTGCGTAGCCTTTATGACATGGGTATCCGGTGCAACTGACAAATTTTCTATATTAACAAACTCTCTGTCTGTATATTGCCACATAACATACAGCCAATAATTGCATATCTTATTGCCGGGAATGTATGGAAATTTATTTTTCTGTTCCTTCTGTATAAAATGCCTGATCTTATCCACATCATTTTCCAATGTATCAAAAAGAATCCTTACATCCCCACTACACAATTCCATAAATGTGTTGCAAAGAGCAAGCCATATTTCCGTCTGCTTCTGTTTTTGTAATGCCACCTTATATTTTATAAGAGCCAACTGAACTTCATCAAAGCTTTTCTCAACACATATTTCGGGTTCAAAAACAAATCGTGTCTCTTGATCATTATAAGTTTTATTAGCACTTTCCCACAAAGTATATGAATTTCTCTGATAATTGAGTGCCATAGGCAATGTAAAGTATAGATAATTCTCTCTTGAGGATTTATCAAAATGTGGATTTGAATCCTCCGGCATAACCTCACCACCAAGCTTTCCGGATTTCCACATGGAATACACTTTATCCACCTTTGATAATATCTTCTGTTTATTCTCCATTCACAATTCTCCTTTGGTACTCAGCTATCAATAATGGTTGGATCTCCGGATATGTCCATTTATCTGGAAGTTCATCAAACAATACAACCCTTTCCATCTCACTATGTAATTCTGAATCGAACTCCTCAACATCCGCATAATAGAGCATCCCATACATTTCCTCGCCGGTTTCATTTACTCGGTTCTTACCTACGACAGAATACACGCAAACAGGTGTAATATTAAATGTTACCGCTCCCGTTTCCTCCTGCAATTCCCTCTTTGCAGTATCAAGTATAGATTCTCCATCCTCCCTATGTCCTCCCGGTACCTCATATGTACTTCTCTCCTTGTGCTTACAGAACACCCATTTCCCTCCGTGTTTTGAAATGATTACCGCAAACTTTAGCAACTCATCTTCTGCATTATCATAGAAATTTACCTGCATAGTATTGTACCTCCATAAAATCTTGATTAAAAACAACATATTTGAAAAAGAACTTCCTTGCATCCGCATAGAAGTTCCATGTACTTACATATCAAAAATAGATAGTTGTATATTCTCTTCAATATCCGGCAGATTCATCATAAACTCCTCAAGCATTTGACTGTTCCTAATAACAGAAGCCTTATGTTGCTCCTCTAATAATTGATTGCCTGTTGCATTTTTCAAAAGTGCAGAAGCATATACTGCCAATCTTTTTGCCTGGCGAAACGCAGCGTTAGCTGTGTGCATTGTACCACCATCACTAGTTGTCTCAATCACAAGCACTCCCTGGCTTACGCCGCTTTGTATCCTGTCTCTTTCAACAAATGTATATTTCTGTGGTTTGGCATCCGCCGGATACTCACTTATAAGACAACCTCCCGCATTTACAATTCTTTCTGCAAGATTTTCATTTTGTTTGGGGTATATCTGATTAAGTCCTCCAGGCAATATTGCCACACATCTTCCATTATAATCAAGTGCACCTAATAAAGCCTCTGTGTCACACCCAATAGCGAGACCATTAACCACAGTTAAATTCTTCTTTGCAGCCATCCTGCCAGCTTCAAATGCCAACTGCCTTGCGTAATCCGAACAATCCCTGCTCCCTACAATCGCAACATTTTTTTCACGATTCATTATACCAATATCACCAACATAGTATATACATGTCGGCTTTTTATTCAGAATATTTAACGCTTTGGGATATTGAGTATCTGTGCTTTCACATTTCAAAATCTCATAATTCATAGCTTATCCTCATATAGCCTTGCCTAGAGCAAACATTTCAACCTTATCTGCACCATTTTCAAGCAATATTTTAATCTCACCTGTATCATTCCATAAAGAATTCTTGAATACCATAGTACATACACCATCTCCCTGCAAGAACATACGTTCATTATATATTATAACCAGCTAATACGCAATACTTATTTATAACAAATGCTATAGCTTTTCAGAGTTTTCTCCATCGAAACAACAGCTACTCCATTTTCCTTTACATACCTGTCCTTTTCAACAAATCCACAAGACAGATATGCTCTTTGGGCACGAATATTTTTCTCCCTGACATTTAATCTGATTACGGATAATCCATATTTTAAAGCATTCAACCTTATAATTTCATCAATTGCTTTACGACCTATTCCCATTCCTCTATACATAGGATCTGCAATAAATATGCCAAGCTTTGCGTCTTTATCCGTACAGTGCTTTATCTCTAACCATACGCTTCCAATATTCCTATCATTCTCACTAATATAATACCAGAGAACTATATCACAGGTTTCATCCGGATATATCCTTGATTGATAATCATACAGATCTGTAGCTTGTTCAAACTGTTTGTATTCATTTTTGTTGATTTCATTTATTTTGATAAGATTCATGTCATATTATCCCAATTTTATCTTTCCGTCCGCAATATCTGCTATGACTTCTACAAGAAATGTATGCTCCCTCTCAAGCACTCTTGTTCCCAGTGTTTCCGGTGTATCATCTTCCAACACAGGCACTTTTGTCTGTGCAACTATTTCTCCGCTGTCATATTCTGCATTTACTCTATGTATTGTAATTCCTGTTTCATGCTCAGCAGCTTGAATTACCGCTTTATGCACATTTATTCCATACATGCCCTTCCCGCCATACTTCGGAAGTAATGCAGGGTGTATATTGAATACTCTGTTATGATATTTTTTAAGTATGGATTCATGAAGCAAACGCATATAGCCTGCAAGAAATATCATGTCTATTTTATATTTTTCCAGAACATCTAATATTTTCTCTGCCAATAATTCCTCTGTTCCTTCTGTCTTTGTGCTTAAATGATACCTTACAATGCCCTCATTCCTTGCACGTTCAAGCGCCATAGAATCACCATTATTACTAATGACAACTGTAACATTTGCATTAATTTGATTGTTCCTACAGCCATCTATTATTGCTTGTAGATCACTTCCTCCATGCGAGGCAGATACTGCTATGTTCAATTTTCTCAGCCACCTTTCTTTTTCTCTTTACAAATGTCATTTCATAAATTCTATATAGTACTTATTTATCAATAATAGTTGAATTTGAAAAGAACTTCCTTGCATCCGCATAGAAGAAAAGATTAAGCCCCAACAATTCCTTCAGAACATGTTCCACAACTTCTCTAACCATAAATATATACCTCCCCAAAAACTCACATAATCAATAAGAGGAGCATGCAAATACTCCTCTCATTCATTAAACGATCATTTCTTTCACAAATCGTACAACATCAAGATTACACTCACGAATCCGTTCATCATTTTCCATCTCATCAAGTGTCATCCAATAATAATGTCTTCCGTCAATTTCAAATTCGTTCTGTTTCAATATATCAGAATATCTTTTTACCTTTGCATAATATAACTTATGTGCATACACTCTGTTTTCATCATGCGGAACAGAATGCTTGCGTTCAATTCTCTCGGACTTATACTCTGTATCAATATTCTTTTCATCAACCTTCAGTGCAAGAGACAAACGCTGCCTGATATTATCTTCATTATTCTGTTCAGTTGTTTTAAAACTAAAGAAGAATCTGCAATCCCACCGTTCATCATAATACAAAAGAAAACGATTAGGATGCTTGTTAAATGTATCCTTAACCGCAACAATCGAAAACTCATGTTGAATTTCATTCAAATCCTTAATCTCATTATATAAATTATTCTGCGAGTATTCCTCTTTCATAGCCTTACCCATCTGAAATATTCCCCATACTGTTAATGTAATTCCCACTATAACAAAAACCGTTTTGAAAACTATTCCCGGCACATTTCCAATATTATGATATTCTGCAAGTACAACAGACACCAAAAACGAAAAACCGGTTACAACATCCCATATTCCAATCTTTCTGCCAATATAATCCCGTCGCTTTTCTAATAGTAATCTCAATTCTGTATCGTCAATTAGCAGTTTCATAAATCACCTCTTAATATTACACCATTTTCATTATTATTGCAATCAATGTATCGTTCATTGTCCTCAATAATATATAGTATAATATAAATTTTACCATCTGTCATTAACGCAGTGGTTTAATGAGCCTTTATGAAACTTCAATTGAATATTCGCATAAGATACATATCATTGTCCGATACGAATCACATATTCTTTAACCCTTTTATATCTTTCTTCTTCATCATAATAATCAACATCCACAAGAAATCTCATCTTTTCTTCCGCAGTACCGATTATATCTGATAACTTTGCTCCATACAATTCCATAAGTGCAAGAAGATTGTCAGCCTGTGGATAACATAAACCTTCTTCCCATTTATATATAGATTGTACCGACCCTATTCTAAGATAATCTCTTACATAAATAACACTTAAATTATTCTTTTTTCTACATTTTCGCAAATTCTCTCCTATGATCTTCATATCATATTCTCTTCGATATTTATGATCGCTGTAATCATCCGTTTTGTATGATATATAAATGCTGTCGATACGATTCTTATTTTTCCCTATTAATTCACCATCCACAAAGCATACCTCCCTTTTGTAAAAATGTGTATTATTAATTATAATTTTTCCTTGCAATACTTTGCTCATTATATCACGTCGACTATCGTCTCCGTGTGTTCATTCGCAAAATGTCAGAACATGCGAGCATGTTCTGCCGCTTTGCTCATTATATCATAATTACTTCACGCAAGCGGTATCATAAGCGTAACACAGAATCCATCCCCATCACTTTTACAGATCAGCTTCCCATTCATCTTCTCCATGAGTTCCTTTGAGATATATAGTCCAAGTCCGCTTCCTTCCTTTTCCGATGTATTCTTCTTTCCTCTATAGAACTTGTTGGTGATCAGATCAAGCTCTTCCGGCTCCACTCCCTCGCCATAATCGCAGATACTCATCTCTAAGTATTTTTTGCAGAAACGGTAAGTGACATCAATCTGCGTATTCGCATACTTATATGAATTACTGATAATATTCCCAATTACCTGGGACAACCGGTTTCTGTCAACATTTATTATACAGTCCGGAACATCTTCCCTGACGACCTTCTTATTGGGGTCATGCTCCTCAAGCAGCATACTGAGAATATCCGAAGTCTCTTCCTTACAGTCCACATTCATCTCGTTAAGGTCTTCCAATGCAGAATTAAGGAGATTATTCAATAGGACATTGATTTCCTCGGTCTTGTTATTGATATTAAGAAGTTTAGCTTTGACATACTCATCTTTCACCTTCACCTCAAGAAGCTGGCATATGATCTTAATCCCAGCTACCGGTGTCTTCAGATCATGGCTAAGGGATGCAACAAGCTCCTTCTCCTTAAGCTTCAATGCAAGCTCACGCTCTCTTGATGCTCTAAGCTCCTCCCTCATAGTGTCAAAACTCTCGGTAAAAATACCAAAGATGTTGTTCCGCTCCATAATAAGTGGTTCATCAAGTTTTCCCTGGGCTATGAGGGCTGCATAATTTTTCATTCGTCTGAAAGGTTTTATAATGCTTCGATTGATATAATAGAAAAATGCTGCATAAGAAAAGATCATGATCAATATAACAAAGATTGAAACAACCAATGTTCTTCGCATAGCATGATCATACTTTATTTTTGACGGATCTTTGATCACCAGTGTTCCGAGAAACACATCATCATCATTAATAGGAAATGTGAGCAGATTATTTCTCATGGCATCTAATGGGGATTTAATCCCGCTAAATGTTTCCTCCGAGGAAGAATACACAACTCGGTTATCCTTATCCAGGATCATGACATCCGTACCATTTAGCTTATTACTAAATGCATCAAGGCGATTTCTATTTTCCTCATTGCTTAACACATCAATATTATCTTGATTTTTCGTGGTGTTCAATATATCAGAACTGTTTTCTCTTCCCTTACCACTCAAATCATCAATATCATTATGATTTTCCTCATCACTCAATGCACCACTATCATCTTGCCCATTCTTACCATTTAAAATCACAAGATCATCCCAGTTTTCCTTCACTGTCTCAATATAATCATTAAAATCAACAGTACTTATCTGATGGTTCTTATTAGAAAATGCCACACCGAATAATACCATAATGAGTGCTGCAACAACAAGAAGCTGACCAACAAAAAATTTTCTAAATTCCTTCATGATTCAATAATATATCCCACACCCCAGACGGTTTTAATAATCTCAGGATTATTGGGATCCTTTTCTATTTTTTCTCTAAGATGTCTTGCATGTACAGAAAGAGTTCCCTCTCCAATGAACTCATCTTCCCAAACACTTTTTAACAGTTCATCCTTTGTGATCACTCTTCCCTTATTTTCAAGAAGATATAAAAGCATCTTATATTCCTTGACCTTAAGACTGATGCTTTCCCCACTTTTCATAAGCTTATGGGAATATGTATCGATATAAATCTCAGGCGAAATCGTAAGCCTTTCCTGTTCTTTCAAAGCATTTTCAGGCGAAGTGGCGGAAGCTTTAACATTTGCCTTCTCCACAGACCTTTCATAACGGGAAAGCACAGCTTTAACCTTAGCAAATATAATGTTCAATGAATAGGGCTTGCTTATGAAATCATCACCGCCGATGTTAAGAGCGGTAAGAATATTATCATCACTTTTTCTGGCACTGATGAACAGGATTGGCATATCATAATCCTTACGGATACGCTTGCAAAGTTCAAACCCGGATCCGTCACCGAGATTGATATCTAACAGTATCAATGACACCTCATTCTCATCAAGAAAAGTAACAGCATCTTCATAGCTTGTAACAAAGTAAGTACTGACATCAAATATGTTAAAGTATTCAGCCGTATTCTCTGCAATTGTAATATCATCATCTACAATAAGACATTGGTAATTCATTGTTCAGCTCCCTGATCAAAGTATATCAATATTATCTTTTTCCCAACAGAAAAAGTCAATATCTAGTTGGAACACATTTTTCCATCATTCCACTCTATCTTCTTACTCCAACACTTAGCCCTGTCTCACCCACAAACACTATCATGCCATATTCAGGTAAGGGGACGCCGGCATTATATTCTTTCATTAAGCTTGAATATTTTATATTGCCGTACTGATCATATACACAAACTGATGCGCCATCGGGAATATCAAACTTCACGGTCTCATTTTCCAGTCCTTCAATCCTATACCATTTTGCAGCACCTGTTTCTGTAGAAACCTCAGTAATGCCTTCGGTAAACTCCGGAATGTCTTTTTCGGAAATGTATTCTATATTCTGGTCTGTCATGGAAAGAATCTCACATCCGTCCTCATTTCTTATCTCCATATCTGTTACATCCCTTGAAGCACTGTCCGGAATGGTGATCCTGTTCTCGGCATGATTCTCATCAATAATTGTACATCCGTTCACATAACCCTTTGCCTCTTCACTGGTGTTCAAGGTTACACAGTTGCCAGAAAGGATGTACCACCCATCACTTGCGTTTCCATTGTAATAATAGTAGGAAACCCCGTTTCTATTCTCCCATGCGGTAATCACCTTATCACTAACATTATTTTCAGGAATCTTATATAGTGCATACCCTCCATTAGGTTCTCTGACATAAACTGAACCATCCTTTTGCTCAAAGTCTAAGATTTCAACCGGCTTGGCAGAAATGGCATTACCTGACTCCACATCTCCTGACATCTTCACAAACCCGCCATCTGTAGTATACATATACTGCAGCGCAAATTCTTCATTATTTGTAAGAGAACGCATCAGCATATATTTCATATCCGGAAAGCTTATGTCTACTACCATGTTTGCATTAGCATACTGACCCTCATAGTTCTTATATTCGTCAGGAACTCTGTCAGCTAAGGCAGATGCTTCCTTTTCAGGATGTTCCACAGTAATTCCCTTTTCAAGAAGGGCAATATCAAGAAGCTTTAGTGCCACATCCTCATTCTCCCCACTGGAACCACCTGATGACACCACCGCTACACTAATCTCTTCATCAGGTGCCACAGTAAGGCTTGAGTGCTGGAAATTCGTATCTCCACCTTTTTGCAGTATAGACACTCCTTTATCCTCGTACTCCTTCCTGCTTACCGTATCCCATCCAAGTCCAAAGCTGTCCGCAGAAGTGCCATAATCCTTAGTCATCTCGGACTTTGCCTTCTCTGAAAGCAAAGAATTGTTTCCCTGAAAGAAGGATGAACCAAATGCACAGACATCCTCCGCACTTGACATTATTCCTCCTGCACCAATAAGATGCACGATCTCAGGTTCCATCTGAATGTTATCGTTGATATATATGGGAACCTGCTCATCAAAGTCAGAAACACTCCACATAGTACCGGTATTGCTTATGGAAATAGGCTTACAGATATTTTTTTCAAGATAATCGGAAAATGTCATTCCACTTACCCGCTCTACTAAAATCTCAAGCAAGGTAAATCCATCATTACAATAGCAGTTGTACTCTCCCGGATTGTATTTAAGTCTCTCTTTACTCAAAAGCTTCAAAAATTCATCGTGATATTTTGAACTCTTTTCATTAAAGGTAAATCCCCCTCCGTACATGGAGCCCATAAGACCTGATGTATGGTTCATAAGCATCCTTACGGTAATATCCTTATATCTTTCATCAGCCATTCTGAAATCAGGAATGTATTCAGTTACAGGATTGTCAAGTTCAACCTTTCCCTGATCAACTAGCTGCATTGCTGCGGTTACAACATACATCTTGCTGACGGAACCGATATTTAAGTAATGCTTGTTATCACTTCCTTGGTTATCTCTTTCCAAGTCACTATTTTGATAATTATCGGCAATGTCACAAAATACTGTTGATATCCCCTCATCCGCCCTTCGGGCACCTGTCTTCGCTCCGCTTCGTCTCCATTCCATTCCGGTCGGTTCAGAGCCAATGTCCACCGGACATTGTGAACCGGCGCAGAACCGAAGTCCACAGGACGACCTGCACCCCCAGTGGGAAGGCTTTATATTATTACTGTTAGCACTCACCCTGAAAGGCACTGTCACCAAACCTGCTGCCATTATAAATGCTGCCGCTGTAATATACATTTTCTTCTTGGTTACCAACTTCACACTCTTCATCATTTTTTGGTTATTTAATCCATTCTTTCTTATATCAACTTTAATCATCTTACTCACCTCATACCGGACTATCATCCACATATCTGTAATCATTTCAACAAACATAATATTTTCTTCGTTTTCACCAATACCTACTCCGTCATCAGCTCATAGACTGATATCTTTTCAATCTTTCCTGCTGCTTTATATGCACAGCCAAATGTAAACAGAAGAATAGCTATATCGGTGACCACAACGCTTATAACAGAAACCGTGATCTTGGCTATAAGCATTTCTAAAGAACCTAACAACAGTATACTCAATATGGTTCCTATAAGTACGGCAATTATTGTGGGTGGTATTATCCTGGCCGCCACCTGGAACTTCAATTCCTTTGATGTATAACCAATGCCCTTCATAATTCCAAGCTCCTTATACTGTTTTCTGATTGTTGATGCCATAAGTATTGACAGTATGATCATCACAACTACCCCCGATACTATCATAAGAATGACCGATACCGCTGAGAAGGATGCAGCCGCACTAGCCACCATATCCTTGTAGTCCTCTTTTACATAAGTCATTGACTTTATCTTCATGGTGCCGGTGCTTCCGGTTATGACCTCATCTCCCACCCGGATAGCGTATTCCATATAGCTGACTCCCGATTCCACCATAGCCTTTGCCATCTTGATCTCGGCTGCACTTTTAATTCTTTCTTCGAGAGTATCTCCGGTCACCTCACTGTCACAAATGTCTGATATCTTCTCTCCGTATCTTGAAGTGAGAAGGTCTGCGAAAGCCTCCCTGTCTGCTCCCTCATTTAAGTAAATGCTAAAAAGATTTGGATTGTATATGGGATAAAGCTTCTTAAATCCATCCTCCGTCATATATGCTGCATTGGAATCTATTACAGAATTAACAAATCCACATACCACATAGTCTCTTTTCACCTTGCCGTACTCCACACTTACAGTATCGCCGGTTTTTACTTTAATTCTTCCTTTCACTTGGGATGTGACAGCCAGTTCATTATCATGCACGGGAAGCCGTCCCTCGATAAGAATGATTGTTTCCGTATCAGAATAATCCTTATATACATCAAGAGAAGCTCTTTCTTCACTCTCAGGAAATGTGATACTCACAGAATCTGTTGTAGTCAAAACCTTATTGACCTCAGGAAGTTCCGCAAGCTCATCCGCAAAGGTCTCCCTGTCTATTCCTCCCACTGTCTCAATTCTTACATCCGGCAGTTCATGTCCGCAGACACTTCTAAGAACCCTGTCGGCATTGGCAAACAAGCTTCCGATCATAAAGCTTGTTAAAACCATGACCGTTGCCGCAGTAATACATACTGTAAGTCCCACATTCTGTCCGGCACTTTGGACAAATCCTTTAAGGGCAAGCCTTATATGTATATTACCCTTTGTTTTTTCAAGAGGGAAATATGTTCTCTTAAAGTGATGTGTGGCAATTCCCTTACGAAATGCCAGTACAGGCGGATACTTCCTTACTGACAAAGCCTTGGTCAATGCTGTCAGGGCAATGAATATGAGAATGGCAAGCATTGACAATATGATAGGAATTACAGGTATCGCATGCTCCCCGCCGTAATGGACTGCGGATGCCGCTTTATCAAGCAGGAATCCCGTAAGCGCTACAGCCGGAATAATACTTACGATAACTCCAAAAAGCGCGATAATAACATACTCTGCAATGTAGGAAAGTGCTATCTCTCCGGATTTGTAACCTATGGCCTCAAGCACTCCGATAGATACTAGTTGTTCATTAATATCACTAACGATTCTGAATCTTATCATAACGATAACTGCTATAACAATAACGCCTGCCATGATAGCCACAATGACACTTAGCAGTGACATGTTGGTATTATTGGTAGAAACCATATCCTCGTATGAGTAAGATATCAGTGAAGCGGAGATATCATTTACAGAAATATCCTTTGCAAATGCCTCAAATTCCTTAAGCAAAGCCCTGTTATCGGTACCCTCTTTCGTATCTGCTGCTATCATTTCGTATCTCTCAAGAAATTCTTCCATGTATGCGAAATCTTCCTGTGAAATGACCGCCTTTGTACCCATGGTCCAGAGCCCCGACTGGTAAAATCCTGCAACGGTAAATGTGAACTCCCTCTTACCGTATAATACTGTAAGTGTATCACCCACTGATACATCAAGTTCTTTTTCATTACATTTATCAAGATAAATGGGATGTGGAAGGCCAGCTATCTCATCCTCTGACAAAGAAGTAGTAACATCAAACCTTTCAAGCAGTTCCTCATCACCTTCCGAAACAAAGCTGATATCATAAAACTTGTCCTCACCGGCATCGGAACCATCCTTTATCTTCAACATTTCCGTAACCATACTCACATGGTCGTATCTCTCCACGCTCTCATTTTCTTCAAAAAATGCAAGGAACTTATCTGTGTAGTCTTCCTGGTTGATCTGAACGAAATTCTTATAGCACTCACTACTGCTTACTATATCCGGTGTGATCCTTCCGATACCGGCTATCGAAGCTGCTGCCGAAGCTATTAAAGCCCCGCAGAATGCCGCAAGTATTCCAAGAAGGATGGACTCTTTTCTGTGCTTTCTTATATTGGCGATGGATAATCTTATTACTTTCTGCATTCTCTACCACCCCATCTCATCCAAGAAGCTCTGCAGTGACTCTCTTCTTTTTTTCAGATCATCCGATCCGTATTTCTCCATCCGGTGTTCACCCTCCACCTTACCGTCCTTGAAATACAAGACTCTGCTGCCCCTTAGCGCGGTTTTAATGTCATGGGTTACCATTACAATACTCTGGCCGTTCTCATGAAGCTCCGTGAATACATCAAGCACATCCTGACCTGATGAAGAATTAAGTGCTCCCGTAGGTTCGTCGGCAAAGAGTATCTGGGGATCATTTACCACTGCTCTTACAATACCCACTCTCTGGCATTCACCACCTGATAACTGGTTGGGATATTTCTTCCAAAGCTCCTCACCAATACCAACCTTGTTAAGAAGCTCTTTAACCTTCTCCACAAGCTCCGGTGAGTTCTTTCTCGCAACAAGAGCACCTGTCAAAATGTTATCCAACACATTCATATTCTCAAGAAGATATATGCTCTGGAACACGAATCCACAGTGCTTTCTGCGAAACATGGCAAGCTGGTCGTTGCTGTATTCCGAGATATCCTCGTCATTAAAAAAAACCTTTCCCATAGACGGCTTGTCCATTCCGGACAGAGCATACAGAAGGGTGGATTTTCCCGAACCGGAAGAACCCATGATTATAGTGAAATCACCCTCCATAATGTCTAAGTCAAGGTTTTTGATTACATGCTGCTGCAATCCTTCATTTGAAAATGTTTTACAAAGCTTATCAGTTCTTAGTATGGCTTTCATATCGATCACTCCGTTTTTCTTTAAAGTTTTATATTACTATACATGAAAAACAGAATAATATCTTTATGAAAATGCTATTAAATTCTTATCAAATTCTTATCTGATTAATTACCCTAATGTTTGGCGACAGCCTTCAAATCAAAATAATTTGAAACATTTCAACTTTTTCTCACTTTTTTCTTGAAACATTTCAGCTTTTTCCTGACTTTTCAACAGCTATCTCTTTGATGATGTTAATTTTTATCTAAAAAAACAATCTAATGAGTTCATCATATTATTGTTATATTGCTTTATTTATGGTATACTTTACGCATCTTTTTTAAGGAGCGCATATTATGATTAAATATTTATTTGCTAATAATTACAAATCTTTGGTTAATTATAAAATTGAATTCAATAGTCTAAATGTCCTTATTGGAAAAAACGGAAGTGGCAAAACAACTGTTATTAATTTATTAACACTTTTGCGTGATTTCATTGGTGGAAAAGAATCAAATAATTGTTTTCCAAACATTACATTGACCAGATGGATGAATAATAATATACAAACATTTGAAATGCGTTGCCTAATCAATGACAATCATTATTATTATCATTTAGAAATAGAACACAACCATGACAATAGCAATCCATGTATAGTTTTAAATGAAACCGTCAAACTTGATGAGCATTTATTATTGAGTTGTAAAAATGGACGCGTAGATATATACAACGATGATTTTGAACACTTGACTGAAATTGCTTCAGATATGACTCGTTCAGGACTTAATTTTATTTTTCAGGGTAAAGACAACACTTTGCTTTTTCAATTTAAAACAAACATTTTACAAAATATTATAATATGTTCACCTGATCCTAAGAATATGAATATTCTTTCAACAAATACTATCGATCAAGCATACCCGGATTATTGTTTAAGCAACATAGTTTCGGTTTATGCTTATCTATCACAATCAAGTACGGAAACAATAATCAGACTTTGGGATAAAATGAAAGAAATTAACCCTAATTTTGTTAAAACCAAAGCAGATATGGCACCATTTGGTAAAACCTTATCTTTTGAATATTGCTACAATAATCAAAATATACCACTTTATTTTTCCGAATTATCCGACGGAGAAAGAATGATGTTTGCACTCTATCTCTTATTATACGGATTTATTAAAAAAGGACTAACTGTTTTAATTGACGAACCGGATAACTATCTGGGTCTTCGCGAAATCAAGTCATGGTGCAATGAACTTGAATCAACCTGCATTGAACAGGGGCAATGTATTATGATATCACACCATCCTGAAGTAATTGATTATTTTGGAAACGATTCTTCAATATGGATGTCACGTTTACAATCAGGCGAAAGTGTTATAACAGACAATCCGTTCGCAAACTTTAAAAATGAAACAGGATTAAAATATTCTGAAATAATTGCCGGAGGATACTTAGATGAAATTTAGCGACCGCTATCAATATACTGTTTTATGTGAAGATAAAAAAACATTTCATTTTATCAACAATATACTAAAACACCAAAACATTAATGTACACAGGATTGATCCGATAATATCTCCCCGCGCCGCCGGAAGTGGAGAGGCTTTTGTTAGAAACACATATATCAAGCAATTAAAGGCATTACGATCAACAAATTATATCAAACGAGCATTGATTGTTTGCACAGATGCAGATACTCATACTGTTGACGAGCGTAAAAAATGGTTTTCTACCGTATGCTCATCTTCTACTGAAAATATTCAAGAACGCAAAGAAAATGAACCTGTAATGATCTGGATTCCAAAACGTTCAATAGAAAACTGGATAGAGTATTTTAAGAACGACTCCAATGACGTTACCGAAGATACCAAATATGAACATAATGGTAACCCTGTTAAATGTACATATGAAGCCTCTAAAATGTCTGAATATTTGCAGAATACAGGTAATAACAAAAATGCTATACTCCCTTCAATCCAAGATGCAAAAAATGAATATATACAATTATGTAACAGTCAGAAAGAATAAGGAAATACTTATCGTATTTCAGACTCTATAATCAAATTATAATCTTTCTCTACGTTATCACTGTACATTTTTGCAAAATAGTCAAATAAATCTCTGCCAATATCATTTAATACTAAATTCGCATTATACGTTTTACATACTTTATCCTCTTTTTAGTTGGTTTCATAAAGATATTTTTTCAAATTGTCCAAATTTTTTGTTTCTGTTTCATTCATCATATCAATAACATCGGAACAATCTTTTTTGAGTATTTTATCCTTCAAAATATTCAGTTTTTGCAATTTGTTCTGTCCATCAGTTATACATTCAGCTTTCATTTGAATCCATTTTTCCTTATATTGGGGGCTTGGTGTTTCTTCTATCATTTTTTCCAGATAAGCTGAATGATTTTCCATCAAAGCTTTAGTCTGATTTATGTAATTATTTAAACAAACCAAAGCATTGTCGTATTCTTCCAGTTTAATGCACAACATTATTAGCGGATTATAGCGTTTGGATAAATACAATTCCAACGCAAAATCATCTTTTCCTTTATCAGTGTCAGGAATATAGTTTATATGTTTTTCAATAATCTGATATACTCTGGAATATGTGCTGCAGTCATCCAAAATAGGCAATAGAAAATCAGTTATAATATGAGCAACCTCTTTTGCACTATCATCTGTATAATACCACCATATATCACCTTTCCCAAATATCATGCCTAATCTCATGCTTTCAAAAGAACACTTACCATTTACGATTTCTTTATCAAACAAGCAGTCTATTCCTATGTTGACAGTAAACTGCTCTCCACCGGAACTGCCCTGAAATTCTACATATTGGAATAGCTGCTTATTAACAACCCTGACATACCTCTGTCCTTCTATCTTAAACCCAGATTTTTTCATGGTCTCTTTCAAATATTCTTTTATCTTTTTAAGTATAATCTTGTTCATATAAATAGTTTCTCCAAAACAGAAATTATTGTTTTGTATCCTCACCTATTTTGATATATTCACGTTCGGCACCATAGACTTCTCCAATGATTATATCATTGCGTCCTATTAAAATAAATATTGAAAATAATAAATCTATTCCCCATCAGGAAGCTTATCCACTATACAGTTTTTTTACAAATTCCTTTAGACTGATATTCCATACAAATCATACAAACAGGCAAAACACCTCTTTGCCCCATTCACTCTTAACCCATTCAATGTTATCATATATCCAGCCATAATCTCCATTACCGTAGCCGCAATCCTGATGTAGGTCATGAAGTCCTGTGGAATTATATGCAATCTCCAACACCTGCGAATCATCATCATGATAATCATGCGGGGCAAGCAGATTCAGATAATGTGTGTACATATCATTATGGCTTGCCATGGCACGCACACTTTTTCCATCCTTTGTGATGAAATCATCACCCTGTTTTTTACATTCCACAAGCTTTACTCCAAGCTTTTCATAGAAAAAATCATTCATGTGCCTCTTTAACTGGCCCCATTTAGAAAGCTGTGTACTGTTTTCCCATTCATTTTTAGCGCAAAAATATATGTGATTATATAGATTTCTTCCGTTTTCCTTGTTATTTAATGCCTGCTCAATCTGCATGCATTTTTCATCGGGTATATTGCCTGACACTGTAATTTTGTACTCGTAAGGCTCGATTGAGAAAACAACATTTTCCTCACCTGAAATGTCAATCCCCGCTTCTCGCAGTATATTATCTATCTGACGGTTTATCATCTGACGGTTGAATTCATTTTCTTCCGCATCATTGACCTTGCCCGTAAAACAAAAATCATCATTATACCACTTTACCTCCAACATCTGGCTAAGACGTGCTGCATCTTCATAACCATTCATAAACTCAATTGTATTGCCTGTGCGATTAAGCCTCTCTCTGTTTCGTTGGCGCATTTCTTCACAGGTGCTTCTGACCTCATCTATACTTGCATACCCGCTCATTCGCTCGACAACTCCGTTTTCATGCAGTCTGTATGTATGTCTGCCATTTCCCACGTCAACAACGAATTCACCATCCGTTACCCCAAGTCTTCTCAGAACAGTGGCAACCTCCTTCCGATCTTCGCAATATGGCATTTTCCCTTTTCCCAATGATGTTATTATCCGGCCAACATTATAGATATCTGCCGCAAAATCTGAATTTCTGTTTGAATATACTCCCGAAGCATTCTTAACCTCACGAAAGCTCTCACTCCTTGCCCACTCCACTCTGCCATTATGAACTGTCATTACATAATCATTCCCATCATTGGCACGAAGCGCATGAAATGATTTATTCGAAAAAATAAGCTCATTATTATCAGCCTTAAGCCTGTCATAATTAGCAGGATTCAGCTTAGGTATAGCACATTCCGGTACTGCGATACTATTACCGGAAGCATCACGGTAAGTAAAACTATCTGTATCTATGCACTATAATCAAAGCTTTCAGCCCCTTCAAGCCGAACCGAACCGCTTTGATAATTCATGCTCAATGCCAAATCAGGTATCTTTGAAATATCATATCTCATCGCATCCCTTTCCAGAATCAGGAAATAATCATATGCAACATTCTTGAATTCTGACCGAATTGAAAAATCCTTCAATCCCTGTTTATATAACTCCCTTGCATTCTGTCCCTCGGAATTAACAAAGCCATCCTCTGTCTGTGTAAAATCTCTGATGTCAAGACCTGTTTTTTCGTAAAAGTCACTGTATAACAAATACTTCGCCCTCTCATCCTCTTTCAACAGTTTCTGAGCGCTTGCATTGTGAAGCATATTGTAAAAGAGATTTCCTGCATTTTTTCCTGTGTTCAGTGCCTGCTCCATCTGCTTTATAAGCGAATCAGACACAGGATTATCCTCGTCATTTTCCAAAAGGTATACTGACAGCCTCTTCGTCATACCATTCACTGCAAAGGAAAATCTCGCATTTCCAAATAGCGAAATGTCTAAGCCGTTATTGATAAATACATTTCGAAATTGCTGCGACAGAGTTTTCTCATTGTATTCTTTTGTGGTAGAGTTAGATGCCGCTTTGACCTCTCCTTTCAGATGAGGATCATCCTTTACGTATCCACTGCTCAAGGTTGTACCAATTATACCAAAGCAGGTCATATTAAGTTCACAGGCATACATTGCTTTACGTTCGGCATCTGAATACTGCGGATAATTATTCTTGCGGTATTTTTGCTCAAGCGCACATTGTAACTCATGATAATCACTATATCTTGCACGGTTCGACTCTGCAAGTGGAGCATATATCTCTTCCAGTTTTCTATACATATCTGCTCCGTCAGAGTCCTTACTTGGAATATTATTATTGTTACTGATCTCAGTTGCTGATAGATCCCTTTTATACCAAACTTCATTCGGAGTATCCACCTTTTTGCGGTTTGAAAGATTGTAGTAATTATAATAACCACTCCCCCGGCTCTCGATAACAGGGTTACTCCATGTAAAACTATATGGCATAACAATCCCTCCCATTCTTTAATCATATTGAATATATCGTCAAAAGCATTTGGCTCATTAATATAAATGTTGTGAATAGGAACGCATTATTTTAATGCCTATATTATATCCCTCCTGCAAAACAGTGAAAACACATTAAAATGCTTCAACAACCTTAACATCACCGGATTATCATTGGCATATCGTTCAAACAGCGATCCGACATTGAAATTATATGCCAAGTCTCCAAGAACAGTAGAATTATTAAACGGTACATCTAATTTCCACTTGCGTTCTCCCAATTCGAGCAGTATGACACCCTTTTGCGTTTCCAATGTATTTTCACCTTCCCGTCCGGGAGCTGCCACTGCTTTATAGAAAAATGAGAATCGTTCTCCGCTTGAAACTGTTTCAATGAAATCAGGGTTCTTTATATCCTTTAAGGAGCACATATTTCTGCCTCTTGCATAATAATTCCAGCATTCCTCAAAATCCATTCCACTTAATAAACTGCTTTCTCTGGCATCATTTTCTACATTAACATAATCAATTGATGGTGCTTGCCATTCCTTTGCTAGTTCTTCTGCTATTTCTTTAAGGAATGTATGCGTACTTTCGCATCTATCCCTGTAATCCGTATCATAATATACATACCCAATATCATTATCTCCATATTGCGAAGAAATACTTTTACCTGCATCCATACATACCTGTGACATCCAATTTGCATTATGAAATTGATATAACGAATAAATTCTGGAAATAAGTTTTTGATCATCTTTCGGATTATTTTCTGTAATTTGCCCCTTTTGTATCTTGTATAATCTCCATTCTTTACATGTGCTTATAAAGTCTTTTTTTAATTCTTCATCTGAAAATCCTTCATAACTATACTTCTTCATACATTCGCTAATATGTCTGTGGAGATCCGTTCCGCTTCTAAATATACTATTATTTACAAAATTTAAACGAATATTGCTATAATTATCCGAAGGGATTGCCGTCTGCGATTCCGGTGTAATCTCCATGTGGTCAAACTGATTTGCAATTTCTGTTATCTCCTTGTCTGCCTGCCCTGTCTTTTCTTGAGTTTCACTTCCTGCCTGCTTCGTGCTTATCTGATTTCCTGATAATATATTGATTGAATTTGCTGAAACTGCATTTATACCCATGCTCATTATCCCCTCCTGATTCGTTGTTTTCCTGTCTGTAAATGCTGCCTCTATCGGTGCTTCTCTTTCAACTCACTTTGTGGTGGATATTTCCTATCATAAATATCAATTCCATACGGAATATCCAAGGTTCCTTTCTCGGATACAGTATATTTTTCTCCTGCGATTTCAAATACTGCTCCGGGCTTATAACGGTTAAATAGCCCTACATCACCCAACTGTCCTGTGATAGATTTATAATCATCATCATATTGTCTTTTGGGTATCATAACCGCCCAGTTTTCATTGCTTGTGTTATATAGATACTCCTGCTGTTTATCGCCCACTTTAACTGTAAAAAAACCTTTTTTCACCCCTGCCTGTTCCAGATAATACTTTTGTTGTTCACGAGTATAATCCAAACCGATATAAATTCCATTTTTAGATAATATCTTCCAAAAATGTCCCAAATTCCAGCTCTCCTCATCATGAACACCCCTTATAACCTCTGAATACGGATTACTTAACTGTCCTCCCGTACATGCCATTTTATGAGGCTTTCCGTTGATATCATTGAACTGATAATAGTTCCCTTCCCGTATATCAATTACATTATTCTCTGCACGGATAGGAATACAGTCATCAAGGGAAACGGCAGGAATCTGGTTATCCATATATTCTGTTCCGTCAATTATTATAGAATTTCTTGTAACTGTCATATTGTTATTTTTGATAGTCAGAAAACCAAAGTTAAAATAATCCAATGATTTTTTAGTCATTGATTCTTTTGATCTGATATATCCATTGGTCGAAAATTCTACCGTATCATATGTCGCTGTTTTCCTGTCCCTCGGTATATGTCCCTGCTTTACGGCTTTCATTTCGTTACTGATTGATAACACCGTTCTTAACCCTTCAATATTCATTACGCATTCCCCACCTCTTCATAATTATTTACTTGAGAATTTAACAACTCTATCTAATATATCGTTAGCCGACGGTCTGCCCTTAACCAAGATGTAGCGAATAGGAAAAAAGAAAACACTCCCTCATGCATAACAGCATAAAGAAGTGTTTCGATGTTCATTTTATTATATTTTCTGAATTATAAACTCTCCTATAAGCACCTTTGGTGCTTATGTCTTTTTTCGCATTATTCCGGGGCCATACGACCATGACCATCGCAACGTTCATTTTTTCACGTCCTCACACTACCGCTTCAACCAGCACCTTGTCTCCGACAGAGATTGTCTTAACTCCCACTTCCTTGTTCCTGTTGAAGTTGTAGCTTAACATATATCCTTTCTGAATATGGAAATAATCAAGATAATCCGAAAGCTGTTCCTCACCTCGCTCATTGTAGGCATTACCGCGCCATATCTTGAGCTCGACAACGAACCGTTCTCCCAAATAATCAATCACTACATCCATCCTCCTGCTGTTTCTTGTCTGCGCCTCAACGTAATAATTGCCTGTTCCGTTGATGATCGGACGGATGTATAGAAGAAATCTTCTCCTGCCCTCGTCCTCATCAAAGGTGTCATAATCATCTCCATACAGATCATCAAAACTCACAACAAATCTTTCAAGCACCTTATCCATATCTAAATGACCATCCTTAATGAACAAGTCTCTGTCATTGGAGCCTGCACGGTAAATCGAAGAATTCTTCATCTCATTTTCTGACAGGTAATAATTATATAAAAGCATTTCAAATATTCTATTGGCTATTTTAATTGTATTTCCTTTAATAACGATGAAACCATACATCAATGCATCATTAACAGCAAGATTATATCTGTTATAAGCAACATCTTTGCCCGTGAAAAGCAAATCTTCCAATGTATTGCTCATTTCAGGATTATTTATAACCTTCCCCATCAAAGAATCAAACAATGTGTTACTTTCGGATACAATTATCCTTACCGCCTCATTAATCCCCTCTAATGTCCATGTATCAGAAAGACCAGAAAACCTATCCGTACCCGCTAATTCACCGTCAAGGATCTGACATATCCGGCATACAAGAAACGGATAACCGCCCGTATAATCCCGAATCTCCTGTGCAATACTCTTTACGTCCATACCCGTATTATGATCTTCCTCATAATCTGATAGCATTCCCGCAATCCCTTCTACCGAAAGGCTCATATCAATCAAGAAATCTACCGCGATGTTCCACGGACTATTCACCTTAGCCGCCTCATCAGGACGCAGCTTCCGTTTCAGGTTCTTCACATCCGTCACTCCCGCAAGAATCACTGATTGAAAAGTCTTAAGTTTTGGGTTCTTCTTTCTCTTTAGATAAAGTGAACGAAGCTGCGCAAGGAAATCCAGAAATACCTGATTATTGGTTGCACTGTCAACCTCATCTATAAAAAGTACAATGGGCTTATCGCTCATTTTGCAC
>JAFUXG010000023.1 GCA_017470935.1 Lachnospiraceae bacterium
ATGCGAGGCATGGATGCCTCGCAGGTGCGCCGGAGCCATGGATGGCGACTAAGCACCTTGCCGCGTACGTCATCAAAGCTTTAACGGGATACTTAGAAACTCTTATCACCGTACAGAAAGTCATACAAAACGCACCATGCTTCCAGCTTACCTGCGTACGTCATACAAAAACAAAACTGCACTAAACAGTAATATAGTAAAGGAGCCACTATGAACCTTCTCTTTATATTCACCGGCGGAACTATCGGAAGCACTCTGTCGGGTGATTATATTACAACTGATGAGAATAAACCCTATGAATTGCTCGAGGCTTACCGTAATAAGTATGGCTTCGAGCATACTTATAATGTCATGACACCATACACAGAGCTTAGCGAGCAGAATACAGGAGAGACCATATCGAAGCTGATAAGGTGTGTCTGTGATGCTGTGGGCGGTAGGCCTGCTGATGTAGATAATGATAAAGGTCAAGCTGGTTTGGAGGATTGCCTTGACGGAAATAAAGAGGATGAAGATGATTGCAGGAATAGGATGGGAGAAGTGGGAAAATGCTGCTATGACGGCATAATCGTTACTCATGGCACGGATACGCTGCCCTACTCTGCGGCTGCACTTTCCTATGCCCTGGGCAATACATGTATTCCGGTATGTCTTGTGTCTAGTAATTATCCCATAGCTGATGACAAAGCTAACGGGGTGGATAATCTGCACGGTGCCATAAGGCTGATGGAGGATGCAGTATCACATAGTGAAGCTGATGCATCCACAGAAATAGAGAATGGAATAAACGACATAGACACTATGAGCACAGGTGAGAGAAAGCAGGATGATAAGGGTATGAGACATAGGGGAGTATTTGTGTCCTACAGAAATCATGATGGAATAATATATATCCACAGAGCATCCAGACTCTTGGAGACGGCAGCATTTTCAGACAAGTATTACAGTATCAGGGATGAATATTATGGAAGGATAGTAGATAATTCTTTTCAGAAAAATGAAGCATATAAAGAAAGTGACGATAAGCAGGATCCCATAGGGGAGGTGGTGCTTGCTGATATATGCGACAGGATTGCAAGGTACCATGTGTATCCTGGAATCCAGATTAAAGCTGATGACAGGACTGAATGCATACTTTTAGAGGGCTACCATTCGGGAACACTGAATACAAGGCTTACTGAATATCAAAGCTTCTATGAGAGGATGCATGAGCTTAGAGTGCCAGTATACCTTACCGGCATCAGGAAGGGTATAAGCTACGAGAGCACAAGCTTATATCAAAAGCTCCATATTCAGCCTCTCTATGACATAGCACCTGTGGCAGCATATATAAAGCTGTGGATGCTGATATCAGCAGGCAGGCAATGGGACAGCGACATTCTGAACCTGCCTCTGGGTGGCGATATGTAATGGTTGACTATATGCAATGTAACGGACATTTGCGAAACCTACCCAAACATATATAGAGTTGTGAATATTGTATAGATTCCATAAGCAGGCATGCCTTGGCTGGCGTGCCTGGGTTGGAACTATACAATGTTCATAACAGTGAATAAGTGTATATCTGAGTTTCGCAGATGCTTAAAAAATCTAACATAAAATGTGAGGAGATGGCCCATGTATCATTTTATTATGAATCCCACTGCCTCGTCGGGAATGGGGCGCAGGGTGTGGAAGGAGATAAAGCCAATTTTGAAGGAGCGCGGAGAGAAGTACAGCCTTAATGTTTTCAGAAAACAGGAGGCACTTGCAGCCTTTGTTAATGGTCTGACGCGCAGAGGTGGAGCACAGTGCGATAATACCATTTTAAGTGACAGACAAAAGGCTGTGATCAAAGACGCACTTAAGGAGCCTGATGTTCATATTGTTGTTCTTGGGGGAGATGGCACTCTTAACCTTGTGCTGAATTCAATAGTGGATATGGAGCGCACTAAGCTGTCCTGCATACGGGTGGGATCAGGTAATGATTTTGCCAGAAATGTTGGTGTGGAGAAGGATCCGGCCAAAGCTCTTCTTCATCTGATGAAGGAGCCTTCTGAGACAGTTCTTGATTACGGAGAGGCAGAATATGTGATGCCGGATGGGAAGGATACAAAGCGCCGTTTCATCATTAGCAGCGGCATTGGATATGATGCGGACATATGCGAGGAGGTAAGCAGAAGCAAGCTTAAAAGGGTATTAAATGTGCTTCATCTGGGCAAGCTGGTATATGTAATAATAGGAATTAAACAGATATTTACAAGAGGCAATACCAAGGTGAAGCTATACATGGATGACAATGCGCCTATATATGCCCACAATCTGTTTTTTGCAGTGGGTATGATACATGAGATGGAGGGTGGCGGAGTACCGTTTTGTCCCAATGCGGATCCCTGCGATGGCATGCTGGATGTGTGTGTGGCAAGAAGTGCAACAAAGCCCAAATTAATGTTGGAGGTAGCTATGGTGTATTTAAAAAAGCACCTGATGTTTTCCAACATTGACGGATACCGCTGCCGTAAGCTGCGTGTTGTGGTGGAGAAGCCTCAATGGATCCACATGGATGGAGAGACACCCTGTAGGACTAGTGAGGCTGTGTTAAGCTGTAAGACAGGGCTTCGTTTTATAAAATGAAAGCTCCTGCTTAGCAGTTATGATATATAATAAGATTAGATTCCGGTTATGTAGGTTAATGAAAATACGGTCTTATTACAATAGCTGCTTTGAATATTAATAAATCCGACAAATTTACTCGGAATTAACTTGCATTTTGCATATAAACATATTATAATGAGACCCGATGCTGGCATATATCAATTTTGTGGAGTAGATGCTGCCGATTTCCAGCATATTATAATATATTTTAGGAGGAATCAGTTATGGCACAGACAGTTAATAAGGATATGTTAATAGGTGAGATCATTTCAATTGATCCAGGTAATGCAATGATTCTTATGCAGAGTGGAATGCACTGCGTAGGTTGTCCTTCATCTCAGATGGAGAGCTTAGAGGAGGCTGCCCAGGTTCATGGCATGGATGTGGATCAGCTTATTACAGATCTCAATGCTTATCTTGCTGAGAAAGAGGCATAGGATAGGTAATTCAGAATAAAGATATTCGATTTTAACATTTAACATGAAAATAGTATAATGCAGCTATTCAAAAGTCCGGAGCAATGAAGCTTCGGACTTTTTTCTGTGCCTGCCCGTATTATAGATATTGTTAACTAAAACCATGTTGTTTGCAAAGAATAGATTTTATTGATTATGAATTAGAGATATTGCCAGTTAAGAGGCGCATGGTTTACATAGAGGAAATTACGTTCATATAAAAGGAATAGAAAGCATTGCTATTGTCAATACTTATGTTGAAATTTATATGCGGACAATGTTGAGGCGTATGGATAATTTGGTGGGAAATGCAATTTATATGCCGTACAGGTAAAATGATATGTGAGGATATCATGAGTGGAAAAACAGCAAAAAAACTTATTACAATTATTATAGGAACGCTGATATATGCAGCGGGAATAGGGCTTTTCTTAGATCCTAACTCCCTTGCCCCGGGAGGAGTCGTGGGAGTCTCTGTGGTGCTTTCCCATACCATAGGAGGAGCAACCGGAACATGGTATTTCATTCTCAATATTCCCCTTATGCTGATAGGGTGGTGGAAATTTGGTAAAGAGTTTATAGCTTACACATTTATTGCTATTCTATCTAATTCTTTTTTTACCAATGTGTTTGGAACCCTTCAGGGAATCACAGATAATCCTCTGACAGCGGCAATTGGGGGAAGTATTCTTGTGGGAACCGGACTTGGAATTGTGCTTAAAGCGGGTGCCACCACAGGTGGAATGGATATAGTGGTGAAGCTGTTAAGGAGAAGGCATCCTGAGGTTAAGACAGGAACCATTTTCATTATTGTGGATGTAATGGTTGTTGCGCTTTCCGGAATAGTGTTTGGAGATTTCAACCTGGCAATGTATGCATTTATAGCTGTTGTGCTGAATGGCAGAGTGATGGATTACATTCTCTATGGCGGAGATGAGGCAAGACTTGTGTATATAGTGTCTGACAAGCCTCATGAGCTGCTTACCCATATACTTAAGGATGTAGAGGTAGGAGCTACCATATTAGAGGGTAAGGGTGCATTTAGCAGCAAGCACAAGGATATCATTATGTGCGTGGTCAAGAAACGGCGGGCGCCAAGGCTTCATGAGCTTGTGAAGAATATTGATGCTGGAGCCTTCATGGTAATAACAAGTGCAAATGAGATATATGGGGAAGGGTACAAAAATATTAGAAGTGAAAATGTGTAATAAATATATAAAATTTTGATGATTTATGGTATATTATACTAAAATGTAAATATGGAAAGTGAGTGTTTTTGACATCTGTGATAAGTAAAATACGAAGCTTGTAACATAGGTGATGGGTCAAATACGAAGCTTGTGATATGGGTTAATAGCATAAGCTATTTTTGCTATAAAGCCGTGACAAAGGAAGGCTTATGAAGTGGCACACATGAGAAGGTGAATACAGCTTGGAGGATAGGCAGCATTAATGTACGATATGGGGTTTAGAAATATTAGATATGTAAGGCTACAATTCAAACTGGTAATAACAGAGGGTACTGCCATGCCTAAGAATAAGAACTCTGCACTTCGGGGTGGCATGGGAGAGATGCTGTTGCGCGCCCATTGTATAAGGGATAGAGAGTGCCAAGCTTGCGATTTTGAGAGTGAGTGTATTGTTCGACGAACAATGTACTCTAAGATGGAGCTACAGCCTGTGTTCATGACGGCAGGGGACAGCGTGGGATATGTGATTGACTGTGCCGATCACAGAGAGCGCTTCTATGCAGGTGATGAATTGGAATTCTATCTGACCTTATTTGGCAAGACAATCGTCTATTTCAGCCAATTTCTTAATGCCTTCTATGCTCTTGGCAGAGAGGGTATCGGCAAAAATCACAGCAGGTTTGAGATAATAGCTGTCAACAATTCCACAGGACAACCTATACTTGATGGCATGAATGTTATTATGAATAACTACAGGGTTGAGGTGTTGGGTAATTATATTGATTATCGAATGCGGAGGCTTGGAGTTGAAGCACCAGACCAACAGGATAAGGCCGTTTATGAAGGTGAAGGAGAATGGAAGGATGTTGAAGCCTTTGAATATGAGGCCATTGAAGATGAAGCCCTGCTATATCAAATGTCCCTGCACTTCAGAACACCGCTTACAGTGAAATATCATGGGGAATATATACAAGACTTTGATATCCTGGCGATTATAGAAGCGCTTAAGCGGCGTTTATATATGCTTTTGTGTTTTGAGGGCGTTGAATGCGATCTGATGGAATGGAATCCTGAGCATGTGCCAAGAGCTGTTTCTGAGGAGCACTACAGTGTGACAGTCAAGAGACACTCTAATCGAAAGAAAAGCAATATATTGCTAAGAGGAATTGAGGGCAATTTGACTGCGGTTAATATTGATAGGGAGCTGCTTGAATTGATGCTTGCAGGAGAAATAACCCATATTGGGAAGAATACCAGCTTTGGGTTTGGAGGATATAAAATTAATATTACATAAAAGGTGCTAAAATGCACTGATAATAATACTAGGAGGAGATAATAATGATTCTGGCACAATATACAATTAGGTCAAAACAAGATTATATTTTCAAAACTAATAGGGTTTTGGAAATAGTAGGTGCATCTGAAAATATTGCGAAAATATGGGATGTATTGTTCGAAACAGCAGCTGGTATTCCATTAAAATTCAAGAGGTTGAATGAAGAATTTAATATGGAAGATATTAAGAAGAAATTTTCTAGTGGTGAGCTTAATATGGTAGAGTTGTTTTGCGGAGGCGGCAATGAAACTATACTATTTGATACCTTAGATGAAGAATATAATAATTCCAGCTTAATGAAGCTTAATAAAGCATTTTCTAGGAAAATTCTTGAGGATTATCCGGGAATGGTTCCAATGGTTAGTTATATTATTATTAATGAGAATAGCCCAGAATATGTTGAAAATTATAGCAATGATTACCATGCGCTTATGGCAGAGTCTGACAGAAAGAAGAATATTATGACACCACAATGGGACGTTTTTACAGTGCCATTTGCTATGATGGATAGAGAAACCTTTGAGCCATATAGCGTTTATGATAAAAAGCTGAAAAGACGTTTATCCTACGAAAGCTACAGCAAATATAAGGTGGGAGAAAGACTGAGAGATGAAAATAATGAAATAAAATTATTCGATAGTATGGTGACACGTAAGGGAAAAGAAAGCTTGTTGGCTGTAGTTCATGCAGATGGCAATAATATGGGTGCAAAAATAATGGGAATGCTTAATAATGAAACAAGCTATGACAAAGCAATCAAAATTATGCGTGAATTTACAAAGACAACTCAAGATTGTTTTGAAAAATGGGGAGAGGATGCTTTAAAAAAATGTCAGGATAATTTGAAAAAAAGATATGAAAAACAATTAAAAAATGGAAGGATGAAAGGAAGCAGCTTGTCATACAGAAAGATAATCGGAAGTGGAGATGATATGACCTTTATCTGTAACGCAAGATTTGTTATGGATTATGTCAAAGCCTATCTTGATGCAGTACAGAATTATCAAAGTAATCATAGTGGGTGCCAATGGAGTTATAGCTCCTGTGCAGGTATATGCATTTTTCATAGCCATTATCCTTTTTCAAGGGCTTATTCAATAGCGGAGCAAGCTTGTGATGATGGTGCAAAGAAAAAGGTACATAAAGAGAATGTTGTTGAACAGGGTTGGATGGACTACCATTTTATTCACAGTGGAATAGGAGGACAATTGGATGAAATTCGCAAGACGCAGGGTACGGATAGATGCATTGCAAGACCGTGGCTAGTTTCATACAATAAAGATGATAAGAGCGCAGAGGGAGAAAAGTACAGTTATGAAAAGCTTCTTAGATTGAAGAACATCTTTGAAAAAAAGAGGGATGCTGAAGGTAAAGAATCCAAGAAGGGAACCAGTGTTGCTCGTACATCAATAAAAACAATTGGATCTGCATTTGAAAGAAGTGAAAGTGCAGCGCAAAAAGAATTGGTTAGCTTGTATGGACATACACCTGGATTGAAAGCTGATGTAGAAAAAATATATTCAAATGAAAAAGATTTTTTAAAGGCATTATACGATTTTGCTGAAATATATGATCTTTGGTACACGGAGGTAAGATGATGGGTAGTATAAGAATTCGATTAATGTCAGATATTTGTCCGGGTAACGGAGAAAGTGTGGGATATGGTGTAGATACAGATATATGTACAGATATATATGGATTTCCTTACATTCCAGGGAAGAGAATAATGGGATGCTTGCGTGAAACAGCATATCAACTTAAGGAATACGGATTAAACGAGGCTGATGAGGAAACAATAATAGGAATATTCGGTGATGCTAATGGTATAGAAGGAAAACTAAGGCTTTCTAGTGCAGTACTTCCTGGTATAGATTCTATGCATGAATACATTAATTCACTCGGATCAGATGGCAAGAAGGAATATCTTATAAGACAGAGCAGTGAAGATAAAATAATCCGTACGTATTCTTCGGTTCGTGGTCAGACAAGTATAGAAGAAAGTGGCAGGGTGAAGAAAGGTACGCTTCGTTTCATACGCGTACTTAATCAATATGATCCTATGACAGGAGCTCCAATTGAATTTGTATGTGATATAGATATATCTATGCTTAATGATAAGGAAATAAAGCTGCTTGAAAAATGCTGTAAATCCTTAAGGCATTTAGGCATGCATAGAAATCGAGGACTTGGAAATGTAATTATAACAAGTGACTTTGATAAGAATAAAACAGCAGAAGTAGTTAAAATAAATGACAGCGCTTCGGGGGAAAGTGCTCAAATAATGATGAGATATACTGTTGAATTCGATTCACCCATTACCCTTCAGGAATATTTAGAAAACGGAAGCCAGATTAAAGCAAGAACTATTATAGGTGTTTTTGCTGGGAAATATTTGAAAAACAATTCACAGGCAGATGAGACATTCAAAAAAATATTCTTAGACGGAACAGTTAGATGGTCTGCCCTTACCCCAGTTATTAATGATATGATATCTAATCCTATACCTGCTGTGATAATGAAACTCAAGAATGATAATAATAAGCTTATTAATTCATTTACTTGCGAGGATAATGATTGGAAAAAGAAGAAGCCTAAGAGCTTAGATGGATATTACATGTCCCATGATAAGGTTAAAGGAATGTGTTATATTGCACAGCCTGAAATACAGACAACATATCATAACCGGATCAACACACCTGATAGCAATAGAGATGATAAAGGACTTTATATTCAGGATTCGATAAAGCAAGGTGTGGTATATGGCGGATATGTGATACTACCTGCTAACCTGAAGGAAAGTGTTAAGGAGTTACTTTCAGAGAATGATATTAGGATAGGAAGAGGTAAAAAGGTTCAGTATGGTGCAGCTACAATAAGGAATGTAGAAATTATTGATCATGCTCCAGATATTATCAATGCTTCAGAGGGTGAGCCGGTTTTTGCTGTATTAAGAAGTGATCTGGTTCTGCGTGACGGAACAGGAGTTAGGACGGACGAGAGCTATATAAGAGAAGTTATATCGGAGGCACTTAACATTAATAATATAATTCCTGAAGGATATCATGATATATGTAGATATCATGTGATTACAGGGTATAACAATATGTGGCAAATGCAGAAGCCCAAGATACAAGCGGTTATGGCTGGAAGTGTATATTGCTTTACGTGTAAAGCTGGAAATTATCCTTCTGAAATAGTACTTGGTGAATATCAGCAAGAGGGACTAGGATTAATTGAATTGATGTCCCTCAATAATATGAAGGAAATACATAATATTAGACAAGGCAATATTACTAAAAAGAAATATGCAGAGGATAAAGAAGCAGTTCAAAGACTTTATAATGCATTGCTGTATGAAGCTTGTTTGGATAAAATGAACGAGTATGCATTCACATTCAAAGAAACTGTTGAGAAAAGGTCCCAAAATACTGACGAGTTTAAGTTCGAAAAAGTTCCGGTGGGCAGATTAAGATTGATGTTACAGGAAAGTGCTGATATATGTGATCTCTGGGCTAAGATTGAAGAAATGAAAACAAGTGACGTAAGTAGTGAAGATGTGGGAAAGAAAAAGAATACCTCTGAGCTGATAAAAAGGTTTTATGGTAATAAAACGATAGATTATAAACAAATAATCAAGGATGAGCAGCTGTGGGAAGAGGTTAATAGTAATTCTGTTGTTTATGAGATGGTAAAGAAACATTGGAAGGAACCATTATTTACATTACTGCATATGATTCATTATCAAAAGGATAGGAGGGCAATGAGGTGAAAAAGCTATATTATAAGATGGATTTTGTACAAACTGCTCCATTGCGAATAGGGAATTATGTCAGTGTAGAAACTGATAGTGATCTAATGCTTGACGGAAGGGGACTTCCTTTCATTCCTGGAACAAGTCTGGCAGGTATCATGAGACACCTGGCTGTTAAGCTTAATAAAGATAACAATATTATCAATCATTTGTTTGGAATAGTTGATGACCAGAATAATAATACTATAATCATGCCCAGTGCAATTATTATAGGAGATGCTGTACTACAAAGAGCTGTTGATAAGAATAAGGTATATATTAATAGACGAGATGGTGTCGGACTTAATGAATGGGGAACCGTAAATGGTGATTCAAAATATGATTTTCAAATTGTTGAAACGTCTGAAAGCTTCAGTTCAATTATTGAATGGGAGGGTACTGATGAACAATATGCCAATGAGATTACTGGTATTATTGACCCCATAATGAAGCATTTTGCGGCGGATGGGTTTCGTGCAGGAGCAAGAACATCTAGAGGGTATGGAAGCCTTAATGTTGCAGTGTTAAAGAAGGAATTTGAATTTCCAAAGGAGCTTGATGCTTGGATTGATTATAATGCTTATGATGAACATGCATTTGATAATGCAGAGAAGCTTGACGGAGAACGTGATGAAAGAGACGTAAGGGTAGAAATAACGTTTGCTATGAAGGGAACATTTTCTGTGAGAGTGAATACGGCGCGTACTGAGTTAGCAGAGGATGGTTCTATTCCTGACAGCGTTCCACTGGAAAATTATAAAGGAAATCCTATTATTCCGGGTACAGCTTGGGCAGGCGCTTTCAGGCATCACATGCATGATATACTAAGGGATATTGGATTGGATAAGGATGATGATAGAGTTAAGGATCTGGACTCTCTTTTCGGGATGTCACACAATAATAGTGGAAATAGTAAATCAGCAATCACTTTTTCTGAAACAGAGGTTACAATTAGGAATAAAGAAAAACAAAGAACAACTGTTATGAGAACTGCAATCGATAGATTTACATCATCATCCGCTAATACAGCTCTTTTTACAGGTATGATGTATTCAGGAGGCGAAGGAAAGTTAAACATAATATTTAATAAAGGTGGAGTTTCTGAGTTTTATTCCAGACTTCTTTCGGCATGTATATGCGATATGCATTTGGGTTTGATGACAGTAGGTGGCGAAGCATCCGTAGGCAGAGGCCTTATGCATATTACGGGAATTAAAGTCAATGATGAAGATAGATTGGAGCAACTGATAAAGTGTGTAAATGACGGTGATACTTTAGATTTCTTAAAGGAGGTTGCGATAAATGCATAAAGAGTGGGAAGATAAGGGCGAATGTTTGGAGTCAGAATTGGGAAGTGTTATAGGTGGTTATGAATACAGGTATTTCGTTGGTTTTATGGTGGATAAATTTGTGTCCGGCTCTATAGATGATGATGTAAATTCCAAGATTAAATGGGACAAGCTGCTTGAAATAAGATTGTTTTCTGATAAAGGAGAATTGTTGGCAAATAGAACCATGATAGGAGAGCAGAGCAAGTTCATGTGGAGAATTGCCAATGAAGAGGGGTTAAAGAAGGAGGATTATATAGAAAGAGTGCAGACCTTGGATATTGATGCTACATTAACAGAAGCCGGAGAAGGAAATTGTCGGCTGGTTTCAACGGGCGGAGGCAGCTATGAGCTTCCTATAAGTGAAGATGTGGATAGTATTAAGATCATATCTTATGTGGGATATGATAAGAATGATGGAATGGCTTACATATATGACAACCGTCTGGTAGGGTTTGTGAAGGGAGGCATTGATAATGTATAATTTTGTAAATCCATATAATTTTGTACCATTTGGAAAAGAGAAGCCGGATGCAAAGGACAAGGAAGCTGTATACAGGGGAGAAAAACAAAAAAACCTATTATCCGGATGGTTGGATGTTGACATATTGGTAAAGACACCTTTGATTATACCTGATGGCGCTCATCCAAAGTATTGTGTATATAGAGAAAACAAATATATCGACGCTAAGGAATATAAAGAATTTATCCATAAAAATAAATACAAAGAAAGAGATATTCATAAGGAATTCGATTTTTTAAAAATGTATAATCCATCGACAGATAATGTGGAGTATGCTATTCCGGGCAGTACATTGAGAGGCTTGATAAGAAGTGCTTATGAATCAGTAACTAATAGCTGTGTACCGCTATTATTACACGATAAACCTACAAGCCAGCGTGTGCCTGTATATGGAGCCCTCACCAAACGGGGATTGTTAGGTTATGAGAACAATCGGTGGGTATTGTACAGTACAACAAAAATGTTGGAGGAGGTAATTGTAATTCCTTTATATAATATAAAGAATAATTATTGTTTTGAAGCATTAGACAAGATACGGAGAAATAATGAAAATAAAAAGTATGGTATTTATAATCATCTGGATAAAATAAATGATTATATGAAAAGCATGAAATATAAAAATAATAAGATTACTTGTGGTGTAAAATTCCAGAAGGAAGGAGGAGGGATAAGCGTAAAACAAGGGGACAATACATTATGGCAAATAGAACCTAGAGATAAAAAAATAGAAAAATATTATTTTATTAAAGCAGATGAAAATAGAGTCTGTGAGATTAAGGGCAAACCGGGAGATTTAATCAATAATTATGGAGTGCTTCAATATAATGTTCCGGTTAACACGTCAAAGGTATATCATATAGCATATCTTAAAAAGGACAGATCTGTATACAGATGGCCTGCCGACAGTCCTGATAAAAAGAATGCAGAAAGTGCAGAAGCTTATAACAAGCTGCTGTCAGCGTTAAAGAGGGATGGAGTTTCAGGTAACTTAAATAATACTAATAAACAGTGTAATGAGGCTCTTAAAAAGGCGTTAGAAAATGCACGCGATGGAAAAGGATATGTTCCGGTATATTACTTTACTGTTAATGAAAAGGATGAGAAGGATGAAAAAAATGAAATAAAGCATGTATATATGTCAGGCTCCGCAATTGGCCGCATAGCACAGAGAAGAAAATGGAATGAGATAATGGATGTGCACAAGCCTTGTAAAGACAAGCTGTGTCCTGCGTGCTTATTATTCGGAACAATTTCCAACGGAGGAATGAAATCGCATATTAGAGTTACAGATGCTTATTTGGATGAAGCAACGGAAATAAAAAAATCAAAGCATACACTTAGAATATTATCATCACCAAGAGCAACAGCATTTGAATTCTATTTAGATAAGCCGTTAGAGGGGGCTACATATTGGAATTATGATTTCTATGGAGTTACAGAAACAGATAATAATGGCAATACTCATACGAATTATTATCACCTTGATAAATCGATGCTTAGGGGCAGAAAAATGTATTGGCATCATAAACCCGTTTCAGATGATAAAAAAAGCAATATGAATGAAACGATGGAAAGTCTTGATAATGGCAGGTTTAAGCATAGAGTGTATTTTGACCAGATTACAGAGACACAGCTTAAGGATCTTATATGGACTATAACACTTGGAGATAATAATGAACAAAGCAGATATATGCATAAGCTTGGTCATGCAAAGCCTTTGGGATACGGAAGTGCTAAGTTGATTGTTAAAGGCGGATGTGTACGTTCATTTGATACCAATAACGGCTTTAATATGGTTATTAAGAAGCTTGATGAGATAGGGATAGATATTAATAATATTACACCATCCTTTGATATTACAGATGATTCTGTAAAAAGCTTTATGACAATGAGTGATAGCAAATCAATTGATACGAAAATTGATGTTGATTATCCTAAATTATTGGGAAATGGACGGATATACAAGTGGTTTGCTGAGAACAGAGTTAATGCAAACAGCTTAAAGACACTTCCTCAAGCCACCGATAATAGTGTTGTCATGAGCGGAGATGACAATAGAAAAAAACGTAGGAGTTAAACCAGAAGAGAGGATTAATTATGTTTGTAAACTTTTCCAATCACCCAAGCGAGAGATGGGATAAAGCACAATTGAAGGCAGCCACAAGGTGGGGAGAGATAGCAGATGTTCCCTTTCCAAATGTGGATCCGACTATGTCCGAGGGGGATATAGCCGGGTTAGCTGACGAGATGGTTGAAAAAATAATGACATTTCAACCGGATGCGGTAATGTGTCAGGGTGAGTTCACATTATCGTATGCAGTAATAACAAGTCTGCTGCAAAAGGGTATTGTTGTTGTAGCAGCCTGCTCAAAACGAATTGTTAGTGAAAAAGTTGTGGACGGAAAGCAACAGAAGGAGGTGGAATTCGCCTTCGAGCAGTTCAGGGAATATAGACAATGAGTGTAATATAGGTAACAGCAATTATTGTGTTTAAGATGAAAGGGAAGGAGTTTTTAAGAGATTTTAATGGGAAGAGGTATTGCAAATTTGAAGTTGATGATATATAATTGGAACATAAGATTTTTGAAAACCCCAAAAACTACCCCCAAAAGGCGTGAAAATCAAATTGTCAGATAATTATCTGCATTGTGCCTGAATTGTACTTAGTGTTTTCAAGGCTTTGAGGCTTCGAGGGTAGAAATGGAGTAAGCCCGATTAAGGGCATTGACACACGACATTTTTATCGCATGGATCAAGAAAATCGACCTCGTAGAAATGGAGTAAGCCCGATTAAGGGCATTGACACTTGTATGAAACGAGGTTTGAAGAAATATGAGCAGGTTGTAGAAATGGAGTAAGCCCGATTAAGGGCATAAAAAAGAACATCCTTTGATGATGTTCTTTTTTTCGTACATTTTTGAAATTATAGAGAGATATATAATTGTATCTGAGAATTAATCCTCAAAAGCTGACAATATTGGTGGCATAGGCATCGCCATATTATATTTGATAAGCTCTCTCTCTAACAGAAGCATTATTCCCTCTAAACCATGCACTGTTTCAGGAATATCGAGACCATCCGGCTTCTCAATCTGATAATCAAAGGAATTAATTTCTGTAAAAGAAAGGGACAAAAGACAGGAATCCTTATCATTGCCGGGATTATATCCGATAACGTAAAGTCCGCAGTCTGTAATGTTGTAATTAGCAAGGGATATGAAACCTTCAGCCTCGTCCTTGTAGTATTCTGAGAATATCGGATCATTTTCATCATTGATTATTCCCATATACACATATGCGGTGTGGGCTATTCGATTATAAAATCGGGCTATTGTAAGCTCGGCATCATAGAGTGCATTTTCAGATTTAAACAATAACAGTACCAAGGGCTGAATTAGTTGCCCGTCACATACGTTGTACGCCTTGTACAACGATTCAAAGGCTTGTGAAATCATTAGCTCATAAGTGCGGCCGTCATCTAGTATATGTTTTTTGATATAGATTACATCAGTTCCATGAGTGCGTTCACGAAAGGCCTTCTTTTGACCGATATAAGGTCTTGCGGGATATATAGTGTTTTTCGAGTACTCGCTCATAGCCCGGAATATATGGGCTTTAGTTATAGCGGGCAAGGTTGTATTAGTTGCGTCGTTGCCAGTATTGTGCATAAGCTCAATAGCTATGGATGCCTGGATAGATATATCTCCCTTGGCTTCTCGAATATTAGAATTAATAACGGGAATAAATGCTGCCTTCTGTCGCCATGTATTTTCAGAATATTGTAATCCCGGATATTCAATATAATAATATATAATACCTTCTTCAATTTTTATATACATTTTGTATTCCCTATTGTCGGCATCAAAAACATATTTTCCGGAAGTCTTAATGGAAGGCAGGATGTCATTGGGTGTTGGAAGCTTTTCGGTTACTGTGCTCCACAAAACAGCCACATCCATACTTATTATATTAAGTATATGGTCAAGCAGAGGATCTCTGTCAGGATTCATGGATGGTAATATATCATCACTTGCAAAGCTTGTGGTAAGGCGAAGGTCGTTCTTTAAAACAGTATTCCAGCCCTGTGTAAAATCGTAAGCATTAAGGAATGAAAACAATCTTCCTTCTTTTGATGCAATTTCAATGATGTTGCTTTGATAGCTTTTGCATACTATGCTCTTGATATTATTCTTTGCCAGTAGCTTGCTTTGGTTGTCGGTGAGGGAAGCTTCTCTTGCATCCTTATATAGAAGTATCATGATTATTATTGAGTTGACGGTGATGGGGATTTTGGACTTGAAGTCGTAGCTCTCCCATAATCGTTCTATGTTACCAGATGTTTCTGATGAGTTGTCGGGTTGAGTATAATCATTTTGGGTTTTTTTAAGAAATGTCTTGGGGTCATAAAAGAGTCTGATAAGAGTTTCTTTGCGGAAACGCAATACATATTTTACAAACCTGTAGGCGTCGTTTTGTTCAGTCAGATTATCTGTTTCAAATAGTTCTTTGATTTCGGGAAGCAGCTCCTGATTGGGTTCTGCTGCATTTTCTATATGCTCTATTCGAAGGCGGAAATGGGCGCGGATCATCCTGTCCCAATCGCAAAGAGTGGAACGTTTTGCCATTTTGCTTGCTGCCTTGTCTGCTTTAGTTACGATGTTTTTTAATATAATCACATTGTCATCGGTTTCGTCAGAGTCTCCTGCGGTTTTGGCTGTGTCAGCTTCATATAAGTCTTTTACAGCTGTGTCATCATTGGTTTCATTACTGTATTCGGTGGCTTTCTCAGTACTGTTTTTTGCTAGAGCAGGAGCGTTGGTGTCCTTTTCGTCGTATATATATTTGGTATTATCATTTTCTTCGTATCGGCCCGGGTGTCTTTGCCTTGCGTATATATCATATGCAAGATTTTCCAGTGTGGTGACCGTAGTGTCATCACAAAGCTCAAGGGTGGCAAGAATACTGTGAAAACGGCGGAGATATTCACTTTGGTCCTTCCACATATTAGTGAATTTGTAGGAATAGTCATGATCTATCTCATGCCACGCATCAAAGGTCACAGTTCGCAGCTGAATCTCAAAGGTCGGGTCTACAAGCTGCCCTTTAAGTACTTCCTGTAGTTCTTCTGAGAGATTAGATTTGTCAGAGGAAGGAAGACATTTTTTATTAATTATGAAAACACCGTTGGTTGAAATAGCGCCAAACTCTTCCTTTCTGTTGGTTTTCTCTTCCCATGTTAAATGCATTGTAAAACGCTTACTTAAAAGACGTTTGAGAATAGGCATATCCTCAACGAAATATATGAGGATTCTGAAGCCAAACAAATCCTGCATGTGGTTTTTGGGGTTATGACGATATAACCACTCGCCGTTATTGATTTTCGTTGAAAGCTTCTTATCGGTGGAGTTTGCACTTTTCACTCTTGAATTCAGGCGATAATATATGCCACATTTATCCAAGGTATCAGCTATTTCCTTGTGGATATGATTGAGAACTTCATCGAGCACAGCTTTATTATCTTCCTTTCTAAGGAAGGCACCGGAGTGCAGCAGTACATCGGACGTGTAGTCATTGCTTCCTGAATATGGTGTCTGGTATGGAGCTTCATTTAAGAGTCCTTTAGAGTTATACGGTTCATTATTGTTATCTATATTATTCATAAGTATATTCTCTCCGTGGATAGTGTTGTTACATTAATATAGCATAGATTGAAAAGATGTGCTATATTTAATGTAATAATACTTAATACCTAAAAGGAGATAAACAGTAATGGGAAAAACGGATGATAATCCAAACATTAAAAACGTATTGTTAACCACCATAAGCACAATGAATAATCCTGCTGTTAATTGTTACAGGACGGTTATTGATGGGAAGCCGTACTTATGTGGGGGGATAAGCCAGCAGGAGCCGGGATCAAAATATTTTTTGTCTCAGAGTAGATTTGACAGAATAATTGCTATCTGTTCAGAGGAGGTTATAGGATTTAATGAGGATAATGCAAAGAAGAAGGTGACTGCAGATTTTCGTTCTGAGTGGGATCAATTGCGCTCTAAATGGGAAGAAAGTAAAAATTTTTTAGCCTTTTCAGTAATAGATTTTTATAAATTAAGACTAGGAGCTTTTTTATATGATGAAGTTTTTGATGATGGTATGATTGAGGATTTCATAGCAACATTATACAAAAAGCAGAGCTTTGAAGATGTCGAGATTATTGAAAAAGATAGAATGATAGGTGATTTTAAATATGATGATGATATGACTGAACAACTGGTTGATTGTATAACCAATAATAAGCTTATTGAGGATAAGGAGGTTGTCAAATACGTTAACGGTTATCTTTCGCCTGCAAGATGGAAATATGAAGATGACGCTACAGACTTATTGTACCAGGCATTTCGTGATGGTAAGGTTGATGAGGATGAAGATGTTATCCAATATGCGGATTCCTTCGACAAGAACTATGGCAGAAGTTATCTCTGGTATAAGATATATAAACGGGCAAAGGAGGATAACTGTGCTTTAAAACCCAAAGACGTGCAAGAAGATAAGCCTTTGGAATTTGTGGTTGTTAGGGATCAGTATTCAAATGGAGTTGCCAATATTAATGGCATTATTGATACAATCAGGAAGGATTTTGACGAGGAAAATATTAATATTTTTATTGATGTCCAGGGTGGAACAAGAACATCTCAATTCACAGTATATAATGTTATGCAGATTCTCAATGATGATGTTAAATTTCAGGGTGGTGTCAGCAATGATATGCTGCATGTTTGTGCCACATACTATAATCCAAGAAAGCTATGGGAAAATGAGATTGAGGATGAAACAAAAAAATATAACATTATAAATGCAGTGTCGGGAATGAATGCATTTATCAGATACGGAAGAACAAACTCACTTCAAACCTATTTTTCCAAATCAAAGGGTAAGGTGTTGGAGCTTAACAATCAGTTGAATAAATTTGAGAATGCATTTCAGCAAAATAAGATAAAGGAAATCCAAGAGTCAATTAAGAGCATTTATAAAATTGTTGATGACAAGAAGGATGACGAGAACCCCGTCGATGAAAAGGAAGAGATGTATTATATACTTAAAAAACAGATATATGCTTCTTTTAGAGGAATAGTAAGTAACGATCAAATTGATTATGTTCAGTTGGCGGATTGGTGTTTTAAGCATAATCATATGCAACAGGGATATACCTTTGCTGAGAGCAAGATTCCAGAGTATCTTATAAAAAATAATATTATTCATATTGGAGAAGATATTGAATATCTTAAGTGTTTTTATCCATTAAGCTATATCAAGGAGAATGAATTACAATTATTTGAGAATGATAAGGGAGAGTTGATGCTTAAGAGCTACAAAAAGTCAAGCTATTATGAATATAAAGATCCGTATCATTTTTTCATTGCAAAATATCTTAATTCAAATAATAAAAATAACAAAAAACATTTAAATATAAATCTGAATGTTGAGAACAGTGATCAAAATATAATTGATATTATTGGATATTATGAGACTTTGGCAAAAAATCGTAACAATTTGGTGCATGTAACCTCTAATAGCAAAGCTGGAAAGGAACCCTGGGATGTTCTTAAAACGGCATGTGAGGATTGCATGAATCAAAGGGGTGGGGCTTGCAATAATGTAAACCTTGACAACCTTAAATATGATAGATATTTTAAGTTTGTTAAGGTTGAAGAAAGCAAGAGTAATGAAGATGAGAAAAAGAGTATATATAAAATAACCAATGAAAAAGAATTATTTGGAGCTTTACTTAAGGTGCTTGACAGAGATATGAACTGCTGGGGAAACGATGAAAAGGATCGTATATATTTTTTGGATGAAAAACTTTGCTCCGCGATAGCAATTGATAAAGACAATGATGTGCTTGTGTACATTCAAAATCTCCTTAAGTATGAGAATTCTAAGAAAAAAAACAAAATCTTACGGTATCTTTGGAATGCTGTATTTGCAGGCGAGAATGAAGATTTTATTAAGTATGTTGAAGAAAACTGTAAAAACTCTCAAATTACAGATACTGTTAAGGAAAAGCAGAGTAGTATCTACGGTTTAGATGATACAGCGGTAGAAGTTGACATTGAGGAGCAGGAAGAAGAGAATACAGATTACGAATTATATGATGTTGAAGCAGAGGCCAACGTTGAGGAGCAGGAAGAAGAGAATACAGATTACGAATCATATGATGTCGAAGCAGAGGCCAACGTTGAGGAGCAGGAAGAAGAGAATACAGATTACGAATCATATGATGTCGAAGCAGAGGCCAACGTTGAGGAGCAGGAAGAAGAGAATACAGATTACGAATCATATAATATTGAAGCAGAAGCTGACGTAGAAGAGCAGGAAGAAGAGGTTTATGAAGAAAACGGATATGTATATTTGAAGGAGGAAATATCACAGCTTAACGCTAGAGTTAAGGAACTGGAGTGGCAGATCAAACGTCTTGAGGAACAAGCTACAGAAGTTAACGAAGAACCGAAGGGCTTTTTCGCAAAATTATTCAAAAAGTAAAAAGTCAATGTAGAGGATATATCCTTCCTATTAATTAGAAACCATGTATGATGCTCCGATAGGGAACAGCATATATGGTTTTCTTTTTTTGCACATTTTTGTAAAGATATATATTTTTAAAAAATATTTTTCATAAATCATTAATTTAGAAATTTACGGTTGATATATGGGTATAAAGCAATATAGTTGTTGAGACACTTTAATAATTATGCCCGGGGCAGGTAAGTGCCCTGGGAGAAAGGGGTGAAGTAATAATTGCGTGATTTGGCACAAAATGGTATAGTCAAAAAGGAGGTATTAAAGCTATGAAGAAATTTATTACGGTAATGCCATTACAACCAAAGGACAAACTGATGAAGAGTAATTATAGGGCAGTTGGAAACAGTAAGCTGCAATGTGACTTTGACACATCATTCCCGGTGATCACCATTATTAACGGGTATGTAGAAAAAGAGGATGATATAGAGATTATTATTTTACGTCAGCAGCATGAGAATGCTATTGCAAATTATGAGATATTTATAGAAGAGATATCTTCACTTTCCGAAAGGAATGGCTTTAAGTATAAGCTGAATGTTATTGATATTCCATATGATAACAGACCATCGGTACATCTTAACACATTTGCAAAGCTTGCTGAACAAATTAATGACGAAGACTTTGTTAATGCATGTGTTACCTACGGAACAAAGCCTTTATCACAGGTGGAGATAATGACAATTAACTATGCTTACCGTGCAAAGCATAATTGCAGTATCGGTGCCATTGTATATGGTGAATACGATCATAATGAAAACATCGCTAAGGTCTATGATATAACCAGTCTTTTCTTTATGGATGAAATGGTTCGTACTATTTCAGAGCATGGAGTGAAAAATCCATTAAAGTCAATAAAGAACATGGTGGCTGATGACGAAAGCGAGGATTGATGTATGACTGACGAAGAAATTAGATTAGAAGAAATTAAATTATTAGTAAAAAAGAAACTAAAAAATGCACAAGAAGATATCATTGAAATGCGTAAGTATGAGGAGGGCTCCGAGGAGGCAAATAATTTACGTTGCAAAGTATTATTGGAGCTTTATAATATGTTTGATATTTTTTTCCCTAAGGATAAAATGGATAAGAAACAGGAGCTTTATGATATATATATGGATATTGTCCTAGAGGTGATGGAAAGATATACACCGCTGGATAAAGATGGAAAGCCCAGAACCCTGGAGAATTATTTCAATTTTTTGTGGAAAAGACGTAAGAATAATATATATAAGAAGAGTAAGATTGAGATGGTATCCGATGAGGTTGAGGATGATTCTGAAGATGGAAGTTATCTGCAGTCTGATGGAGTTCAATTAAACGAATGGGCTGAGAAGGACAGAAGAGACACGGAAGGATTAGATTTCTCCGAGAAAATTAAGTACATTGCTGAGTTGGGAATAAGTATATGTTGGTTGTGCGAAAATAAAAGCTCAAAAAATGTTAAGAAATATTATCCGTTATTATACTCAAATCTAATATCGGCGTATTTCAGACTTCTTAATGATTCTAAATCCGGGATTGATATATCAAGTATTGATATCAAACATGAAAATCAGATGTTTGATACGATGAATGTTGATTTTCTTGACAGTTATACAATGGAGGTATGTAGAACATTAGAGAAGCTTGCACAGGTTGAGTATAAGAAAAACAGGGATTTTGGAATTGAGGAAGATCCGGATAAGGAGTTAAAGGCGATGCCATTACATAGTAAGGTGTTTTATGCCTTTGTTGTTAGTCATTATGAAGAGGACGAGGGGCGAGATTATGAGTCTGTCAAATCAACAGTTTCGCAACTGCGTACAAAATTCTATAGGTTTTTAACAGATAATGGAGTAGATGTAATTAAATAAAACACATAAGTGTTAAATCAAAGAGCACCGGAAGGTGTTCTTTTTTTCAGCTTTTTAATAAATTACAAAAAATTTGCTCCAAACCATTAATTTGAGAAATAACAGATGATATATAAGTATAAAGCAAAAGAGGTATGGGTTGGCCTTGTTAGCTTTAATGTTTCCTCCTGTTAATGGGATTTATTTATGTAACATGGCAATTATGATATGGATTGTGATAGAAAGGGGGTGAGTTGCAGCAGATTTCTACAATTCCACATTATTTGAAGAAATAGGCACAGGGATTGACAAGGAGGCTATCGGAAGCAGACTGGATGACCTTTTCACAAGGTATGGCATCTCTACGGAGCAGGTGAGTGGCCTGTTCAACATTTCTTATCAGGCAGTGTACAAGTGGAGAAACGGATATTCCGTTCCTGAGTTAGATTCACTGTATTACCTGAGTAGAATGTTTGGAGTGACCATTGACTACATTGTGTGTGGAGAAAAGGAGCAGACTAAGGCCATGTTTCCTGCAGCAAATCCTCCCGTCGGGGAGGAACGGTAGATTTCAATCTTTACTCCCACTGGGGAGTAATGTCGGATTTGGCCAATTCTCCCGCTGGGGAGATACGTTAGACCCTTGCCATGAACAAACCTTTAGGCGTATATTAAAACGGGCATCACACTGGTGGTGCCTTAGTTTTTGTGAAGACATTGAGTCAAGATATATTTGTATGATCCAATATTCTTAGAGAAATGATTTAACTGAGAGTTAAGTGTGCAAAAGAGGAGCCTATGATATTATTATAATCGAAAATACAACATGATTACGAATACAGTAATTAACAAGGAGTGATGTGAATGTTAGATATTAAGAAAATGAAGAACAAGCTTATTATCGCCGATGGCTGCTGCTATGACATGGATTGTTATAAGACAAGGCTTAACAACAACGTGTTGGTGGTGGGCACCTCGGGGAGTGGTAAGACAAGGAGTATTGTAACACCCAACATCCTGCAGGCCACAGGCTCCTATGTAATATCCGATCCTAAGGGCAACCTGTATGATAAGTACGGCAGTTACCTCCGGAAGCGGGGTTACAGAGTGGTTAAGCTTGACCTGATACATCCTGAGAATTCTGCAAGGTACAATTTCATGGAGTACATACGCTGTGAGCAGGATATAGTCAAGATTGCCGATGCTCTATATACAATGGAGAATATTGACAGAGATAACGGAGCCTTTTGGGATAAGGCGGCAAAGCTTCTGCTACAGTCGGTAATGGCATACCTCTGGGAAGCGGGGGAACCAAGGGAGCAGACCATGTGCAGTATACTAAGACTTCTCGATGCGTGCCAGATCAAGGAGCATTCCCCAGAGGATAAGAACAGCCTGGATGCACTTTTTGAATTTCTTCCAAATGACAGCTATGCCAAGAGACAGTATGGAAGATTTCGCGTGGCAGCGGGAAAGACCTTGAAAAGCATTCTCATAACACTGTATGCCGAGCTTGCCTGCTATGATTCTGCTGAATTTCGTAAGATGACCGCTTGTGGTGAGATGGATCTCCGTTCCATCGGAGACAGGAAGACGGCAGTGTTTGTTATAGTATCCGACACGGATAGGAGTATGGATGACTTTGCCAATGTGTTTTTCTCTCAGGCGCTAAATGAGCTCTGTACCCATGCAGATACGGAATGTGAGAATAACCGACTGCCTGTTGATGTGAGGTTCATATTGGATGACTTTGCCACCAATGTGGTCATAAAAGAGTTCCCCAGAATGATCGCCAGCATCCGTTCAAGAGGAATTTCCGCAACCCTTATGATACAGGCAGAATCACAGCTTAGGGCAGCATACAGAAACGACGACAGAACCATAATCGGCAACTGTGACACCTATGTGTATCTTGGAGGCAACGACATTGAGACAGCTGAGAATGTGGCCCGGAGGATGGATGTGCCAACCACAGACATTCTCTACATGCCACTTGAAGAATGTGTGGTATTTCGAAGAGGAAGTCGCCCGCACATGGGAAGGATTTTCAATTTGGAGGAGTACGAGGCTGCCCTTTCCAAGGGAAATGGACGCAAAAAAGCACAGAATACGGGGCATAGCTTAGAGGTTGTAAAGGATGGTGGTGGGATAGATGAAGACGAGAGAGCAATTTGATATAAAGAAAATGGTGGACTGTGGTCGTAATCTTAAGGAGCTGACAAGCAGTCTGTCCACATGCAGGTATGATGAGGAAAAAGGTTATAAGGATTTTAAGCAGAAGATAGAACGGGCATCCAATAAGGGAAAATGTATTCTCTTAAGTCCCCCCTCACCTGATAGTGGAAGAAGCTTGACTGCGGGTGAAACGGTCGGGATCTGGCTGCAGGCCAATGGACTGATGAATGAACGGGGACAGTACTATTATAAGAAATGGAGGCTTGATAGAATTGCCATAGATATGTTCCTTGGAAAGGAACGGGAGAATGAGCTCTGCGATGATATTCAGCTGTTCTATGGAAGTGGCAGTGTGAATAATGAAGCTAGCCTCTTCCTCTCAACCCTTGCAGTCATAGCAATGGCAGGAGCTGCCATGTATGACAGTGTAGGCAGGGACGATATGGATCCCCGCCTTATATGCCATTTATTCAATATACCTGTAACAGAGGCAGGAAGAGTGATGGAATTCATTGAGCTTTACTGTGGATACAGGCACATATACAGAGTGCCACAGCTTCTAGGTGTTATGGGGGAGTCTGTTGACCCAAGTGATGAGCTTGGAGGAAGCCTTAGAACAGACCTTGCTTCGCAGGTGTTAGTAATAGATGATGTCAGTAAACAGAGTAGATTCAGAATATCATTTTGGAAATCTGACACGGAGAAAGAAAGTATGAGAAAAATACCGCCTAGATTACCAGGGGCGAGCAGCTCAGACAAAATATCCGATAATGCAAGAAATATATGTAAGCTGATGGATTCCGTCAATCTTGTGTGGCAGCTTATGGAGATATTAGATACTCCTATTGATTCCGAAGAAGAGCTTAATTCCTGCCGTTATATAGGAAGGCTTCTGGATGAGCTAACCCCTCATGAGAGGTTCTGCTATGATGTGATAATGCATGTGGGCAGCAGAACACCCGTTATAAGCTGTTATGAGCTTGCCCGCATAGATGATAAGGAATACTGTATCAAGTCCATAAGACGGGACATTTATATGTGTATGGAGGATATTCTATATGATGAGGGGGGCACACCATATATGGGCATTAATCTAAGCAATAAATATTTGTCAGCAGAATATGGTGAAGCTATGAATATAGAGGTACCTTCTCATGAAAAAATATGTCTGTACATTGGTGTCATACTTAAGTATTTCTCTCCTGCTACAAGTCTTGATAAAGAACAGACTTCATTTAAGAATATGAAAACTATCATAGACTGGAGCCTTACTCTTCCTTACAGTAGAAGGGAAGAGGCGGACGATAAAGGGCATATTACAGTCAGCTATCCCCAGTTCGGAATAAGGATTAGTGGAGAGGAGGACTCGCGGGATTTGCTGTATGCGGATGCGCGGGAGGACCTAAGGAGCCTGTTTGTGTCACTAATGGTGAGAGATATGAGAATTCCGCTGCCGGTGGAGATGTAGGCAGCTGCTTATGGAATCTATACAATGTTCACAACATAGTATTAGTGCTAATGAGTTTCGCAATTATTAAATGAGAAAAAAGGAGGAATAGGATATGGATTACATGAACATACCAAGTGTACTGGAGAATACCCATGGGGGAGTTAGGGAGGTTTCGCTGGCAGCGAAGCACTTTATGAGCAGGAAGCTGTTTATATACGGCACCATAACTCCTGAAAGCGCCAATGCTTTCGTTATGCAGCTTATGTATCTTGTAGGTGTAAGTGATGCACCAATCGATATATACATCAATTCAGGTGGCGGTGAGATCAATTCGGGACTTCTTATGTATGATGTGATACAGAGTGTCAAATCTCCTATAAACATGTACTGTACAGGTCGTGCCATGAGTATGGCGGCAATACTACTTGCGGGAGGCCAGAAGGGAAGACGGTATATTCTTCCCCACTCAGAGGTGATGATCCATGAGCCGCTGATTAGTGGTGGCATAGGTGGCTCCGCAAGCTCAATCAAGGGGGTGTCAGATTCTATATTGAAAACAAAGAAGCTGACTGATAAGCTTCTTGCTAAGCATACAGGCAAGTCTGTAAGGGAGATAGATAAGGCTACAGATCATGACAATTTCATGACAGCAGAGGAGAGCATTAGCTTTGGCATTTGCGATTCGATAGTTGAGGCATTGTAAGCATAAAGCAGATAGTGTAAGTTTAATAATTTCATTGTAAATGAAAAGTGAGTTGGTATTATGACAAAAAAGGAACAGGAAATAATAGACAAGGTTAAGCCGGGCTATATATATAGTAGAGAAATGACACCAAATCCACCCCATGAATGTGACTGGATTCCTAATCCATTTGATGCTCTTACTATGGATGAATTAATATACCTTAGGGAACACGAGTATTTATTAGAGGAGCTAAAAAAACTAGATAAGGAATATATTGAGGATGATTAAGCTTTGAAGCACAAGAAAAACCATCAAATTAATGACAAATAGTCCCAATAGCCTTATAATACTTTAATTAATAAAATAATTGCATATTTTGGCAGTAAGGGTTATAATACAGAGGTAGTGTTTTGAAAACCCCAAAAATCGCCCTCAAAAACGCAAAAAATTGAATTGTCAGAAAATTACCTGTATTGTGTCTGAATTGTACTTAGTAAAATCAAGGCTTTGTGGGATCGAGGGTAGAAATGGAGTAAGCCCGAGTAAGGGCATTGACACAATCCGCTACCTTTGTTTTTCTTCATGAAAAATCCCCCTGTAGAAATGGAGTAAGCCCGAGTAAGGGCATTGACACAACGCTGCATATAATATGTGGCGTTTTTGTCGTTTTCTGATAATAAAAATAATATAATGTTACTTGTAGAAGTCATGTATGAGGTACCATTAATAAGGAACAGCATACATGGCTTTTTTTGTTATATAGGTATAAAGCAACAAAGTAGTAGAGACGGACAATGGATAAGAACAAACCGTCTTAAGAAATACACCAGGGATATATAAGTGCCCCGGGGGAAAGGAGCGCTTAAGTTAATTTTCCGATA